>NZ_CP054490.1:0-600000 GCF_013342985.1 Candidatus Ruthia endofausta | reverse complement strand
ACCGTGAAATTGGTCCTCGTTGGCTAAATCTTCAAATCGTGCATATTCGCCAATAAAAGCTAAGTTGATTGTACCAGTGGCACCGTTCCTATGCTTGACAATTTTTAAATCTGCTTTACCGACCTCTTCTGGATTGGAATAGGTGTCATCATGATATTGTTGGTCGCGATAGATAAAACCAATAATATCAGCATCTTGTTCAATTGAACCTGATTCACGTAAATCAGACATTTGTGGCATACGACCTTTACCAGCCTTAGGGCGTGATTCAACAGCACGGTTAAGTTGTGACAAAGCAAGTACGGGTACGTTAATTTCTTTGGCTAAGGCTTTAAGAGAGCGGGAAATTTCAGAAATTTCTTGTACCCTATTTTCACTCTTTCCATGTACGGTCATCAGTTGCAAGTAATCTACCATAATTAGTGCCAAGTCAGGATATTGGCGTTTTAATCGCCGACATTTTGCGCGAATTTCTGTTGGTGTAATGGAAGGGGTTTCATCAATAAGAACCGTGGATTTTCCCAAGGCTAATACGGTATGATTAAAGCTGTTCCAGTCAGTTTCAGTCATGATGTTGCGTAGTTTTGAGCCTTCAATATGGCCAAATGATGAAATTATACGCATTACTAACTGTTCGGTTGACATCTCTAAAGTAAATATTACAACTGGTTTAGGCTTTTTAGCAGTAATAGCAACGTGCTCAATAATGTTCATTGAAAGAGCAGTTTTACCCATAGAGGGGCGTCCAGCAATGATAATTAAATCACTATTTTGCAAGCCAGAAGTTAATTTATCTAATTCGCTAAAGCCAGTTTCTAAACCACTTATGCCGCTAGATTCTTGCATTTCGTGTACGTGATTGACAACATCTTTAATAATGTCTTTTACATTGCTAATGTCTTGTCTTCCACGAGTCACTTGTTCGGCAATTTCAAATATTTTTTTCTCAGAAAGGTTAATAAGCTCTTGAACTTCAATTTCTTTTGGATGATAGGCAGTGTCAGCAATTTCGTGACTAATAACAATCAGTTGGCGATAAACAGATAATTCACGTACGTGTTTAGCATAAGCTTCAATGTTAGAAATGCTAGGAGTGTTTTCAGCAATTTGAGCTAAATAGATAAAGCCACCAATGGTTTTTTCAGAGCCTGTTTTTTTAACTTGCTCTTTAACTGTGAGAATGTCAGCAGGTTGGTTGTGTTGCAATAGGATGGTAATGGCATTAAAAATCATTCTATGCGAGGCATTGTAAAAATCTGCCTCGGTTAAAATATCTGCAATACGATCCCATGCCTCATTGTGTAGCAATAAGCCACCTAAAACAGATTGTTCTGATTCGATTGAATTGGGTGGTATTTTGGTGTTTTTGATATCCATTGGCTTTTAAAAACACTTTTTTAGAGAATTAAAAACCCTCGTGTAAGGAGTTTTTTTAATTTTAATGCACAATGGGGAACAATGAGTTGGTTTTTATGCTTCTTAAGAGGCACTAATAACAACTTTAATATTCACCGTAATATCTGTATGCAAATCAACACTGATTTCATATTCACCTGTATGGCGAATTGCCTCAGACATGTTGATATTGCGTCTTTTAACTTCAAAACCGCTTGCTGCCAGGCTTATTTGAATATTAGTGGTATTGATAGAGCCAAACAATTTGCCCTCTTCATCTGCATGGGCTTGAATGGTACAAACAGTACCTATCATCTTAGCCTCAACTACTTGTGCATTTTTAAGTGTTTCGGCTGCTCTAGCTTGAAGTTCGGATTTAATTAATTCAAATTCAGCCAAGTTTGTTTTAGTTGCAGGCGTAACTTTATTTTTAGGAATTAAAAAGTTACGAGCATAGCCTGCTTTAACATTGGATAAATCACCTAAGTTGCCTAATTTTTGGATTTTTTCTAATAAAATTACTTGCATGATAGACTCCTATTTCTTGTGTTTGTCAGTGTAAGGAATAAGGGCTAAAAATCTAGCTCTTTTAATGGCGGTTGTTAGTTGACGTTGAAATTTAGCACTGGTGCCTGTCATTCTTGATGGTGTGATTTTTCCACTTTCATTAATATTTTTAAGTAGTGTATTAACATCTTTATAATCAATCCTTGTAACGCCTGCTGCCGTAAAACGGCAAAAAGTGTTGATTTTAATTTGAGGTCTGCGTTTTCTTTTTACTTGCTTGGCCATTATGACCTCCCTTTTTCTTTGTCTTTACTAATCATCATGATTGAAGGTGTGGTGATTGCTTCATCTTCAGAAATTATTAAATTTCGAAGAATAGCATCGTTAAAACGGAAATTATAATTAAGTTTATCAAGCACCTCTTGGTCACATTCAATGTTCATCATTAAGTAATGTGCTTTATAAATTTTTTTGATTGGATAAGCTAAATGTTTACGCCCCCAGTCTTCTTTTCTGTGAATTTTACCGCCACCAGTGATGATGATTTCTTTGTAGTTGTCCATCATTATGCCTACCTGGGCTGACTGGTCAGGGTGGACAATCAATGTAATCTCATAATGTCTCATGAGTTGTACCTCCTTATGGCTATTATAGTAGCTTGGAACGCCGCGCTCTCAAGCAAGGAAAGGGATATTTTATACTAGTTATTTGTTTTTAACAATTGTTTAGCGTTTATATACTTGTATGAAAAAATCTTTTACGGATGGATTTTGTTAAAATTCAGTTAAATTTTTATTACCTTGTTTTTTTATTTTGTTTAAACAGCTAGCCATTGTTAAATTTTTCATCACTTTAATTTTGCTAAGTGCGGTGATTTTTGCTGTGTATTTAAACCATTTAAGTCAGTTATTTGATGATGCATTTTCTTACAAGGTAAGCGTAGATACTTTAAGTTTTGGGCGAAAAGCTAAAAAGCATTAGATGGTATGGTATTATTGTATGAAGCATTTATTTGATAAAAAATCCATACTTACATTGTTACATGAATACTGTATATTTAGGTTAAAAAGGCAATGCGAGTATTAATGATTTTACCAATGTTACTCGGTTTTATTTTAATAAAGAGCTGGCATTGTTATCATTAAAAGAAATAGCTACCCTTCTGGCTTTGATTAAAGGTCCTGATTATTACCATCCAGTTAGACATTTGTTAAGACTACTTAAACGCAAGCAATCGCAAGCAATTGATTTTATCTATCTACCATAAGTTTGAGAAAATTGTAAAATAACAAAATGATGAATTTATTAGCAATTGATACGTGTACTGATACGTGCTCAGTGAGTCTTCATACTCAAGGTGAAATATTTTCTCGTTTTGTTCAAGGTGTGGAGAAAAGTTCAGGTTTAATATTATCACTTTGTGATGAGATTTTTAAAGCCGGTCAATTATCACCATCTGCTTTGAGTGGTATTATTTACACCAAAGGCCCTGGTGCTTTTACAGGGGTTAGGATGTGCGTTAGTGTGGTTCAGGGCATATCATTGGCACATAACATTCCTACAATGGGTCTTTCAACACTTGAGTTGCTTGGATTTGGTGCGTTTAAAAAATACAATACCAACAAGGTTGCCATTGCGCTTGACGCGCGTATGAGCGAGGTATATTGGGGTATTTATCAAAACCAAGTCTTATCTAAGGAAAGTTTACAAAAGCCTAATGAGGTGGACACACTTGAAAAAGATTTTATTGGTGTGGGTAGTGGATGGGGTGCTTATGAAAATGAACTTATTCAACAAACGGGCATTGGTACTTATATTGCCGATTTTTATCCAAAGGCTGAAAACCTTATAGCGCTTTACTTAACCTATGTTAACAAAAACATCAATTTTAGCAATAAGTTAGCGTTGCCAACTTATTTGCGTAATAATGTTGCACATAAGTCGCTAAAATAATATGTTTTATAAGTTAAGATATTTGTATAAATATGGAAAATCAAGTTGATGAAAATTGTTATTTTTCTAATCATCCCTATTTATACAAAGGTTTCAAGTCTAAATAATTAACAGGATTGATTTATGTGGAAATGGATTCAAGCGTTTGCTTCGCCTAAAAACTTCTACCAAATTAGTCAAAAAATTATCCCTTGGTTTTTATTTCCTTTTATTGTTTTAACATTGGTGGGTTTATACTGGGGATTGATTGTTGCACCCATTGATTACCAGCAAGGTGAGAGTTATCGCATTATGTTTATTCATCTACCTGCTGCATGGATGAGTATGTTTATTTATTTGGTATTGGCGATTTCAGGTGGTATTGGCCTGATTTGGCAAATTAAATTAGCATATGTGGTTGCTAAGGTATCAGCACCCATTGGAGCGGCGTTTACCTTTTTAGCTTTGGTTACTGGTGCAGTTTGGGGCAAACCGATGTGGGGCACTTGGTGGGTGTGGGACGCACGTTTAACCTCAGAGTTAATTTTGCTGTTTTTATATTTGGCTTATATGTCACTTAACAATGCATTTGATAATCCTAAAACTGCATCTAAGGCCTCTTCAGTGTTGGCTATTGTGGGTTTGGTTAATTTGCCCATTATTCATTATTCGGTTAAGTGGTGGAATACCTTACACCAAGGTGCGTCACTCAGTGTCAATAAAGTGGCCATTCAAGATGCTGATATGTTGATTGCACTATTATTAATGGGTATGGCATTTAAGTTTTTATATGGCGCACTTATGTTAATGAGGGCTAGAGATGAGGTGTTGCTGACAGAGCAAAACTCTAGCTGGGTTAAAAAAATAATTATGGAACAATAGGCAGTGACCTTAGCAGAATATTTTTCTTTTCTTCCGTATGGAAAGTATGCTTTTTATATTTGGTTTTCTTATTTGACAACTTTAATTGTGATTGCAACTTTATTTATACGCACTCGTTCCATTCATAAAAATGCAATCAAACAGTTGCGCATTAAATATTTAAGAGAGAAATGATCATGACAAAACGACAAAATAGAATGACACTGGTTGCTTTACTGGTAATAGGTGTGAGCTTAGCAGGTTATTTAGGCTTAAAAGCCTTTAACGAAAATTTACTGTACTTTTTTTCTCCTACTGATGTCGCTGAAGGCAAGGCCCCAAAAGGTAAAAGTTTTCGTTTAGGCGGTATGGTTGCTAAGGGTAGTGTTAAGCGTGATGGTATTAAGGTTATGTTTGACGTCACTGATTATGCCAACACCTTTCGTATTAGTTATTCGGGAATTTTGCCTGATTTATTTAAAGAGGGTCAGGGTATTATTACGACTGGCTCTTTAGTTAACGGTGTTTTCATGGCAACTGAAGTGCTTGCCAAACATGATGAAAACTATATGCCACCAGAAGTGGCGGATGCACTGGAAAAAACCAAAAACAAACAATGAAAAAATTTTTACCTTTGGTTTTATTTATTGTATTGGCTGGTTTTTTATATATAGGTCTTGGGCTTGACCCTAAAAAATTACCCTCGCCTTTAATTGGTAAAACATTTCCAAATTTAGAAGTTGAAGACTTTAATACTGGTGAAATTTACGCCATTCAAGATAAGTTACAGGGAAAAATATCTTTGGTTAATGTTTGGGCCTCTTGGTGCGTTACTTGTAGAGCAGAACATGAAATGTTGATGCAAATAGCCAAAACCGACTCATTACAAATATTAGGGATTAATTACAAAAACACCAAAAAGGATGGCAATATGTTCTTAACTAGACTTGGCAACCCGTATGATTTGATTGTGTTTGACCAATCAGGTAAGCTTGGACTTGAATTAGGTGTCTATGCAACACCTGAAACTTTTATCACCGATCAGCAAGGTATTATTCGTTTTAAGCGTATTGGTGAATTAACGCCAGGGATTTGGGAAAGGCAAATTTTGCCACTCATTAGCCAGCTAAAAAATAGTGCAAGATAAAATAAAATAGTGCAAGATAAAATTTGGTATATTTTTTTATTAAAGTCCATTGACAGTGCTGATATTTAATGGATAATTTAACCAAAGTTTAATTTAGAGCTTGATGTTTTTTAATCAAAATAAGATTCACACACAGGAGAATAAAGTCAATGAATAAATCAGATTTAGTTGCAGCAATTGCACAAACTTCCAACTTAACAAAAGCAGATGCAGCTCGTGCATTGGATGCAATGACAGGCGCAATTACCTCAGCATTAGCCACTGGTGATAATGTAGCCATTACAGGTTTTGGCAGTTTTGTTGTCCGTGATCGTGCAGCACGTACTGGTCGCAATCCTCAAACGGGCGAAGCAATCCAAATTAAGGCCTCTAAAGTGCCTGCATTTAAAGCAGGTAAATTACTTAAAGAATCGGTTAATTCTTAGAATTTTTTAAGTATAATATGTCCGGTGCTTTCACAGTATTGGGCATATTTTTTTTGGGCGCTTAGCTCAGTTGGTAGAGCATCGCTTTTACAAGGCGAGGGTCACAAGTTCGAGTCTTGTAGCGCCCACCAAAATTTTTCGGAGCGGTAGCTCAGCTGGTTAGAGTGTCTGCCTGTCACGCAGGACGTCGCGGGTTCGAATCCCGTCCGCTCCGCCATAACTTTTCTTTGTTATGGTTTCCGATTTGTCTAACATCCGAATTTTCGAAACATAACAAAACCCATGTAAGCATACAAAGGTTTTCGTTTATAATTCCCGTTTCTTATTAAATGAAAGGTTTTTAGATTATTAATCAATTAGCCGTTAACACACATCATTATGCTAGGTTCAATTAGAAACAAAACCAAAACTAAGGGTTGGTTTGCTTATTTAGTCGTTGGTTTGATTACCATTCCTTTTGCTTTATTTGGTATTAGTGAATACTTCACTGGTACTTCAAATATTATTATTGCTTCTGTTAATGGTGCTGACATCTCAAAAGCAGAATTTCTTACAGAATTCAATCCGCAAAAAAGACGCTTGCAACAAGAACTGGACAAAAAATATGACATAGAATTTGATGCCATGTTAAAGCAATCCATTCTTAATCAAATGATTGACAAATACTTGCTTGAGCAATTATCTAGCGAATTGTTGTATGAAACAACTGTCAATGAACTTAATACTATTATTCAAGCCAATAATTTATTCAAAGAAAAGGGACGATTTTCATTAGAAAAATATAAGCAATTATTAAGGCTTAATGGTTATACGACAAGAAAATATGAGGCGATAAAGTTACAAGAATTAACTCAAACTCAAATCAAATACAATTTATTAGATTCTGCTTTCGTAACACCAACACAACTTCTAAGATTACAAAAATTGAATGATCAGCAGCGACAATTTAGTTATATTGCTATTCACGCTAATGATTACGTTAAAGAAGTTAAGGTTGATGCGCAAAGTGTCAAAGATTTTTATAATAATAAAAAGACGTTATTTTTCGCACCAGAGCAAGTAAAAATAGAATTTGTTGAGTTGTCATTAAATGAAATTTCAAAAAATATTAAAGTAAGTGACGATGAATTATTTAATTTTTATGAAGATGAACAAGAACGCTTTACCATAGAAGAAGAAAGGCAAGCACAACATATTTTGCTTGAAGATGAATCAACTGCGCAAAAAGTTATTACCCTATTAAACAGCGGTGGTGACTTTGCTAAACTTGCTAGGCAATACTCTCAAGACACAGACTCTAAATCTGACGCAGGAGATTTAGGCTTTTTTACTCGTGGTGTTATGGTGCCAGAATTTGAGAAAAAAGTATTTGCAATGAAACTTGCTGAAGTTAGTGATTTGGTTAAATCTAAGTTTGGCTATCATATTATTAAACTTAACAATATTAAAGCCAAAACGCTTAAACCGTTTGATGCAGTTAAATCTGAATTACTTGATTTATACACTCAAGCACAAGCACAAAAAGTGTTTTACAGCTTAACTGAACAATTGGCCAACTTGGCTTACGAGGCAAGTTTAGAGAAAATTGTTGATCAAATGGATTTAAAGCTTCAGGTAAGTGATTTTTTTGACAGGAGTAGTACTCAATTAAACCAAAAAATTGTTACTACTGCATTTAGTGACGTGGTTCTTAACAAGGGCGAAAACTCAGAAATTTTGGAATTATCAAAAGATAAATTAATGGTTATCCGCGCACAAAAAAAATTAGCACAAAGACAAAAATCCTTTATTGAAGTTAAAGATGAAATTAATGCACATTTAATGATACTACTGGCTAAAACTTTTGTTGATAATCTTGCCAAGAATATTGTTGATTTATTGACGCACAACGATAAAGACATACTCAAAAAACTAATGAATAAGAATAAACTTAAATGGCATCATGTTGATTGGGTGAAACGAGATTCCAACAAAGTTGAGATGGCTATTATCAATAAAGTGTTTGCATTGTCCAAGCCAACTAATGGTAATTCTAGCTATGGCGCTCAAAATTTGGATGAGAATAATACGGTTGTAATCAAATTATCAGGCGTTAAAACGACAGATATAAAGACGATTAATGCTACTCTTGAAAGCTCTTTATTAAGCTTTGAATCAAGTGAAGTATTTGCAAATATCCTTGAAACGCTTAAATCTCAAGCAAAAATTAAAGTTTTCAGTAGAAATTTATAATCTAGAATTATTTTTACTTTAAATAAATTGTTTATTTTAAACTTTTTAAATATTGTAATATTCTTTCAATTTATGAAAATAAAATTAATATTGATATTGATGTTATTGCCTATATTGAGTAGTAGATCAGGTCGGATTATGCCTGAATCTAACTTGTCTGATGCTCAGGCGGCTAAATTAATTAGATTTTTGCGTGCTGGAATCAAACACCAAAATACGACACAACACCTATTAAAGGTAATATACTTATGAGCAATATTGTCAAGGCGCCACGGGATTGATTTTTTTTGGGGGCGGACACACACAGGGCACTGGAAATTTTTTTTCTTGGCAAAAGGACAGAGAAATTTCACCACAGCACTTGCCAATCAAGTGCTTTTTATATTCAGTAGAAGAGCAAATGATTAAACATATCATTGTTAGTGGTATTAAAGATACTGAGATGATATCTTTTACCAGAGTGTTTAATAGGGCGTTACCTCAAGGTTTAGGAGAGTTTGAAATTGGCGATGAAAAGCAAAAGTTGTGGTTCGCTTTTGTAATTTTAGGAATATGCAAGTATTTTTGAAACTAGATCCTAGATTGGGCGTATGCTACCATGTAGAGCAACAGCTATAGAAGGGGAGGGGGTTATGGGCAAGGTAGTAAGCGTGATGCTTGAAAACTGAGCCAATCAGCTGGTGACCTAATAGAAAAAATACAAGAAATGGTTGAGCAAGGGTTGTGGTAATTAGAACTTTAATATTGCACATAATATTGTTGGCTCAATATTTTCAGGACATGAAGAGCTTTTGATTGAGCGTGTTAATGCGAAATTTTCATATGCTTGATCAGCACTTGATAAAACCATTACAGGCTATCATTTTAAGCCAGCTTATTTGCAACGTTGTGATTTTTCGCTTAATGAGCGTCATTATAAATCCGATAAATACCGTATTTTATTTTTGGTAAGTATGATGAAATAAAAAAAATAAGCAAAAAATATCCTGAAATTGTGCCATTTTTTCCATTAAGGAAAGAGAGTGCATATACTTTAATAATTGCCACCCTATCAATTACACTCTTGCCATTGGTTCAAACAAATGAAGAACGTATGACTATTTTTCACTGCTAAGAAGATATAAAAAGTATCTTAAAAACAAGTTAAAAACCAGTATCAACAATAGGATACCTTTAAAAAATTCTTTGTTAGTCGCTATAGATTTTTAGAGACATTCAGCAGACAATCAAACAAGCCCTGACTCTAAAAAAGTGCAGGGCTTGTTTGATTGATAATTACCTTTATTTATTAATTTGGCCCCTTGTCATAAAAGTTATAACCAGAATCAATATAGGTTATTTCGCCAGTGATGCCTGAGGCTAAATCAGAACACAAAAATGCAGCGGTATTACCCACTTCTTCAGTAGTTACGTTGCGTTTAAGTGCAGAATTATCTGCGGCATAATCAAGCAGTTTGCCAAAATCTTTAATACCAGATGCTGCTAAAGTTTTAATTGGTCCTGCTGAGACTGCATTAACGCGAATACCTCTTTCAGGTCCTAAAGCTGCTGCCATATAACGAACATTAGCTTCAAGTGAGGCTTTGGCTACACCCATTATGTTGTAATTTGGAATAGCGCGAATACTGCCTAAATAACTAACTGTTAATAAAGCGCCATTGTCATTAAGCATGAAATAAGCAGCTTTTGCAAGTGCAGTAAAACTGTATGAGCTAATATCATGCGCCGTGGTAAAATTTTCACGAGTGGTTGCTTGAATATAGTTACCATCTAGCGCTTCACGTGGTGCAAAGGCGACCGAATGAACGATAATATCAAAATTATCCCAATGATTTTTTAATTCTTTAAAGGTTCTTTCAATACCCTCATCACTAGCAACGTCACATTCAATGACAATATTTGAGTGGCAAGCTACGGCGCATTTATCAACTCTCTTTTTGAGTTTTTCATTTTGGTAGGTGAGTGCAATTTCACAGCCTTGTTTAGCCATAGCCTCAACGATTCCCCAAGCAATAGAGCGATTTGACGCCACACCAACAACGAGCGCTTTTTTCCCAGTTAAGAAGCCCATAAATCTCCAATTTTGTTATTAACAGAAAAGTAAATTATAACCTACACAGCACCTATAATGATTAATCGTTTCTTGCTATTATTATTTTATAAATGTTGGATATTTTCTTAATCCCCATTCGAGCGCTTAGAATACGCTACGCTCCCCTGTTGCTGATTTATTTCTCCTATGGTAGTAGTATTTTTACTGCCATTGCTGAAAATTTTTGGGTGAAAGAGGCGTTAGACATGTCAGCTTCTGACTTGGCCGAGCTTGCTGTATGGTTAACCACTCCTTGGACTGTTAAGATGATTTTTGGGCAAATGATTGATAGTATTCAAATTTTTGGCTCTAATCGCAAGTCTTATGTTTATATTGGTGCTGCTTTAATTACATTAAGTTCTGTATTAATGATTGCTGTTATTGGTGATTACGTTATTGTGCAGGATTTTTCTAAAAAGTTTATTTATATTATTGCCAGTGTCATCGCTGTAGTAGGGTTTGTGATACAAGATGTGGTTGCTGACACTATGACAACAGAGGTTGTTGATAAATCCCAAAGTAAGGATAAAATTAACCAAGAACTTGCCACCATTCAGGTTTTATCAAGACTTTCATTAGGTTTGGCTATCTTTTTAACAAGCTGGATTGGTGGTGAACTGGCTAGTGTTTTTAAAGATAATCGTGAAGTGGTGTTTATGATTGCGTTGTTTGTGCCTTTATTGTCAATCTTAGGCATCAGTTTGGTTAAGTTAAATATAGTAACTGTATCACCTATTAACAAGCAAGTATTGTTTGGCGGTTTGACATTTGCTGTTTTTATTGTACTGATGGGGTATAACGACGTGCCTTATTCGCAAGAAATTGTTTTTATTGTTTCTTTTAGCGTGGTGCTGTATTTTCTTCGAGGATTAATTACTGATTTGGATGCTCGCACTATTATGCACATTAAAATGGCAATGATTGTTATTTTTGTTTATCGAGCAATGCCATCAGTGGGTGCAGGTCTTAATTGGTGGCAAATTGATGTACTTGGTTTTGATGAGGCTTTTTTTGCTAAATTATCTGCTATTGCTGGTGCTATTGCGCTTGCTGGTATGTGGTTTTCTGCTAAATTTATCATTAAAAGGAGTATTGTTGAAGTATTAATCTTTTTAACCATTATAGGCACCCTGTTATCAATACCTATTGTGGCGATGTATTACGATGTGCACATTTGGCTAGGTGTTGATGCGCGTACTGTGGCATTGGTTGACACGGCTATTTCCTCACCTTTTAATTATATCTCTCAAGTGTTAATGCTAACATTAGTGGCTATTCATGCGCCAGAAGGAAAAAAAGGCACTTGGTTTGCCTTAATGGCAAGTTTAATGAACATTGCACTTGCTGCTGCTGGTTTACTTACCAAATATTTAAACAAAATTTTTGTTGTCAGTCGAGAGGTTATGACAGATGGTGTTGTGATTAGTACACAAAATTACACAGAACTTGGTAGTTTGCTTTGGGTTGTTATTGGTGTGGGATTTGTAATACCAATTGTTGTTATATTAAAATTTAACCCAAATAAAGCATGAAAACAAGACATTATTTTTTATTAGTTATACTACTGATTGCGCTTGACCAACTAACAAAACTACTGGCTTATGAATATTTAGGCGTTGGTTATTCGCTTGCTATTAATGAATTTTTATCATTAACTTTTGTTCATAACTACGGTGCAGCGTTTAGTTTTTTGGCTGATAGTGGTGGTTGGCAGCGTTATTTTTTATCAAGTGTTTCTGCTATTGCCAGTATTGTTATTAGTGTTTGGATGCTAAGAACACCCTTGAAACATAAGTTTAAACTTATCAGTTTAGCACTTATTTTATCAGGCGCACTTGGCAATATGATTGACCGAATTGCTAATGGGTCTATTGTTGATTTTATTGATTTTCATTACGATGGATTTAATTATCCAATTTTTAATTTTGCTGATATTTTTATCAGTATTGGTGTGATATTATTAATCATACTGGATTGGAAAAAATGAGTGATTGTTTGGTGATTGGTGGTGGTATTATTGGCATGATGAGTGCGAGAACATTAGCAATAGCAGGTGCTAGTGTTACCTTGCTAGATCAGCGTGAGTGTGGCAAAGAGTCGTCTTGGGCGGGTGGTGGCATTATTAGCCCACTGTATCCTTGGCGTTATGATGATTTGACCAATGAGTTAAGTTTTGCCTCACAAGCAGTTTATGCAGATTTATGTCTGCAAATTTTTGAAGATACAGGTATTGACCCGCAATATATCCAATCTGGCTTGTTAATGATGGATGAATATGACTCGTTATTAGCGACACAATGGATGGATAAATATCAGATTAGTTATCAGCCTCATGTTAATGGCGCCTTATTTGCTAACATTGCTCAGGTTCGAAATCCAAGGTTATTACAAGCCTTGAAGGTTGATATTTTGAATAAAGGGGTGAATGTCATTGAGTATGTTCAGGCAAATAATTTATTGATAAAAGACAACCAAGTAATTGGCGTGAAAACCAAGAATAAAGATTATTTTGCACAGGATATTGTTGTTTGTTCTGGCGCATGGAGCTCTAAGTGGCTAAGACTTACTGATGAGGTTTTTCCGATGAAAGGACAAATGATTGTTCTACAATCAACTAAGGACGTAGTAGAGAACATTGTATTAGATCAAGGTAGGTACATTATTCCAAGGGCAGATGGGCGAATACTGGTGGGCTCTACCATGGAAAATGTTGGTTTTGATGGTCGTACTGATATTAGTGTGCAAAAATTACTCCATGAATTTGCCTATCAAAGATTTCCAGCTTTACTTAATGCGAAAATTGAGCACCATTGGTCTGGCTTTAGACCGGCAAGCCTTTCTGGTAAGGTTATACTGGGTAAGCATGAGCAATTTGAGCATTTATTAATAAATACTGGGCATTTTCGCAATGGCTTAAATATGGCATCTGCCAGTGCAGATAAAATTAAACAGCTGATTATCAATGTATAAAATAACCGCTTTTTTGTCATTCTTTATTTGTACTTTAATTGTCAATGCACAGTTAATTAAGGTTTCAGCGCAAGGAAATATTCTTGAAAGCGAATCTAGAAATCATCAGTGTGTACTTGACCAGCAATCTAAGTTGGTATGGGAGGTCAAATTAAGTGATAAAGGGTTACAAGATATGAACAACACCTACACTTGGTTTGATGGTAAATCAGGAGTTGATAATGGCGATTATAGCCATTATTGCCACTGGGGCAAAAATTGTAATACTCAAGCGTTTATTAATACGTTAAATACAGTTAAGTTATGTAAACAAAGCGCTTGGCGCTTACCCAGTGAATCAGAATTGAGAACTTTATTGATTTATGGCGATAATGACTTGCTTATCAATCCAGATTTTTTTCCAAATGCCAAGCGCAAATCTTACTGGAGTACGGATGAGCAAGATGTTGATATTGCAATTGATGTGCCATTTTTCTATGGTGGTAGCAAAGGTTCTGACAAATCTTTTGATGCTCATATTCGAGCAGTAAGTGATGCTTACTAGAATAATAGACCAAAATTTATTTGATTCATATTCAGATGACATTCATACTTTTTTAAAGAAAATTTACGCCGCTCGTGGTATTAATGAGTCGCATTTATCTTTGAATCTTGTCCATCTTTTAAAACCTAATTTCCTCCAACTAGATGTCGCACTTATTTTACTTGAGCAGGCCCTACTTAATCAAAAACGTATTTTGATTGTTGGCGATTTTGATTGTGATGGGGCAACTGCATCTGTTGTAGCAGTTAAGTCATTACGCATGATGGGGGTAAAATTTGTTGATTTCTTAGTGCCTAATCGTTTTGAGCATGGTTATGGTTTGAGCGAGGAAATTGTAAAATTAGCTATTCAAGAAAAACAACCCGATTTGATCATCACAGTTGACAATGGCATTTCAAGTTTTGACGGGGTAAAACTGGCAAAATCATCAAGTATTCAGGTGATTATCACTGATCATCACTTACCCAGTAAAACCCTGCCACAAGCAGATGCCATTATCAACCCCAATCTTAAGGGTTGTGAATTTTTAAGCAAAAATTTAGCAGGTGTTGGCGTGTGTTTTTACTTGTTTTC
This sequence comes from Candidatus Ruthia endofausta, assembly GCF_013342985.1. Classification (NCBI taxonomy): domain Bacteria; kingdom Pseudomonadati; phylum Pseudomonadota; class Gammaproteobacteria; family Pseudothioglobaceae (SeqCode); genus Candidatus Ruthturnera; species Candidatus Ruthia endofausta. The sequence goes on along the minus strand of NZ_CP054490.1, from coordinate 585,322 downwards.
AGCTTTTAAAACTCATTTGATTAAGTGTGATTATTTTATCAATCATAAAATCACTCCGCCAGATTTGCGAAATGTATTGGATTTAGTTGCACTTGGCACAGTTGCTGATGTGGTAAAACTTGACCAAAATAATAGAATTTTGATTGACCAAGGCATTAAGCGTATCCAGCAAAAAAAATGCGTCCCTGGTATTTTGGCATTACTGGAAATCTCAAATCGACCCAGTGCAACCCTGTGTGCCAGTGATTTAGGTTTTTCAGTCGCACCACGCCTAAATGCAGCAGGGCGTTTGAGTGATATTTCTCGTGGCATTAAATGCTTGCTAACTGAAAATATGAATGATGCTAGACGTTACGCCCAAGAGTTAGAAGTCTTTAATCAAAAGCGCAAACAAAAGCAAACCCGTATGCAAGATGAGGCGCAAGCCATTGTGGATGCGCAAGAAGTAACAGAGGATAAATTTGCCATCAGCTTGTTTGATGCATCTTGGCATGAAGGCATTGTCGGTATTGTTGCTGGTAAACTTAAAGAGGATTACCATTGTCCAGTTGCGGTATTTTCTCAGTCGGGTAATGATTTAAAAGGCTCTATTCGCTCTATTCCCAGTGTACATATCAAAGATTTATTAGATTTATTAGATAGGCAAAATCCTGATTTAATTTTAAAATTTGGTGGTCATGCTATGGCAGCAGGATTAAGCATCAAGCCTGAAAATTTCACTGGTTTTAAGCAAGCTTTTGCAAATGCTATTCAAACTCATTTAGGCAATCAAATACCCAAAGTTGAACTGTTAACCGATGGTGAATTAGAGGCATTTGAATTGTCTTTAGATAATGCACAATTATTAATTGATGCTGGACCTTGGGGTCAAGGGTTTGATGAACCAATTTTTTATGGTGAGTTTGAGTTGGTTGAGCAAAAAGTGGTTGGCGAAAAACACTTAAAATGCCGTTTAAAATTTACAAACAATAACACTGTATATGATGGCATTGCATTTTTTCAAGCACCTATTAAAAACACAAAAGCTCAAATTACCTACAAACTATCCATTAATGAATGGCGAGGTAGCACTTCATTACAACTTATGATTGAACAAATTCACAATATATAATTAAATCATGAAACAAAAATCAAAATCAATTGAAGAAACCCTTTGGCAATTGTGCGATAAATTACGTGGCTTGGTTGAATCATCAGAGTATAAACATGTGGTGCTGGACTTAATATTCTTAAAATTCGCCAGTGATAAATTTGCAAAATTCAGAAAAAGAGCATGTACATTGGGACTTTATCATTAAAAATGTCAAACAAACGACATTGCTTTAAAAATTGATACCGTACTCAGCACGATTGAAAAACCCCCGCTTTAAAAGGTGCATTGTCTGATAATTATTTTTCTCGTCTAGGGCTGGGCTAGACACTGAAAAACTGGCTGTACTGATTGATAAAATTAATGATATTAACACCTTGAATGATGCATAAAATGATATTGTTGGTAGGGTTTATGAGTATTTTTTATCACATTTTGTCTCTAAAGAAAGCAAAGGTGGTGGCGAGTTTTACACGCCAAAATACGTGGTGCAATTGCTAACCCGAATGTTCAAACCCTACCAAAGTATTATTTATGATCCAACCTGTGGTTCAGGAGGTATGTTTGTACAAAGTGTTGAGTTTATTACCTCCTGGCAATGCTAACTACGCTTGGATATGATATGCATATGTTAAGCAAACTTTCGGTCAGTGACACGGCAGGATTTCTGTTGGTAAATGGCTCAATGAGTTTTAATACCTCAGGAGAAGGCGGTATTAGACAACAAATCATCAATAATGATTTGGTTGATTGTATGATTGCCTTGCCGGGGCAACTTTTCTACATTACGCAAATCCCTGTGTGCCTATGGTTTTTGACCCGTAATAAAACCCAGTAAAACTTTATTTATTGATGCTAGAAACCTAGGCTCGATGATTGACCGTGTGCATAAACAGCTCATCATAGAGGATATTCGAAAAATTACCCAAACCTATCCACGCTTGGAGAGGTTGAAGCAAAAGATGGCAATTATCAAGACATTTTAGGCTTTTGTAAATCTGCCACCATGGATGAGATTAAAGCCAATGATTATGTGGGTGATATGCCGGCGTGGAAGAAGAAGAGGACGATTCAGAGGTCTTTGAAATTCTAATGCAAGAATTTAACTCAAACCTTATTTAAACAAATGAGTGAGGCCAAAAAACTAGACCAAAATCTAAAAGGCTTGGGTTATGAGTAAATTAATTAGAAATAGCACGGAAGAATTTTTGATATTTATAACACAAGAAGACAAAAATAGTATTGAGACCCAATACAAAGATGGCACTGTTTGGTTTTTACAGAAATTAATGGCAACACTTTTTGAAGTGGATGTCAGTACCGTCAATGAGCACTTAAAAAATATTTACAACAATGATGAGTTAGATAAAAATACAATTATTGGAGATTTCCCAATAGTTCAGAAAGAAGGCAGTAGAGCCTTAAAAAGAACAATAGCATTTTATAATCTTGATGCAATCATTTTTGATAAATTGATGATAGAGTAGTCGACTAATAAGGGTTAATGATGAGTGAATCAGCAGCAATCCAATAAAATGTTTGGCATATTTTGACGATATAATTTATACAAGAACTGGACAGGTTGGGTTAGTTAAGACATAGAATTATTAACCAAAAGAACAACACGTCTAACGAGGTAAAAAAGACTTATGGCTTTGCTAAATATTTGCATGACTCTTTTCCCAATGTAACTTTTGTAGGATTTGCAGGCACGCCAATAGAAGTAACTTTATAGGTGTTTGGTAAAGTTGTCGATGCCTACACTATGATACAATCGGTTAAAGATGAAATAAACAGTGCGAATTGTTTATGAAGGGCGAACAGCTAAAGTTGCATTGCACAATAGCGAATTAGAGAAAATAGAAGCCTACTATGAAATAGCGATAAAAGAAGGGGCGAATGAATATTAGATAGAAGCCAGCAAAAAAGCAACTGCCACTATGAATGTTATTCTTAGCGACCCAGACTGCTTGCAAGTATTAACACAAGAGTTGGATAAGCAATTTAAAAATGAAAAATCTAATTTCAAGATAGCCATTGTGGTTGATATATGCTTGACAGGGTTTGATGTGCCATTTTTGGATTCAATTTATATTGACAAGTCAATCAAACAGCACAACTTGATTCAAACGATTTCCCGAGTTAATCGAAAATTTAAGGGAAAGAACAAAGGCTTGGTGATTGATTATATTGATATTAAAAAGCAAATTAACCTTACTTTAGTTAATACAACCAAGGCGAAAGAGAAAACTTTGAAGACTTAGAAGAATCTTTAATCATCGTTAGAAATCATTTGGATTTGTTGGCTAAAGTTTTTCATCAATTTGAAAGCTCTAACTATTTTAATAGCACTGCATTAGAATAGTTAGATACTTTGAACGGGGCGGTTGAATACGTGCAACTAACCAAAGTGTTTGAAATTCGTTTTATGGGGTTGGTAAAACGCCTAAGCCGCTTATGATATTTGTGCAGGTGGTGAGCAATTAATGCAAGTAGAAAGGGATTTTGTGCATTTTTATTTAGCCATTCGTTCAATCGTTTTTAAGCTAATAAAAGGCAATGTACCTGACACTGCTCAAATGAATACCAAAGTTCGTAAAATGATAAGAAATGCTTTAAAAAGTGATGGCGTTGAAGAAATTAATAAAATTAAAGGGGTTGATTTTCCTAAAAAAATGCAATCTTTGATTGAGCGTTATAATGAAAGAAAAGAAGATGACGTGTTGCGTAGTGAAGTTTACGAAGAAATGGCTAATCAACTCTTGTTTAATTTAACAAATTAAACAAGAGTTGATTAGCAGGTGATGCGCTAGGGATTGATTTTGAGTAAAAAGCGTTTTACGATATTTTAAAAGACTTGTGCATTAAATATGATTTTAAATACTCTGAGGACAAACTTATTAAATTGGAATAAACAAGACGATATTAAATCTGCTTTAAAGGTGGGGCTGATATTATTGTTAGATAAATACGGCTATCCACCTGTAGAACGGGACGAAATTTACAAGGATATTTTTGAGTAGGCTGAAAATTTTAAAAAACATTATTCAAGCGAATCAATAAAGTAGAATGTTCATCTTTTATTTTTATAACTTTTTCCATGCCGATTATCACCTTGCCAGACGGAACCCAAAAAACATTTGAGCAAGCCGTTAGCGTTGCGCAAGTAGCAAAGTCTATTGGCTCGGGTTTGGCTAAAGCGGCATTGGCTGGTGAGGTTGATGGTGAGTTGGTTGATACATCGTTTTTAATTAAGGCGGATGCTAGTCTTGCGATTATTACAGCGAGTGATGAGAAAGGGCTTGAAGTTATTCGCCATTCTACAGCGCACTTATTGGCACAAGCCACGCAAATGCTTTATCCAGATGCACAAGTGACAATTGGTCCTGTGATTGACAATGGTTTTTATTATGATTTTGCATATTCAGATGGTTTTTCAGAGGGTGATTTAGCTAAAATTGAAAAAAATATGCACAAGCTGGTCAAACAAAATCTTAAGATTGAAAGATTTGAGATGGGTCGTGATGAAGCGGTACAATTTCTTAAAGATAAGGGCGAGTACTACAAGGCTGAAATTATTGAATCAATTTCTGCTGATCAAACGCTGTTTTTATATAAGCAGGGGGATTTTATTGACCTTTGTCGTGGGCCACATGTGCCTTCAACTGCCAAGCTAAGAGCCTTTAAATTAATGAGATTGGCAGGTGCTTACTGGCGTGGTGACTCTAATAATGAAATGTTACAACGTGTGTACGGCACGGCTTGGGCAACTAAACAAGATTTAGAGACACATTTGCACAGATTGGAAGAGGCTTCAAAGCGTGACCATCGTAAAATTGGCAAAATTCAAGATTTATTTCACATGCAAGAAGAGGCGCCTGGCATGGTGTTTTGGCACGCTAAAGGTTGGACGTTGTACCAATTGCTTGAACAATATATGCGTGATATTTTCAAAGATAATGGCTATCAAGAGGTACATACACCACAATTAATTGATAAAAGTCTTTGGGAAAAATCAGGCCATTGGGATAAATTTGGCGATACTATGTTTACCACCAGTTCTGAAAATCGTGATTATGCTGTAAAACCCATGAATTGCCCTGCACATATCCAAATTTATAACCAAGGTCTAAAATCTTATCGTGATTTGCCACTACGTTTAGCAGAGTTTGGCTCGTGCCATCGTAATGAGCCTTCAGGTACGTTGCACGGTATTATGCGTGTGCGTAATTTTGTACAAGATGATGGTCATATTTTTTGTACATCTAAGCAAATTCAAGATGAGGTTTCAACCTTTATTGATTTGACTTTTGCTGTGTATAAGCATTTTGGCTTTGATAAGGTTGATATCAACCTTTCAACCCGTCCAGAAAATCGTGTGGGTTCAGACGAGGTATGGGACAAAGCCGAGGCAGCGTTAGAAGAGGCGCTTGACACTAAGGGCATTAAATGGGAGTTGCAGGAGGGTGAAGGCGCATTCTACGGACCTAAAATTGAGTTTGTATTAAAAGATTGTCTGGATCGGCAGTGGCAGTGCGGTACATTGCAGGTTGATTTTTCTATGCCAGAACGTTTAGGTGCGCAATTTATTGATGAAGATAGTGTAAAGCAAACCCCCGTCATGTTACATCGTGCAATTGTGGGTTCACTAGAACGATTTGTGGGTATTTTGATTGAACATTACGAAGGCGCGTACCCTTGTTGGTTGGCACCTATTCAAGCAGTTATTATTAATATTTCTGAAAAACAAGCAGATTTTGTTGTTGGTATGACTAAAAAGTTAAAAAAACAAGGACTTAGGATCATTTCGGACTTGCGAAATGAGAAGATAGGCTTTAAAATACGCGAGCATTCATTACAACGTTATCCTTATATTTTAATAGTGGGTAATCGAGAGATGGAAAAAGGTCAAATTTCAGTGCGAAAACGTGGCGGTGAAGATTTAGGTGCAATGAATATTGAAGTGTTTGTAGAAAAGGTAAACCAGGAGACATTATTAAAAAAACAAATAAAGTAAAAACTCAAATTAATGGCACCATTAGAGTAGCAGAAGTTCGATTGATTGACGCTAAAGGCGAGCAGCTTGGTATTGTTGATACCGATATTGCAAAGCAAAAAGCAACGCAGGCTGGGCTAGATTTAGTAGAGGTTTCTCCCAATGCTCAGCCACCTGTTTGCAAGATTATGGATTTTGGCAAGTTTCTTTATGAATTAAAGCAGCAAAAGAAAGAAACCAAAAAAAAACAAAAAAGAAACACAGTTAAAACTATTAAGTACCGTCCAGGCACTGAAGAGGGTGATTACCAAATTAAATTTAAGAACTTGGTGAAGTTCTTAAATAATGGTGACAAGGTGAAGGTGAGTATTTGGTTCCGCGGTCGCGAAATGCAACACAAGGAACTGGGCATGGAAATGCTAGACAGAATTGAAAAGGACACAGAGGAATTTGCCAATGTAGAACAAAAGGCAAAATTAGAGGGTCGTCAGCTAGGCATGATGCTGGCACCCAAATCAAAGAAAAAGTAAGATTTAAAAAAAGTCTGAAAATATAAAAAAAGCCTGATAGGGTAATAAAAGGAGTAAATGATGCCAAAGTTAAAAACCAATAGGGGGGCTGCAAAGCGCTTCAAAAAAACTGCCAGTGGCGGTTATAAATGTAAACACTCCCACCTACGTCATATTCTGACCAAGAAGAGTACTTCTAGAAAACGCAGTTTGCGCGCACCAGACACGGTTGAGAAAGCCGATGTACCAATGGTTCGTAAAATGTTACCGTATAGTTAATTTAGGAGTAGAAGAAAATGGCAAGAGTATCAAGAGGTGTGCAAGCGCACGCAAAACATAAGAAAATTTTAAAGAAAGTCAAGGGTTACTATGGCGCAAGGTCTAAGGTATATCGCGTTGCTAAACAAGCGGTTATTAAAGCAGGACAGTACGCGTATCGTGATCGTCGTCAAAGACGTCGTCAATTTCGCCGGCTTTGGATTGTGCGTATTAATGCTGAGGCACGTAATAATGGTTTAGGCTATTCAAGAATGATTGATGGTATGAGCAAAGCAGGTATTGAAATTGATCGTAAGGTTTTATCAGACATTGCTATTTTTGATAAAGCGGCATTTGCAAGAATTGCAGATCAAGCAAAACAGGCTTTGATTGCATAATAAATAATAGTAGGAGTTAGGTATGAAGAATAGAATTGTTTTTTTAGCGTTATTCGTTATATTTCTTTCATCTTGTCAATCGTCAATGAATCGATTTACTCAAGATGAAAGAGGTGCAAATACATATTTTTCTGCCGAAACTGGTCAATTATCTAGCGCGCTAGAAGGGCGTATTATTTCTATTAAACCTATTAAATTATCAGGCTCTAAAGCTTTAGGTGTTGTTGTTTCGGCAAGTGCAGTGGGTGGTGGAAGAGATAAAATACCTACCGCTATTGTAGGTGGTTTGCTTGGTGCTATAGCGGGTCGGGCTGTTGAAGAAAATACAACTACTGAAACTGGGTTTGAATTTTTACTTAAGTTAAGTAATGGACAAATCAAAGCTTTTGTGCAAAAGTCTCAACAAGGACTAAGAGTTGGCGATCAGGTTTATGCTATTCAAGGTGGACAAACAGTGCGTCTGACACATCAATAGTTTGATTGTGATAGGCGCTATTCTTGATAGGGCTAAGACCTCTATTGCAAAAACACAAAACTTACAAGAGCTTGAAGATTTAAGAATTAGTTTTTTAGGTAAAAAAGGTGAACTAACCGCTTTATTAAAAGGCTTAGGCAAACTCTCAAAAGAGCAACGTCCTACAATGGGTGAAGCCATTAATCAGACTAAAATTAGAATACAAACATTACTAACTGATAAAAAAAATCACTTAGAACTTATTGTATTAGAAAAGTTTCTATTGGCAGAAAAAATTGATGTATCTCTGCCGGGGCGACATGCTGAGATGGGTGGATTGCACCCAATTACAATAACGCTTAATCGCATTCAATCCTTATTTGCAAAGAATGCTTTTGAAGTGACACTAGGCCCTGAAATAGAAGACGATTTTCATAATTTTACCGCACTTAACATCCCTGAGCATCATCCAGCGCGTGCTATGCATGATACGTTTTATTTTGATAAAAATACGGTACTAAGAACGCACACATCCCCTGTGCAAATTCGCACATTGGAAAAACAAAAACCACCAGTGCGTATCATTGCACCTGGGCGAGTTTATCGTTGCGATTCAGATATTACACACACCCCCATGTTTCACCAAGTCGAAGGTTTAATTGTTGATAAACATGCAAATTTTGCACAACTTAAGGGTTTGTTGATTGATTTCTTACGTGCTTACTTTGAAAAAGAAGCGTTGAAAGTGCGTTTTCGTCCTTCGTATTTTCCATTCACCGAACCATCTGCAGAAGCTGATATTGAATGTGTTATTTGTAGCGGTAAAGGCTGTCGAGTGTGTGAAAAAACGGGTTGGCTTGAAGTGTTGGGTTGTGGTGTTGTTCATCCTAATGTGTTGTCATCAGTCAATATTGACTCAGAGATTTATACTGGGTTGGCATTTGGGATAGGAATTGAGCGTTTGGCAATGTTGCGTTATGGTGTGAATGATTTGCGCCTTTTCTTTGAAAATGACAGTCGTTTCTTGAGACAGTTTAGATGAATATTTTATCAAGTTGGTTGCGTGAGTGGGTCAATCCTAATGTAACTGATGAAATATTAACAGAAGAATTAACCATGGCAGGGCTTGAGGTTGGCGGTATTGTGCCTATTGCACCAGCTTTTAAAGGTGTTGTTGTAGGTTGTGTTGTTTCTTGTAATCAACATCCTAATGTTGACAAGCTAAATTTGTGCCAAGTTGATGTGGGTGAGGCTGAAAATTTACAAATTATTTGTGGCGCTAAAAACATCCGCTCAGGCTTGAAAGTGATTGTTGCTACGGTTGGTGCTCAATTGTCAGATAGTTTAAGGATTAAAAAAGCCAAATTGAAAGGTGTTGAGTCGTTTGGCATGATTTGCTCAAAATCTGAATTAGGCATGGCTGATTTATCACAAGGCATTGCTGAGCTTGAAGATGATGCACCTATTGGGCAAGATATTAGAGTGTACTTAAATCTTGATGATTATGTTATTGAATTAGACATCACACCTAATCGTGGTGATTGTTTTTCAATTTTAGGTGTTGCTCGTGAAGTGAGTGCTCATTATAGTTTGGCTTTTGATCTGCCCAAATTTGAAGTATTTGCACAGGGCGATTGCGCCATTGGCGCTAGTGTTAGTAATACACAAGCTTGTCCAAAGTATTTAATAAGAACCATCACAGATATTGACAATACAGTTAAAACGCCCAAGTGGATGGCTGATAAGCTAGTGCACTCTGGTCAACAACTCTATTCCCCTGTGGTCGATATTACCAATTTTGTTTTGCTAGAATTGGGTCAGCCAATGCACGCATTTGATTTGTCAAAGTTAACAGGTGATATCAAAGTTAGAATGGCAAAATCTGGTGAACAACTTGAGCTGTTGAACGAAACCACACTAAAATTAAAAGCAGATACCTTGGTCATTGCTGATAGTAACTCAGTGCTTGCTATTGCAGGTGTTATGGGCGGTATGGATAGTTCTACTCAAGATAGTTCTAGTAGTATATTACTAGAAAGTGCTTTTTTTGAACCAGTATCCATTGCAGGAAAAGCTAGAAGCTATGGCCTACATACCGAGTCATCCTTGCGTTTTGAACGTGGTGTGGATTTTAAAATGACTGAGTTGGCAATGGATCGTGCCACACAACTTATTGTTGATATTTGTGGCGGTCAAGCAAGTAAAGTTAATAATGCCTGTATTGACAAAAGCACATTGCCAGAATTAAAGCCAATTACCATTAGTCAAGAAAAAATTCAAAAGGTTTTAGGCTTTGAGTTAGATGCAAAGTGGATTGAGCAAAAATTTATTAATCTCGGGTTTGAAATATCACAACAAACCAATAATTCATGGACTATTATTCCACCAAGTGCTAGATTTGATATTCGCATTCCTGTTGATTTGATTGAAGAATTGGCAAGGCTATATGGTTATGATAAATTACCTGTACAAAAACTGTCTTTAGAGGCCAATATTAGCACCACTTCTGAGGCTGATATTGACCAGTATGATATTATGCAAAGCTTGGTTAATCGTGGTTACCAAGAGGTTATTACTTATAGTTTTATTTCTGAAAAGTACCAAAATTTAATCAGTCCAGATGCAAAAAAAATCAGGCTTTCAAACCCAATTTCAGCCGATATGTCAATCATGCGCTCCTCGCTCATATCAGGCTTGTTACAAACAGTAGAATCTAACCAAAGGCGCGGACATACAGATGCTAGGTTCTTTGAAATTGGCCTATGTTTTGACGGCATTAAGGCGGATGAACAATCTAATAAATTAGCCGCTATTGTCACAGGTAATCGCTTTGATGCACAGTGGTCAGCTGATTTACAACCCTTGGATTTTTTTGACATTAAGGCTGATTTGGAATCATTACTGGTATTAACAAATGCTGAATTTTTCTTTGAAGCAGCACAACACACAGCCTTACAAAAAGGACAAACAGCCAAAATTATATTAAATGGTGAACAAGTAGGTTGGATAGGTGCGTTATCACCAATAGTGCAAAAACAATTATCATTGCCTAAATGTTATTTGTTTGAAATTGACTTGGCCAGTATAAAATCGCGCAATATTACTCAATATAAAGCACTTTCAACATACCAACAATCTGGACGTGATATTGCTTTAGTGCTTGATGAGGCTGTCCCTGTGGCTGAGTTAATTCAAAGCGTTAAGACTATGCAACAACAATATTTTGTTGATGTTTACTTGTTTGATGTTTACATAGGTGAGGGTGTTGAGCCAGGTAAAAAAAGTGTTGCACTTAATTTAACTTATCAGTCACTAAAAGGCACATTAACAGAGGTTCAACTTAATGCTAAAGTTGATGAAGTACTGCTGTTAATGCAAACTCAATATTCAGCCACACTTAGATAATGTCAATTATTAAAAAAAATATTGCCAGCGCATTAGCAAAAAGCATGGACATAACCTATGTTCAGGCATTAGCAATTACACATGACTTTTTTGACCAAATCAAACAAACGCTAGCCTCTGGAGAGTCGGTAAAGTTGTCTAGTTTTGGTAACTTTGTGATTAAAGAGAAATCTGCCAGACCGGGTAGAAACCCTAAAACTGGTGAAGTGGTTGAAATTTCAGCCAGAAAAGTGGTGGTATTTAAATCAGGACCAAAGCTTAAATCAGCCACCCAAAAAGGCAAATAATCGTAAACATATCTTAAAAAGTGCAAATTGCAGTGCTAAAATCTCCCAATATTATTAGAATTACTTGTTAATCTGTGATGGCTGACATAAAACCTTTTAATATCGGCATTATCTTGTCAATAATTTCTTGATTTTTAGCAGTATTGCTCACATGATCTTTGATGGTTTTTTTTGTCTCTTGTAAGGTTGTGTTGTAATCATCATCAAATTCAAAATTTATAAAATAAAAACCTTTGGCTTTGTCTCTAACAGATCTAACCGATAAAAAGTCAGTTTCCCACGCAAGTTCTGCCTGATAGGCTATATCTGAATTTGTTGTATCTTTTTGTAGCAAAACAAGGGTTGAGCCAAAATGAAAAATAAAGTGGCTTGCACTACAATTTGATGCAGATTTTATGCTTAATTCGCCACTTTGAAGTGCATTAGCAATTTGCTTAAGTTGAGGATTGTTAAGCTGAATATATTTTGCATCTAAATGTTCATTAATATTGGCATCAGGATAATTGTTTTGTAAAAATTCAACAAGTCTTTTGAGCATGGTTACGACGTTTAGTTATAATCCACTATTATAATCAAATATAATGAGCCATTCTTGGTAAGCGTGCTTATGAGTCAAATCTATCTTCATTATATCTTATGCTATAAATATCAAAAATACTAATGGCCATCGCGGTAATAATAGAGCCAATAAACAAGCCTAAAATGCCAAATTGTATAATGCCAGTCAAAGTGGATAACACCGTGATAGAGTATGGTCTAGTGTATTTGCGCCTCAAGTGGCGATAAGCTTTTGATGCGTTCTACAACTTTTTTCCATCAATATGAAAGTAATAAGCTCAGCATAAATCTATGTTCAATTCAAAAGGTTTTTGTGTACTACTATCCATTGGTTTTCCATTTTAATAACAGTGTAAACTACTTACTTTGTAAGAGTGTGCGAATTTCATGGCACTAATAACCGAGTTAAGATAATCATTTGTACATATCATCTCCACTTTATATTCTTTAATAGTTTCAAGTTTATCCAAGCGCCCAATTACGGGACTAGCGTTTTTAATGGATCTAAATTGACCCATGCCAATCGTTTGCCAAGCGCAATTTTCATAATCATCGAAAACCTGCCAGCACTCCCTTTAAACATGGTATTTTTTACAAGTTCTAGTTTTGTTTCAGGGACATAAAAACTGATCTGAAACATTAAAATTTACCTTTTAAATAGAGTAATCTTATTGTTGGTTTTCAGATATGCACTCTCTGGTAACATATCTTAAAGTCGTTCTGGGTAGTTGTTTGTAGTTTTTTTGCAAAAATAGCTGTGTTGCTTGATGGTCATCACTGCTCATCAGTTATACTAATACTTTAATTTGTTAGTGGACAATCATACATGCAAATAGCCTACTTTGCTGGTGGATGTTTTTGGTGTGTTGAGGCAATTTTTCAACGCATTGAGGGGGTTACTAAGCTCACCTCTGGTTATTGCAATGGCAACACTGTTGACCCTACTTATCAAGATATTTGTACAGGCACAACTGAGCATGCTGAGGTGGTTAAGATTGAGTTTGATGAGTCAAAAGTATCTTTTAAGATTTTATTAAACGTTTTTTTTGAAACGCACGACCCAACCACACTAAATCAACAAGGTAATGATCGTGGCACGCAGTATCGTTCTGCCATTTTTTATACCAACGACGAGCAGCAATCTCAAGCAATTGATATGATTAATCAAATGAGTGACAAGGTTGTAACGCAGGTTACAAAACTGGATGTGTTTTATTCCGCTGAAAATTACCATCAAAACTACTTTAATGACAACTCATCACAGTCTTATTGCCAAATGCTAATCGCATTAAAACTAGCTAAATACTTTAAGCAATGAACGAGCAAGAACTGCTTAGATATTCTCGCCAAATACTATTGCCCCAAATCGGTGTAGAAGGACAAAAAGCTCTTAAAAACGCTACGTTACTCTTAATTGGCATGGGTGGTTTAGGCTCACCTAGTGCCTTGTATTTAGCCTCTGCTGGTATTGGACATTTAATCATTTCTGATTTTGATGAAGTTGAATTGTCAAACTTACAACGACAAATCATCCATTTTACGGATGATATTGGTAGGAAAAAAGTCGATTCTGCCAAAGACAAAATGCTTGCCATTAATCCTAATATCAAAGTCACGACGATTGTAACACTTAACCAAAGCAATCTAAATGATTGGGTGGCTAAAGCTGATGTGGTTTTAGATGGTACTGATAATTTTGATACTCGTTTTAAAGTTAACAAGGCTTGTGTTGTGCAAAAAACACAGCTAGTATCAGCAGCAGTTATCCGCTTTGAAGGGCAATTATCTGTATTTAAAGGTTACGAGCAAACACAGCCTTGTTATCAATGCTTGTATTCAGCCAAGGGAAATTCTGATGAGAACTGCGTTGACAATGGCATACTATCACCCGTTGCAGGTATGATGGGTTCATTACAAGCCTTGCAAGCCATCAAGGTTCTTTTAAATTTAGGTGAGCAATTAGTGGGAAAATTAATGCTAATTGATGCGCTAGACCTTTCTTTTAGAAAAATTAAAATAAATAAAGACGAGTCTTGTAAAATCTGTGCTCACGGGGCGTAGCGCAGTCTGGTAGCGTACCACACTGGGGGTGTGGTGGTCACAGGTTCAAATCCTGTCGTCCCGACCAATTAAAAGTAGCGTGAATAAATATGGATTCAGTGAGTCAATCTGTTTTAGGTGCAAGTGTTGGGCTGGCGATTAGCCCAAAGAAATCGCCTAAAATCGCTATCATAGCTAGAGCATATTTGCATTTAGAGATATTTATTAATTATGGCGATAACATTAGCAACATGATTAATCACCTTGGCTTTTCGCATTCTATTTTATATTAAGTTTGTTTTGCTTGCCATTGGTATGGGGCTTGTAAAAAATATGGACAAATGTAATGCCTTATTGATGTTGGTTGGTATTTTGCTTAGGCGTTTTATTAACCCATCCCATGTTGGATTCGTTAACCATTTTTGGCACACAATTGTTGCTGGATATTTACTAAATACTTGGGTGTTAGCTATTATTAGTACATTGTACTTAGCACTTTCATTGATATTACAATCGTATGTTTTAGGTGTTGTCAAATTATCCATTCATAAAGCCGAGATAGCCAACACTTTTGTGATGCCAATCCTTTAATTTAGTATTGTGGCGAGTCGTGTCGATAGATAAAATATGGTGTATGAAATTTTTATCATCTTTATAAAGGCACTGGCTCATGGGTTAAGAGCACTTATCAACAACATAAATTTAACTTATCAGACGATAGCATTATCCAAAACTACAAAGATTTTTCCCATGGTGGATTTTATCGCTTAGATGAATAGAATGATAAACTAATTTTAAGTGATATACGCATTGGAATAGTAACTATGCCAATTTTTAGTTTTGAAATTTCTAAAAAGCAACAAACAAAATGGCAAATGATTAAACCTGTTAAAGACAGTTGGGGAGGGGTTAAGTGAAAATTATTCTGCTGTTTGGATAGAAGAAGAGAAATCTAAAAAAATTGTTGGCAATAAAATTGAGAACGATATATCAGCAGATATAGTCAAAGAAACTGATGATAAAAATATAATCAATAGTATTACCATGATTTATAATTCCCTGTATAAATTAACTCAAGATTGTTTTATATGGTCTGGCGTAACTCGTACTATTGTTATAGATGGATATGTCATAGAAGTTAATAATACCGTTGTTTTTAACTACTCAAATAAGCCTATGTTAAGGCATGCTATTCTAGACATTGTAAAATCACTGAAGAAGAAAGAGTTAAACTATTTAGGTGAAAGAGTGACCCACTTGCAAATTCTAACTAAACAGCTTTGTAAGGATAAAATTAAGTCATTTGATTAATTAAAAAAGACTAAACATAAGAGTGCTATTAGTTTAAAAACTTTGAGAAGGGCGCTTTAAGTGTTAGAAGACAAGCCTCTATATATAACCGAAGTTTAATGTAGAGGCTTGCGGTTTTAAAAAAAAGCCCTATTTATCGACCTTGCCCGTTAAGCTTAAATCATCAGAGACAATATTCATAACATCTACGACACATAGTAAAGGCGCATGGACGCTCTGATTGACGCGAAGTCCAGCAGCAATATAACACCATCATATGTAAGGAATATGAAAATAAAGCTTCATCTATACAGAGCACATCTTGAGATGAAAACGCAATTTCAACAATTAAAGCTTTTGAGCCATAACTTATTCTTTATTTGCGTTTGTGCGTTAAAATAAATAACTTAAATTTTAAACATCACATTATAGGAAGAAGTATGTTCGATAAATCTCAAACGTTAGCTAAAGTAGATGCTGAAATCCATCAAGCGATTGCACTGGAAGAGGCTCGCCAGGAGACGCATATTGAATTAATTGCCAGTGAAAACTACACCTCACCTGCAGTGATGGAAGCGCAAGGCTCGCAATTGACGAATAAGTATGCTGAGGGTTATCCTCGTAAGCGCTATTATGGGGGTTGTGAGCATGTTGACACAGTTGAGCAATTAGCGATTGATCGTGCTAAGGCATTATTTGGTGCGGATTATGCGAATGTTCAGCCGCATTCTGGTTCTCAAGCGAATGCTGCGGTTTTTCAGGCATTATTAGTGCCTGGAGATACAATTTTAGGCATGAGTTTGGCACATGGCGGGCATTTAACGCATGGTGCTGCGCCTTCGTTTTCGGGTAAAAATTTTAATGCCATTCAGTATGGCTTGAATGAAAAAACGGGTGAAATTGATTATGAGCAAGTTGAGGCTTTAGCAAAAGAGCATAAGCCTAAAATGATTATTGCTGGCTTTTCGGCATATTCATGTGTGGTTGATTGGCAGCGTTTTAGAGAAATTGCAGATGCTGTTGGCGCTTATTTGATGGTTGATATGGCGCATGTTGCAGGTTTGATAGCAACGGGTGAATATCCATCACCAGTGGCAATTGCAGATGTAACCACAACAACCACGCATAAAACACTTCGCGGCCCCCGTGGCGGTTTAATTTTGGCTAAGGCTAATGAGGCAATTGAGAAGAAACTTAATTCTGCTATTTTCCCTGGTATTCAAGGTGGGCCACTGATGCATATTATTGCTGCTAAGGCGGTGGGTTTTAAAGAGGCAATGAGTGATGAATATAAGGCTTATCAAAAACAAGTAAAGATTAATGCACAAGTGATGGCCAATACATTTATTGAGCGCGGGTTTGATGTAGTGTCAGGTGGTACGGATGATCATTTATTTTTAGTAAGTTTTATTGACCAAGAGTTAACAGGTAAAGCAGTAGATGCTGTCTTAGGCAGTGCGCATATTACGGTTAATATGAATGCTGTGCCGAATGACCCACACTCTCCTTTTGTAACCAGTGGTATTCGCGTGGGTACGCCAGCGGTGACAACACGTGGTTTTAATGAAGCTGATTGTGCCGATTTAGCCACGTGGATGTGTGATATTTGTGATGATTTAGAGAATAAGGCTGTGATTAACAAGGTTAGAGAAAAAGTTACTAATCTTTGTGCTAAGTACCCAGTTTATAACTAGATTAAGACTATATGCGTTGTCCATTTTGTCAATCTGATGATACTAAAGTATTAGACACACGTTTAACTGATGATGGCTCTCAAGTGCGTCGTCGTCGTGAATGCACCTCTTGTGGTGAGCGTTATTCAACTCGTGAGACGGTTGATCTTAACCTGCCACGTTTGATTAAAAGTGATGACTCTAGAGAGGCTTTTGATGAGGAAAAGCTACGTTCTGGCTTGTTAAAAGCTTTAGAAAAACGCCCTGTTAAAACCTCGCAAATTGAAACTTCCATTGCACGTATTGAGCGCAAATTAATGACCCAAGCTGATCGTGAAGTGCCTTGTGCTAAGATTGGCGGATGGGTGATGGAAGAGCTTAAAGCATTAGATGAAGTGGCATATATTCGTTTTGCGTCGGTTTATCGCCAGTTTCAAGATATTGAGGCGTTTAAAAAAGAGATTGATAGATTAATGAGATAATTTATGTGTTATTTTTTAAGTCTGTGTTTTTTATTATTAAATACTTGTGGTGAAAAACCTTTAAATTTAATACCACCTCAAAGTGTTATTTTAGTATTTGGCGATAGTTTAACTTTTGGTAAAGGTGTTAGTAAAAATAACAATTATCCTGCGATTTTATCAAAATTAACCCGTCATAAAGTTATTAATGTAGACATATCTGGCGAAACAACGCAAGGAGGGTTAAGACGCTTAGGCAAAGTTTTGGCAAAGCATCAACCTTCATTAAGAACGGCTGATTTTTATCAGCAATTGACTGATGAATACCAATTGGTTTTTGCAAAAGACTTAATTAAAAATTTATTGTCTGACCAAAAATATAAGTCAGATTTGATTGATTTTAATCAATTAGGCTTATGAGTTAATGGCACAGCAAATTTATCAGTTATTGCTTGATAAGGGCGCGTTAGAATAATGGCAAAAACAAAAGTTGAATTCGTCTGTCGTGAATGCGGATCTTCGCATCATCAATGGGCAGGGCAGTGCCTAAATTGTAAATCTTGGAACACTCTAGAAGAGATTTTGTTGTTGCAAACCGCGCCATCAAAATCTACAATTTTGCAAGACCTGCCTGCCTCTAAAGTTCAAAATTTATCTGATATTAAATCAGAAAATAGAGTTAGGCTTTCAACAGGGCTAAGTGAGCTTGACCGTACTTTGGGTGGTGGCTTGGTCGATGGCTCGGTGGTACTGATTGGTGGCGACCCTGGTATTGGTAAATCAACTTTGATTCTGCAAGCTGTGGCGTCGATTAATCAAAGGCACACAACTTTGTATGTGAGTGGTGAAGAATCAGCTGACCAAATCAGCGATAGGGCGTTGCGTCTTAGCATTAAAGAAGACATTCTTTTACTGAGTGAAACACACCTAGAAAAAATTATCAAACTTGCCAAAACAGTACAACCTAAAGTTATTGTAATTGACTCTATTCAAACCATGGTAACAGATGGCTCTACTTCGGTACCAGGCTCAGTGACACAAGTTCGTGATTGCGCTGCACAACTAACTCAATTTGCTAAGCAAACCAATACCATTCTTTTAATGATTGGTCATGTTACTAAAGATGGTGCATTAGCAGGTCCAAGAATTCTTGAGCACATGGTAGACACGGTGCTTTATTTTGAAGGGGATGCGGGTGGACGTTATCGCATTATCCGCGCGGTAAAAAATCGCTTTGGCGCAGTGAATGAGATTAGCATTTTTGTGATGAGTGAAGCAGGTTTGCAACAGGTTGAGAACCCATCAGCAATATTCTTATCAAACTCAGCTAAGCCTTCACCAGGCTCTATGGTAATGGTAATGCGTGAGGCAACTCGACCACTGATGATTGAAATACAAGCATTGGTGGATACTGCTAGTGGTAATCCTAAGCGTGTGTGTGTTGGTTTGGAGCAAAATCGTTTGGCTTTGCAACTTGCAGTACTACATAAGCATAGTGGCATTGCAACCCACAATCAAGATGTGTTTGTTAATGTAGTTGGTGGTATTAAGATGAATGAGACTGCCTCAGATTTGGTGGTTATGTTAGCAATTATGTCCAGCTTGCGGGATAAGGTTATTCCCAAAAATTGGGTTGCTTTTGGCGAGGTGGGTTTAACAGGCGAAGTGCGTTCAGTTTATAACAGCATTGAGCGTTTGTCAGAAGCGCAAAAACATGGCTTTAAGGTGGCCATCATACCCAAGGGGAATGCGCCAAAAAAAGCACTTAAAGGGTTAAAAATTATGCCAGTAGAGTATTTACACCAAGCTTTGCAATTTATGATTGAAAACACCTAAGATTGTAATTGAAACAAAGTTTTTTGATTAAAGATCGATGTCTTTTTGGACTTTAATATCTTTAATTTCACCCACTGTATCGGCAAGTTCGATTAAATTTTTAGAGACAGATCTGCCAGTAATCACCACATGTTGGTCTTTAGGGCAGCTGTTTAAAGTGTTGATGATTTGTGTTTCATCAAGATGTTTGTAACTAATCATATAAGTGAGTTCGTCAAGCACAACCAGATTAATTGAATCATCGTTTAAGTATTTGTTTGGCTTTTTCTATGCGAGCATCAATATAGGATTTTTTGCGTTGCATACGCGCTTTGTATTGATTTTCTCAGCACAAATATTTAATCTTTTTGTGCTGAGAAATAAGGTATTAATAAGTAGCGACGATTAAGTATAAAAGTGCTAAAAATAGCAACCATCCAATATAGTACCAATGGAATCTCAATAATTTACCAATGAGCGATATATGAGCTAAATTTGCTCCCAAGATGTTAAGATAAATGGGAATAGGTCCTAAAACTGCATTAGCATTAAAGACTAGCGATAAGCATTACTATAGGTAAGATTTTTTGCATGATATCATCCTTCTGTGAAGTTAAAAAAATTCAGTGATGTATCGACTGATTTCGAATATCGAAAAATACCATTACGAGGACAGTGTAGGATTTATACCTACTTCCATAGCCAAAACTAGGTGCAAATTGTAATAGTCTATTAAATAGGCTTAAATATCTGAGTTCTGATAAAATCATCTGACTTTTAATTTTATTAAAAAGGAGTTCGTAAAAATGAGCCAAGTTTATAATTTTAGTGCTGGTCCTGCTATGTTGCCAACAGAAGTACTAAAACAAATACAAGATGAATTATTAGAATATGGCAATACTAAAACATCAGTGATGGAAATTTCGCATCGTGGTGATGATTTTATGGCGATGGCACAAAAATCAGAACAAGATTTAAGAGACTTGATGGGCATTCCTAATCATTATAAAGTTTTATTTTTGCAAGGCGGTGCATCAGCACAATTTTCAATGGTGCCGATTAACTTACTTCAGGGAAAAACTAAGGCTAATTATGCACATACGGGTCATTGGTCTAAAAAGGCAATTGCTGAAGGTAAGCGTTATTGCGAAGTAAACATTTGCACCGACAGCTCAGATAATAAATATACCGATATTGATGCCTTTGAGAATTGGAACATTGACCCTGATGGTGCTTATTTGCACTACACGCCTAATGAAACCATCGCAGGCTTAGAATTTGACTATGCGCCAGAGGTGAGTATGCCACTTGTGGCTGATATGTCATCAAGTATTTTGTCGCGTGAGATTGATGTGTCAAAGTATGGTGTTATTTATGCGGGCGCACAAAAAAATATTGGCATTGCAGGGCTTACCATTGTGATTGTTAGAGAGGATTTGATAGGCAATGTGGTAGCTAATCAACCTGTATTGTTTGACTATACAACGCAAGCAAATAATGATTCGATGTATAACACACCATCAACTTATCCTTGGTACGTGGCATCTCGCGTGTTTGAATGGCTTAAACAACAAGGCGGATTGAACACTATGGCTAAGATTAATCAAACCAAGGCAAAAACACTTTATGATATTATTGATGACTCTGATTTTTACTCAAACCCAGTGGTAGTAAAATATCGCTCTTGGATGAATGTGCCATTTTTGCTAGCTGATGAGAGCCTCAATGATTTTTTTTTGGAAAAAGCAGTTGCTAATAATTTAATTACTTTAAAGGGTCATCGTAGTGTGGGTGGTATGCGTGCTAGTATTTATAACGCCATGCCACAAGAGGGGATTAACGAATTGGTGAATTTTATGAAAGCGTTTGAAAAAGAAAATACCTAATGATTAAGGTGTTCACGCTTAATAATATTTCGCCAATTGGCTTGGAAAAATTACCAAGAAAAGATTATGAAATTGCCTCAGAAATGAGTAATCCTGATACAATTTTAGTGCGCAGTGTAAAAAATGCATGATATGGAAATTAATGACAACCTTAAAGCTATTAGCCATACTGGTGCAGGGGTTAATAACATCCCACTGGATAAAATGAGCGACAGAGGTGTGGTGGTTTTAAATGTACCGGGTACGAATGCTAATGCGGCACATGCTTTAGGTATGAATGTTATTGGCTTTGACCCTAGTACAACCATTAAAAGTACGTGGCAGTTATCTGCAGGTGTAGAGTAAGTGTTAAGTGTTGATGAGTTATTTTCACGCAGTGATTTTGTTTCATTTCACGTACCATTACTTAAAGGCACTAAAAACTTATTAAATAAAGAGCGTATTGCTGTTTTGCCAAAAGATGCAGCCATTCTTAATTTTTCCCGCGACGGTATTATTGATGAAGAGGTTTTGATGGTTGCACTTGATAGTGGTAAAGTTAAGTATTACGTGACTGATTTTTCAATTGATGATAAGAAAAATCATAACAGAGTGATCGCCTTGCTACATTTAGGTGCATCGACGATAGAGGCCGAAGACAACTGTGCGATTATGGTCACAAACCAAGCAAGAGATTATTTAGAAAATGGCAATATTACCAACTCAGTGAATTTTTCCGAAACCTTAATGCCAAGAGCGGGCAAGGAGCGACTGGCTATTACCCATAAAAATATTCCTAATATGGTGGGTCAAATCTCACCAACCATTGTAGATTCTGATGCTAGTATTGTTGATATGCTTAACAAATCAAGAGATAATGTTGCTTATACTCTGGTTGATTTAGAGCATGAAATTTCACCTTCGATTATTAATAATTTAAAACAAGTCAAAGGTATATTGACTGTTAGAGGCCTTTAAGAGATAAAGTATGAGCAAAAAAACACTATTAGAACTGCGTGATGGGATTGATATATTAGATAAAAAAATCCAATTATTAATTGGTGATCGTGCGCAATTAGCTGTTGAAGTTGCACAAGTGAAAAAAGCCTCAGATGGTAATAGTGTTTTTTATCGACCTGAGCGTGAAGCACAAGTGCTACATTCAATTACTAAAAGAAATGACAGTCTATTAAAAGACAAAGACATGGCGTATATTTTTCGCCAAATTATGTCAGCCTGTCTTGCACTTGAACAACCTTTAAGTATTGCTTACTTAGGTCCTGAGGGTACCTTTACACAAGAAGCAGCACTTAAAAATTTTGGACACAGCGTATCCACACTTGATTGTGCGAGTATTGATGAAATTTTTCATCAAGTTGAGAAAGGTAATGCACATTATGGCGTTGTGCCTATTGAGAATTCATCTAATGGCGTGATTGGCGCTACGGTTGATATGCTTTATTCTCAAAATTTGAAAATTTGTGGTGAAGTGGAAATTTCAATTCAGCATCAGCTAATGAGTGCAAATCAATCACAAGAAATTAAAGTTATTTATGCTCACTCTCAAGCATTGGATCAATGCCAGCGCTGGCTAAGCAATCACTACCCAAACACCGAGTTAAAATCAGTGGCATCAAATGCATTGGCTGCTCGTATTGTTAAAGATGAAGTGAGCGCTGCAGCCATTGCTTCAGAGGCGGCATTAAGTTTGTACGGCTTAGAAAGAATTGCCAAAAATATTGAAGACAAGGCTGGAAATGTCACTCGTTTTTTAATTCTTGGTAAAGAGGATATTCCTGTCTCTGGTGAAGATAAGACTTCACTTTTGGTCGTGACCAAGTGCGAGTCTGGCGCACTGTTTGATTTATTAGAGCCATTTAAACAGCAAAATATTAACATGATACAACTGGCAAAACACCCCATGCCTGGCGTTAAATGGGGATATCTATTTTTAATTGATATTGAAGGGCATAAAGACGATAAAAAAGTAAAATTAGCATTAGCAGAAGTGACTAGCAGAGTACTTAAAGTTAATGTACTTGGCTCGTATCCTGTTGCTGTTTTATAAGGTGATTTTTCGTATTGATCGTTATGAAAATATCAATTTTTAAAAGGGTGATTTTCTCTTTTGCACATTTACAAAACTTTTCCTTGTTTGGAAAATTTTCATTATGAGTGTTTGTCCAGCGATAAAGTCTTTAAAACCTTACCAAGGCGGTAAACCCGTTTCTGAATTATATCGTGAACTAGAGCTAGAACATATTGTTAAGCTTGCTAGTAATGAAAACCCTTTGGGTATTGGACCTAGAGTTCAAAAAGCCATGCAACAAGCCATTACTGAGATTAATAGATATCCTGATGGTAATAGCTTTGAACTAAAACAAGCAATTGGTGAACGTTTGAATGTTGATACTAGTTGTATTACATTGGGTAACGGCTCAAATGATATTTTAGAACTGGTGGCTAGGGCTTATGTTTGTCACTTTGATGATGAAGTAGTGTTTTCAGAATATGCATTTGTGGTTTATCCTTTAGTGACTCAAGCGCTTGGTGCAAAGGCAGTGGTGACAAAATCTAAAAATTTTGGACATGATTTAGATGTAATGCTTGCGGCAATCAGTGACAAAACCAAACTTGTTTTCATTGCCAATCCAAACAATCCAACAGGTACACTTTTAAGCAATGAAGCCATTTTTCAGTTTTTAAAGCAAGTGCTAAAATCAGTTGTTGTGGTATTAGACCAGGCTTATTTTGAATATTTAGATGTTGAAGATAGGGCGATTGAATGGCTAAAAGAATTTGATAATCTAATCATTACTCGCACTTTTTCTAAAGCTTATGCTTTAGCAGGATTGAGGGTAGGCTATAGCGTATCAAGTGCTAAGATAGCTGATTATTTAAACCGTATTCGTCAGCCATTTAATGTCAATCATATTGCGCAAATAGCCGCCATATCAGCATTGGCTGATGATTCTTTTTTAACAAGGTCAATACTTGCTAATAAAAATGGCTTAATTCAGTTATCAAAAGGATTGGATGAATTACAACTTTCTTATATTAAGTCTTTTGCAAATTTTATTGCACTAAAAGTTGATAATGCGACTGATACTTATCAAAAATTATTGACAAAGGGCTTTATTGTACGATCAGTGGAGATGGAGAATTATTTAAGAGTGTCTGTTGGCACATTAAAAGAAAACAATGATTTCTTAGAGGCATTAAAATCAGTCTTATGATAGATAAAATTTGTATTATTGGGGTTGGGTTGATTGGCGGCTCCTTTGCAGTTGGATTAAAGAAAATGGGTCAAGTGAAAACTATTGTTGGTTTTTCTAGGCAAGAGTCGCACCTTAAAAAAGCACAAGAAATGGGCGTTATTGATGCGTATAGTTTGGATATTGCTCAGGTTTTAAAACAAGTGAAAATGGTTATTATTGCAACGCCAGTGAATAGCTTTCAAGCCATTTTAGAATTGATTAAGCCCCATATTCATGAATCGGTTATTATTTCTGATGTGGGTAGCACCAAGGGTAGTGTGATAAAAATTGCCAAACTAGTATTTGGTCAAATGCCAGTAAGGTTTATTCCAGCTCATCCAATTGCTGGCAAGGAAAGAAGTGGTATTGAGGCGGTTGATGCTCAATTGTTTAATCATAAGCGTGTTATTTTAACTCCAGAAAAAAATGCAGATGCTCAGGCGGTGGATATATTAAGTAGTCTGTGGTGTTCACTCGGCGCTAAAGTAGAGATTATGAGTGATAAAAAGCATGATGATTTACTAGCCATGACCTCCCATTTGCCACATATGTTGGCGTATGGATTGATGGATTATTTAATCAGCAATAATCCAGATGCTTGTCGTTATGCGGCAGGTGGATTTAAGGATTTTTCACGCATTGCCTCATCAGATGCGCTTATGTGGAGCGATATTTGCATTAACAACCCTAAGGAAATTGTGAAGCACATTGAGGGTTATCAACAAACATTAGAAAAAATATCAAACTTAATTAAAAATAATCAAGCACAAGCACTTGAAAATCTCTTTCAAGAGGCTAAATCTGCACGAGACAACTGGTTGGATGGTTAAAAAAATATGAGTAAATTTGTTGCAAAGCCAGCCAATTCATTTTCTGGTCATTTAAAAGTGCCTGGTGATAAGTCGATTTCCCATCGAAGCATTATGCTAGGCTCTTTAGCTAATGGCATTACTAAAATCAGTGGTTTTTTAGAAGGAGAGGATGCATTGTCAACCTTAAAAGCCTTTCAAGCTATGGGGGTTAAAATTGAGCGTAATGGTGATAATGTTACTATTTATGGAGTGGGTCTTAATGGGCTAAAAAAACCTTTAGCACCACTTAATTTAGGTAATTCTGGCACTTCTATTCGTTTAATATCTGGCATATTAGCGGCGCAAACGTTTGCTAGTGAATTGTGTGGTGATGAATCACTATCAAAGCGTCCGATGAGTAGGGTTATTAATCCTTTAACTAAAATGGGTGCGGTGATTGAAAGTAATGATGGCAAATTACCCCTTAAAATTAAAGGCGGGCAAATATTAAAAGGCATTCATTATGATTTGCCAGTGGCTTCAGCGCAAGTAAAATCTTGTGTGCTTTTAGCGGGTTTATATGCACAAGGTGAAACTTGCATTAAAGAGACAGCACCCACACGAGACCACACTGAACGCATGTTAAAAGGCTTGGGTTACAAGGTGGGTGTTAATAGAAATAAAATATGTTTAACAGGTGGTGCTCAGTTAAGTGCTTTTGCAATACAAGTGCCAAGCGATATATCATCAGCTGCATTTTTTATGGTAGCTGCATCAATTGCACCAAAAGCAGATATAACCCTTACTGGTGTTAATATTAATCCAACACGAACAGGTGTTATTGATATTTTGAAGTTAATGGGTGCTAATTTAAGCTTATCAAATAAACGTGAGATTGGTGGAGAGTTGTTAGCCGATATTCGCATTCAATCAGCGCGACTAAAAGGTATCCACATTCCTGAAAATTTAGTGCCACTAGCCATTGATGAACTTCCCGTTATTTTTATTGCAGCCAGCTGTGCCAAGGGTGAAACCATACTGACTGGTGCCAAAGAACTAAGAGTTAAGGAATCTGATCGTATTCAAGTGATGGCAGATGGTTTGAATATTCTTAGTATTGAGAATGAAGTGCTTGAGGATGGTATTAAAATTCAAGGCGGTGTTTTTTTAAAGCCTAATGTTGCGATTAAATCTCACCATGACCACCGCATTTCTATGTCATTCGCCATTGCCTCTTTAAGGTGTCATCACGACATTGAAATTGAAGGTGTGGATAATGTCAAAACTTCGTTTCCCAATTTTGTTGAATTGGCTAATTTTTCGGGCATGAATATTACAGAAATTTAATTATAAAAAAAGACGCTTGAATAGGTGTTTTTTAACAAAGGAGGTTAAAATTTAGTAGCCACCTTTGCGTTTAGTTTCAGGCAGTCCAGCAATTTTACCTGCTTGCTTGGCAGGACCTTTTGGAAATAATACGTATAACTCTTTAGTGCTTAATTTACCTTTCCAGTCATCTTTTAAGCCTTTGACCATGTTGCGCTCGTTAGGCTGGTTGGCGTTGTTATTGATGTATTCACCACGTAAAAAATTAATTAATTTAAAGCTGTTATCTGTTAAGTTGACACCTTCTTCTTCTGCTAACTCACGAGCAATGTCTTCATTCCATTCATTAAGATCTTTTAGGTAACCATAATTATCTCTTTCTAAATCAGCTAATGCCATTTCTTTCTCCATCAATTAAAAAGTAATTATTATATAATAATTACTTTTTGAATTCGCTTATTTTTATTATGACAATTGAAAACGCTTCACCTTTTTTTGCATGGGATGTTTCTTCATTCTTGGCTTTATTTTTAACACTGGCTTTTGTTATTGTGATGATTGATCAATTATTCTTTAGTCATACGCAAACGCCAGTTGCAGATAAAACGAAAAAATCAACCTTGGGGAGGTTTGTCCATTTTGCCTTATTTTTACGTTTTAACAAATTTGAAAAATATCTAGATCGCCCTAAAATAGTACAATGGTCGGCTGAGTTTTTTCCAGTATTGCTATTAGTGTTTGTACTTCGAGGCTTTGTTATTGAGCCTTTTAGAATTCCTTCAAATTCAATGATGCCAACCTTATTAACAGGCGATTTTATTTTGGTATCAAAGTTTGATTATGGTGTTAGTATTCCAATTTTAAATAAAAAGATAATCGAGTTTTCAAAGCCTGAAAGGGGCGATGTTGTTGTATTTAGGTATCCTAATTATGAAAAAAAATCAAAATATCAGGGTGCTGATTTTATTAAGCGTGTCATTGGCATTCCGGGTGATAAGATAATTTACCGTGCAGATAGTTTGTATGTGAATGGTGTAAAAATTAATAATAAAAATATTGGTGTGTATCAAGGTGTTGAATCGGGCTTAATCATGACGGGCTTTAAGCATAAGCGTGAATTATTAGACAATAACCCGCATCATATTTTGCTAGATCCAAATCAACACTCTAAAAGTGTAGAACTAACTGTACCAGAAAAGCATTACTTTGTGATGGGTGATAATCGTGCTCGTAGTAGTGATTCTCGTTTTTGGGGTTTTGTGCCAGAATCATACATTATTGGTAAAGCGTTTGGTATTTGGATGCACTGGGATGAATCTTTAAAGCTTGATAGAATCGGTGGCTTTGATTAGTTAATGTAATTTGGAATATTATCCAACTCATCTATTGATTGATAATGAATAATAATTTTTCCTTGATTGTCATTTGGTTTAATTTCAGTTTTTGAGGCTAGCTTTTTACTTAAAGTTTGTATTAGCTCTAAAATACATGGCTCGATTGAAGTTGATTTTTAGGGAGTGGATTAAACACTTTTTTGGCTAATTCATTTAGCGTATCGGGGTCAATGTCCTTTCTAGACTGGAACTTTCTTTGTTTACAACCAACCAATATTTAACATTTTTAAGTTGTTTTCGGAAGCAGCTTGCTTGCTTTTAGCAGGCACTTGTCCTGATAATATATCCAATCTACGCCCTAGTTTTGAAATCTTTTCCATATTAATTAATTAACGTTTTCCAGCACTCCACTGGCTAAGGAGATATAAGAAATTGCCCCTCTGAATAATCTTACATAGTTAATTACATTTTCTACAAAACTCGGCGCTTCTGTTAATACATTTCTAGGGGTGATGTTTTAAAGACTTTGTGTGAAAAAAAATATTGAAGCAACTGAATAGGCGCTTCATTGAATAAGTTATTCCTTGTGTCAAATATTGTGCGTATTGAACCTGTAATCTTCAAGTTAGGATTGTGATTAGTTGATTTGATTTTATCAATCGTTTGTATCAATGCACTTAAACCTTCTAATGCGTAGTACTTACACTGCAACTCACAAATAGAATATTAAGGTTATATTTATCTACGCTACAACCCATCGTTGCATTACCTTGAGAACTGGTATCAACAAGCAATATGCGCTTTTTAATGGCTTTTAATGCCCCACTTAGATTGACAGTTGTTGTTATCTTACCGACGCCGCCTTTTTGGTTTGCAACAGAAAGTGTAATTGCTATTATTGGCTGTTTAAAACCGTTAAAGCTTTTAATAAAATTGTGGCCTCGTGTACAAAATAATCTTTTTTTAATTTTTCAATACTTATTCTGTTTTGTTTTTCTTTGTTTTTTTCTTGGGCGCTTAGTATTTCTTTAGAAGAGAGTTTAGAAGGATCCTCAACTTCCAAGTGACCATCAAGGTCTTTTTCTTTAGTCTCAATCACTGATTTTTCTGCTTCATTTTCTAGACTAATGTTCTTTAGTTCAATATCAGGCACAATACCTTTGGCTTGAATAGAGCGTCCATTTGGTGTGTAATATCTGGCAGTTGTAAGTTTAAGTCCATAGCCTTTTTGAAACTCAAGAATGGTTTGCACCGAGCCTTTTCCAAACGAAGTACTGCCCATAATAATGGCGCGTTTGTGGTCTTGCAATGCGCCTGCAACAATTTCTGATGCAGAAGCTGAGCCTTCATTGATTAGTACAACAATAGGTAATCCTTGCATGATGTCACCTGATTTTATTTTGAATTTAAGATTTGAGCTTGGAATTCTACCTTTGGTGTAAACCACCAGTCCTTTCTTGTCAAGAAATAAATTTGATATATCAACTGCACTATCCAAAATACCGCCTGGATTGTTCCTCAAATCAAGAATTAATGAGCTAAGTTGGGCATTATTTTCTTCAATCAAATCATTAAAAGTCTGTTTGAATAGTTCTGCTGTTGGATCTTGAAAGCTAGAGATACGTATATAGCCAATATTTTTTTCCAGTAAATAGCCTTTAACCGAGATAATGGTAATAATTTCTCTAGTAATATTAACAACAAACGGTTTCTTATTTTTACGCACAATGGTAATTTGGATATCAGTACCTGCTTTGCCACGCATTAACTCAACACCATCCTCCAAAGTCATGCCACGTACTGGCTTATCACCAATTTTTACGATTAAATCGCCCGCTTGGATGCCGGCTCTATAGGCGGGCGTATCGTCAATAGGAGAAATAACTTGAATGGCCTCATTTTTCATGCCAATAACAATACCAAGACCTCCAAATTTACCTAAGGCACTTTCAAGCAGATTTTTCTGTTCTTTGGGCTCAAGATAGCTTGAATGCGGGTCTAATCCACTGACCATACCTTTAATAGCATGGTTAAATAGTTTTTTATTATCGACATTATCAACGTACAACTGTTTAATATTGCTAAAAACAGCCGTAAATGTCTCAAGATCTTTGAAAAAAGCTTCTATTTTTTGTTTTTCAGCATCGCTTTTAGCTAATGTGGGTGTATAAATGCCAAAAAGTGTATAAAAAAGCGTTAAAAATAGTGAATATTTAAAAAAGTTCAAAAAAGTCATAATATAATAATTTGTTTATAGAAAGTTTAAATATAATAATTTGTTTATAGAAAGTTTAAATATAATACTATGAAACCAATATTATTATTTTGAATTTTACATTGGTTTTTTTTAAAAAAATGGAGAAAAAAATGAGAAGACTAAATGTAATTTTGTTGGCTTTAATGATGTTTACCTCATTAAGTGCTTTTGCGGAAAGAGTAGCACAAGACAATGGCCCAGTTCAGGCAATACAAATAGCGATTGTAAAGCTTAATCAGTTAGCAACCATGGCATATTCACCAAAAATGCTTAATTTTTTCGTTGAAAAAGAAATTGCACCATTATTTGACTTTAACTATATTGCCAGTGAAGTTTTGCTAGTGAGTAATAATCGCTTGGGCGAAGAAGAAACCAAGTTTTTTGTTAACAGGCTGAAAAACAATATGATGAGCACTTTATTGGCAAGATTGTCTCAAGTAAATTCTACCTCGTTTCAATTTATATCTGCTAGGCCAATGATAGACAGTTCAATTGCAGTACAACTTAAAGTCAATGGATATACTTCATTTAGCGGTATTTATCTTGATTTGTTATTCCATCAAAACGAGGATAAACAGTGGCAAATTTTTGATATTGTGCTTAATAATGACAGCCTGATTAACTATTATCAAAAGATGGTATTAATCAAAGTTAGGCGATATGGTATTTATGGCATGTTGGGCAGACTTTAATTAATTTTAAAGAAATAGAGGATTAATTATGAGCAAAATAACATTATTAGAAAAAGAAGAAGATATTGAAAAAGCAACAAGAGCTTTAAAAGCAATGGCACATCCGCTGCGTTTAAAGATTTTATGCGCACTAAAAAATGACGAATTACCCGTATTAGAAATTGTAAAAAAAGTTGGCTCTTCACAATCTAATATTTCACAACATATTGACATTCTTAGAACTAAGAATATTGTCGAATCTCGGCGTGATGGTAATAAAATATTATGCAAAGTTAAAGACGCAAAAGTTCTAAAATTGGTGTCTAATATACAAACAGTGTTCTGCTCTGAATAAGGTTAATTTTAACAACTTTTCTCTATGCGCTCGTAGCTCAGCTGGATAGAGTGTTAGCCTCCGAAGCTAAATGTCGGGTGTTCGAATCACCTCGAGCGCACCATTAGGAATATTAAGCATGACTTATCCAATCATTAGTCCAATTGCACTAGATTTAGGTTTTGTACAAATCTATTGGTATGGGTTGATGTATTTGATGGCTTTTTTAGCGGCTTATTTATTGGCGAATTATCGTGCCAAGCAGCTCAAAAATTGGCATACGCAACAAATTGAAGATTTAATTTTTTATGGTGCAATTGGTGTGGTTGCTGGTGGTCGTTTGGGTTATATGTTATTTTATAATTTGCCAAATTTTTTATCTGATCTTTTATTAATTTTTGCCATTCAAGATGGTGGCATGTCATTCCACGGTGGTTTTTTAGGTGTGTTGTTGGCAATGGTTTTGTTTAATCGAAAATATAATAAAACTTTTTTTACCACAATGGATTTTGTTGCACCACTTGTGCCTTTAGGATTAGGTTTTGGTAGAATGGGTAATTTTATTAATAGTGAACTTTGGGGTAAAATAACCACCAGTCCATTTGGTATGTATATTGAACAACAAGGAGTAAGCCGATATCCATCACAACTGTTTGAAGCATTTTTAGAGGGTTTAATTTTATTTATTATTCTTTGGATGTTTAGTAACAAATTGCGCCCGTCCATGTCAATTTCAGCATTATTTTTGATTTTCTATGGTTTGTTTAGATTTATAATTGAGTTTGTTCGAGTGCCAGATGTGCGGTTGGGTTATTTGGCTTTTGGTTGGCTTACCATGGGGCAATTATTAAGTCTACCAATGGTAGCGTTTGGCATTGTGCTATTGCGAAAAGCATATTTTAAAAAGAAGGTAATATGAAACAATACTTAGATTTTTTAAGACTGGTTAAAAATACTGGTATCAACAAAACTGACAGAACAGGCACAGGAACAACCAGCTTGTTTGGACACCAAATGCGTTTTGATTTATCTAAGGGTTTTCCACTTGTTACTACCAAGCGTGTACATTTGCTTTCGGTCGTGCACGAGTTGTTGTGGTTTCTTAGTGGTGACACTAACATTAAATATTTGCAAGAAAATGGCGTGCGAATTTGGAATGAATGGGCAGATAAAAATGGAGATTTGGGTCCAGTTTACGGCGCACAGTGGCGAAATTGGCAAAATGCTAGAGGCGAAAGTATTGATCAGATCACGCAAGTGGTAGCGCAAATCAAAAGCACACCAGATTCTCGTAGAATTATTGTTTCAGCTTGGAATGTTGGTGAATTAGAAAATATGGCATTACCACCTTGTCATGTATTTTTTCAGTTTTACGTAGCTGATGGAAAGCTGTCTTGCCAGTTGTACCAAAGAAGTGCAGATATTTTTCTTGGTGTGCCATTTAATATTGCTTCATATGCATTATTAACGCACATGATGGCGCAACAGTGTGATTTGGAAGTGGGTGATTTTATTTGGAGTGGTGGTGATTGTCATATTTATTCCAATCATACCCAGCAAGTAGAAACACAATTAGCTCGTAGCCCAAAAGCATTAACAACCCTTAAAATCAAGCGTAAACCTGAGAGTATTTTTGATTATAGTTTTGAATATTTTGAGTTTATAAATTACGTATTTGATGCACCTATTAAAGCACTAGTTGCGATTTAAATTATTTCCAAATATCCATTGTAATGCCTTGAGCACGAAGTTTATCTGACTTATCTTCTATATAACGCTGAAAGTTTGGCTGATATTTGTAATCCCCTGAAGTGACGTATAAGTCATAATACTGTGGAAGTGATAAGCTCTTAAAAGCATCTTTCCTGATAACGTAAAACATAATGGCCGATTTATAAATTAAGTTTCAGATTCTCATACCATTTTAGCAGTAGTTCCTTTTCTTGATGGGGTAATAATTTTGCGCAGGCAAGATTTTATTGCGAGATAGCATGTGTGGTGGTGTTTCAGATAATGGGTCTTGATTAAGATTGCCTGTTTTATCTTTTTGTAATTTGGCGACCAAAGAGAGAGATTATGAAAATTATCTTTAACCAATTTGACGCAATAAGGACAACTATTTTGATGAAAGTAAATCATCACATGGTTATTATTGTCTGTCGTCTCTTCTAAATCTTCAGAAAAATTCATAAAAGAAGCTTTGAACCGATTAGGCGCCTCATCAACGACCTTGGCACCTAAAAATTCACCTTCTTTCGAGAGTTCAATTGCAACAGATGAAAATGAGACAAGCTAAAGAAAATAATAGTATCAAAGTATACACAATGTATCTTTAGAAGTTGCTTAATGGCTTAATTTTAGTACTAAAATGCTTTCTAGTGCAAGTTAGATGTTTGTGATGTCTTTGTGTGGAATAAACAAACCACAACCTAATAACCGATAATCACCAAGACCTTTTTCTTGTAATAATACTGATTCATCTTTTTTTAAATCAGCCACCATTAGCGAGCGGGTGTGGATAGTACTAGTGTCAGTTTTAATGTTATTCTCAAGACCAGCCATTATTTTTTTAACAGAAATACCAAGCATTTTTAGGTCTTCAAAAGTAACTTGCAAGAAATCCTCCTCACTCATTTCCTTGTCACAAGCAATACTTTTTGCAAACAATACAGGCATGTCGCTAAGTAATTTTGGCTTTAAAGATTTAATAACGTCTATTTGGTATTCGCCTAAATCTAGTGTTTTTCCAAGTAATTGCTGGACCTTGTTTAGCTTATTTTTTGGCACTCTAATGGTTAGTTTTGAGCGTTTAGAGGGGTAATAAAATCCATCTTCGTGGTTTTGCATCCAGCCGTTACCATCTGCGACACTGATGTTAAATATGCCAGCACCCACCTTATCAAGCCATGGCAAATGTTTAAGTAGTGCTTGTGCTAGTAAAAAGCCATGATCAATGGGTAAAATTCTAGCATAAATATTGAACACTGCATTTTGTATGGTTTCAGGCAGCGTAAAATGTTCTTTTTTAGCGTCTTCTTGCCAGAACATAAAATAGTAAATTATCAGCTTAAGTTATAATAGGTAGATATTATAAACTTATTTATCGTTATAAAACCCAACACAAACGTAATGGAAAAATTACAAAAAAAAATTAATTATCAATTTAAAGATTTATCTTTATTAAAGCTTGCTTTGACGCATCGCTCTATGGGTAAAAATAATAACGAACGTTTGGAATTTTTGGGCGATAGTATTTTAGGTATGGTCATTTCAAAAGAGCTTTATCAGCGCTTTGCTCATATTGACGAGGGTAAGCTTTCTCGATTAAGATCACACTTGGTTAGAGGGCAAACTTTGGCACAACTAGGCGTAGCATTAGAATTGTCAAACAATTTGATTTTAGGCTCTGGTGAATTTAAAAGTGGTGGTTACAGACGTGAATCTATTCAAGCAGATGCTGTTGAGGCAATATTTGGTGCGGTGTTATTGGATTCTAATTTTGAAACCACGAGTACGGTTATTCTAGGCCTTTTTGAGACGTTATTAAGCAATATCAGTTCAGATAATTCGCTAAAAGACCCAAAGACACAATTACAAGAATACTTACAAAAGCGTGGCAACGTTTTGCCAAAATATGAGCTTAGTGAGATAGTAGGCAAAGATCATAATGCAATATTTACAATAAACTGTCTTTTAAAGGAGCAAAACTTGCAAGTTAGCGAATCTGCCAAAAGTATTAAAAAAGCAGAACAATCTTGTGCACAAACCTTATTAAAAAAACTAAAAAAATCATGAATCTCAAACAACTTACAACAAGCAATAAAACTATTAAGCCAAATTTTAAGTCAGGCTTTATTGCAGTTGTTGGGCGGCCTAATGTTGGTAAATCTACACTTATTAATGAATTAATTGAGCAGAAATTATCCATCACTTCACATCGTCCACAAACCACGCGCCACCGCATCCACGCTATTGATACAACTGATGATTATCAAATGGTATTTGTGGATACACCAGGCATTCATATAGGTAATTCCAAAGCCATTAATTCTTATATGAACAGAGCGGCCAGTTCAACCATAGCGGATGTGGATATTATTTTATGGCTAACAGAAGTGGGCAAATGGACCAAAGAGGATTCAAGGGTTTTGGAACACATTAGGCAAGTTAAGGTGCCTGTTATTTTATGTATTAACAAAATTGATAAATTAAAATCTGCGCAAGAGGTATTACCATTTTTGGATAAAGTTTCTCAAAAATACCAGCCAACAGATTTGTTCCCTTTGTCGGTATTTAAAAAGAAAGATATTTGTGCATTACGTGAGTTAGTTTTTCAATACCTACCAAAACAAGCCCTTATTTTTGATGCTAATTATATAACCGATAGAAGTGAAAAATTTATTATTACTGAATTCATTCGAGAAAAACTCATGCGCCATTTAGAAGATGAATTGCCTTATGATTTAACCGTTGAAATTGAACAATTTGAACAAGATGGTAATCTGCAGCGAATTTCTGCCTGTATTTTTGTTGACAAAGCTTCACAAAAAAATATCGTGATTGGTAATAAAGGTGATATGCTCAAACTAATTGGCACTGAAGCACGAAAAAGTATCGAAGGCTTTTTAGACAGAAAAGTATTCTTAAAGCTTTGGGTTAAAGTCAAACAAGGCTGGGCTGACGATAAGCGCGCGTTGGTCTTATTAGGGTATGATTAAAGTTGAGCTAACCCCTGCTTTTTTAATTCATCGTCGAGCTTTTAAAAATTCATCACTACTACTTGATTTTTTTACTCGTGATTTTGGCAAAATTCGTCTAGTTGGTAGAGGGCTTAGAGGGTCAAAAACCAACATTCAAATGTTCCAAAATTTGAGCATTTCATTTGCAGGTAGAGGCGAGCTAAAAGCACTAAGTTATTGGGAAATTGATGATGTGCCTAGGAATTTTAAAGGCGAAGAGTTGATATTGGGTATGTATGTGAATGAACTTGTATCAAGACTATTACATGAGCAAGACCCATATTCTGAGTTGTTTGCACAGTATCAGAAATTTGTAAGCCAAATGGGGCGTTTAAAGCAAAGTGCTAAGTATTGGCATTTAAGAATATTTGAAAATAACTTATTAACCGAATTGGGTTATGGCATTAGTTTTACAGAAGATATTAATGGTAATAAAATTGACCAAAACAGCCATTATGAATATCAACCCCAAGCAGGATTTATGCGCAATTCTTTGGGTAAAATATCAGGAAAATTAATCAACCAATTACTCATAGAAGCGATTGAAGATGTACTAGATGCGCAACAATTAAAAGTTTGCCGAGATTTAAACAGACAGCGCCTAAGTGTGCTTTTGGGCGACAAGCCTTTAAAAAGTCGGTCTTTATTTTTTATTAAACAATAACAAACAATGAGTATTTATTTAGGTATTAATATTGATCACATTGCCACCATCAGGCAAGCCAGAGGTACAAACTATCCCTCACCAATAGAGGCAGCTTTATTGTGTGAAAAATCAGGCGCAGACAGCATTACACTACATTTGCGTGAAGACAGGCGTCATATTCAAGATGCTGATGTGAAAATTCTACGCAACCAACTCACCACAAAAATGAACTTAGAAATGGCAGCAACAGATGAAATGATTGCCATTGCTAGCAAAATCAAACCTCAGGATTGTTGCCTAGTGCCTGAAAAGCGTGAGGAGCTAACCACCGAAGGTGGGCTTGATGTAGTATCGCAAATACCTAGAATGAAAGACGTTTGCCTGTGCTTGAGCGAATCACACATTATTGTTTCTTTGTTTATTGACGCACAAAAGAATCAAATTGATGCAGTACGTGAGTGTGGCGCGCCTGTGATTGAGCTACATACTGGGCACTATGCCAATGCAACTAATGAGGCACAACTAACAGAACTTGAAAAAATTAAAACCATGACCACTTATGCACACTCAATTGGTTTGCAAGTCAATGCAGGCCATGGATTGACTTTAGAAAATACAACTGCTATTGCTAAATTACCTGAAATTGTTGAGCTTAATATCGGACATTCAATTATTGCCAGAGCTATGTTTATCGGGCTTGAAGCCGCCACTCGTGAAATGAAAACACTAATGCTAGAGGTAAGAGAATGATTTATGGCGTAGGCACTGATATTATCAACATCAAACGTGTTGAACACATATTAAGCAAAAACAAACAAGGCTTTGTCAAGCGCGTATTGTCTGAGCATGAACAAGCCTTATTCGCCAATAAAGGCGACAGTGCCGCTTATTATGCCAAGCGTTTTGCCGCCAAAGAAGCTTTTGCAAAAGCTTTGGGTAAGGGTATTGGTAAGATTGTTAGTTTTCAAGATTTAACCGTGCGTAATAATGAAAACGGCAAGCCGTATTTTATTCCTAGCGAAAAATTACGCTTATATCTTGTGAATAAAAACATTAAACAGGCGCATCTTAGTTTGTCAGATGAAAAATTTAACGCTGTGGCGTTTGTTGTTTTAGAAACAGAAAACTAATTGATATATTGACCAAACCCTGCTTTATAAGCCTCATTCTTAGTACTAACACAACCAAATTTTTCTGCTGTTTGATAACTAGATATGGCTAGAGGGTGTTGTTCCAATACAGGTATAGGGGTTTTATGCATTTTAAAGCGTTTTAAGCCTTTGTTCATTCGTTGAAACCCTGCTGGATTTAACCCGCCACAGTCTTCATTGTAATATTTCACCGCACCAATAATTACCAGCATTTCATTAGGTGAGAGAGCTAACGTACTAAAATTAGCAGCAAGTAATAGAAAAGTGAGTATTTTTTTCATTTTATTTACCTGTAGTTGTTTTTATGATTTATAGCTGTTATTTTTGATAATAAGACAAATAATTCACACTCACATCATCTTCAAGTTTGTAGGTTCTTGTAAAGGGGTTATAAGTCATACCAATCATACCTTTTAGGGTTAAACTTGAGTGTCTTGCCCATTTGTCCATTTCGCTAGGTTGGATGAATTTATCCCAGTCGTGAGTGCCTCGGGGTAGGAGTTTTAGGATGTATTCTGCACCGATAATGGCGAATAAATAGGACTTCGCATTACGATTGATGGTTGAAAAGAAGGCTTGTCCGCTAGGTTTGACTAATTTGCTACAAGCTTTGATAATTGAATTAAGGTCAGGTACGTGTTCTAGCATTTCTAAACAGGTAACAATGTCAAATTTTTCAGGGTGTTGCTCGGCAAATTCTTCTACAGGGATTTTTTGATAATCCACTTCCAAGCCCGATTCAAGCAAGTGTAGTTTGGCAACTTCAAGAGAAGCTTTTGCCATGTCAATACCTGTCACAATTGCGCCTTCTAAAGCAAGGGACTCTGCTAAGATGCCACCACCACAGCCAACATCAAGGATTCTTTTATCTTCGAGTGAGCCGCCACATTGCTGTTTGATGTAATTTAGCCTAAGTGGATTAATGTCGTGCAGGGGTTTAAATTCAGAATTTTTATTCCACCAGTGTGATGCTAGGGCGGCGAATTTATCAATTTCGTTAAAATCTACGTTGCTCATAGTGCTTGAGAGTAAGCTAAAACTGTTTCAGCATGACCTTTGACCTTAACCTTGTCCCAATGTTTGAGGATATTACCATCAACATCAATTAAAAAAGTTGATCTTACAATACCCATATATTCACGCCCCATAAACTTTTTTAATTGCCAAACGTTAAAGAATTCGC
Source organism: Candidatus Ruthia endofausta (assembly GCF_013342985.1). NCBI lineage: Bacteria > Pseudomonadati > Pseudomonadota > Gammaproteobacteria > Pseudothioglobaceae (SeqCode) > Candidatus Ruthturnera > Candidatus Ruthia endofausta. The sequence goes on along the minus strand of NZ_CP054490.1, from coordinate 546,534 downwards.
ACAAAGTACCATCAACATCAGCAATCAGTTCAAAAGGAAATTTTTGCTTGGCTTTAAATTTTTCATGTTTGATTAGATCATCTTTTGAAACGCCATAAATCACTGTATTAGCATCTACAAAGGCTTGGTGATTGTTTCTAAAATCTTGCCCTTCGGTGGTGCATCCTGGGGTGGCGTCTTTGGGGTAAAAATACAATACGATGTTACGTCCTTGAGTATCAGGAATGCTTATTTCTAAATCGCTTGTAGCAATGCAGGTAGTTGGTTGAACTTTATTCATAACTGTATAATACATGTGCTTAAAAAAAATCTATTTTATCACATGAAAAACATTCGTAATTTCTCAATTATTGCTCATATTGACCACGGTAAATCAACCATTGCTGATCGCTTTATTCAGTTTTGTGGTGGTTTAAGTGATCGGGAAATGTCAGCACAAGTGCTGGATTCTATGGATATTGAAAAAGAACGAGGTATTACCATTAAATCGCAAAGTGTTACGCTTGATTATCAGGCTAGAAATGGTGAAACTTATCAATTAAATTTTATTGATACACCAGGTCATGTGGATTTTTCTTATGAAGTATCTCGCTCGCTTTCTGCTTGCGAGGGTGCACTACTGATTGTTGATGCATCACAAGGGGTTGAAGCGCAAACGGTTGCAAATTGCTATACGGCGCTAGACCAAGGCTTAGAAGTAGTACCTGTACTTAACAAAATTGACTTGCCAGCAGCAGACCCTGAGCGTGTGGTGGATGAAATTGAAGATGTAATTGGCGTTGAGGCGCATGATGCAGTTCATTCTAGTGCTAAATCAGGCATTGGTATTGAGGATATTTTAGAACAAATTGTAGAAAAAATCCCTGCTCCAAAAGGTGAGATTGACGCATCCATTAAAGCTTTAATTATTGACTCTTGGTTTGATAATTATTTAGGCGTGGTGTCTCTAATTCGTGTGATTGATGGTGAAATTAAAACCAAAACAAAAATCAAAATTTTCTCAAATGGAGAAGAACATTTAGTAGATGAAGTTGGTGTGTTTACCCCAAAACGTAAAAAAACAGACAGTTTAAAGGCAGGAGAAGTTGGGTTTTTAATTGCCAGTATTAAAAACATTGATGGTGCACCAGTAGGAGATACTATTACCAGTGCCAAAAACCCTGCATCAGAAGCTCTGGAAGGTTTTAAGCCAGTACAACCTCGTGTATTTGCAGGTATTTTCCCTATTTCTGGCGAAGACTATGAGAAGTTTCGCGATGCACTAGCAAAACTTCGCCTAAACGATGCGGCGTTGCAATATGAGCCTGAAAATTCAGATGCATTGGGTTTTGGTTTCCGCATTGGATTTTTAGGCTTGTTGCACATGGAGATTGTTCAAGAACGTCTAGAGCGTGAATATGATCTTGATATTATCACTACAGCACCCACTGTGATTTATGAAATTCTTGACATAAAGGGTAATATTCACAGGGTGGATAGCCCCTCAAAAATGCCAACTAATCAAGGCATTGCTGAATTTAGAGAGCCAATTATTACAGCAAACATTCTAGTAACTGACGAATATGTAGGTGCAGTAATTAGCTTATGTGTTGAAAAACGTGGCGTGCAAAAGAACATCACTTATACGGGTAGGCAAGTGTCCCTTATTTATGAATTACCACTCAATGAAGTTGTGCTGGATTTTTTTGATCGATTAAAATCTGTATCACGCGGTTTTGCCTCCATGGATTATCATTTTGAGCGTTATCAAGAATCTGATTTAATTCGCCTAGATATCATGATTAACCAAGAGCCAGTAGATGCGCTAGCACTGATTATTCACCGAGACGATTCTGTGCGTAAAGGACGAGAGCTAGCCGAAAAAATGAAAGAACTTATTCCAAGGCAAATGTTTGATGTTGCCATTCAAGCTTGTATCGGTTCTAAAATTATTTCACGTTCAAACGTAAAAGCACTTAGAAAAAATGTAACCGCTAAATGCTATGGTGGCGACGTTTCGCGTAAACGAAAACTACTTGATAAACAGAGAAAAGGCAAAAAACGTATGCGTAGCGTGGGTAGAGTGGACATGCCTCAGGAGGCATTTTTAGCAGTTTTGCATATTGATTGATAATATCACTTACAAAAAGATATACAATTATATTATGATTGGCATCATTCTGTAACTAATCAAGTGTTGTTATTATGACGACTTTACTCAGTGCAAGAATTGACAATGATACAAAAATCAAATTTGTTCAAACTTGTGAACAAATTGGGCTTATAATCCTTCTCAAGCCATTAAACTATTCCCCATAGCGGTTATTAATTCTGGCTCAATTTCATTTAAATTAATCGCTAAACAGTCCAACCAAGAAATTATAAAAGCTATGCAAGAATTAGAAAGTGGTAATGGTATTAAAGTTGGCGGAGTTAAAGCATTATTTAAAGAGCTTGATATTGAGATGTAATGTTGGAAATTGTTTATTCAACACAATTTAAAAAGGATTTTAAAAAAGTTAGGAAATTACTATTACCTGATTTAAAGGCTGTTTTTGAAGTGATTCAAGCTTTAGAAAAGCAACGAAGGTTACAGGGAGAATACAAAGACCATTGTCTTAGTGGTCATTATATTGATTTTCGAAAATGCCTATCAAGCCTGATTTATTACTTGTTTATCAAACTAGTTTTGTTGAGCTTAAACTTATTAGAATTGGTAGTCACAGCGAATTATTCTAATTCAAAAGCCTTTCTAAGACGAGTTTAGAGCCAAAATAAGCAATAACCAAGATACCAAAGCCAATTTGTGTGGCGGTGATGGCTTGTTTTCCACGCCAGCCAAAGGTCTTTCTTCCAAACACAAGTGTGGCAAAAATAATCCATGCGATAATTGAAAGGGTGGTTTTATGTATCAAGTGTTGGGCAAATATATCTTGTATAAAAATAAAGCCAGAAAGTAGTGATAAGGTTAATAAATAAAAACCAATCCTAAGACTTTGAAACAGCAACGCCTCCATGGTTTGTAGCGCTGGCAGTTTGTTGATAAAGCCATTAACCTTTCTTGCGTGTAAGTGCTTTTCTTGGATTTTTAACAATACAGATTGACATACTGCTAGGGCTAGCAGGGCATAGGCAGTGATTGATAAAAATACGTGCGAAGTAATATTTAGTGGAATGACTTTGTTTGTTGTATCTGGAAAGGTGATACTAAAGACTAGCGTGAATGCCACTAATGGATAAACTAATATACCCAATGCGTGCACAGGTTTGGATAATGAGGATAAAAACAACAAAACAGCAATCAACCAAGCAACAAATGAAGCGCTATTTGCCAAGCCAAAAACAACGCCTTTGTCACTCCAAAAATGGTTAAAGGTGAGCGCTTGTGCAATTATGGCAAAACTGATCAATAAAAAAATGGTTTTTTGGTGTTGGTGTTGAGTTTCATTTTTTACAAAATAACGCATTAACAAAAGGGCTACAGCCAAATACAAGGCTATTGCAAGGTAAGATAAAAGCATAATCAACTTTTGAATTAATATAAAACACTATAATACGATACTTTCGTTATATTTATTTAAAAATGTTTGATAATTTAACCGAGCGTCTACAAAATAGTTTTAAAGTTTTACAAGGAAAAAACAAACTATCTGAATCCAATATTAAAGAGGCAATTCGTGAAGTGCGTCGTGCACTGCTTGAGGCTGATGTTGCACTTGGGGTGATTAAGGTGTTTTTGGACCAAGTTCAAACCAAGGCCTTAGGGCTTAAAGTTGGACAAGGGTTAACACCATCACAAGCATTTATTAAACTGGTTGAAACTGAATTAACTGAGATTATTGGTGGTGAGAGTGAATCGCTTGATTTAAAAACCCAGCCACCGGCAGTTGTTATGGTGGCAGGTTTGCAAGGTGCGGGTAAAACCACCTCAATTGCTAAGCTTGCGCTTTATTTAAAACAGCGTGAGAATAAAAAAGTATTAGTAGTCAGTGCTGATGTTTATCGTCCTGCTGCCATTGAGCAATTAGAAGTATTAGCCAAGCAAGTTGAGGTGGATTTTTTCCCATCAACGATTGATGACAAGCCTTCAGATATTGTCACTAGCGCTAAAAAGCACGCACAGAAACAGTTTTTTGATGTTTTATTGGTTGATACCGCAGGTCGTTTGCATATAGATGAGCAAATGATGGATGAAATTAAAACCTTACAGAAGAAAGTCAACCCAATTGAAACCTTGTTTGTGGTTGATTCTATGACGGGTCAGGATGCGGCGCATACTGCCAAAGCATTTGCTGATGCGTTACCATTAACAGGCATTATTCTTACCAAAACTGATGGTGACGCTAGAGGTGGTGCAGCATTATCTGTACGCCATATTACTGGTAAGCCGATTAAGTTTTTAGGTGTTGGTGAGAAAATTGATGCCTTAGAACCGTTTCATCCAGAGCGTGTGGTCTCAAGGCTTTTGGGCATGGGGGATGTGCTTTCATTGGTGGAGGAGATTTCACGCAAGCTTGATCATAAAAAAGCACAAAAGTCCGTCCAAAAAATAGTCAGAGGTCAATTTGATTTATCCGATATGCGCGACCAACTTTTGCAAATGGAGCAAATGGGCGGAATGGAAGTCTTAATGGACAAACTTCCAGGCATGGGTCAAATTCCACAAAATGTTAAAAACCAAATGATGGGCGAGGCTGGAACTAAGGAAATGGTCGCTATCATTAATTCTATGACACCTAAAGAACGTAGCCACATTAAGCTAATTAAAGGCTCGCGTAAGGCACGCATTGCTAATGGCTCTGGTACGAACGTTCAAGCTGTTAACAAACTCATCAAACAGTTTGAAAAAATGCAAAAACAAATGAAAAAGATGGGTGGCGGGAAGATGCAAAAAATGATGGCTAAAATGGCAGGCGTTGATGGTATACCTGATTTTTCTAAAATGAAATTACTTAATATGGGTGGTGGTAATAAGTTTCCTTTTTAAGATTTGCTAAACTTCAATAGTGCCTGTCATGTATTTGATGGATTTGCCAGAGATTTTTACTCTTTAATCTAAGTGTTGACATTTAACTCTGCCATCTCGTTTTGAGAATTGTTTTGCAATTAGGTTATTTTTATCAAGTTTTTTTGACCAATACGAAACAAGCTGGGTGAATGCAGAACCTGTAACAGGATCTTCATCGAAGCCATATTTTGGTGAAAGACACCGAATAACAAAATCAAAATCACTTCCTTTTTCTGTAATTACAATCTTTCTTAAATCCAATTGGACTTAGTAATGTTTGGTTTTACAGTTAATATCCTCTGTTCGTCTTCAAAAACGACAATATAATCTTCAGATTTGAGACATGAAACGGGTGCTACGGAAAACGCTTTTAGGATTTGCAGGGGTGTTGGAGATAATATTGGAGGTTGGGCTGGATAATCTATTTCTAATCATTCTTTATTTTTAGTGACAATTAGAGTGCCACTCTTTGATGAAACTCATATTCAAGAATATTGAACAATACAAATGCAGCGGCAAGTGTAGCATGAGCGCATAAGTTAACCTCTTAGATAGGTGTGGAACCACCTGATTTGATAAATTATCCAGTGGGGATAAAAGATGCTGTTTCAGAAAGATTATTTTCACTTGCTATTGATTGCATAAGTTCATCAGGCAGCCATTTTTCAAGTGGACAAACTGCTGCAGGATTATCTTCAAATAGTTTGTTTTCAAAGACATCAATTTGATAGATGGTTAATGCCATATTTTGCGTTGATGAATTAGTGACTTATTCGATATTTGGCAGATTGAGCATGCGCCTGCAAACCCTCACCATCCGCCAAGATAGCAGCCACTTTGCCTAATGTATTTGCGCCTTGGCGTGATACCATAATTAAGCTTGATTTCTTTTGAAAATCGTACACACCCAAAGGGGATGAAAAACGCGCTGTACCTGAGGTGGGTAGCACGTGATTTGGCCCTGCACAATAATCCCCTAAGGATTCACAAGTGTGACGACCCATAAAAATTGCGCCTGCATGTTTAATATTATCTAGCAAGATTTGTGGGTCTTCAACGGATAGCTCCAAATGTTCAGGGGCAATTTGATTAGATAAAGTAATGGCTTCATTCATGTCTTGAGTTTGAATGAGTGCGCCACGTTCTTTGAGTGCAATTTTAATGATGGCTTGCCTATCCATGGTTGGTAGTAATTTTTTAATACTTATTTCAACTTGGTTAATAAAGTTTGAGTCTGGACACAGCAAAATTGACTGTGCATCTTCATCGTGCTCTGCTTGAGAGAATAAATCCATGGCAATCCAATCAGGATTGGTTTTTCCATCACAAATAATTAAAATCTCACTAGGACCAGCAATCATATCAATGCCAACTTGGCCAAACACTGCACGCTTGGCTGTTGCTACATAAATATTACCAGGACCTACAATCTTATCTACTTTTGGTATGGTTTTTGTACCATAGGCAAGTGCTGCTATTGCTTGTGCGCCACCTACTGTAAATACTTGAGTGATGCCTGAAATATATGCTGCTGCTAATACCAATGGATTGCTGATACCATTGGGCGTTGGCACAACCATAATTAATGATTCTACATCAGCAACTTTGGCTGGAATAGCGTTCATTAAAACAGAGGAAGGGTAAGCTGCTTTACCACCAGGAACATACAAACCGACGTGATCAAGTGGTGTGATTTTTTGCCCCAACATTGTGCTATCATCTTCTGTATAGTTCCAAGTGCTTTGTTTTTGTTTTTCGTGGTAAAGGCGTATACGGTCTGCCGCTATGGTTAGTGCAGATTTCTGCTTTTTATTAAGGGCGTCAAATGCTTGTTTAAGTGCAGGCAGTTTAATGGTTAAATCTTTCATGCTAGAGGCATTAACACCATCAAATTTATTTGTGTAGTCAATTAAAGCACTATCGCCACTATTACGAACATTGGCAATAATATCATCAACCGTTTGGGCAACCTCTTTGTTAGAAACGTTATCCCATGCAAGCAATGAAGCAAGTTTTTCTTGAAAATCAGATTGTGTGGAGGTTAATTTAGTAATCACAAGCTGTGCTCAATATTTTGAGTCCAAGACTTAATTTGTACATTTTTGGTTTTAAATGAGGCGGCATTTACCACCAAGCGCGAGCTAATCTCTTCAATGTGCTCAAGTGGAATAAGGCCATTGGCTTTTAAAGTATTGCCAGTATCAACCAAATCAACAATACAATGTGCCAAACCAACCTTAGGTGCTAATTCCATTGCACCATAAAGTTTGATTATTTCACAAGATTGATCTTTATTTTGAAAATAACGTTTGGCTAAATTGACATATTTAGTGGCGATTTTAAGTGTATTTTGTTTGAGTTTATCTTTTGATTCAGCAGCCACCATCAGTTTGCATTTAGCAATGCCTAAATCCAGTACTTCGAATAAATTATTAGAGCCATGCTCAAGCAAGACATCTTTGCCAACAATGCCCACATCAGCAGCACCGTGTTGTACAAATACAGGTACATCAGTTGCACGAATGATAATAACCTGAACGTCAGTAAGACTGGTATCAAGAATTAATTTACGTGAGCTTAGCTCTTTTTTAGCAATAGTTAAACCTGCTTTTTCAAGTAAAGGTAGTGTTTGTTCTAAAATTCTACCTTTGGATAATGCAATTGTTAGCATAAGTTTTTAATCCTGTACACGTTCAATTTGAGCGCCTAATAGTTTTAATTTTTCTTCAATGGTTTCGTAACCACGATCTAGGTGATAAACACGTTCAATTGTTGTGGTGCCTGTTGCTACTAGTCCTGCCAATACCAAGGATGCCGAAGCTCTTAAATCAGTTGCCATTAAATGCGCACCCGCTAAAGATTTTACCCCTTTACAAACAACGGTGTTACCTTCTAAAGTGAGGCTTGCACCCATGCGTGATAATTCAGGGATGTGCATAAACCTATTTTCAAAAATGGTTTCGGTGATAGTACTATGCCCATCAGCAATAGCATTGAGAGCTGTAAATTGTGCTTGCATGTCTGTGGGGAAATTTGGATAAGTACTGGTTCTGATATTAACAGCCTTGGGTCGTTTTCCTTGCATATCAAGTGTGATTGAATTTTTTTCAGTTTTAATGTCTGCACCGGTTTCAAGTAATTTTGCAAGAATGGCGCGCATTGATTGATAGCGTACATTTTTAATTGTAATTTTGCCACCTGTGATGGCTGCAGCAACAAGATAAGTGCCTGCTTCAATTCGATCAGGGCAAACTGCATAAGTCACGCCTGATAATTCATCAACCCCTTCAATGGTGATAATTGAACTGCCAGCACCAGAAATTTTAGCACCCATTTTAATCAAGCAATTAACCAAATCTACAATTTCAGGCTCTTGTGCTGCATTATGAATTGTGGTTATGCCTGTTGCCAAAGTTGCTGCCATGATGATGTTTTCAGTGGCAGTCACTGAAATTTGGTCAAAATGTATTTCAGTGCCAATGAGTTTTTTAGCTCTGGCGTAAATATAGCCATTTTCAACTTTAATAAAAGCACCTAAATCTTCTAATGCCTTTAAGTGTAAATTAACAGGACGTGAGCCAATTGCACAGCCACCAGGCAGGGATATTTTTGCTTTGCCATATTTAACAAGTATTGGTCCAAGTGCTAAAATTGAAGCACGCATGGTTTTAACTAAATTGTATTGAGCAACCAAGCTGGTTAACTTTGAGCTATCTATAAACAAAGAATTGTCTGATTCTAGTATAAATTCTGCGCCCATATCCATTAACAACCTAAGCGTGGTTGAAATATCACTTAAATGTGGTGTGTTAGTTAAAGTAATGGGACCATTGGCCAATATTGAGGCAAATAAAATAGGTAAAGATGAGTTTTTTGATCCTGAGGTTTTAACGTGGCCATTTAGCATAATGCCACCATTAATAATAAGCTTATACATTATTTAGCCAATTTTTCAAGTTTCTTTTTTGATTTTGAAATCAAGCTATTAACACCTTTACGTCTAATATATGAGTTAAATTGAGCGCGATAATTTTTAACAATACTTACGCCAGAAAATACGATGTCATATACATGCCAAGTGTTAAGACGTATCATTTTTAGAGAAATAATACTGGATTTTGGGTCATCATTAACGTTAATAATTAATTTTACAATGGCTTTATCACCTTTGCGTTTAACGTCAGGGTCTACTGAGATGTGAACACTATCAAGTTTGCCATAACTAGATAAAATACCTAGATAATCTTGAATTAAAGACTCTGAGACATAGTATTGAAAAAACTGTTTTTGTTGAATGTTCAAGCCATCCCAATGTTTGCTTAATGCAATTTTAGTGGATACACCCACAGCAATATTGGGCAGGAGTTTTAATCGAATTAAGGCTCCAATATTTTGTTTGGTGGCTTTTTTTTGTTTTTTTAATTCTTTTAAAGAACTTAGGGCGCTAACCATAATGTTAAGCGCAGCCGAATTAGGCGGGTCAATAATATCCACAATTGCTTGATGAGTTATATTGGATGCTTTATCTATTGCTAAAGCAGAATTTATAGGCAAAATAGACAATATAATGAGTAGTGCTTTAATCACAATTTTTAAAAGAGAAATCAATTTAAATTAAATTTTACCTTTGTAAGTGTTTTTTGTATAGATGTCAATTAAAGAAAAGCTAAAGAATTTAACCACCAATCCTGGCGTTTATCAAATGTTTGATAAGCAAGACCAAGTGATTTATGTGGGCAAGGCTAAAAACCTAAAAAATAGAGTATCAAACTATTTTGTTAAAACACATGAGCAGAACAAGACTAGAGTTTTAGTTGCAAATACTAAAGACTTTAAAGTAATCGTTACTGCAACGGAAACTCAGGCTTTGTTATTAGAATCTGAACTAATTAAGCAGCACATGCCAAGATATAACATCTTGTTAAAAGATTCAAAAAGTTATCCCTATATCTTTATCAGTCATGACAAACATCCTAGAGTGGATTTTTATCGAGGCAAAAGGCATCAGAATGCTCAATATTTTGGCCCCTACCCTTCAGCTCATATGGTCAGAGATTCGCTTAATTTACTTAAAAAAATCTTTAAAGTTAGACAATGTACTAATAGTACTTACCAATCACGCTCCAAGCCTTGTTTAGAATATCAAATAGGGCTGTGTAGTGCACCTTGTGTTAGCAAAATTAGCGATGAAAATTATCAATCAGATGTATTAATGATGTCTTTGTTTTTATCTGGCAAAGGTAGGAAAACCCTAGAAAAGGTGTCAAAGAAAATGCAACTTGCCTCTCAAAATTTAGAGTTTGAATTGGCAGCACGCTTGCGTGATCAATTAATTGATTTGCGCACCATTCAAGAACAACACACTTCGAGTGCCAGTAATGACTTGGATGTGGTTAGTATCGCTCAACAAGATGGGGTAAGTGGTGTTGAGGTGTTATTTATACGCTCTGGTAAGCAAATTGGACAAGTGTTTATTTTGCCTAAAAACTCAAACAACCAAGACATTAAACAAGTTTTATCTGCTTTTTTGCCTTTGTATTATTTGGATAAAAACATCCCAAAACAAATATTAATTAGCCAGAAGTTGAGTGATAAAAAAACAATTGCTTCGGCTTTAAATACGCACATTATTGACACGTCAAATAAGGATAAACAGCATTATCTAAATATTGCTAATTTAACTGCCAAGGAAAATCTTAATCAAAATTTATTATCAAGATTTAGAAAAAAATCAACACTTGTTCACTTGCAAGTTACTTTAGGATTGGATAAACTACCTAATTATATTGAATGTTTTGATATTAACCATATGATGGGCGAGGCAACAGTTGCTTCGTGCGTAGTGTTTGAAAAAGGCGTGCTAGAAGTGAGTCAATATTGCCAATTTGACATTAAAAATATTACCTCTGGTGATGACTATGCTGCAATGAATCAAGTCGTGTATCGGCGTTATTCTAAACTACTAAAGGATAAAAAGCCTTTACCAGACATTATCTTTATTGATGGGGGATTAGGGCAGTTCAATCAGGTTATTATGGTGATGAATTCAATCGGCGTGGATGATGTACAATTGGTAGGCATTGCCAAGGGAGAGAATCTAAAGACAGGGCTTGAGACCTTAATTACGGTTAAAGATGATAAGGTCAATAAAATTAATCTACCACCTTACGACCCTGCGCTTATGTTAGTCAAGCGCATTCGAGACGAATCACACCGTTTTGCGATTAAAAATTATCGAAAGAAATGTGCGTCAAGACGCACAATCTCAATACTAGAATCTATTATAGGTGTAGGAAAATTACGTGGAATGACATTGCTGAATTATTTTGGTGGTTTTCAAGAAGTGAAAAAAGCATCGATTCATGAAATTCAAAAAGTCAGTGGTATTAATTTAACATTAGCGACTAAAATAGTTGAAAAACTAAAAGATTAATATGTTTATAAGAATACTTATCATTGCTTTTGTTATTGGCTACTTTGTGTGGTGGATTAACAGTCGAGTTCTGGGAAAAAATTTAAAAATAGCCAAAGTAATTGCTGCCACACTTGTTGTTACAAGCGTGATATACTTGTTTTTAGGTAGTTTGTCATATTTAATTGAAAGGGTCTAAAGATATAATAATTTGAACTTTTTTTATCTAAAAAAGTGAACACTAAGTTACGTAAATTAACACACTATCTTGGTAGTATTACACTAAAAAAATAGTCATCCTTTAAGATGATAGTGCACTTTTTTTGTTAAAACTAACACATTAAGATGCTTAGTTTTTTTAGTTACTTTTTTTGAAACAGTAACTAAAATTGACAGATTGGACGCTTCCCAAATAGGTAAATCACGCATATGATCACCCATATAATCAAAACCTTTATCACCAAAGCGTTCGATTAGTTTTTCTGCTTTATTGCGTGAAGATAGATTAAAGTTTTTGTTGCTTGCCATGACGTCATCAAATAAATTAACTTTTTTAACGATTATTTGTTGGCTGCTGTGGGTAAAAAGATCAAAATCTTGTTGCTTGTTTTTTGCCTGAGTTTTTTCCATTTTAAGATAATTGCTAACGGCAAAAGCGTATAGTTTGTGTGAAGCGGTAGCAAGGATGATTTTGTCACCTTGTTTTTTACGTTTTTTGATATAGTCAATGACGATTTGATTGTAAGGCAAAGTACTGACATCAATAGAAAATCGCTTGGTTAATTGTTCTTTTAAGTATCCTTTTCCATGCAAGAACCAAAAGGGATAAATAAAAATAAGCAGTGGATTTTTTTTTAATACACCCACTGAAGACTCATACAATAAATCTGTATTAATTAATGTATGGTCTAAGTCAACGATTAATGGTGTCATTCTAAGGCTTCCCATTTTTCATAATATCTTTCAAGGTCAGCCTCTAATCTGGCAAGTGTGGTTAAGGCATCTTGAGATTTTTCTTGTTGAAAAAACTCAGGGCCTGATAATTGTAATTGAATTTGAGCAATTTTTATTTCAATTTGTTCAATTTTTTTTTGCAAATCTTTAAGTGTTTGCTGTTGTTTGTAGCTTAATTTTTTAGTATTTTCTGTTTTTTTAGTTGTTTTAACTTTGGATTTGTCTTTTTGTTGACTCAATTTGTCTTGTTTTTGAATCAAGTAATCATCATAACCACCAGCATATTGGTTGATAATGCCATTACCATCCATAACAACTGTAGAGCCAATAACATTATTTAAGAAAGTTCTATCATGCGAGATTAGAATTAAAGTGCCACTGTAATCTACCAGCATTTCTTCTAATAATTCAAGTGTTTCAACATCAAGGTCATTGGTTGGCTCATCAAGCACCAATAAATTAGCGGGCTGGGATAAAATTTTGGCCAACATGAGGCGATTTTTTTCACCACCAGAAAACATTCTAATCGGTGCCATGGCTTGCTTTCCAGTAAATAAGAATTGACGCAAGTAACCAATAATGTGCTTACTTTTTCCACCAATATCAATACGTTCACGACCTTCAGAGACGAAATCCATGGCTTTCATGTTAGGGTCAAGATGCTCTCGCATTTGGTCAAAGTAGGCTAGTTTAATGGTTTTTGACCTACGAATAGAGCCACTATCAGGTTGTAATTCATCAAGCAGGAGTTTAATGAAAGTAGATTTTCCTGTGCCATTACCACCAATAATGCCGATTTTTTCACCTTTTAAAACCAGCATAGAAAATCTTTCAATCAGCTTAATGTCAGCAATTTGGTAGTTAATTTTTTTAACTTCAAAAACCAATTTGGAGACGCAGTTTTCATCATCCAGTGCGTGGATTTTAACTTGGCCTTTTTTTGCACGGCGATTTATAAACGATTCACGCATAGATTGTAAAGTACGAACACGCCCTTCGTTGCGAGTACGTCTGGCTTTAATGCCTTGCCTAATCCAAGTTTCTTCTTGCGCAAGTTTTTTGTCAAATCGTGCATTGGCAATTTCTTCAGCGTGCAGTTGTTCATCTTTGCGTTTGATGTAATCAACATAACCACAATTAAATACTGATAAATTGCCACGATCAAGGTCAAACACGCAATTAACAATATTTTTAATAAATGAACGATCATGACTAATAAGCACTAAAGTGCCATGATAATCTTTTAGCATACACTCAAGGTCAAGAATAGCAGTAATGTCCATGTGATTAGTTGGCTCATCAAGCAATAACACATCTGGTTCTTGGATTAACGCTTGAGCCAGCATTACTCGCCTTCTCCAACCGCCAGAAAGTGTGGATAAAATTGTATCAGCATTGAGTGTAAAGCGATTAAGAATGGCTTGGATTTTATGCAAATATTGCCAGCCATTCAACTGATCAATTTTCTCTTGCACTTCACTAGCTTGCTCTAGTTTTACATCGTTAATTAAATGCTGGTACTGTTTGAGAATAATGCCAATTTCTCCCAAGCCTTCTGCCACAATATCAAATAGATTTTTGTCATTATCTTGTGGTAGTGTTTGCTCTAAGTAGCTAATTCTGGTGCCCTTTTTAATTTTTAATTTGCCATCATCTGGATCAATTGTACCAGCAAGAATGCGCATAAAAGTAGATTTTCCTTCACCATTTTTACCAATGAGTGCGATTTTATCGCCTTTATGGATAGTTGAACTTACCTTGTTTAAGATAGGTTTGTCAGAAAAACTAAAAGAAATATTGTCAAGCGTAATAAGTGGCATGGGTTAAAATTATTTTTTATTTAAACAAAATTTTATTGTGCATCATTTTATTCAATTTTTATTACTATTAGAACTTATTAATCCTGCTTATGCTGAGAGTATTGAAGCTAAAAGTTTTGTTAATAATCAGCAACAACAGCGCTATCAGGCGTTAATTAACGAAATTCGCTGTCCAGTTTGTTTAGGTCAAAGCATTGGCGGTTCAAATGCGGGATTGGCTAAAGATTTACGCGAGAAAGTCAGAGAATTAATATTAAAACAAAATACTGATGATAGCATTCGAAAATTTATGACTGACCGATATGGCGATTTTGTCGTGTTTAAACCACCGGTTAACAAAAATACCTATTTGTTGTGGTTTGCACCTTTTATATTTTTGGCTTTAGGTTTGTTCTTTTTAATGCGTTCTTTATCAACTCAAAAATCTAATGTTAAAAGTACTGTAGATACAATCAAAGCTAAAGATTTATTAAAATGAGTCAACAGCAACTATTTATTAAAACCCACCAACGTGGAGCTGTTGAAATTACACAAAAAGTGAATGATATTATTGTTATACAAGGTCATTTAGTTGAGTTGTGCCATGTGTTTGTTGCTCACAGTTCAGCATCACTCATGATTACTGGTAGTGAAGACTCAGATATATTGTTGGATGTTGAAGATTATCTGCAAAAAATAGTGTTGGATGCAAGTCCTAAATATCGACACAACAACGAAGATGATTTTGATATGTCAGGGCATATTCGCACAATTTTGACTGGTGAGGCTAAAACCATTCCTATTATTGACAACAAATTGGGGTTGGGTCAATTTCAAGGGTTGTTTTTATACGAACATCGATCCGGTGAAAACACTAGAAAATTGATTATAACGCTATCGTGAATAGTAAACCGAACTAAGTGATTTAATCATTAAAGCTTATGCACATCAAAAAAATGGTGAATCATCAAAGGCAATTACAGTTTGAAATAATTTGCTCAATCATCAATTTCTGATAAAGATTTAAAGGCCAATGCGCATTTAAACTTAGGCAATTTACATCAATTAGAAGGTAGTGATGAGTTGGCGATTCAGAGCATGTCAAATGTCATTAAAAGTCAATCCAAATAGTTCAGAGGCGTACTATTTGCTTGGCTTATATGGCACAAGAAAAGCAATCTTTTGAACGGACTATTGGCTATTTTGAACAGGCTTTGGCATTAAATAATACTGTACAGTGGTGCTTATAATAATTTAGGCAATTGTTATGATCAACTCAACCAAACAACTAGGGCAATTAGTGCTTATACACAAGCCATCGCCATTAACAATCAATACGTTGCTGCCATTTACAATTATGGTAATGTTTATATGAAAACCAATGAGCCTCAATTGGCTTTAAAAGATTTAACTTTGGTGCTTGAATTAGACGCAAATTTTTATTAAGTCTATTATAATCGTGGCACTTTATTAGCCCAATTAGAGCGCTTGGAGCAATCCAAACAAGATTTGGCATTGGCACAAGCAGAACTAGAACAAAAAACACATTAAGGAGTCCAGTGAGCGACCAAGATAACAACAAATTAATGATTGAAAGAAAATCAAAATTGGCTTTATTAAGAGAAACTGGCAATCCATTTGTTAATAATTTTAAGCCTGAAAATTTAGCACAAGATATTATTCAAAAATTTGATGGTTTTTCTAAAGAAGCACTGGCGCAAAAAAATGTGCAAGTATCTATAGCAGGGCGGATGATGCTCAAGCGTGTGATGGGCAAAGCTAGTTTTGCGCATGTGCAAGATTCTAGTGGACAAATTCAGCTTTTTATCACTCGTGATGAGTTGCCCGAAAGTTTTTATAATGAGCAATTTAAAAAATGGGATATTGGTGATATTATTGGTACTACGGGTGTTTTGTTTAAAACCAATGTGGGTGAATTATCAATTCGTGTTAGTGATATTAAGTTGCTGACTAAGTCATTACGTCCACTGCCTGAAAAATTTCATGGATTAAGCAATCAAGAAACTCGTTACCGTCAGCGTTATATTGATTTAATTATGAATGAAAATTCACGCAATACGTTTAAGCGTCGCAGTCGAATTGTAGGCTATATTCGCAATTTTTTTAATAATCATGATTTTATCGAGGTAGAAACACCCATGTTGCAAACCATTTCAGGCGGCGCAACAGCCAAACCATTCGAGACTCATCATAATGCATTAGACATGCCTATATATTTGCGTATTGCGCCTGAGCTTTATTTGAAGCGCTTAATTGTTGGCGGTATGGACAGGGTGTTTGAAATTAATCGTAACTTTAGAAACGAAGGGCTTTCCACAAGGCACAATCCAGAATTCACTATGATTGAATTTTACCAAGCCTACGCTACGTATCATGATTTAATGGATTTGACAGAAAAATTATTCCGCGATATTGCACTTGATGTCTGCGGCAGTGCTAATATTCACTACCAAGGTGATGATTTTGATTTTTCAAAATCATTTGAGCGTATTAGTATGTTTGATTCAATTTTGCAATATAATCTAGACCTAGTAGTAACTGATTTAAACCAGGATAACGCTAAAAAAATAGCAGAAAAATTAGGCATTCAAGTCAAAGAAAATTGGGGTTTAGGTAGAATTCAAATTGAAATCTTCGAAGCCACTGTTGAAGAAAAACTCATTCAGCCCACTTTTGTCATGCAGTATCCAACTGAAGTATCACCACTAGCACGGCGTAATGACGACAACCCGTTTATTACCGATCGATTCGAACTGTTCATTGGTGGTCGTGAAATTGCCAATGGATTTTCTGAACTTAATGATGCACAAGACCAAGCTGAACGTTTTAAAAAACAAGTTGTAGAAAGAGACGCAGGTGACGATGAGGCCATGCACTATGATGCTGATTATATTCGCGCCCTAGAATATGGCATGCCACCCACAGCAGGCGAGGGCATCGGCATTGATAGATTGGTGATGCTATTTACTGATTCACCATCAATTCGTGATGTGCTTTTATTTCCACATATGCGCCCCGGAGTAAAGTGAAAAAATACCAATTATTTAGGTTTATTGGCGTCAGTAAATGAATCAAGATTCTTATCAGTCTATGCTGGCAATTGTGCAATCATTTCACGATAAGCATGATTTTAGAAATCATGGCGGCGAAGATTTGGCTTATCGTGTGGCATTAATGGCAGAAGAGTTGGGTGAGATATCTGCTTGTGTGACCAAGGGAAAGTCTAATGAAGATTTGGCGGAAGAATCAGCAGATTTATTGATTTTATTGATAGGTACGGCGATTAGTGCTAATTTTGACCTTAATCAAGCCTTTTGGAAAAAAATGGAAAAACTTAACAAACGTCAATCAAGAATGGTTAATGGAAAAATTAGGGTGTCTGAATTTCGAGGTATGGATAAATGAGTCAGAATACAATGTCAGTTTTAACCATTGATGGTCCAAGTGGGGTTGGAAAAGGCACTGTGGCAAGAATTGTGGCGAAAAAACAAAACTGGCATTTGTTAGATTCTGGTGCGATTTATCGTGCTTTTGCTTTGGCGGTTGATGCTAGAGAGGTTGATATTACTGATGAAAAAGCCTTAGGAAAGATTGCACAAACCCTTGATTTAGAATTTAAAACCCAATTAGGCAATGAACTTGTGAGTGTTTATCTTGATGGTAAAGATGTGTCTACGATTTTACGCACAGAGAAAACAGGCGAGGTGGCTTCAAAAATTGCTTCTATTGGCGTGGTTCGTGCCGCTCTTTTAAAGCGTCAGAAAGACTTTGCAAAACCACCAGGATTGGTGGCAGATGGTAGGGATATGGGCACAATTGTTTTTCCTGATGCACCATTTAAAGTATATTTAATTGCAAGTGCTGATGAGCGAGCTAATAGGCGCTTAAAACAATTGCAAGCGCAAGGCAGTAAGGGTATAATTTTGCAAATCCTGGCAAAAGTGAAAGCAAGAGATGAGTGTGATAGTTCACGTAAACACTCTCCACTTAAACCTGCTAAAGATGCACTTATCATTGATACCACTGAGTTATCTATTGATGAGGTTGTCACTCAGGTGGTAGCATTAATTGAGGCTTAAGCGGTTAACCTCTTAAATAAATTAACCCGATAATGTACTAGGCGTATACCGTAAATAGCTTAAGAATTACCGGTCAATACCAAAAAAATAATAATATGTCAGAATCATTTGCTGAGCTATTTGAAAATAGCATAGAACAACAAAACGTAAAAGTTGGCGCTCTTTTAATGGGAACCATTGTTAGTATTAATCGTGAAAAAGCGATTATTAATGTTGGACTTAAATCAGAGGGTTTTATCTCTCTAGACGAATTTAAAAATCCACAAGGAGAATTAGAAGTTGAAGAGGGCGACATTGTTGAAGTTGCACTTAAATCAATTGATGATGGTTTGGGCAATACCTTGTTGTCACATACAGACGCTAAGCGTATTAAGCTATGGCAATCACTTGAATTGGCAATGAACTCTAAGGAAGTCGTGACAGGCGTTGTAACTGGCGCTGTTAAGGGTGGTTTGACAGTTGACATTGGTATAGTTAAAGCATTCTTACCTGGTTCATTAGTGGATATACGTCCTGTGAAAGATTTCTCATACTTAACAGGTCAAGAAATTGGAGCTATTGTTATTAAGATGGATGAAGTTAGAAACAATATTGTGATTTCTAGAAAAGCTGTATTACAAGAAGCTAACTCTGCTGATAGAGAGGCGCTACTTGAAGGTCTTGAAGAGGGTAAGAAAATTGAAGGTATTGTTAAAAATCTTGCAGATTATGGTGCGTTTGTTGATCTTGGTGGTGTTGATGGCTTGTTGCACATTACAGATATTTCTTGGCAACGTGTTAATCATCCATCTGAAAAATTAACAATTGGCGATAAAATTATTGTTAAAGTGCTTAATTACGATAAAGAAAAAATGCGTGTATCATTAGGACTTAAACAGTTAACTGCCAGCCCTTGGGACAACATTTCAGACCGCTTGCCTATCGGCAAGAAAGTATCAGGTACAGTTTCTAACTTAACAGACTATGGTGCGTTTGTGCGTATTGAAGAGGGTGTTGAAGGCTTGGTTCACGTGAGTGAAATGGATTGGACAAATGCCAATGTTCGTCCTTCTAAGATTGTTAAATTAGGTCAAGAAGTTGAAGTGGTTGTATTAGATATTCAAGAGTCCAAGCACCGTATTTCATTATCCATGAAGCAAGCTCAAGAAAACCCTTGGGAAGCGTTTGAGGCAACACATAACAAGGGTGATAAAGTCCCTGTTAGTGTTAAATCAATCACTGACTTTGGCTTGTTTGTCGGTCTTCCAGGTGGTATTGATGGTTTGATTCACTTAGCTGATATTTCATGGGAAAAACAATCCTCAGACCAGTTGGTATCTAGTTATTCTAAAGGACAAGAATTGGAAGTGATTATTTTGAATATTGATGCTGAAAAAGAGCGTATTTCTTTAGGTATTAAGCAGCTTTTAGAAGATGACTTTATGCAGTATGCATCTGCCAATAGAAAGGGTTCAATTGTTAAAGGCGTGATTATGGAAGTTGATCCACATGGTGCAGCCATTAGTTTAGGTGAAAATATTACAGGCTATTTGAAAGCAGGGGAAATTTCAGAAGATCGTGTTGTTGATGCAACCTTGGTATTAAAAACTGGAGAAGAAGTAGAAGTTGCAATTGTGAATGTTGACAGAAGAACTCGTAATATCTTAGTCAGTATTAATGCTAAAAACTCAGTGAAAGAAAAAGCAGCAATGAAAGATTACAATAAACAATCTTCTGATGCAGCAACTAGCTCTACATTGGGCGATTTGCTAAAAGAAGCAAAAGACAATAAATAACACTTTAAAAAACAATCATGTAGTGATTGTTTTTTTGTTTTTTATGAAAAAGACCGACCTTATTTTAAATTTATCAGACAGTTCTGATTTATCTAAAATTGATGCCAAAATAGTGGTTGAAGTGATTTTGCAAGAAATAATGCAAGGCATTATTTCTGGTCAAGGTGTTGAAATAAGAGGTTTTGGTGGTTTTTACAAGAAACACCGCAAGGCTCGTCAGGGTATTAACCCTAAAACTAGCGAAAGAACACAAGTAAGTGAGAAGTTTGTACCATTTTTTAAGCCAGGTAAATTACTTAAAGAAATCGTTAATAAAGCCTAGTTTTTGATTGATTTACAAAGTATGATTAATGTATAATTTTATTTTTTTTACGTGAAGTGTTAAAACCGTTAGAGTGTTAAATAAATAGGGGCGTTAGCTCAGTTGGTAGAGCATCGGACTTTTAATCCGCTGGTCGAGCGTTCAAATCGCTCACGCCCCACCATACTATATTAAAGGGATTCAAAATTATTGAGTCTTTTTTTTCGCATTAATAAAAATTTAAATACACATAGGGGTAAGGAGAACCCCAGAAGGATGCTATGGTGTTCATCACTCGGAAGCCATTTAAGACATTTCTATGAGAGAGCCTTGTAAGGTATTGATAATTTGACAGTGGGCATGGAATTGCAATCATCAAGATGAACAAGGAAATCCATTTATTGTTCGTGTTAAAACCATTAATAAGAAAACAAGTAACGGTTGACGCTAAATCATCTTTTGGCGGGCGAAATATTGTATTTTAATGTGAGTATTGAAAGCATAATAGGGGCCTACAAGTAAGGATGAGTTGGAACACAGTCATGTGCATTCTAGTTCTTGCTCTCATTAGGCGTTTTTTCTAGATTAGCACGTAGAAAGTCATTCTCCATTATGCTAATCAACTGATTTAAAGCGCTATTCTAAGAACAAAGATTTAGATCATTTTATTTGCGCCTAATGCGAGTTGGTTTTCCGCACCTGTTGAATATCATTTAACTGGTATTCAAGAAAAATCTAAGTATAATTCATGTCAGAATAATCCTAAGATTTACATTATCGACAATTTCTATCCAAAGTTTTCAAGCCAGTATTAAGACATATTTCACTAAATGCTATTGGGCTTGATTTTGCTTCTGGTCCAGGATTTACACTCTGTGTTATGTTTTTAGAACGAGGATACTGCCATAGATTTGTTTGATAAATTCTATGCAAATGACACTTCAATTTTCAATAATCACTATGATTTTATTACTTTAAGTGAAGTGGTGGAGCCATTTTGAGAAGCCTGGATTTGAGTTAGATAGACTTTTTGCAACGATGGCGGTAAGGGTATATATCTTATCCATTATGACCAATATGCTAAACAGTGATACTAATTTTGAATATTGGCATTATAAGGACGGTTCAACGCATATCTGTTTTTTAGCCAAATGACTATGAACTATCTTGCCAATAAATAGGGTGTGGTTAAGTTTTATGGTGATGATGTTGTTTTGTTCTTAATGAAATTCAAGTAGCCAATTTATTTAATCTAAGCGTATAATTATATATAAACAAGAAAACGAAACTGATGAATTTTTTTTGGATATTTATAGCGTTAAGCGGTGTTTTAGCAGTAATAATGGGCGCAATGTCAGCACATGTTTTAAAGGATATTATGCAAGCAGAAGATATTACACGCATACATACAGCGGCTACTTACCAAATGTACCACACTTTAATGATTGCAATATTAGCTACGTGTTCGCAGCGTATTTCGTTTAGGTCTATCGACCAAAGTATTTGGCTTTTTATAGTAGGTATTGTGCTATTTTCAGGTAGTTTGTATTTATACACTTTGACCAAACTACATGGCTTTGTTTTTGTTACACCAGTAGGTGGTGTGCTATTGATGCTTGGCTGGTTAAGCGTGACAAGACTTGCTTTTGTTTTTGTCAAACCAAAATAACAAAAGATAATCTCAGTATGCTAAGTTCTTATCTGTCATAATCGTTAGATATTTTTTCACCCAAGGAATAGAGTGATGCGTTGTTATTTTTTTTAGCAATTAGCTACATTTTTATATTGATTAACATTTATGCTGATATTGGCATTTATTAGTGGCAATCAAATGCTAGAATCGGTTAACAAGAAAATAGTCAATATTGACACAGATGAATTAAAAGCCATTCTTGATACTGAACCCAATGTGATTTTAATAGACGTACGCACACCTTCTGAATTGGCTAAATTAGGCACAATTAAGCGTGGCTAGAATGTGAATATTATTAGAGGCTGGTTAGAGTTTCAAGTGGGTGATTATGTCGAGTTAAAGGACACGCCAATTATTGTTTATTGTGGCAAGAATCTACGCTCGCTATTCTATTAGCCAAAGACCTTAGAGAATATGGGCTATACTAGTGTTAAAAATTATGTTGATGGCTATTTTGTATGGAAAAAGGTATCTGACTCTGTCAAAATTAGTGATTCTGAAACAGACAATATTTTATATAGAAAGCCTATTCAAATCGCTAAAAATATTTATTCTACGATAGTGCTACTCAGCCACCTACTTATGAGAACTCAAACTATAATAACAACTTATCATTCGTTGTAACAACAGACGGTGTTTTGGTGTTTAATGCAGGCAGTAGCTACTTAATTGCAAAGGCTATGCATGAGTAGATTAAAAAAATTACTTCTCAATCTGTTAAATACCTGGTGTTAGAAAATTTACAAGGGCATGTTAT
Source organism: Candidatus Ruthia endofausta (assembly GCF_013342985.1). Taxonomy (NCBI): domain Bacteria; kingdom Pseudomonadati; phylum Pseudomonadota; class Gammaproteobacteria; family Pseudothioglobaceae (SeqCode); genus Candidatus Ruthturnera; species Candidatus Ruthia endofausta. The sequence goes on along the minus strand of NZ_CP054490.1, from coordinate 523,756 downwards.
TTTGGGCTCAAATTACTGGAAAGAACAAGGGGCGACTTTAATTGCACATACCAAAGCCTACAAAGAAATTCAACATCGGTCTGAGGATATCTACGCACCTGTATTGAGAACACAAGAAGATAAAATGATTTTGAATATGGGCGGCATCACGATTGATTGTTGCTCCTTGGTGCCTCTCATTTGCTTGATGATATCCAACTTTGGCTGCCAGGATGATGGTGGTTTACTTGATGCTTACTAAAATTGGGGTACTTTATAATGAACTGCACAAACAAAATGCTGAGCGTATTTTTAAACAAATGGAATTTGAATCATTAATCTTGTTTATGCTGAAACTAGGGTTAAGTAAGACTGGTAGCGTTTTTTGTGAATTTCTCCTGATTTGACTGCCGATTTAATTGCGCATTTTGGTTCGTTAATATGAGTACAGTTTCGAAATTTACAAGCGTTAATGAGTGATTTAAACTCTTTAAATCCACTCAAAATTTCTTGATTAGTGAGCTCATCTAACTGAAATTCACGAATACCCGGGGAATCAATTAAATTACCACCTGAAGGAATGTGGTACAGTGTGGTATTGGTTGTCGTGTGTTTACCAAGCTTACTTTTTTTGGATATTTCATTAATGCGCAAATTTAAATTAGGTATTAGTTCATTAATGAGCGAGGATTTTCCCACGCCAGATTGACCTAGAAAGACATGAGCCTTGTTATTAAGTTGAGTTTTTAATTGATTAATATTGATTTGCTCTTTAATGCTTAAATAGTTCACTGAATAACCAATATTTTCATACATAGAAAAATCAGATTTAATGTGTCCAATATCACCTGCTAATTCAATTTTATTAACCACAATATTAATAGGTAGTTTGGCATTTTCAGCCACCACTAAATAACGATCGATTAATTCAAACTGGTAATGTGGCTCAATGGCAACCACCAACCACAGTTGGTCGATATTAGCAGCAATGAGTTTGTGCGCGCGATGTAGTTGATTATGACGCTCAAGTAGGGCAGTGACAATATCTTGATTGGATTGCGTTATTTGAAAGATGACTTGATCGCCAGCAACAGGTAAGTCAATATTACGTCTAGCAGTGCATTGATATAACTCGCCTGATTTTGCTTTAACTAATAAACGCTGTCCATAGCGAGTAATCACCAAGCCTATTTGTGCTTTGTCAGAGTTAAGGGGTGATTCTTCAAAATTGTCTGAGGCTTTATTTGCTCTAGTAATACGCTCAGCTTGAATCTTTTCAAGTCGCCATTTTTTGCGGTGCGTTAAAAGCAAAACTGCATGCTATTTTTTGAACTTATAATATTCATTGTTTAAGTGATTTACAACTGATTTTTTCTCATCAGGAAACCAATTAATGTTGAGTGCACTGACACAATTACTCACTTGGAGACGTAAATCAAAGTGATTGTGCAAACGTGAGTTATCCCGTGTATAAAAAGCATCATCATGCTCAATAATATGACAAGCAATACAAGATTCTTTGTGTAATTCCTTACCCTCTTCATTGGCAAATGTAGCACTTGATGCGATTAGCATTGTGGTTAGTAATAATTGATTCATAAATTTTCCCTCTAGCTAGTTTTTAAGTATATCGTTTATTGCTTTTATAAGTCTTAAGCTGATTAATGCGAATTGAAGCACTTGGATGAGAATCATGGAAAGCAGAGTATAAATAATCTGGTGTGAGGGTTGCGGCATTGTCTTTATATAACTTCACCAGCGAAGATATTAAATCATCTGCATTGGTATGTTTAGCGGCGAAGAGATCGGCTTCAAACTCATGCCTTCGTGATAGGTAATTATTAATAGGTGCAATAAAAAAACTAAACACTGGTATGGTTAGTGTAAACAAAATAAGAGCTGTATGATTTGAAGGATGGCTAATACCAAGTCCATGAAAAAACCAGTCCTGATTAATCAAATAGCCAAGCAACGTCAAACTAAATAAAGAAATTGCAAACGAATTGAACATGTGTTTGCGAATATGTTTGTGATGAAAATGCCCCAGTTCATGAGCAAGAATTGCTTGAACTTCATCATCACTCATGCTTTTGAGTAATGTATCAAAAAACACAATGCGTTTGTTTTTACCAATGCCTGTAAAGTAGGCATTGCCATGCGATGACCTTTTAGACCCGTTCATCACAAATACGCCGTCACTTTTAAACCCTGTGCGTTTAAGCAGATTGTTAATTTTAGTTTTTAACTCAGCATTATCTAGCGGCTTAAATTGATTAAAAATGGGTGCAATATAAGTGGGATAAAGCCAAAACATCAATAATGAAAATCCAGTGAGAACCAGCCAAACATAAATCCACCAATATCCACCCATGGCACCCATTAAATAAAGAATGGCATAAATCAGTGGCAAACCAATAATCAGCATAAGTAACGTGCCTTTGAGTAAATCCATGATAAAGGTTTTCACATCGGTTTGATTAAACCCAAATTTTTGTTCTAATACAAAAGTCCGATACACACCAAATGGTAAATCAATCAAACTACCTAACACCATCAAGCTCACTACAAAACCCACACCTATGTACAAAGCGTTGTCAGTTTGCGCTTGCCAAGCGTTGTCTAAGTAGTCCAATCCGCCACCAAGTGTCCATAGTAGCAATATGCCAGTTGAAAATATAATTTCAAAATGATTTAATTTGAGCTTAGCTTGTGTGTATTTAGCTGCTTTTTGGTGTTCTTTTAGCGTAATTTTTTTGCTAAATTCGCTAGGTATTTTATCAAACGATTGAATAATCACCTTGCTTTGTCTGAGGTTTAGCCACAACAAGGTGATAACATAGCTAAAAGCGGCTATTAGAAAAATTAAGGTAAATAGATTAAATGCCATGTTTTTTTAAAAAAATTATTATTATTTTACCTAGATAAATAGGTGTTAATAAATATTAGAATATTACGATATTTTTATACATAAGGCAGGTACTATCAAACATTGTTTAACAATTGTTTTAATTGGCAGGGGGTTACCCAAGTAAGTTGCTTAACCATTTTTACAGTTTTAATAATTATACCATGATCAGACAAGGGAAAGATATTACTGCACTTATTTTAAGGTCAAAAGACTCAAACCCACTAACATTAGATATTATTTAAATAATAAACAAAAATCTGCCAATGTTAATGCACAAGACTTGGCAATTTTCTGTTCAGAGAAGCTTAAAGGTACGGGCATGCTGATTACTGATTTTAAAGATTTGCAGTCGTATGAAATTTTTATTCCTTTTTTACTTTTGGTGATGTTACTCTACGTAAACTTAAACACGAAACTCATGAATTATTGGGCATAGATAGCTTTTCTGGCTGTTTAGGCGTGATGAAAAACGTGAAACGTAATAAGCACACTCAAAATACCAATATTAAAACAGATTGTTCTGTTGATGGTAAAAAGTTTATAAACTCAAGTTAACTGCTAAAGAATCTAATTGATGGTACGACAACATTTGTTGATTACCGTACTGAATACTTTAAAGATGGATAAGGTTAAAGTAATTGACAGGAGTTGGGTTTCGAGCAATTTAGCTGATAAACGTGCTAATTATTGTGGGGCTATTGGATTGGTATGGCAAAATCTTGTCAACAGGGCATGAAACATTGGTATTTATTCCCTCTAGTACTACTTAAGGTTAATTATAAGTACTCGACTGCACAAACTAAAATATTAACACCCACTGCAGAATCTGCAATGCCAGGAATTGAAATAGGAATTAACTATTTTCGTGCTGCGTTTAAGTATGATTCTGACGCTAATATTGATTTACGTCGTCTGGGTGAGATAATGCCAGGTTGTAATATCAGTCAACATTCCAATTAAAGGTAAACCAGAGTATTTTCCAATGTTGCCGGCTTGTGCGTATGACGGCACAATGGCAGAAGGAACTCGGTGTTGGGACGAGGACAATCCTCAAGGTGCATTTAGCAATGCTGAGGTTATGACAGTAATTGAAAAAACTGAAGATTGGATACACACACATCCAAATATTGGTTTTACAGGATCATATATTCAGTCCTTAAAAATTGTCAATATGTTAATGATAAACACCTGAAGGGCAAGAGCCAAACTTTAAATATTTTCACGTGCCAAATGCTAATGAAATTGTCACAAGCTTTAATGGCTTGTTAGAGGCCAATACCAGTCAGGAGGATTTGGATTCATTTGTTGTCAAAAATTGAAATGAAGGTGTGATTATGGGCTTTGTTAATACCATGGATCCAGTAAAAACACACCAAACTGTTAAAGATATTCAACAGTGGTTTGAAGATAATAAAGATGAGCTAGGTTTTGATTTGGTAACTTGGGGCTTTAAATCCGGTGATGTGCTTCATATGTCTGAGACAGGCAAGGTTATAACCATTGAGCAAAGTGGTGACACGACAATGTCAGTGGGTGGTTTTTTTAGGTACTACAGAAGCAATACATGAGATATGGCAGAGGTGGAATATATTAAGTCATCACTAGTAACTACGCTTGCTATTTTTGTGATTGCTGCACTGATTTTTGCCTCACCGCTCATTGCAGATATTTTAACCTCCACGTTGCTGGTTACTTTGTTTGCACAATATGGTTTAGGCGCATATTATACTAGTGTTGAAAATTGATCAGGTAATTTGTATTTTGCTGCTTTAGTGTCATTGTCGATTGCTATGGGCTTAGGTGTGGATTATGATATTTATATGATATCTCGTCTTACAAGAAGAGATGCTCGCTACTGTATGGATAATGTGGGTTTGGTTCTCTTAAAAATACGTTAGAAGCAACAGGTGCCGGCGGGTATTTGTATCTATTTTTAGTATTATTAGCAAGTTTTGTTCTATTATTGATGACACAATTAGCAAATACTTGAACATTGGCTATTTTTATCTTTAAGGCATTAATTATTGATGTGGTGGTTGCGCTAACAATCATTCCAATTGCTAGCTTATACTTTCAAGCCAAAATATATTTTTAATAATAAGTAGTAATTAAACGTTAAATACTTTTATTTTTTTTTGCTTTGATAGGCTTTTGACTAACAAACAAGACTTATTTTAATAATGGACAGGGTGCTTTTTTATTACTGAAAATGCAGTTGTTAATGTATAATATTGATAATTATTAATTGAACTATGATTAATGGCATTAATTGTACAAAAATATGGCGGTACTTCAGTCGCTTCGGCTGAGCGTATTCGGGCGGTTGCACAAAAAATTAAAGCATTTAAAGAGACTGGTGATCAGCTGGTGGTGAGTGTATCTGCTATGAGTGGTGAAACTAATCGAATGACTGCACTTGCACAAACTATTCAAGATACGCCTTCTTTAAGAGAGATGGATGTTTTACTAACGACTGGTGAGCAAGTGACGATTGCTTTGCTTACTATGGCGTTGCAACAATTAGGTTGTGATGCGATTTCTTATACGGGTGCGCAAGTGCGCATTATGACTGATTCTGAGCACGGTAAAGCGCGCATCAAGTCGATTGATGATCATCGTATTCGTCAAAGTTTGACACAAGGTAAAGTTGTGGTTGTGGCAGGGTTTCAAGGTGTGGATGAAGATGGGCACATTACCACATTAGGTCGTGGTGGTTCTGATACTACTGCTGTGGCACTTGCGGCTGCACTTAAGGCTGACGAATGCCAGATTTATACTGATGTAGATGGGGTGTTCACAACCGACCCTCGCATTGAGCCAAATGCTAGAAAAATGAATGTTGTGAGTTATGAAGAGATGTTAGAAATGGCATCACTTGGCTCAAAAGTCTTGCAAATTCGTTCTGTGGAGTTTGCATCAAAATATAAAGTGCCGTTAAGAGTGCTATCATCTTTGATTGATAATCCAGTAGGTACATTAATTACCAATGAGGAGAATATTGTGGAACAAGCCCTTATTTCAGGCATCGCTCATAATAAAGATGAGGCAAAGCTAAGTTTAATCGGTGTGCCAGATGAGCCTGGTATTGCATTTAAAATTCTAGGCCTAATTAGCATAGCCAATATCGAAGTTGATATGATTGTGCAAAGTGTATCTGCACGTGAGGGTCTGACTAACTTTGCTTTTACTGTGCATAGGAATGATTTTAAAACTGCTAGTAAAATCCTAGATCGTTTGTGTCAAGAATTAGGCGCAATGATTGTCCAAAGTGACGACAAAGTGGTTAAAGTATCATTGGTGGGTATTGGTATGCGTTCTCATGCGGGTATTGCCACACAGATGTTTGAGGTGTTGCATAATGAGGGTATTAATATTCAGATGATTTCCACTAGCGAAATTAAAATTTCAGTGGTGATTGATGAGAAGTATTTAGAATTAGCAGTGCGTTCATTACATGCTGTGTTTGAATTGGATAAGGAATAAAAATGCATACATTTGACGATAGAGATGGTTTAATTTGGTTTGATGGTAAGTGGGTAGATTGGCGTGAAGCTAAAGTTCATGTATTGACTCATACTTTGCATTATGGTATGGGTGTGTTTGAAGGGGTTCGTGCATACGAAACCAAAAAAGGACCCACAATTTTTCGTCTTGAAGAGCACACTAACAGACTGTTTAATTCTGCCAAGATTATGAACATGGATATTGGCTTTTCCAAAGACGAGCTTAATCAAGCTCAAGAAGATGCAGTTGCTAAAAATAATCTTGATAGCGCCTACATTCGCCCCATGTGCTTTTACGGCTCAGAAGGCATGGGATTACGTGCTGATGGACTTAAGGTGCATACTATTATTGCTGCTTGGGAGTGGGGGTCGTATTTAGGCGAGGACAATATGAAAAACGGTATTCGCATTCGCACTTCAAGTTATGCACGCCACCATGTTAATATTGCCATGACTAAAGCTAAGGCCAATGGCAACTATATTAATTCAATGTTAGCCTTACAAGAAGCGTTAACTGATGATTATGATGAGGCATTAATGTTAGATGTTGATGGTTTTGTGGCTGAAGGCAGTGGTGAAAATATTTTTATTGTGCGAGATGGTATTATTTACACACCTGATTTGACCTCAGCACTAGCAGGTATTACTCGTGATACCGTATTTAAATTGGCAACTGATTTGGGTTATAAAGTGATTGAAAAACGCATCACTCGTGATGAAGTGTACATTGCAGATGAAGCATTTTTTACAGGTACAGCAGCGGAGATAACCCCCATTCGCGAACTTGATAATCGTACAATCGGTTTAGGTACTCGTGGTCCAGTGACTGAGCAGTTACAAACCTTATATTTTGATTGTGTTTATGGCAGGAATAAGCAATACCAACACTGGATTGCCAATGAATTTATCCGTAGATGATTTTCAAAAAAAAGCATGTTAGTTTTAGCGTTGTGGAAGAAAAAGATTTGCCATTTCATTGCCCACCGCCAGAGGCGCAAAAGTGGAATATGCACCCCAAGGTATTTTTAAAATTCGACAAAAATGGTAAAGCATCTTGTCCGTACTGTAGTGCCAGCTACGAATTGGCATAAACTTAATGAGTAGTAACTCACCAAATGTTGTTTTAGTTGGACCAATGGGCTCTGGCAAGACATCGGTTGGTCGCCGTTTGGCCTGTGTTCTTAAGCGTGATTTCTTTGATTCAGATTTCGAAATAGTAGCGCGTACAGGTGTGGCTATTGATCATATTTTTGATGTAGAGGGCGAACAAGGCTTTCGCAAGCGCGAAACACAAATGTTGGCTGATTTGTACGAGATTAAAAATATTGTCATCGCCACTGGTGGTGGTGTTGTTATTAAGGTTGAAAATCGAGAAATGCTTAAGCACAATAGTTTTGTGGTGTATCTATCGTCAACGGTTGAACAGTTACTTAAACGCACCATAAATTCTAGATCTAGGCCACTACTTGAACAATCAAGCAATCGAGAGAAAACCATTCGTGACTTGGTATCAAAGCGCGAATCTTTATATCAAGAAGTGGCAGATGTGGTGATTGACACCACAGGTAAGAAGTTATACGCTATTATTAATGAGATTAAAAAAGCCATTCCAATATGAAAGAGAATCTAATCACTGTGTTGATTTTTGCCATTTGTCTTGATGCTCAAGCAATGACACAAAATAAATTTATTGAACGTTTAAAAAATACACATCCTTTTTTTACACAACTTGATTTATCTCTACAAATTAAGCAAATTGATCAACAAGCAACCAGAGCTAATCAAGATTGGCTCGTTGGTGTAAAAACTAATTTTAAGAATGAAGATGTAAGCGATATTTCATCTATAACGACTTATAATAATTTAAACACCACTTCAATTGACTTTTCAGCAACTAAAAAAATAGTAAGCTCAGGCGCTGGTATTACTGTCAAACACAATTGGAAAAACAAAAGCAAAGCTGAAATCGCCAGTTTAAATATCAAAAGAAATAAATTTTCTATTGATTATTTTTATCCATTATTGAAAGATGCAAGTGGCATTAATGATCAACTAAATACAGATTTATCCAATATTGATGTGCAAATATCTAGGCTTGAGATTGCTGAACAACAAGAGATTTTTATACTTACTCAATTGAAGAAATTTATTGACTTGGCTTACGCTCAAGAGCGCTTAATGATTAATAATCAACGCCTAGATTTAGCCACTCAGGAATTGACTTTGGTTAAACAAAAATTTACTATGTCAGTGGTTGATAAAGTTGATGTATTGCTGCAAGAAGATGCTTATCAAAGTGCTAAGCAACAACAACTCCAAACCCAACAAGATTTAAATTTTTTGCGTCATGAAATGGCCATTACTTTAGATATTGATTTTTCTAATGTTAGGGCTGAATTTGATTTATATCAAGGCTATACAACCAATGATGATAATCTTAAACAATACTTATTGACTAATTCTAGAGTATTAAAAATAGCTGATTTAAATCAAGATTTGTTAGAACGTCAGTTAAAGAGTGACAAAAATAATTCAAAAATACAGCTTGACTTAAAACTTGGTATTAGCAGCGAAGGTGAAAATAGTCGCTATACAAGCTCTATTTCTAGCCAGAGTTCATCGTGGAATATTGGCTTAGATTTGAGTTATCCTATTGGCGGTATGCAAGCCAAGTCAGCCATTGAAAAAACACAAATAAAACTTGCTAGAGCTAGAGAACAAAAGCAAGAGCAATTATTAAATATCCACGCCAAGGCGAACGCATTAAAGCAAAAAATTCAATATTTGGTGGAAATACTTGAATCCAATAAAATGCAAATCGAAATTGCTAAGGCACGCACCAAAGAGGAAAAACGAAGATACAACAATGCCAACTCTCAAGCAAGTTTTGTTATTTCAGCACAAAATAATGAGCAAAGTGCAAGTCTTAACCACATTCAAGTGGCGAAAAGTTATCAACAATCAGTGCTTGATTTTAAGGCAACTATTGACCAATTATTGCCATGACAAATTTTGCTTTGGGTGATATGAACGATACCAGCATTTTATTTTTTAAGGTATTAAAAAGAACAAAAAACGCCTTATGAACATTAAATACACAGTTGCTATTAAAGATCTTCATACTCATATTTTCAAGGTTGTATTAACACTAAACAACCCTAATTTATTAGAACAAGTATTTTCATTACCCAGCTGGATTCCTGATAGTTATCTGATTCGCGATTTTACTAAAAATATCATCAGGATTAAGGCTAGAAGTAACCACCAACAAATACCAATTAAAAAACTCGATAAAAACCATTGGATTGCTTATCCTTGTGAAAATGTACTAAGTATTAAATACGGAGTTTATGCCTTTGATTATCAGTTAGGCTGGCTTGTTTAGATAACAAACGTGCCTTTTTAATGGCAGTAGTTTGTTTTATTACCTTTAGGATTTGAGTCAGATTCATGCGAACTAAACATAAAATTTACCAATCAAAATTAAACATTAGGCAATTGGTCATGTGCTATGGGCTTGACTGCGTTAGATAATTATGAGTTTTATTACTCATAATTATCAAGATTTGATTGACCATCCTGTAGAAATGATAGCTTTTACTAAGCTAGAGTTTGATGCAAGAGGCATTAGCCACAAAATGGCAATCACTGGAAAGCACAACGCAGATATTAAACGTCTAGCAAAGGATTTGGCGATTATATGCACTCACCATATTAATTTCTTTAACGGCGCTATTCCATTTGATGAGTACTTATTTTTAACCTTGGTTAGGACAAATGCTTATGATGGATTGGAGCATAAAAATTCTTCAAGTCTTATTTGTTCTAGGAAAGAAATGCCAGTATCTGGTGAAGATGATATAACACCAGAATACACAAGATTTTTAGTCTTATGCTTGCATGAATATTTCTATGCTTGCTGGATTAAAACCATTAAACCTGCTAACTTTCATCAATTAGATTTGAACACAGAAAACTACACTCAGCAGTTGTGGATTTTTGAAGGCTTTACCTCATATTATGATGAACTGTCTTTATTGCGCACTAAAATCTTAACGCTAAAGCAATATTTAACCCTTTTTGCCCAAACCATAACGCGAGTGCAACAATCCAAAGGCAGGCAAAAACAATCCTTGCTAGAATCTAGTTATGACACTTGGACTAAGTTTTACCAACAAGACGAAAATGCTCCTAATGTTATTGTTAGTTATTACACCAAAGGCGCATTACTTGCTTTTGTACTTGATATCAATATTAGACAATGCACCAATGACAAAGTATCGTTGAATGGTGTTTTAAAATTTGCTTGGGAGAATTATCAAAAGTTTGGACTGGAGGACAACACTATACGGCGTATTGTCAATGATTTGGTTAGGGGCGATTTGTCTGATTTTTTAAATGATTATTTATATGGCGTAAAAGAGTTGCCACTACAAAAAACCTTTGCCTATGTTGGTGTAGATTGCGTCTTTAACGTTAATAAAAAAGAGGTGTCTAATTCCGGTATTAACATTAATACCAAAGGAGAGTTTGCTCAAATTACAACTGTATTTTCAGGCACTTGTGCACAAAAATCTGGGCTGTATGTAGGTGATAAAATCGTCACCATTAACCATGAAGAAGTGAGTGTAGAAACCTTAGGAAGACAAAAGAAATGGTTTTCACAAGCAAAATAAATAACCCTAAAAAAATACGCGCTGTTAAGCCTAGAATAATTTCGCTAAAATTATTGCTCAAGCCAGTCGGGCGTGCAATGAGTGATTTTAAAATGATTAAAGAGGATGATAAGGTACTTTTAGCAGTGTCTGGAGGTAAAGACTCGCTGAGCTTATTCCATATCTTGCGCCATTTTCTTATCTCTGCGCCAATTCATTTTGAACTTGGCGTGGTGACGATTGACCCTCAAGTGAATGGTTTTGAGCCACAAGTCTTGGAAAGTTTTTTTAAAAAATTTGACACGCCTTATTTTTTTGAAACCTTTCCTATTGTGAAGCAAGCTGAAAAAAGTATAAAGGGTAATTCATATTGTTCTTTTTGTGCACGCATTAAGCGAGGACTAATGTACCAAGTGGCACGGCGTGAAGGCTACAATGTTTTAGCATTGGGGCAGCATTTAGACGACTTAGCTGAATCACTAATGATGTCAATGTGTCATAATGGCAAAATTCAAACTATGAAAGCACATTACATTAACGACGCAAAAGATTTACGTATTATTCGACCACTAGTGTATGTTCGAGAAAGACAAGTGGCTGATTTTGCCAAAACAATATACTTGCCCGTGATTAAAGATTCCTGTCCAGCTTGCTATCAAATGCCCACCGAACGAGCACATTTTAAACAGTGGTTGTTAACTGAAGAAAAGCGCACGCCTAATTTGTATAAAAACCTACTAAGGGCCATGAAGCCCATGCTAGATGAAACCAAGGAAGACTTGAATGATTAGATTTATTCTTTGGATTTTTTCAATCATGCCACTGAGGTTAAACCATTTTGTTGGCACATTGATTGGCCAATATCTGTATTTAATAAAGTCTAACTCCAAGGCTGTGGTGAGTAAAAATATTCAACTTTGTTTTCCAAAATTAAATCCAGAACAACAACAAACATTGATTAAAAAATCACTCATAGAGTCAGGCAAGGGTTTAAGTGAGTCTGGGCTTATTTGGTTTAGAAATTTTGATGATAATGCCAAATACGTGACAAAAAGAATAGGCATGGAGCATCTTAAAAGCAACAAAGCCGTTATTTTATTAGTACCTCATTTTGGCTGTTGGGAATTGGTGGCTAGAATGGTATCATTATCTGAGCCAGTCGTGTTTATGTACAAGGAGTTAAAAGATAAACAGAAAAACACATTATTACTCTCAAAACGACAGCAGGGCGATTTGCTAATGGCGTCAGCCAATAAAAAAGGTGTTATCAAATTGCAAAGAGCAATTAACAACAAACAACTCATTGCCATATTACCCGACCAAGATCCGGGTGAAGTGGGGAGTGTTTTAGCGCCATTTTTTTCACAAAATGTACACACGATGACTTTATTGGTAAGACTTGCTAGGAAGAATGATGCTCAAGTGGTTATGGCATGGACAAAACGCTTGCCAGATGCTAAAGGTTACGAGCTTAATCTTAAACCAGTAAAAGTGCTGTCTAGCGCCAACACACTTGAAGATGACGCATTGCTGATGAATAAAGTCATTGAAGATTTGATTACAACCCAGCCAGAGCAGTATTTATGGAATTATAAGCGTTTTAAATCGGTTATTAATTACTAAGGATTTTTGCGTATAAACGTAATTTAAGACATTAGTGCTGTATGATATAATTCTAGCCATGAAATTTATTGAAGATATTCAAAGTATTTTTGATCGTGACCCTGCTGCTAGAAACATCTTTGAAATTGTAACTTGCTACTCAGGCGTGCAAGCCATGTTGTTTTATCGTTTAGCACATCGATTATGGCGTTTAGAATTTAAATGGTTGGCAAGATTTATATCATCATTAGCAAGATGGTTCACAGGTGTTGAAATTCATCCAAGCGCTGTTATCGGTCGGCGTTTTTTTATTGACCACGGCATGGGTGTGGTGATTGGTGAAACTGCTAAAATTGGGGATGATTGTACTTTATATCACGGAGTGACACTTGGTGGGACAACTTGGCAAAAAGGTAAACGCCATCCCACTCTGGGTAATAATGTTGTGATTGGTGCTGGTGCAAAGATACTAGGTCCGATTACACTTGCTGATAACGTTAGAGTAGGCTCAAACTCTGTTGTGGTTAAATCTATTGATGAATCTCAAACGGTTGTTGGTGTGCCTGGCCGTGTTCTGAAAAATAACCAAATTAAATCAGACCATTTTGATTCTTATGCTGTGGGTGGTGATGTTGATGACCCTACTGTTAAAGCTATCAATTCTATCTTGGTACATTTACACGATGTGGATTCGCAATTGCACAAAGTTTCAAAAGAATTGAACATCAAAGACCAAAAAGACACCTCTGTGAATGATTTGGAAATTGAAAGTAAATAACCAACTAATATTAAGGTTATTTACTTGACTAAATAACTTGGTTAAGTGTATAATCATCTCTCGTTATTAACTAGAATGGACTGATATGCAATTAACAACCAAAGGTCGTTATGCAATAACTGCAATGTTAGATTTGGCATCTAACGATACTGGAAAGCCTGTTACCTTGGACATTATCTCTCAAAGACAGAATATTTCATTGTCTTACCTGGAGCAATTATTCGCCAAGTTGCGTCGCGCTGAATTGGTTAAAAGTGTGCGTGGCCCAGGTGGTGGTTACTTGCTTGATGCTAAAGCCTGTGATATTAATTTAACTCAAATCATTGAGGCAGTGGATGAAAATATTGATTTGCGTCGTTGTAAAGGTATTAGAGGGTGCAATAATGGGCGTCAATGTATTTCCCACCAGTTGTGGTGTGAAGTTAGTGAACAAATTAGAACATTTTTGAACGGTAAAACCTTGCAAATGGTGATTGACGATCATAACTCAAATAAAGGAATATAAATATGTTAACACCTACTTATATGGATTATTCAGCAACAACACCCGTTGACGAGCGTGTTGCCCAGAAAATGATGCAACACTTAACCATGGATGGTGATTTTGGTAATCCAGCATCAAATTCTCATTATTACGGTTGGCAAGCTGATGAGGCTGTTAAAAAAGCCAGACAGCAAGTGGCTGATTTGATAGGTGCCAATCCAAAAGAAATTGTTTGGACTTCGGGTGCAACCGAATCTGATAATTTAGCTATTAAAGGTATTGCGCATTTTTATCATAAAAAAAGCAAGCATATTATTACATTAAAAACTGAACACAAGGCGGTGTTGGATACTTGTCGACAACTAGAGCGTGAAGACTTTGAGGTGACATATTTAGACCCAATGCCAAATGGCTTGTTAGATTTGAATGTTTTAGAAGATGCGATACGTGAAGATACCATATTGGTGTCAATCATGCATGTTAATAACGAAATTGGCGTGATTCAAGATATTGGAGCCATTGGCAATCTATGTCGTGAGAATAAGATTTTTTTCCATGTTGATGCAGCACAATCAGCAGGTAAAGTAGCGATTGATTTATCAAAATTATCCGTTGATTTGATGAGCTTTTCAGCTCATAAAATTTATGGACCCAAAGGTATAGGTGCACTTTATGTGCGTCGTAAGCCGCGTGTACGTATTGAGGCGCAAATGCATGGTGGTGGTCATGAACGAGGTATGCGTTCAGGTACTTTAGCCACACATCAAATTGTTGGTATGGGTGAGGCTTTTGCGATTGCTCAAGCCGAAATGGTTGAAGAAAATGAAAAAATTAGACAATTACGTGATCGCTTGTTGGCAGGTTTTGTTGACATGGAAGAAGTTGTGGTTAATGGTGATATGGAAAATCGTATTTCAGGAAATTTAAACATCAGTTTTAACTATGTTGAAGGTGAATCGCTGATGATGGCTATTAATGATATTGCCGTGTCTTCAGGTTCAGCTTGTACCAGTTCAAGTCTTGAGCCGTCGTATGTTTTACGTGCATTGGGCTTGAGTGATGAATTGGCACACTCGTCAATTAGATTTACCATTGGACGCTATACAACTGAAACGCAAGTTGATAAAGCCATTGATTTGGTACGCTCTAAAGTTGATAAATTACGTGATTTATCACCACTTTGGGATATGTTTAAAGATGGAATTGATATCAATAAAGTTGAGTGGGCAGCACACATTAAATAAGCGTAACAAATACACGGGTTAAGGGTTCACAACAAGACTAGAATGGCAATAAACACTTAAAAGGAGGAAAGAGATGGCGTATGGCAAAAAAGTAATGGATCATTATGAAAATCCACGTAACGTGGGTGTGCTAGATAAAGATGCTAAAAATGTTGGTACAGGCATGGTGGGTGCGCCCGCATGTGGTGATGTGATGCGTTTGCAAATTCAGATTGATGATAATGGCATAATTGAAGATGCCAAGTTTAAAACTTATGGTTGTGGCTCTGCCATTGCATCAAGTTCATTATTAACAGAATGGGTTAAAGGAAAAACACTAGATGAAGCGGCAGAAATTAAAAATTCTGACATTGCAGAAGAGTTATCTTTACCACCCGTTAAAATACATTGCTCAGTCTTGGCTGAAGATGCTATTAAAGCAGCTATTAATAACATTAAAAGTAAAGTTTAATAATGGCAATTACTTTAACTGACCGTGCAGCAGGGCGTATTGTTGATTTTTTAACCAATCGCGGTTTTGGTATGGGTATTCGCCTTAGTGTGCAAACTACAGGTTGTTCTGGTCTTGGTTACAACATAGAATTTGTTGATAATACTAACGATGATGACACTGTGTTTGAAGGCAATGGTGTTAAAGTTATTGTTGATGCAAAGAGTTTGATTTATTTAGATGGTACGCAAATTGATCATGTTAAAGAAGGTTTAAATGAGGGTTTTGAGTTTAACAACCCAAATGCTAAAGCTGAATGTGGCTGTGGCGAATCTTTTACGGTTTAGTTGTTTAAAAAATGGAAAACTATTTTGAGTTGTTTTCATTAGCAGTTGACTTTGATATAAATATCACTAAGCTTAACACTGAATACCAACAACAAGTCGCAAAATTTCACCCTGATAAATTTGCCTCTAATAGTGATAAAGAAAGGGTTTTAGCATTACAAAATACCTCGTTAATTAACACAGCATTTAACACCTTAAAATCTCCACTTAATCGTGCTAATTATTTATTAGAACTAAATGGTATTAACGCATTTGATGAAACAGATACTCAAATGGATGTTGATTTTTTAATGGCTCAAATTGAATTAAGAGAGGCTTTAGAGATAATTCGAGCTAGTAAAGATGAGCTGAAATTGGACAATTTTATTGACAATATAAATCTAAAAATTAGTCAAAATATTAAACAAATTCAGACTTTTTTCGAGGAAAATAATCTTGTACAAATTAAGAGTCTGGTTAGAGAGCTGAAATTTTATAAACAGTTAAGCATGCAAGCAAATCAATTAATAGATGAATGGCTATGAAAAAGAAATTTGATAAAAAAGAAAAATCTATTTTTGAATTGGATAAATTGTTCAAGAGTTTTGATAAAAATGCTGAGATTGCCAATAAACAAGCGATAGAAAAAATGCAGTTAAAATCCTAAAAAATAAATAAGAAATGCAGTCAAAACCAGTTTTAATTATTATTGCAGGTCCGAATGGTACTGGGAAAACAACTATTACTGAACAGTTATTAACTCATTCATGGCTTGATAATACAACTTATATCAATCCAGACATTATTGCACAAGAAAAATTTGGTGGCTGGAATAGCAAAAAATCTTTTATTGAAGCGGCAAAAAAGCGTAATGAGTGTATAAAAAATAAAAATAAGTATAAGGTCAAACTCTACAAAGACCATAACCCTTGCTCTGAGATTATATTTAACAATACTTTTAATAAAATTTTAAATTCTGTGGTCCCTTCTACAAAATAATGGCTTTACTACAAATATCAGAACCCGGTCAAACATCTGAACCACATCAGCATAAATTAACGATTGGTATTGATTTAGGCACGACTAATTCATTGGTTGCATCTGTGATGAATGGTCAAAGCAAAATTCTCATGGATGAGAATAACAAGGCAATTTTGCCCTCAGTTGTGCATTGTGGTAAGGATGATAAACTAACGGTTGGTTGTGATGCTTGTCCTTATGCAAACACTGATCCGACCAATACCATTATTTCAGTCAAACGCTTTATGGGCATGAGCTATAAAGAAGTTAGTACATTTAAAAATTGTCCTTACCAATTGCTTGAAAATGGTAATAATGTATTGTTTCACACTGCTATGGGGGACTTATCTGCGGTTGAAATTTCTGCTGGTATTTTATCTTCACTTAAGCAACGCGCTGAAAAATCACTAGGTGATGCGTTATCTGGCGCAGTAATTACAGTGCCTGCTTATTTCAACGATGCACAGCGCCAAGCAACCAAAGATGCAGCAACCTTGGCTGGCCTTAAAACTTTACGTTTGCTTAATGAACCAACAGCAGCAGCAGTTGCTTATGGCTTGGAGTCGGGTGAAGAGGGTGTGCATGCAATTTATGATTTAGGCGGTGGTACGTTTGATATCTCAATTTTAAACTTTAGTAAAGGTGTGTTCAAGGTATTAGCAACAGGCGGTGATACTACCTTGGGTGGTGATGATTTTGATGCACTGATTATTGATGATTGCATTGAGCAACTAGGTATTAATAAACTGACACTTACTCAAATGCAAAAGATTAAGCAATTTTCGCGTACCGCCAAAGAAACTTTGAGTAGTCATGAGTTTGCAGAATTTGACTGTATTGAAAAGCCTTATCGCATTACTAAGAAAAAATTTGAAACGCTAGCCAAAGTACTTATTAAACGCACTTTACTTTTAACCAAACGAGCCATTAGAGACGCGCAAGTTGAGACTGAAAGCATTAAAGATATTATTATGGTAGGTGGCTCTACACGCATACCTTTGCTTCGTTCTATGGTGAGTAATTTATTTAACAAACCTGTTTTATGCTCTATTAACCCAGATGAAGTGGTTGCTAAAGGGGCGGCGATACAAGCCAATATTTTGGCTGGTAATAAACCACAAGATGATATGCTTTTATTAGATGTTTTACCCTTATCACTTGGGCTTGAAACCATGGGCGGATTGGTGGAAAAAGTCATTCATCGCAACACTACAATTCCCATTATTCGTGCACAAGAATTTACCACTTTTAAAGACGGACAAACTGCCATGAGTATTCATGTACTTCAAGGTGAAAGGGAGTTGGTTAAAGATTGTCGCTCATTGGCTAAATTCGATTTGCAAGGTATTCCGCCAATGGTAGCAGGTAGTGCTCGTATTCGCATAGAGTTTCAAGTGGATGCTGATAGCTTGTTATCTGTGAGTGCTATTGAGCAAATATCAGGCGTTAAAGCAAATATCACCATCAAACCATCTTATGGATTAACAGATATGCAAATGGAGAAGATGCTTAAAGATTCTGTTTTATTTACCAAAACTGACATTCAAACCAGACAGCTTCATGAAACACAAGTAGAGGCAGACAGAAGCATTCAAGCCATAGATTCAGCACTTAAAAAAGACAAGCACATGCTTGATGATAAAATGCTTAATAATATTTTAAGTGTAAGAACTACACTGTTTGACATTGCTCATTCTGATGATGAAAAAGCCATTAAAGCTGCCATTAACAATCTTGAGAACAGCTGTTCAAAATTTGTTGAGATGCGCATGAACAACGCTGTTATGAAAGCCATGCAAGGCCATAATGTTGATGAATTTTAACAAAAATATTTAGAAAGCCTATACTATATGCCACAAATTATTGTACTACCCCATCATGAATTATGCCCAGAAGGCACTGTTATTGAAACCCAATCAGGCATTAGTGTTTGTGATGCACTACTTGCCAATGACGTTGAAATCGAACACGCCTGCGAAATGTCAAATGCTTGCACAACTTGCCATATTTACCTGCGCGAAGGGTTTGATTCAGTAGAGGAGTCAGATGAAACCGAAGATGATTTATTGGATAAGGCTTGGGGCTTAGACCCAGAATCGCGCCTATCTTGTCAAACAATTGTAGGTGACACTGACTTGGTGATTGAAATTCCAAAATACACAATCAATCAAGTCTCTGAAAACCATTAAGACCTTATTTTTTTTAGGCAAGACTTATAATTTAATATATATTATGATATTATCATCAATAAAGTTCATATTTAATATTTTTTAATTCGATAAACCCACTTACCTAGATTTAAACACTAAGTACAGTTAAACCGTTGTTAACAAAAAAAACCCCAAAACAACCACCTTACTCAAAGAAGAGGGTAGCACACTACGCAACGCCCTAGGCTCTACAAACTCAGACAATGCTAGTGATTTAAGCCATTAATAAAGCCGAAAACTTGATGAATGACAAAGCCAATGAGTTTTTTAATCAGTTTGGTTCTGGTCGCATGCAAATCAGCATTCATGGACTTAGTTCAAAAGAGCTAGATTATAGCATTAAAACCATTCAACCCATCTCTGAGCTAAACGACAACATCAAAGGCAATATTCTCGGTATAGAAGTTGAACTCACGCCTTTAATCAGTTTTGAATTTGGATAAGGAGACAACAATACAAGCAGTAAAAGCTATGGAAAATTAAGCCTTAAGTTGCCATTCGATAACAACGAGTAACTCACCAATTTTGCCATTGATGATAAGCCTTTAAAACCAGTAGTGTGATGGGTTTAATCACACTTGCTTTGGTTCAACGAGCCAACAAGATTCGTATTGAGAAAGTCCCTATTGCCATAGTGAAATTAAAGTTGTTTTGGGTGAGTATAATACAAAAACAATAGGGGCTACTTGTATACTATATGACGCTTCAGGTGTATTGCATTAAGGATTAAAAGTATAGCTGATAATGCTTAAATAGCAGAAACCAAGCCCTGTGCTTTTTTGGACTCGAATTCTGTTCCTATCTCCATTGGTTTGTCTTTAGACAATAATCATCGTGGTATTAGCGGATTTTTACTACTACCACAAACTTTACCTAGGTTGTTTGGGTGAAATATTTTGACAAAGTCAGGGTTGTCTAAATCATTGGTATAAACAACACCGCAATATTTTTCTTGGCGCTCAATTTTAATGACTTTTTTAATATCACTTAAATGTTTTAATAAATTCATTGGCATTAGTAACTACTTTTCGCGCAACTTTTAAGGTGTCATACAGGTACTAATCGCTTGGATTTCTGTTAAGCTTGTCAAACAAAAGTGCATGGCCAATCATATCCCATTGAATGATGTCAATAAACCTGCCTTTAAGCCGCTCTATTTTGCCTATTTAGTGCTACTCAATGGTAATACTTGGGAAAGCACTAGTTGCGCGAGATTGTTGGGTGAGTTTGGCACTAACTTTTTTGGCGATTTCTTTATAAATCTCAGCTACTCTGCCTTCTGGGTTTTTGGCAACGGTTGGTGTGCCTTCGTCAACGTCAGTTCGAATGTCCATCTCTAAAGGGAGTGCACCTAAAAACTCAACACCTGCATCAGCTGCCATGGTTTCACCGCCACCTGTACCAAAAGTAGCTTCTTCGTGCCCGCACTTAGAGCAAATATGTAACGACATGTTTTCAACAATACCTAAAATAGGAATATTGACTTTTTCAAACATTTTTAAGCCTTTTTTAGCATCAATTAGTGCAATGTCTTGTGGGGTTGTTACAATCACAGAGCCACTAACTGGTATTTTTTGTGATAGTGTCAATTGTGTATCGCCTGTGCCTGGTGGTAAGTCAATCACCATATAATCAATACCACGCCATAAGGTGTCTCTTAGCATTTGCTCTAAAGCTTGGGTGACCATAGGACCACGCCAAATCATAGGATTGTCTTCATCAACCAAATAGCCAATTGACATGCTTTGCATACCATGACCCAAAATAGGTAATAATTTACCCTCAGCGGTGGATTCTGGCTTAGCTTTGCTAACGCCTAGCATTCTAGGTTGAGAAGGGCCATAAATATCGGCATCTAAAATAGCAACTTTGGCGCCTTCTGTTTGTAATGCTAATGCTAAATTAACCGCAGTGGTTGATTTGCCAACACCACCTTTGCCTGAAGCAACTGCAATAATGTTTTTAACTTCTGGTAGGACATCAACTCCTTTTTGAGTGGTGTATTTAACAATTTTGGTTTTAATATCAACGCTAACATTGTTAATATTGGCTTCTGCTAATGCATCAGTAATAGCACTAGATAAAGTAGCGTGATAACTATTAGCAGGGTAATTAAGTTCAATGTCAATTTGCACTTTGTCACCATCAATGTTAACATCATTAATGACATTTGAAGAAACAATATCTTGTTCGGTATAAACATCAACAACTTTGGATAAAGTATCTTTAATTTGCTTGTTCGTTAAATCTGCCATTTTTATTGTATCCAATTAAGTAAAATAATAGCGATATTTTATCGTATAACGATATAAGCCACCCTTAATATTACCAAGCTTATTATGACATCGCGAAAAATTCTCGTTACCTCAGCACTGCCTTATGCCAATGGTGAAATTCATCTGGGGCATTTATTGGAATACATTCAAACTGATATCTGGGTGCGTTTTCAAAAAATGATGGGTAATGAGTGTCATTATGTTTGTGCAGATGATGCACATGGTACACCCATTATGCTTAAAGCTGATGAGCTTGGTATTAAGCCTGAAGTGTTAATTGAAGATGTGAGTGAGCGCCATCAGGCAGATTTTAAAGAGTTCTCCATTGGTTTTAGCCAATATCACTCAACCCATAGCCAGGAAAATAAAGACATTTCTGCCAATATTTATAGCAAGCTAAATGACGCTGGTTTTATTAAAACACGTACCATCTCTCAGGCATTTGACCCTGAGAAGCAAATGTTTTTACCCGACCGCTTCATTAAAGGTGATTGCCCTAAGTGTGGTGCTAATGACCAATATGGTGATAATTGTGAAGTTTGTGGCGCAATCTATTCGCCAATAGAGCTGAAAAATGCCAAATCTGCCATTTCAGGTACAACCCCAATCACTAAAGACTCAGAGCACTATTTCTTTGACTTGCCTCAATTTGAAGCGCAACTTAAAGCGTGGACCAAAGCAGGGCATTTACAAGATGAAGTTAGAAATAAATTATCTGAGTGGTTTGAGCAAGGCCTTCAACAATGGGATATTTCTCGTGATGCACCGTATTTTGGTTTCCAGATTCCTGGGATGGAAGGTAAATATTTCTATGTTTGGCTAGATGCACCGATTGGTTATATGGCGAGTTTTAAAAAGCTTTGCGACGAGCAGGGGTTAGATTTTGATGAGTACTTTAACAAAGACTCAAGTAGCGAGCTTTATCATTTTATCGGTAAAGACATTGTTTATTTTCACGCACTTTTTTGGCCAGCGATGTTGATGGGTGCGAATTATCGCACGCCAAGCGCGATTTTTGCACATGGTTTTTTAACTGTGAATGGTCAAAAAATGAGCAAATCTCGCGGTACGTTTATTCAGGCCAGAACTTATCTTAATCATCTTAATCCTGAATGTTTGCGTTATTATTATGCCTATAAACTGTCTGCTAAAATTGATGATGTAGATCTTAATTTGACCGATTTTAAACAACGTGTAAATTCAGATTTGGTGGGAAAAGTGGTTAATATTGCTTCACGTAGTGCGGGATTTATTGTTAATAAATTTAACAAAACTTTATCTGCCTATGCTATTGAACCTGAGCTTTATCATGAGTTTGTTGCTTGTAGTGATGTTATTAAAAAACACTATGAGGCGCGTAATTATAATCAAGCCATGCGCGAGATTATGAAATTAGCCGATAAAGCCAATCAATATATCGATGAGCATAAGCCATGGCAATTGGTAAAAGAACAAGACAAGCAAGCACAAGTGCATGATATAACTTCACTCGCTATTAATTTATTTAGAGTGTTGATGATTTATCTTAAACCAGTGTTACCCGTTATGGCAGAGCAGGTTGAAGTGTTTTTAAATATAGATGCGCTTAATTGGAAGGATTTAAAACAACACCCCTTAACCAAGCACCAAATTAACTCCTTTAAGCCGTTAATGTCACGTATCGAAGATGAACAAATTGAGCAAGTTATTAAGAATCCAAAGCGAAAGTATGCAACAATCAACCACGCAAGAACGAAAAAAACTCAGAGTCATGATTCAGAATAACGACTTTAGAAAAATTGATTTACGGGTTGCCAAAATTATCAAAGCCCAAAATGTAGAAGGTGCTAATAAATTATTACAATTAATATTAGACATCGGCGAACAAGAAACACGCAATGTGTTTGCAGGCATTAAAGCCCATTACACAACAAAGGGTTTAGAAGGGCGACTTACCACATTATGGTTGCAAACTTATAGCTCTAGAAAAATGCGCTTTGGGCATCTCACAAGAGATGGCACTTGCAGCAGGTGATGGTGAGTCGTTGCATATTTTGTCAGTTGATTCTACTGCTAAGCCAGGCATAAAAATTAGTTAGCCTTGAAATCTTAACCATTGTTGATTAAAATAATTTTTTTCGGAAGGATGTCAGAGCGGCCGAATGAGCACACTTGGAAAGTGTGTGTACCTTTGGGGGTGCCGTGGGTTCGAATCCCACTCCTTCCACCATATTAATTCCTTATGAAACCAAATTTTCAACCTAAAAATATTGTTAAAACCATTAAAAAATTAACCAAAGACGGGCTTAAGGTAGTAGAACAGGCAAGCCTTGGTAGGAGTTGGAATAGTGTGGTTGTACCTATTGACCAAATGGAGTTTGAGTTGGGTAAGTTCACCAGTGTTAATTCACATTTAAATGCAGTGATGTTTAGTGATGAATTTAATCAGCAATATGAACAAACGCTGCCAATTATTACTAATTTTTATTCTGATATATCTACCAATAAAGCTCTATATCAAGCTTACGAAGCACTCAAAAAGACCAACCTTAATAAGCAACAACAACACATCGTTAAAGACGCCATAGAGGGCTTTGAGCTTTCAGGTGTGGGCTTGAAAGGCAAGACTGCAAATAGATTTAAAACTATCAAGGAGAAACTCAGTTTACTGAGCAATGAGTTTTCTAAAAACGCTTTAAAGTCCACTAACGAGTGGAAAAAAAATGTAGGTAAAAATGAGTTAAAAGGCTATAGTGATAATGAATTGGCAAAAATTAGAACTAATAAGGGTTATGAATTAAGTTTGCAAATGCCTGTTTATATGGATGTTATGACTTATTTAGACAACCGAGATTTAAGAGAAGAAGTGTACAGAGCTTATGTATCAAGAGCCTCAGAATTGGGCATTACTTCAACTAATTATAACAACAAGCCAATTATGGATGAGATTTTATCATTACGTGCTGAGATGGCTAATATCTTAGGTTTTGAGCATTATGCGCAGTTGTCTATTGCATCTAAAATGGTTAGTACAGTTGATGAAGTACTTCAGTTTTTGTCTAATTTGGTGGGGTGTTCAAAGCCTCAGGCGCAATTAGAGCTAGAAGAATTAGAAAATTTTTCAGGCATTGATTTAAAACCGTGGGATTTAGGGTTTTATAGTGAAAAACTTAAAGAACAAAAATTTGGATTTAAAAAATCTGATTTAACGCCGTATTTTCCAGCAGAGAGTGTGTTAAATGGGTTGTTTTCAACCATTGAAAATTTATATCAGATTAAAATTAAGCAAATACAGCAAGATAGCTATCACGTCGATGTTAAAGTTTTAAATGTTAGTGATAAAAATGAACTCATTGGTAGAATTTATCTTGATTTATATGCCAGAGAAAATAAGCGTTCTGGTGCATGGATGGCGGATTACCAGCCTTTGATTAATAAGAAAAAACCAGTTGCTTTTGTGGTTTGTAATCTTAATTCCCCTACTAAAGACAAACCAGCCCTATTTGAATTTGATGAAATTGTTACTTTATTTCATGAGTTTGGACATGCGTTACATCATCTATTGACTAAAGTTAAATATCCCTGTGCTGCAGGCATATCTGGTGTGCCATGGGATGGCGTGGAATTGCCCAGTCAGTACATGGAGTTTTATGCATTTGAAAAACAAGTGATTGTGCTTATTTCAAAGCATTATAAAACTGGAAAATCTTTGCCTAATGATTTGTTTGACAAACTCATCGCTTCTAAAAATTTTCACTCAGCACTGAGTATGTTACGACAATGTGAGTTTTCATTGTGGGATCTTAAAACACACATGTCCAATTCAGACACTTATGAAGTATTAGCCCAAGTTCGATTAGAAACGGCTCTGATGGATGGTATTGATGAAAATCGATTTTTAAACACTTTTGGGCATATTTTTTCAGGCGGTTATGGCGCGGGATATTTTAGCTACAAATGGGCAGAAGTTTTAGCAGCTGATGCTTATTACTATGTGCAAAAGAAGGGTGGTATTGGTTCTAATGCCTCTCAAGATTTCTTGTATAATATTTTGCAAATAGGCGGCAGTCTAGATTTTATGCAACAATATATAAAATTTAGAGGTGAAAAACCCTCAATTAGTGCCTTATTAAAAGCAAACGGCACATTCATTCAACTAAGGAAAAAACATGATTAGATTTATTCTCAGTATTATTATTATTTTGGCATTAATTGGCGGTGCTGTACAGTTTATTGCAACTGATGAAAGCTGGTCTTTGGTTATGAATAAGGAAGTTGCACTTAGTAGTGTTCAAAATGGTGCAATTGCAATTTATGAGTTTATTGAGGTATTAATTTCTGATGCTGATAAAATTAAAGGCGTTGATTTAACAACAACAAAATAGTTAATATTCTAAGTTGTTTTCAGAATAAGATTTTTTTAAATCTTGCTCAATACAATTGAGCCATTAGCACCACCAAACCCAAATGAGTTAGAAATGGCATGATTGATTGTCATTTCTCGTGCTTCATTAGCACAATAATCTAAATCACAATTTGGGTCTTGATTGATAATATTAATGGTAGGTGGTGCTATTTGATTTTGAATGGCAAGTGCAGTAAAAATGGCTTCAATGCCACCGGCAGCGCCCAATAAATGCCCAGTCATAGATTTGGTTGAACTCATGACAATGTTATAAGCATGCTTGCCAAGGGCTAATTTTGCAGCATCTGTTTCTGCCTGGTCACCTGCTGGCGTAGAGGTGCCATGGGCGTTAATGTAATCAATTTGATCAACGTTAATACCTGAGTTTCTCAGCGCATTTTGCATACATCTGGCTGCCCCTTCCCCCTTTTTTGAAGGTAGTGTCATGTGATAAGCATCCCCGCTCATACCGTAGCCTGACACTTGTGCATAAATTTTTGCACCACGTGCTTTAGCGTGTTTAAATTCTTCTAATACCACAACACCCGCACCGTCACCAAGCACAAAACCATCTCTGTCTTTATCCCAAGGGCAAGAAGCGCTTGTCGGGTCATCATTACGAGTGGATAATGCGCGTGCCGCAGAAAAACCACCTAGCCCACAATTAGTGGTTGACATTTCAGCACCACCAGCAATCATCACATCAGCATCGTCGTATTCAATTAAGCGAGAAGCATCACCAATGTTATGAGTGCCTGTGGCGCAAGCGGTAACAATGGAAAAATTAGGGCCTTTTAAGCCATATTTGATAGAAAGATTGCCTGAAATCATATTAATGATTGACGAAGGAACGAAAAAAGGTGAAATGCGCTTTGCACCTTTTTCTCTGAATAGATCTGCAGTTTTTTCAATTGTGCCAAGACCGCCAATGCCAGCACCGATGGCAACACCGATGCGGTGAGTATTTTGCTCAGTAATCTCAATACCACTGTCTTCAATAGCTTGAATGCCAGCGACCATGCCGTAATGGATAAAGGTGTCCATTTTTTTGGCATCTTTAGGTTTTAAGTAGTCAGTAATTTCAAAATCCTTAACCGAACCACCAAATGTGACTAACTGACCTTTGGTATCAATATTAGTGAGTGGGGCAATGCCAGAATGACCTTTAAGAATATTATCCCAAGATTCGTCTACACTTAAACCCACTGGACAAACCATACCCATGCCTGTAATAACAACCTTTCTTTTACTCATAATGTTTTAAAATTTAATATAAATAAGGCGCTTAATTCAAAGAAAGAAGCGCCTTATTGCGTTAAGTTGATGAACGGAAATTACAAATTATTGTTAATGTAGTCAATTGCTTGTTGAACTGTGGTAATGTTTTCGGCTTGATTGTCAGGAATTTCACAGTCAAATTCTTCTTCAAGAGACATGACCAATTCAACAGTATCCAAAGAATCTGCACCTAAATCATCAATAAAAGAAGCATTGTTATCAATATCACCGCTTACATCTAATTGTTCAGCTACAACTTTTTTTACTCTTTGTTCAATACTCATCTGTCTATTTCCTTAACTATTTTAAAATCATTATTTTATCGTCAAAAAGAGGTTATACAAGACTAAATTTTAATTTTTTTATTAAAGTGTTTTATATAAATAATGCTAGATTTGATATTGGGTTGGGTCTGTTATTTTCACCTCTTTAAAGCCTAATTTTCTATATTCACATGCATCAAAAATGTCACAAGTTTTTCCATTTTTATCCGCCTGATAACACCTTGTTATCAGTGAATAGACAATACCAAGAGAAAGGCCTCTTTTTTGATAATTTGTGCTTTATTTAAATGAATTAGTGGTGTGTGAACGGTTAGTTTTTTCCCTTCAACACCTTGTTTGGTGGCAAGATTAGCCATCACTTTAAATGCTTTGATATAAGACTCTCTACAATCAGGATAACCAAATAGTCCACGCATCAACGCCAATAAATACATGCTGGCAATTTAGCATCTCTGACATGCTAGCGCAATCGGAATATTATTGCTTTGAGAAAATTTAGGTATGTCAATCTTATTATCTATTAAGGTAGAACCACCAATATCAGATAAAGATATTTTCATAACTCTATCTTCAGTAGTGGCAAAAATTTGGGCAATATTTTCAGCAGATTTTAACTCTGACTTCTGCTTTTGCCCATAATCAAAACCCAGACTATAGCATTCAAATTCTTTTGTTTTAGCAATGGCTAAAGTTGTTGTAGAATCTAGCCCGCTAGATAAAAGAATAACAGCTTTGGTTTTATGTTTAGCATTAAACATTGGCCAAATTACCTTTTTCTTCTAACCATTTTTTTCGATTAGCTGCACGTTTTTTACTTAATAACATGTCCATGGTTTGAAAAACTTGCAATGGATTATCTAATGTGAGTTGAATTAAGCGTCTAGTATCAGGTAGCATAGTGGTCTCTCTTAATTGAGAAGGGTTCATTTCACCCAAACCTTTAAAGCGCTGAACTTGAATTTTAACACGCTTGTTCTCACTTTCTATTTTTTTAATAATGGCGTCTTGTTCATTGTTATTAAGGGCGTAGTGAACTTGTTTTCCTGCGTCCACACGATATAAAGGCGGCATTGCAATAAATATATGACCTTCTTGAATAAGTTTTGGGAAATGTTTCACGAACAAAGTACAAATGAGCGTGGCAATATGCGCACCATCTGAATCGGCATCAGCAAGAATACAAATTTTACCATACCTCAAGCCAGATAAATCTTCGCTATTAGGCTCAAGACCAATAGCAATGCTAATGTCATGAATTTCGTTACTGGCCAATACTTGTTCAGAATCCAACTCCCAAGTGTTTAAAATTTTACCGCGCAGTGGTAAAATAGCTTGATACTCTTTGTCTCTTGCTTGTTTGGCAGAGCCACCTGCGGAGTCACCTTCAACTAAAAATATTTCTGTTTGATTAAGGTCAGTGCTGGTGCAATCTGATAATTTTCCAGGCAGGGCAGGACCATTAACTATTTTCTTGCGAATGACTTTTTTGTTGGTTTTAAGTCTTGCTTGCGCATTGACAATAGCCAGTTGAGCGATTTGCTCCGCAATGCTGGTATGTTGATTTAGCCAAAGACTAAAAGCATCTTTAACAACATTGGCAACAAAACTAGCACATTCTCTGGAAGAGAGTCTTTCTTTGGTTTGCCCAGAAAATTGCGGGTCTAATATTTTTATGGATAATACATAGGCAATTTTTTGCCAGATATCATCAGGTGTGAGTTTGATGTTTCTTGGGATTAAATTTCTAAATTTACAAAATTCTTTTAAGGCTTCAGTAAGTCCTGATCTTAGCCCGTTAACATGCGTGCCACCACCAATGGTTGGGATAAGATTAACATAGCTTTCAGCTACAACATTGGTGGTGTATCGCGTCCATGCGAGTGAACAATTAAGTTGCTGTTCGTCAGTTTTATAATTAACAATAAAGGGGGCGGGTGGTAGACAATCTAAGCCATCTAAAGACATGAGTAGATAGTCTTTTAAGCCTTCTTTGTAAACCCACTTCTCTATTGTTTCATCTATTTCATTATAAAAATGAACCTCTAAACCTGGGCATAAAATTGCTTTAGAGCGTAGGTTATGGCGTAATTTAGTTGCGGAGAATTTAATAGTGTCAAAGAATTGTGCATCAGGTCTAAATTTAACGATAGTACCCGTGTTGCGCTTACCAACGGCGCGAGTTATTTCAAGTTCTGTTTGCTTAAAACCGTTTGAAAAAGTGATGTAATGTTCTTTAGCATCTCTTTTAATCCAAATTTCTACCAAAGTGGATAGGGCGTTAACCAGTGAAATGCCAACACCGTGTAAGCCACCTGAAAATTGATATGAATCATTTGAAAATTTTCCACCTGCATGAAGTTTGGTTAAAATAACCTCAACACCTGACTTACCCTCCTTAGGGTGAATATCCACAGGTATGCCTCTGCCATTATCTTCAACGGATAAGGAGCCATCCTTGTATAAAACAACGCTAATTTTAGAAGCATATCCTGCAATTGCTTCATCAACACTATTGTCAATAACCTCTTGGGCAAGGTGGTTTGGGCGCTCAGTTTCAGTGTACATTCCTGGACGTTTGCGTACTGGGTCAAGGCCTGTTAAAACCTCAATAGAGGATGAATCGTAGCTACTCATGATGTTTAAATGTGATAATTTGGCAAGTATCATACCAAAAAAAGCTTCGAAAAAACGAGGCTTTTTTAATAAAGACTATTCAATAACTACGATAGCTTTTGCTATTTCTTTAGGTTCTAATAAGCGCTTAGATAATTTTGAGCCAAATTTATCTTTAATTGCTACTAGCAGCAAATCATAATAAGCTTTTGCTGTAATTATGGCAACGCCATTTGATGAAATCGTATAATTTAATACGCGAGTTTCATTTGGCTTTAAACGAGTATCTCCCAAAACTTTGGTTGCTTTAGGTGGTGATGTTGGCTTGTTATTATCATCACCAATAATGTACATAAACATGGCTTGCTTGTCATCCTTCATAGGGTGAGTTTTAGAGCTTTGCCACAAGACGTCACCATGAGAATTTTGTGCAGTAACAGTAATATAGAAATTCCTAAATGGTGCGCCTGTTGGGAAATTATGTGGCAATAAGTTAGTTGCATTTACTTTAATTTGAAACATATCGGAAACCTTTTTGATATTAATTGTCATAACCAAACCTTTGCTTACCATTTCAGCAGAATGCCCACCCGCCATTGTATGGTTGCTAATACCTTCAATTACTGGCATATGACAAGATTGGCAAGTGGTAGAACCTCCTGCAGATATAATTTCTCCACCAGTTTGACAAAGTGGTACTTTTTTAGAATTGTTACGCTGGTCATGACAACCTAAGCACACCTTGGAAGTTTTAAATAAACCTGGATTGTTTGCAACACCGCCTTTACCAAAATTTTTATGTTTTTTACTAGTGCCATTAGGACCCTGTATTTGATTGGATGAATATTCATAAGCTTTCATGCCTAATTTTAGCCCACCACTTTTTTTCTTTGTTCCTTTGAATTTAGTTAAAGAATGACAAGCGATACAATTAACCCCTTCAGAGAATGATCTTTTGGCATTAAGTTGGGTTTTCCCTTCTTTTGCAGCTGCGGGCGAATGACACTCTAAACAAACTGGGTATTTATCTTTATTTTTTCCCATTCTAACACCTTTAACTCTAGGATTGCCTACAACTGCATCATAAAAAAGACCATGAATAGGGTCTTTTAATGCTGTGCTTTTAGCATGCATTGAACTTTCCCATTGTTCATAAATATCACTATGACATCTACTACATTTTTTTGAAGATAGGTTGTCAATGCTTGAATGTGAATTATTGCCACTTCTAGTAAAATTCATCATGATATCAGCTTCTGAATTTATGAAAGATTGTATATTTGCTTGTGCTTGTAATTCCAGCAAAGATATTGTTAAAATAATTAATAAACGTTGTGTTATTTTCACCTTAAAGCCTCTTATTTGGTGTTAAAAATATACCATTATAAAACATTATTTCAGCATAAAAAATAACTTATACTGCTTTCTATCATAATAAAAAGCCCCATAAAATGGGGCTTTTTATTTACTTAAAGGTTATATAACATGGTTACATCATACCACCCATACCACCCATACCACCCATATCAGGTGCAGCAGCAGGTGCGTCTTGAGGAGTATCAGTAATCATTGCCTCAGTTGTAATCATAAGACCTGAAATACTGGCAGCATGTTGTAATGCTGCACGAACAACTTTTGTTGGGTCTAAAATACCCATCTTAAGTATATCACCATATTCTTCTGTTGCTGCATTGTAGCCATAATTACCCTTACCCTTAGCGACTTCATTAAGAATAACAGAAGCCTCACCACCACCATTTGTTACAATTTGGCGTAGTGGTGCTTCCATGGCGCGTTTAGTAATGTCAATACCAATGTTTTGATCATGATTATCACCCGTTAACCTGTCTAAGGCTTTAATAGCACGAACTAAGGCAACACCACCACCAGGAACGACACCTTCTTCAACAGCGGCGCGAGTAGCATGTAGTGCATCATCAACACGGTCTTTCTTTTCTTTCATTTCAACTTCAGTAGCAGCGCCTACTTTAATCACAGCAACACCACCTGATAATTTAGCCAAGCGTTCAAGTAATTTTTCTTTATCATAATCGCTCGTTGTGGTTTCAATTTGTGCTTTAATTTGTGCAATACGAGCATCAATATCAGCTTTTTTACCTGCGCCATCAACAATAACAGTATTTTCCTTACCGATTTCAATGCGCTTAGCGGTACCAAGGTGTTCATCAGTTACTTTTTCTAAAGACAAGCCAACTTCTTCTGAAATAACCACACCACCTGTTAGTACGGCAATGTCTTCCAAAATTGCCTTACGACGATCGCCAAAGCCAGGTGCTTTAACTGCTGCAACTTTAACAATACCACGTATATTGTTAACCACTAAAGTGGCCAACGCTTCGCCATCAATATCTTCAGCGATGATTAACAAAGCTTTGCCTGATTTTTGGACTGCTTCTAGTGCGGGTAATAAATCACGAATATTTGAAATTTTACCGTCATGTAACAATACAAAAGGCGTCTCAAGATCAGCAGTCATTGATTCTTGATTGTTAACAAAGTAAGGCGACAAATAGCCACGATCAAATTGCATACCTTCGACCACATCAAGCTCATTCTCAAAACCAGAACCTTCTTCAACCGTAATGACACCAGCTTGACCCACTTTTTTCATGGCATTGGCAATAATATCACCCACAGAAGTGTCAGAGTTTGCAGAAATAGTACCCACTTGGGCAATGGCTTTTGTGTCATTGCAAGGTTGTGAGATGTCACGCAATGCATTAACAGCAGCTTCTGTTGCTTTATCAATGCCTCGTTTAAGATCCATAGGGTTCATACCTGCTGCCACTGATTTAACACCTTCAATAACAAGGGCTTGTGCAAGCACAGTTGCTGTTGTGGTGCCATCACCAGCAATGTCATTGGTTTTTGATGCCACTTCTTTGACCATTTGTGCACCCATGTTTTCAAATTTACCTTCTAAGGTGATTTCTTGAGCAACAGAAACACCATCTTTGGTAATTGTTGGACCGCCAAATGATTTATCTAGTACAACATTTCTACCCTTGGGTCCTAGTGTTACTTTAACTGCGTTAGCTAGCATATTAACACCATCTAACATTAAGTTTCTAGCTTCTGAGCCAAATTTTATATCTTTCATTTTTAATCTCCTTTATTCAATAACTGCGACAACATCGTCTTCACGCATAACTAGCAATGTTTCACCATCTGCTTTAATTTCGTTACCCGCATATTGTCCAAATAATACTTGGTCTCCAACTTTAACGTCCAATGCAATAACATCACCATTGTCGTTAATTCTACCATGACCAACCGCCAAAATTTCACCCTTTGAAGGTTTTTCTGTGGCTGAATCTGGAATAATTAATCCACTTTCAGTGGTTTTTTCCTCTTGTGTTCTACGGACAATCACACGATCGTGAAGGGGGCGAATATTCATTTTTTTTCTCCTAGTTAATAAATTAATTTTTAAGCTGATACTTAAGTTTAAGTCGGTCTTTAAAGAGTTTGCTCTTGTAAATTTGATTTAAGCTTTTGCATGGCTTTAGTTTCAAGTTGGCGCACTCTTTCTTTTGAGATGCCATACTTGTCTGCTAAAGTATGTAGGGTTGTTTTTTCTTCTTTCAAGTATCTAGATTGTAAAATATCCAAACTTCTTTCATCTAACGACGACAAGGCTTTGTAAAGTTGCTGCTGTTGGTTTTGTTTTGAATCGTCTATTAGTAATAGTTGCTCAGGTGTTTGGACGTTTTCATTGGTTAAATATTGTTCTGGTGCATGAGAATCCTCATCATCAGACACTTCAAACGTTACATCGTTAAATTGCAAGCGTGATTCCATCTCCAATACATCCTTACGACGCACGCCCAAATCGTTGGCAATTTTATCCGCCTGTTCTTCGTTCAATGAGCTATAAATATGTGCCTTAGCTTGTTTAAGTTTGAAAAATAATTTGCGTTGTGCCTTGGTTGTGGCAACTTTAACGATTTTCCAATTCTTGAAAATAAATTCGTGAATTTCCGCACGAATCCAATATACTGCAAATGAGGCAAGACGCACATTTCTATTTGGATTAAAACGCTTAACTGCCTTCATTAACCCAATGGTACCTTCTTGCACAAGATCGGCTTGTTCAAGACCATAGCCTTTGTAGCCATGGGCAATAAAGGCGACAAAGCGCATGTGTGATAAAACCAATTTTCTGGCTGCACTTAAATCGTGATTTTCATACAATTGAACGGCTAATTCATGTTCTTGTTCACTGCTCAGAATTGGCGGATATTTTTGAACCTCCAGGCTTGAGGTTTTTTTAGCAGGTAATAATGCGAACTCTTGACTCATTTTATTAAATAACTAATGATAAATATCAGTAAGGATTGATATTATAGGTTATATCAATGTTTTAAGCAAATCTTGATACTTATCTGATTGTTGTGTTAGCGTTAGGCGTGCAGCTTGCACAATGGTTGATAAATCATTCAGAGCCACGTCAAAGTTATCATTAATAACCAAATAGTCAAATTCATTAAAATGTTGCATTTCACTTACTGCATCATGCATTCTTCTGTCAATAATACCTTGATTGTCTTCTCCTCTGTTAGTTAGACGTTCTTTTAATGCTGTTTGAGAAGGTGGGAGAATAAAAATACCAACTGAACGATTAAAGGTTTGTTTAACTTGTCTAAAACCTTGCCAGTCAATCTCTAAAATAACATCAGAGCCATTATTTAACAAATTTTGAACCGATTGTTTAGCACTGCCATAGTTATTATCAAACACTTGTGCTGATTCAATAAAGCCATTGCTATTTTTTATTTTATTAAACTCATCTTTAGAGACAAAAAAGTAGTTTTCGCCCTGTACTTCGCCTAAGCGTGGCACTCTTGTAGAATGTGAAACTGAAACACACAAATGATCAATTTTTTTAATGAGCGCTTTAACCAATGAAGTTTTTCCACATCCTGAAGGGGCGGAAATAACAAACAACACGCCGTTACTCATTTAGGTGTGTAACCTTGAATGTTGTCTGCACCTTTTTTTGAAAAGAAGAACTTATCCATTTGCTCTTTAAGATAACTTTGTGAGTTTGAATCCATCAGATTTAAGTTGTTTTCATTGATCAACATAGTTTGATGCTCAAGCCAGAGCTGCCAGCCTTGTTTGGATACGTTGCCTAGTATTCTCTGACCTAATTCACCGGGGTAGGGCGCTCTATCCAAGGCTTCAAGTTGCTTGCCTAATTTAATACATTTTACAGTATTCATTGTTTTTTCATTCCCATGTTTAGCAGTTTTAAGCTGGAAAAATATACAACAATTGCAAGCACAATAGTTGTACCTAGCAATGTTATTCTTGAACTAACATCAGCCTTTAAGTAAATATTAACTTCTGATCCAGAAATCAAAATAAAGACAATCATTATAAAGCTTGCAATCAGGGCTTTAAAAAAAGTTTGATATAAGTTACTAGAAGCATTAAAGATAGATTGTTTGTTTAAATAGTAATAGAGCAAGCTGGTATTGAGTAAAGCAGAAATAGAAGTGGCTATTGCCAAACCCACATGAGCAAAATAAAAACCTAAAATAATGTTTAAGAAAACATTAGATATCATGGCAATTATCCCGACTTTAACTGGTGTTTTAGTGTCTCCTCTGGATAAAAAAATAGGGGCTAAAATCTTAACAAAAATAAAAGCCATTAACCCTGAGCCATAAGCCATCAGGCTCAATGATGACTGTAATGCAGCAAATGCATCAAATTGATCGTATTGGAACAAGGTGATAATTAAAGGTTCAGCAAGTAACACTAAACCAGCACAGGCTGGTAGCCCAAGTATCAATCCAATTGTTAAAGCATTATTGATTGTTTGCACAAATTTCTCATCATTTTTATCAGAAAAATGATGACTTAATTTGGCTAAAGATACAGTGGCTAAAGCAATGCCAATAAGTGCTAAGGGTAGTTCTAATAGTCTGTCTGAATAATATAGCCATGAAACACTACCACTAACAAGAATTGAAGCAATCATGGTATCGATTAGTAAATTTATTTGCGATACTGATACGCCAAATAGGGCAGGTAACATACGTTTTTTTAAGGTTTTAACCGCTTGATGGTCGCCAAATGTTAATTTGGGTAATTTTTTTATTTTTATTAAGAAAGGTATTTGAAACAAAAGTTGTGCAATGCCACCAAAAAATACCCCCCATGCCAGTGCCATAATAGGGGTGTCCATCTGTTCAGATAAATATATAGCACTCAAAATCATAGAAATATTGAGCAAAACTGGCGTAAATGCAGGTACTGCAAATTGATCATAAGTATTTAAAATAGCACCAGAAAAAGCTGTTAAAGAGATGAACAACAAATAAGGAAAGGTGATTCTTAGCATATCTGATGCTAGATTAAATTGCATTGGATCAGGTGAAAAATAAAACCCCCAAGCGAACATAAAGATGATGATGGGTGCAATAATAACTGTAATGAGTGTGATTATAATTAACACAAAAAGAAATTTTGTGCCAATATGGTTAATGATATTTTGAACCTTGACCTGTGTATTATTGGCTTTAGCCTCAGCTAAAATAGGCACAAAAGCTTGTGAAAAAGCACCTTCGCCAAATAGACGCCTAAAAAAATTGGGGATTCTAAAAGCGATTAAAAAGGCATCAGTCAGACCGTTGGCACCAAAATATCGGGCAATAAAATAATCACGCACCAAGCCTAGTATGCGTGAAAGAAAAGTCATGGCAGCAATAACACTGCTGGACTTTAAAAAAGACTTATCCAAGGGGCATCTCTAAAATATCACTCTTCAGTTGGGCCGCGCATAATACCAACTTTAGAACTACGAATGCATTTAACAAATTGCACCACTTCTGGATGGTCAGATTCTGATTGTTCTAATTCTTTAAGAGATTGTTCTAACAAGCCAGATTCACGATAAACTGCTTTGAAAGCGCGTTTAATAGCGGCAATCGCATTAAGGCTAAAACCTCGCCGCCTCATGCCTTCGGCGTTAATACTTCTAACCCGAGTTTGCACACCAGAGGCGACCATATAAGCAGGAATGTCTTTGTTGATTTGACAGCCCATGCCAACATAGGTATGCATACCAATCATGCAAAATTGTTTTACCAAGGTAAAACCACCCAAGATTGCCCAATCATGAATTCTAACATGACCTGCAAGAGAGGCATTGTTGGACATAATAATATGATTACCCACTTGGCAATCATGCGCAATATGAACATAAGCCATTAACATATTATTTGAGCCTACTCGAGTGATGGAGTTTTCTTTTTCTGTACCGCGGTTAATGGTGCAAAATTCACGAATGAGATTGTCATTGCTAATAATTAAACTAGATTCTTGACCTTCTGCATAAGTAATATCTTGCGGATCTCCACCTATTGAAGCGAAAGAATAAATATGGTTGTTTTTTCCAATTTTAGTTGGGCCTTGAATAACGACGTGTGCTTCAACAATTGTACCAGAATCAATTTCTACATTAGCACCAATAATGACATAAGCGCATATTTCAGCATTTTTATGAATTTTTGCACTAGGGTCGATAATTGCACTAGGGTTTATAGCCACTTTACGCTCCTTAATTTTAATTAATCCGCTGCTTTTTGAGTACACATAAGTTCAGCACTCGTAACAATTTGATTATCCACAGTTGCCTTGCATTTAAACTTCCAAATACCGCGTTTAACTACCATAATCTCTACCTCTAAACGCAATTGGTCTCCAGGTTCAACCATACGTTTAAATCTGACTTTATCAATACCGACAAGCATATATATTTGCCCATCAATTGGCCTGCCAACTTCAGATTTAAAAGCCAAAATTCCTGTTGCTTGGGCTAAAGCTTCAACAATCATAACGCCAGGCATAATTGGCTGATCAGGGAAGTGTCCAGTAAATTGAGGCTCATTAAAGGTAACATTTTTTAATGCCACAATTGACTTGCCAACTTCTAACTCTAACACTCTATCAATGAGTAAAAAAGGATAACGATGGGGCAGGTAGTTTTTGACGTCTTGAATATTCATTTCCATGTTATTTTTCTTTTAATTTTTTAAGTTTAATGTTTAAATAATGAGCGATTTTATCAAGATTTAACAGCCATACTTGTATTCTCTTCCATTTTTGATGCTTGCTAATAGAAGTGAAGCCTGTGTAATGCCCTTGCTCAAATAGATTTCTATCAACGGTGCTGGCACCTGTTACAATAATATCGTCTACTAAACTAATGTGGCTGGCAATGGTTGTACCACCACCCACCATGCATCTTTTTCCTAGCATGCAACTACCGCCAATAGTCACTGTAGCAGCAATGGCAGAGTCTTGGCCAATAATAACGTTGTGTGCAATATGTACTAAGTTGTCAATTTGAACACCGTTGTGAATTTGAGTATCTTCAATCGTGCCTCGGTCAATGGTTGTGTTTGCGCCAATGCTCACATTATTGCCAATAACAACACAACCAAGGTGTGCAATGCTATGCCAGTGTTTTTGTTGATCCTGAGCATTGCCAAATCCTTCTGAACCAATTACCGCACCAGGAGATATAACAACCTTGTTGCCGATTGAACAACCTTGCAAAATACTCACATTTGGCTGAATCAGAGCGTCATTACCAATGGTAACATTATCTTCAATAACAACATTTGAAGCAATGGTGCAGTGATTGCCAATAACAACATTTTTACCGATAGTGCAGTTCGGTGCTATTTTTGCATGATTAGTTTTGACGCTTGGATGAATACCTTGATAAGGCACAACTTGTTTTTTAAATAAGTGTGTGGCTTTTGCAAATGCCAAGTAGACATCATCAACTATTAAAGCATTGGTAGGACAGTTTTTTAGCAAATCATTATTAAGAATAACAGCGCCAGCCTTGGAGTTTATTAATGTTTGCTTATATTTTTTACCGTTGATGTAGGTTAGTTGCGCTTGATTGGCAGATAAACTCGTAGCAATGCCTGTAATCTCAATATCGGTATCACCCACAAGTTTGGCGTTGATAGTTTTAGCAATCTCTCCCAATGTGTACATTATTCAAATTAAACCAAAAGGTGATTATATCTACTACGTTTGATTTAGAAACTAGTGCCTAATGTAAAGTCAAATGTTTTGGTTTTGTCGCCTGATTTTTTAATTAAAGGCTGGGCAGCATAAAAGCCTAATGGTCCAATAGGTGTTAGCCAAGAAAATGCAACACCTATTGAAAGGCGTAGTTCATCTACGTCAAATCCAGAGGCTTTTTCACTAATAGACCCTAAATCAACAAAGGTGCTAATGCGCATATTCTTACTATCATCCATAAATTTGATTGGCGAGATGGCTGAAACACTAGTTAGAAAGGAAAGCTCACCACCTTTGGCTTTATCACTACCTATATATTTTGCACCTAAGGAGTTAAAGTCAAACCCACGCACTGATGAGGAGCCACCACCATAATAGCGTTTAAAGAAAGGCAGTTCTTTGCCATCATAACCTTGAGCAAGACCTAGATTTCCCTTTAAAGAGAGAGTCAGATCATTTTTCAGTGGGTAGTAACTTTTATGAGAGGCGTCTAATTTGTAGTAACGAAAATCTGCCACAGGTAAGGCCAGACTAAAATTTAAACTATTTTTTTGCCCTTTGGTTGGAAAATTAAAGTCATTTAATGTATTGTTACTCCAATTCAAGTCTAATTTCAGTTCAGTTTCATCTTTACTGGCACATTGTGTTGGTTCATGATCATTATCTTTAAAGGTTTCTCCACAAGTAACATCACGTTTTGAAGCTCTTAAGTCAGCACCAATTCTTGTTTCTTTTGTTATTGGTATGCTATAGCCTAAACCAAAGCCGTTCTCATCAATCTTATATTCATCTAGTTCTAGTTCAGATGCGTCTAATTTTTTTGAAAATACGCCGTAACTAATTCTGTGCCCATCTTGAGTGAAATACGGATCAGAAAAATAAAAACTAATATCTCTTGCTGCTTTAGAATTAGATAAAGAAAGATTTAGTGTATTACCCGTACCTAAAAAGTTTCTTTCTTGTACGCCTAAGTTGAGTGATGCGCCCGTGCTACTAGAGTGTGATAAGCCAATTGAAAAAGTACCAGTTTGGGTTTCTTCAACACTAAAATGTAGGTTAATTTTATCCTTAAAACCTTCAAGTTTTGAAACTTGCATCTTTACATCGGAGAAAAAACCTAAGCGTTTGATTTTTTCGATAGATTCATTAAGTTCAGTATTGGAGTATAAGCCACCCTCATGAATGTCAATTTCACGACGAATAACTTCATCTTGAGTGCGAGTATTGCCAACAATAGTGATGCGGTTAATATAAACTTTTTTATTGGGCGTTATGTCAATATTTAAATCAATCGTATGTGTACTTGTATTTTCTAATGTTGCAACTTTGACATCAGAAAAAGCATAACCCTGATTAGCGAATACGTCATTAATGGACTGCAAACTCTGCATCATTTTTTTACGTTCGAACACATCGCCTTTTTTAAAACTCAATAATTTTCTAAGATCTTCAATGGAATGACTAAGCAAGTCGCCCGTAAATTGAATGGTACCAATTTTGTATTCAGCACCTTCACTGATCTGAATGTTAATACTAACACTTTGTTTATTTTCTGATAAATCTGTTTTGACTTCATTAACTTTAAAATCAAGATAACCGGCGTTAATATAGAATGACTTCATAGATTCAATACCAGCATCTAATGCCACTTTAGAGTGATGATCTTTTTTAGTGAAATAATTGATAATAAAAAAGTCGGCTTGTCCAATTTCAAATAAATTTAATAACTCACTTTCATCAAAAACATGATTGCCAGTAATTTTCATTGAACTAATTTTTGCCACTTTGCCTTCACTAATATTAAGCTCAATACCCACTCTATTTTGTGTGTCAATCTTAATAGTTTTGGCGATGCTAATGCCATAATAACCTTTTGATGCATATACAACTTTTAGTTGGGCAATTAATTTATCAAGTTGTCTTTTATTGAAAAATTTTCCCTGAGAAAGCCCCATGGTTTTTAAAATTTGATTTAATGACTTTTCTTCAATTACTTTGTTTGAATAATTAGTCACATCAATGTATTTAATGTGGGGGTTTTCTGTTAACTTAATTTTTAAAATTTGACCCTCTTGAGAAACTTCAATGTCTTTAAAAAAATTAGTTTTATACAGGGCGCGAATAATTTGTCCTGACACTTGATTGTTATAATCATCACCTGCTTCAATTGGAAGATAGCTCAAAACTGCCCCCCTAGAAATAACATTAAGACCTAGAATTTCAATATTTTTAATAGGCGCTGCTAGTGCAACTGAACAAGTTAAGATACTTGCTGCTAAGACAAATAAGGTGATTATATTTTTCATATTATATTTTTTCATAAATTATAATAAACGTGACAAATCATTATACAGAGCAACAACCGTTAGTGAGATAATAACAAACAAGCCAAATTTCGTTAAAACTTGTTGAAATGATTGACTAACAGCCGAACCTTTAATAAGCTCTATTAAATAGAAAAATAAATACCCACCATCCAATAGCGGAATAGGTAATAAATTAAGCAAACCCAGGCCAATACTAATCAGAGCTAAGAAAGATAAAAATGGAACAAAACCCACTTGAGCACTTTTGCCAGCATAGTTAGCAATGCTAATAGGGCCACTAATTTGATCAAGTGATGTGTCACCTATAATCATCTTTTTAATCATTTTTAGATTAAGCAGGGTAAGTTGATAGACTTTATCATTGGCCGCTATAAAAGCATCAAGCATATCTTTTTTAACTAGTACGAGCCATTTATCTAAATAACCAGTGGGCACTAAGACGCTAACACCTGCTTTGGCTAAACCGTTCTCAATTTTTGGTGTTAATGTCGTATTTAAAATATTGCCATTGCGTTTAACTTGTAGATTAATTTCTTTATTTGGACTATTTTGAATAACATTAACAAAATCATGCCATGAATCGATATTAGTATGATTTGCACTTAGAATTTTATCATTTGTTTGCAAGTCCGCTATTGAGGCAGGTGAATTAGGCACAACTTGGTTAATAATTGCCTCAAGTTTAGGCATGGCAAATTTAAATCCCAAGTAGTTATCAACACCTTGCTCTGGATTAGATAAGAAATCACCAGATAAGTTAAGTTCTAATTTTTTAAGATTTGAAGTACTGGAAATAACGTTAACATAAAGAGGATTTTCATCCATTGATTGAATAAAATTAATTGAAAATTCGCTAATGGTTGGTGTTAAAACACCATTAATACTTAATAGTTGATCGCCTGTTTGAATGCCTGCTTGTTGAGCAATGCCAGGACTTTCAAGCACATTTACAACAGGCTTAACGCCATTAACACCGATAACAAAAACAACAGTATAGAGGGCAATGGCTAAAAGAAAATTAGCAAGCGGTCCGGCTGCAACAATCATGATGCGTTTATAAACGCTTTGTTGATTAAAAGCACGATGTTTTTCTGACGCCTCAACTGGCGTTTCGTTTTCATCAAGCATTTTAACAAAACCGCCTAAAGGGAGCACACACAATGTGTATTGTGTTTCACCATACTTGAATGATTTTAAGATCTTGCCAAACCCAATAGAAAAACGCAATACCTTGACGTTGAGTTTTTTGGCGACTAAAAAATGACCTAGCTCATGGATAGTTACCAAAATACCAATAGTAATTAAGAAAAACCCTAGGGAGGAAATAAATGCCATTAGGATTTATATTTGTGGATGAGCATGTCCAATGTCTTTGAGCTTTTGCAAATATTCACTCCA
This sequence comes from Candidatus Ruthia endofausta, assembly GCF_013342985.1. NCBI lineage: Bacteria > Pseudomonadati > Pseudomonadota > Gammaproteobacteria > Pseudothioglobaceae (SeqCode) > Candidatus Ruthturnera > Candidatus Ruthia endofausta. Next base: position 480,982 of record NZ_CP054490.1, on the reverse strand, counting down.
AAGCTTGTCATGATCCAAAGCAAGTTTGTGTAAATGCGACCAAGAGTAAATGCCACTGTCATGACCATCGCTAAAAAATAAAATAACGGCATAATTGCCTGTTGGCTGAATGCGTAAAATGGTTACGTTTTCTTTATTAAGTTGCAAAGTTTCTTGCCCCTTGCCATGACCAACCACTTCAGCTGAGGGCGAATAAACCCTTAAATATTCAGCGCTAAGTGGATAATTAATCTTGCCAAGGGTGATGGTTAATAAGGTTTTTTCTTTGTTTAGGGTAATATTAGTTGGTGTTTGCATTGATTGCCTTGATGTGGAAATTAAGCCATATTTTATCAGAACTCAATTATTCTTAACCTTGAGAGTTATAAGTGGATAATGTACAAGATATGTTGATTAATTTTACAAAAATGCACGGGCTTGGTAACGACTTTATGGTGGTTGATAACCTTGCTGCTGATGTTACTTTTAATGCTGAACAAATAGTAAATTTAGCCAATCGACATTTTGGCATTGGCTTTGACCAGCTATTGGTGGTTGAGACTAGCAGTACAAAGAATGTTGATTTTCGTTATGTTATTTATAATGCCGATGGTTTAGAGGTAGAACAATGTGGCAATGGCACACGTTGTTTTGCGCGTTTTGTTAGCGAAAAAGGTTTAAGTAGCAATAATCCAATTATTGTCGAAACTTGCTCTGGCATTATTAGTTTATATTTGAACAATGACAATACAGTGCGTGTTGACATGGGAAAGCCAAGTCTTAATCCGATTGACATTCCCCTCCTAGTACCACAACAAAGTGCGTATTATCAAATCGAAGGGTTTGATTTAGGTGTTGTTTCAATTGGCAATCCTCATTGCGTGATACTGGTTAAAGATGTTAATACAGTTGATGTTAGTAGTATTGCACGCAAAATTCAACAAAGTAAATTGCTACCCAATCAAGCCAACATTGGCTTTATGCAAATCTTGAATACTCATGAAATTAACTTACGTGTTTATGAGCGTGGCTCTGGTGAAACTTTGGCTTGTGGTTCTGGCGCTTGTGCAGCAGTGGTTTATGGTGTTGAACAAACTCTGTTAAAAGAAAATGTGGTTGCTCACTTAAGTGGCGGCGATGCTTTGATTGAATACACACAGGGTGGGCATGTATTTTTATCAGGCCCTGCACAATTTGTATTTGAAGGCAGAGTAGAAATTTAACAACTAATAGAAAAGACTTTTTTGTCCTTTAGTCTGATAGCGCTTAATCGTCCATGCCAAATACAGCCGTGATCCATAGGATAAATGTGTGTTTGATTAACACCTGACAAACTAGACCAATGACCAAAGAATATATCGGTATTTTTTAACAATCGATCTTTGTGCATAAACCAAGCTTGAAAGCCTTTTGGTGGATATGTGTAATTCATTTTATGACTAAATTCCAACTCGCCATTAGCTTTACAAAAGCGTAGCCGCATTAGGGCATTAATAGTGTATCGACATTGTTCTAGTTCGGTCAAATCTGTAGACCAAATATTAGGCTTATTGTTATACATGTTGTCTAAAAACTGTGAAATATTAGCACCTCGAAGATGTTTTTGCACTTGCTTAGATTGTTGAAGAAGTCTATCAACACCCCAATTTGGTGGCACACCAGCATGAATCATGAGAGCATTTTTATGCTTAATCATCAAGGGTTGGTTACGCAGAAAGCCCAGTAGTGAATCTGCATCATTGGCATTGATAATATCCATAAACGTGTCTTTTTTGTTAGGCTTTTTGCTGCCCAGTGAACAAGCCAGCAAGTGAAAATCATGGTTGCCTAATACCATTGAGGCATTGCCTTTTAAATCTTTAATAAAGTGCAATGTGGCTAGAGATTTCTTACCCCTATTAACCACATCGCCTAAAAAAAACAGCTGGTCTTTGTCGCTTGAGAATTTAATTTTTTTTAACAAGGCTTGTAAGGAGTTAAAACAACCTTGAATATCGCCAATTAAATAATCTGACATTAATGTAGCGTATAAGGCTTACTAAGCACAAATTCAGGAATTTGCACATTAAAACGCTCGCCATGGTCATCAACCATACCATAGGATCCTTTCATGTAGCCAGTTAAGGTTTTGATAATGACACCTGAGGTGTACTGAAAAGATTCTTCTGATGCCAAATGAGGCTGTTGACCAATTACACCTTCGCCAATAACATCTTCAGTATGCCCAGTTTCATCTTGAATGCGCCAATGACGCGTTAAAAGTTGCACGCCAGCATCGCCTTTGTTGGTGATTGTAATGGTATAAGTATAGGCATATTGACTCGCATAAACATCCGATTGATGCTCTAAATAGACCACTTTAACCTTTATTTCAATGTTGTTTTTCATGGTCTTGTGTTAAGGTAATAAAATCATCAATTGTTAGCATTTCAGCGCGTTGAGATAAGTCAATATCAGTTTGCTCCTGAGTTAGTATTGATTTCAAGCAATTCCTAAGCGTTTTTCTGCGTTGTGAAAACGCTAATTTTACAACTTTTTCAAGTACTTTAATATCTTTGGTTTTTGCTTGTGTTAAGGGGTTTAAGTGTACAATGGCAGACTCTACTCTTGGTGCAGGATTGAATGATTCTGGTGGTACGATAAAAATCATCTGAACATCAAAAAACGTTTGCATCATGACACTTAAACGTCCATATATTTTAGAGCCATTGTTTGCTGCCATTCTTTCTACAACTTCTTTTTGCAACATGAAGGTCATGTCTTTTATTTTGTCTAAATTTTCAAGCAAATGAAAAAGAACGGAGGAAGAAATATTGTAAGGTAAATTTCCAATCACCCTAATTGGTGCGGGTAGGGTGTTTAAGTCGAATTTAAGCACATCACCTTGATGAATGATTAAATTAGGATGTTTCAGTGATTCCAACATTGAAATTAAATTTCGATCAATTTCAATGACATTCAATTGCTCAACATAATCTAATAAGGGCAGCGTTATGGCGCCCTGCCCAGGACCAATTTCTAGTAAATTATCATCATGCTTTGGAGCGATGGTGGCAACAATACGGTCAATAATTCTATTATCAATGAGAAAATTTTGTCCAAAACACTTGCGAGCTTTATGCATAAGATGATGCACCTTGTGAAGGTTGGCGTTTTTTACGATTGGCTACTAGCATTTGTGCATAATTCAGCGCAGTATTTAGACTACCAAGGCTAATATTTCCAGTACCTGCAAGACTAAGTGCACTGCCATGATCGACCGAAGTTCGGATAAATGGCAAGCCTAGTGTAATATTAACCGCTTTTTTAAATCCCAATGTTTTTAACACTGGCAAACCTTGGTCGTGATACATGCTAAGCACGCAATCAACACCAGTCAGCGCATCAGATGTAAAGGCTGTATCAGCAGCCACACTGCCGACAAGATTGTATCCTTGGCTGTTTAGTTTTTTGATTAAAGGATTGATAATTTCAATCTCTTCCATGCCTAAATAGCCATCTTCGCCTGCATGTGGATTTAAGCCACATACAACAATCTTAGGCATGTCGATACCGTCATTTAATAAGAATTGATGAATAATACTAATGGTTTTTTGCAAAGATTGCGTGGTAATACTTTGGGGCACTTCTGAAAGCGGCATATGCGTGGTTGCTAGAGCAATCTTTAAGTCATTTGTTGCCAACATCATGACTGTTTTATCAGTATTAGACAAGTTGGCTAAATATTCAGTATGCCCCGTAAAACTAATTCCTGCTTGGTTAATAATACCTTTATGTACTGGACCAGTAACCAAAGCATCGCATTGTGAGTTAAGACAATACTTAGTTGCGCAATCAAGTGTATTTAACACATATTGCGCATTGTTTCTATTCAAAATACCACACGCTACAGGAGTGTTAACTTTAATTGGATAAACAGCCAGTTCATAAGCTGAACTGGCTTGCTCGGATTCAACGATTTTTATGTTTAGATTAAGTTGTTTTGCACGATTTAATAAAATATCTGGATCTGCAAATAACAAAAGATTTTTATTTGATTTTATTTGAGCGTAAATAACAGCCAAATCAGGTCCGATACCTGATGGTTCTCCAACGGTGAAAGCAATGGTCGTCATTAGGTTAATATTGTGAGGTTTCTATACAAGCGAAATTTGTCCATGAAAATAAATAAAGTTATTTAAAAACAAAAACTTGTATCAAGTAAGATAAAAGCAAGCTGTTCATATTTAAAGAAAATAATAAATATGGCGTATTTTAATCATATAAAATTCTCGCTAAAGTTTATTTTTTTCACTTCAAAAAAAACAGGCCAGCTATGAATTCATCAGTCTTACTATTATTCACATCAATTTTATTGATATTTTCGTTGTTTTCTCAGGCGCAAATTACATCATTTGGTGCGCCTTTGAGAGGCGTAAATCAAAGCGTTAATAATTTTGAATCTGTTTATAACGTCCAGATTGTGAGTGGAATGTCACTTGATAAAAGAGCACTTTTGGGCGGTTCAGTCATTTCTTCTTCGCAGGTTAATTTAATTGCTCAGGTTTCTGGCGATGTGTTAAGTATTGGCGGTCAAGAAGGTGACATATTTAAACAAGGTTCAATTTTAGTTACATTAGAACAAGAATCCATTCAAGCACAAAGAGATTCAGCTTATGCTGAAATTGCCTCAGCCAATGAAGCGCTTAGAAATGCAGGTGTTCAATATTCACAATCAATCGTATCCCCAAACTCAGGTGGTATGTTTGGTAGCGTACCAGGTATGTTTTCAATGTTTACTGATCCTATGCTAAAGATATCAGGCCAAGGTAATCCAGATTTTGACAAGTTTGCCAATAGAACTTCTAGATACACAAACTATCAGCAGGCTAAAAATAAACTCAAGCAAGCTGAATTGCATTTAAAGCAAGCTGAATTACGCTTAAAAGATGCCAATATTAGTGCACCATTTGATGGTGTGATTGTGGCTAAAAGTATTAATAAGGGTGATGTTGTCCAGTCTGGACAAATTTTAATAAAATTTGCCAATATTAAAAATCTTCAAGTTGAAGTGAATGTGCCTTCGAGACTAGTCAGAAGCCTTAAACTTAATAAAACATATCGCATTAAATTGGACATTGCCAACATTGTGGTTGATGCCAAACTTGCACAAATTTATCCCATTGCAGATAATGCCAAACACAGCGTTAAAGTTAAGTTTGATTTACCAGCCAATGTGCCAGTATTGTCAGGTGCATATGCAGAAGTAGAAATTTTTGAAACATACTCTGGCATACTAACACCTGTTATTCCCGAAGTGTCTATTATGTGGCGTTCTTCACTACCAAGCGTGTTCGTTATTAATTCATCAACCAATAAAACAGAGTTAAGATTCATACGTTTAGGCGAACAAGTTGGCAAGGATAAGAAAAGCGTTCTATCAGGTTTGAAAATTGGCGAAAGAATTGTTGTTAATCCAAACATCTTAATGGTTTCAGGTATGAGTATTTAGTTTAATTATGGCAAATAAAAATCACGTTGATCAAACAAAAATTGATGAGACTTATAAAGATTTTGAGTTAGGTATTGCTGGAAAGCTCACCAAAGCTTTCATTACTTCGCCATTATCCATTATCATATTTTTTGCTATGATGGGTGCGGGCATTATTGGTTTAATTTCAACCCCGAGGCAGGAAGACCCTCAAATTTCTGTGCCACTTATTGACTTATTTGTCGAGTATCCAGGCGCCTCTTCTGAGGAAGTGTCGAATATTATTGTTAAGCCTTTAGAACGTTTAATGTCAAATATTTTAGGTGTTAAGCATGTTTATTCTGTTAGTGATAAAAGTCAAGGCATTATTACTGTTGAGTTTGATGTGGGCCAGGAAATGAACACCTCTATTATCAAAGTGCGTGACAAAATGTTGGCAAATCTTGATTTTATGCCACCAGGTGTTAGACAACCACTCATTAAGCCCAAAGAAATTGATGACGTATCAATTATTAATTTAACGCTTTGGTCAAAATCACTTGATGATGGACAGTTACGCTCATTGGGTTTAGAGTTGTTACAACAGCTTGCCAAGGTTAAAAATACTAATAACGGCTTTATTGTTGGCGGGCGTAAGGAAATTTTTCATATTGATGCTTATCCAGGTCGTTTGGCTGGACATGGTATCTCTATTCAACAAATCGCTAACACAGTTGGTAATGCTAACGTTAGGGGGCATACAGGCAATATTGAACTCAATGGTTTTAAGATGGAAGTCTATTCAGGTGATTTTTTTAGTAAAGTTGAAGATATTGAAAACTTAGTAATTACAGTCAGCGATGGTAAGGCAATTTATGTACGTGATGTGGCTGATGTATATTATGCGCCAGAAGATGCCGAGCACATGGTCAGTTATTATACGGGAAAAGCAAACAAAACAGGCAAAAAAGCTACTGGAGAACAAGCTGTAACCATTGCTATTGCAAAGAAATATGGCACCAATGGCGTGGAAGTAACGCAAAATATTCTTGCTAAAATTGAAGCGTTAAAGGGCAGATTAATCCCCGATAATGTAGAAGTTAGTATTACTAGAAACTACGGAGAATCTGCAAAAAACAAAGTAAACGCTTTGATTAAAAAATTATTTATTGCCACAGGCGCGGTGACTATACTTGTTTGGTTTGCTTTGGGTATTCGTCCAGCTATTGTTGTCACATTGGTTATTCCAGTTGTATTATTGATGACCATTTTTTCTGCATGGATGTTAGGTATGACCATTGATAGAGTAAGTTTATTTGCCTTGATTTTCTCAATTGGTATTTTGGTGGATGACGCAATTGTTGTTACCGAAAATATTTATAGACGATGGCTGATTGATAATAAAATCACCATTGGCACTGCAATTGATGCAGTACGTGAAGTGGGCAACCCAACAATTTTAGCAACTTTTACTGTGGTGGCAGCTTTGGTGCCCATGGCAGTAGTGAGTGGTATGATGGGTCCATATATGGCGCCAATTCCTGTGCTGGGATCGGTTGCAATGATGTTTTCATTATTTGCAGCATTCGTTTTTACACCTTATTTTATTATGGTGTTCGCACCACCTTTAAAGGTATTGCGGAAAATGCACAAAAAAGAAGAAAAAGAAACGAAGATTATGTTTGATTTTTTTTATTCAACCATTTCTAAACTGTTCAATATAAAAGTATATGGCTGGAGTTTCTTAATTGGATTGGTTGTTGCTTTTTTTATATCAATGTCAATGTTCTATACTACTTTGGTTCCTGTCAAAATGCTGCCATTGGATAATAAGTCTGAATTTGGCGTGGTTTTGGACATGCCTGATGGTACAGCATTAGCAAATACTGCTTCAACTTTGCATAAAATGGCACAAGTGTTGCGTAATATGCCAGAAGTGGTTGCCGTTCAGTCTTATTCAGGTACTGCTAAGCCTTTTGATTTTAACGGACTAGTAAGGCATTATTATTTAAGACAAGCCCCTTCAGAAGGCGAATTACAAATTCAGTTGGTGGAAAAGTCAGAACGCGACCGTTCTAGTCATGAGATTTCTTTAGAAGCAAGAACTTTGGTTAAACAAATTGTGGAAGATGCGGGTGCTAATTATGCTGTTGTTGAAATGCCACCAGGCCCTCCGGTGTTGCGCCCCGTAGTTGCTGAAGTATATGGTCCAGATAAAGAAACGCGTCGCAAACTTGCAAACGATTTGACAGAGTTATTTAAAGAATCTGGTACAATGACAGATATTGATAATTTAATGCGTGATAAATATCCCGTTATTGATTTTCAAGTGGATACGGCAAAAGCTTCTCGATTTGGTGTTAGTGTTATGAGTATTAAAGAGACACTCTCTATGGCTATGAGTAGTCTTAATGTAGGTACGATTCGATTAAAGAATGCACTTGAACCTTCGCGAATTTGCCTGCAAATACCGTTATCTAAACGCTCTCAATTGTCTTATTTAACTCAATTGCCCGTACCTTCACAACATGGTGGTATGATTCCAATTTCAGAGTTAGGCTCGTTTAGTTATAAAAAGCAAGATGACTTAATTTTTCACAAAGACTTAGCAGATGTTGAATATGTGTTGGGAGAACCTAAGGGTCGCTTAAGCGCACCAATTTATGCAATGATGGGTGTGGATGACTTGCTGCTTAAATACCAAACGATTGATGGCAAGCAATTACAAGGTGAATATCTTGGACCACCAACAGATCAAACCTCTCCAAGTTTTGAATGGACAGGCGAATGGACGGTTACTTATGAGACTTTTCGTGATATGGGCAGTGCATTTGCTGTGGCATTGGTGGTAATTTATATGTTGGTTGTATGGCAGTTTGGTAACTTTATTATCCCGGCTGTTATTATGGCACCAATCCCATTAACATTACTAGGTATTGTTCCAGGTCATTGGTTGTTAGGTGCAGAATTTACAGCTACTTCAATGATTGGCTGGATTGCATTAGCAGGTATTATTGTGCGAAACTCAATTTTATTGGTTGATTTTACTGTTCAAGAATATGCTAAAGGTATGCCGTTTTTTGATGCAGTGATTAGTTCATGCTCTTCACGCACACGACCTATCATGATTACTGCATTTGCATTAGTTGGGGGCTCTAGTGTTATTTTGTCAGATCCTATCTTTCAAGGCATGGCAATTTCGTTGTTATTCGGCGTACTGATTTCTACTATACTTACTCTAATTGTAATTCCATTAGGTACTTTGTCTGCTGGTGAGGTTGCTTGTAGGAATATTGCAGTTAACATGGAGCTTCTTCCTGGTGATACAGATGCAGATGAAAAATACAATGTTGCAAAGCCAGTCAAAGCTAAAAAATCAAAATCTGAAAAGATAGGCAAAGACCCTAAAGAATGGATAAAAACGGTTCTGGACAGAAAAGACCAAACTGAAGAGGCTAGTGGCAAGAAGAAAGAAGATAAGAGCGATTTATTATGATTCGAAACATTAAAGCAATAATAGTAATATCGCTTTTGTTTAGGTCTGCTGCTAATAATGCCTCTGACCTTCAGAGTTTGTTAAATATTCTAATGCTCAATTTATAGACGGTGAATAATACACTCTCACTCTTTGTTGCACAAAAAAGAAAGATTAACATCAAGGAAAGCTGCTATTGCCTGTATATTATTCCCACACCTATCCGATGTATATTTCCATCTTTATTCCTACTAACTTTTAACTCATTAACTCGCCCTTGACTTGTAAATCAGCATGGTAAGAAGAACGTACCATAGGTCCGCTAGCAACTTGAAGAAAGCCTAGCTTAAGTGCAATTTTTTTGTATTTATCAAATTGATTCGGATGAATATACGCCTCAACAGCCAAATGATGTTTACTTGGCTGTAAATACTGACCTAGGGTAAGCATATCTACATTGTGTGTGCGCAAGTTTTTTAATACATCAATAACTTGTTTTTTACTTTCACCCACCCCTAGCATTAATCCTGATTTGGTAATAACAAATGGGTGTTGTTGTTTAAATTCTTTAAGTAGCCTTAATGAATGCTCATAATTTGCACCAGGGCGAACTTTTGGGTATAAGCTTGGCACTGTTTCCAGATTATGATTAAAGACATCAGGCGGGCAAGATTTAAAGACTTTAAGTGCTTTATCAATCCTACCTCTGAAATCTGGTGTTAAAATTTCAATTTTTACTTTGGGCGTGTTTAGCCTGATATTATCAATGCACATTTTAAAATGTTGAGCGCCGCCATCACGTAAATCATCCCTATCTACTGACGTAATCACCACATATTTAAGCTGCATTTTTTTAATGGTATCAGCCAAATGTTTAGGCTCATCTAGATCAAGCGCTTTTGGCTTGCCATGAGCCACATCGCAAAATGGGCAACGACGCGTGCAAATTTGTCCCATAACCATAAAAGTGGCAGTACCATGATTAAAACACTCGCTTAAATTTGGACATTGCGCTTCTTCACAAACTGTAAATAATCTTTGTAATCGAAGTGTGTGTTTTAATTCATCAACTTTTGAGCCCGCAGTGTGTTTAATGCGAATCCAACTTGGCTTTCTAATGGGTAGTTTGTCAGCATCAGGCTTAATTTTTAAGCGCGCTACTTTGGATTTGCCTTTTAGGCTTTTAATGTCTATTTCTTGTAACATAATTAATAAGTATTAGGCTAAGTTTCTCAGCAACGGTATTTAAGGTATCGCTATTACCCGTTAAATCACAAAGCTGTGTTACTTTCAAGCCTTGATATCCACAGGGATTAATTTGCATAAATGGAGACAAGTCCATATCCACATTAAAGCTCAAACCATGATAAATTTTTGATTGTTTAACCTTTAAGCCCAGCGCTGCAATTTTAGCGTTATTAACATACACACCCGGTGCACCTGATTTTAGATGCGCTTTAATGGCGTAAGTTTTTAATAAATCAATGATTGAATTTTCAATGATTTCAATCATTTTTTTAATCCCAATCTCAAGACGTTTGAGGTCAATTAAACAATAAATAACCGCTTGACCAGGGCCGTGATAAGTAATTTGTCCGCCACGATCGGTTTGAATAATGGGAATATTACTGCTTGACAAAACATATTCTGGTTTACTAGAAATACCTTGCGTAAATACAGGGCTGTGCTCTACAATCCACAACTCATCTTGAGTGTTTTTATCACGAGTGTTAGTAAATATTTTCATCCGTTCCCAGATGTTTAAATAGTCTTGACGCCCCAAGTTGATAATACGCATAAGAATTTATAAAACATAAGACACTAGATGGCAGTCTTGTAAATCTTGATTAATGGTATCTAATTGAGCTCTACTACTGACAATAATACGGATGGTAAAAGATACATAACTACCTTTAGAACTGTACTTTTTTGTTATTTGATTGGGGTGTAATTTGTCAGTGTGACGCTCAACAATGCTGCAAATTGTGTGCTGAAGCGCTTCACAATCTTTGCCAAGTATCTTAATAGGGTAATCGCAAGGGGAATTAAACAGTGCTTTTGGAGTGGGATTAGCGGTAATCATATCAGGTGATTATATCTTTTGTTACTGTAGAATAGGGTCTGTTTTAATAATTTCAAGTATTCATGCGTCCAGAGCAAGTCAGTAAAATTCTTAATGAAGAGTTAATATCAGTGATGCAAGGCCATCATACACCTGTTATGTTATGGGGTGCACCAGGAATTGGTAAGTCCCAAATCATCTTTTAAGTGGCGACCAAGAATGGGGTTAATATCATTGGTATTCGCTTATCACAAATGGAGCCTAGTGACCTTCATGGCATACCGTTTAAAAATGGAGGTTTGGTTGAGTGGTCAGTGCCTTCATTATTGCCCGATTCAAAGCGTCATGGCGAGCAAGGTATTTTGTTTCTTGATGAAATTACCTCAGCACCACCGACCGTATCAGCAGCGGCTTATCAACTCATTCTTGACCGTCGTTTAGGTGATTATATTGTGCCTGAGGGTTGGGTGATATTTGCTGCAGGCAATCGTCAAGGTGATCGAGGTGTTACTTATTCCATGCCTGCACCTTTGGCAAATCGATTTTCGCATTTTGCGCTTGATGTTAACTTGGATGATTGGGTGGCGTGGGCATATGAAAACAACATTGATGAGCGTATTATTGGTTTTTTGCGCTACCGTCCTGAGCATTTGTTTGAGTTTGATGCTAAACACAACCCAGTTGCCTTTCCTTCACCAAGAACTTGGGAATTTGTACATAGGGCGCTGAATAAATTTGGCACTGATTTGTCTTTATTTAGGCAGGCTGCTAGCGCTTGTGTTGGTGAAGTGGCAGGGGTTGAAATTACCACGTTTGTTGAACACATGGCTAATTTGCCTGATCTTAATGCTATTATTAATGGCGAAAGCGTCTCAATTCCCAAAGAGCTTGATTTGCAATATGCAATTTGTGCAGCACTAGCAGGTAGAGCAATCGGCGTTAAAGGTACCGATCATGCTGAAAAAGTGTGGGGTAATATTCTTAATTTTGCTAAAAATTTTCCACAAAAAGAATTGGGCGTTATGCTAGTATCAGATATGCAGCACGCCATTGGCGGTGACATTTTTACCATTTCTGAATTTTCCGATTGGGTAAATAAAATTGCCGATGTCATGTTTGACTAAAACCGATGATTAGCCCTAATCAAAATAACACCTATCCAATAACGCCTTTTTACGCTCAGGATTTAGAGTGTTTTTTATGGCAAGCAGGTTTAGTTAGTGTTTTTTCAATGTTGTTGTGGAGTGTTTTTTCACACATCGATATTAACTAGCAATATCAACAGTACTATTTGGCATGCGCATGAGATGATTTTTGCCTACACAATGACGATTATTGCGGGTTTTTATTTGGTATTGAGTCTGATTTTTATGATGATAAGAAGGTTGATTTTTTTTTATTGAGCGCGGGTTGGGGCTTGATTATGAGTTAAAAAATTCTAAATTCTTGGATTTATCAAGCTTGATTTTATTAGTGATATTTATACCAATTGATTGATGAACATCAACGATTGTATAAGCTAGCTAAAGATTTACCTAATCATCCAGAATACTTGCTAAGCTTTGGTGGCTTATTAAAGTCTCATTCTCGATTAGAAGACAGACAACTATTTCTAAAAATTGAATTATCAGACAGCGAAAAATTTGCTATTATTAAATCAAGCTTATATCATACGCCCATGGTTAAAATAAACTATCAATTTTGGCAAAACAACATTGAGCTTGAACCGCAGGTAAAAGTTATTGGTGAAGATGTTATGATTGAAAACAACATTGATAACATTGACTTACAAGCAATTAAAGCAAAACTAACTAAAGCACGCACACAACTTATTCTTGACAAGCCTTTTTTGGGTAATTTAGTACTTCGATTACCGCTTAAAGCTGCTGGCTCTTGGTGTAGGACCAGTGCTACTGATGCCAAAAGTTTTTACTACAATCCAAGTTTTATTAACCAGCTTGATAATCATCAAGTTAAGTTTGTTCTTATTCATGAAGCCTTGCATTGTGCATTAACGCATTTTTCTCGTTGTGGCAATCGGCTTAAACATAAATGGGATTTAGCTTGCGATTTTGCTATTAATCCACTTTTGGTAAAAGAGGGGTTTCATCCGCCACTTGATTTGCCTATTTTTCATAAATATAAAGGTATGATTGCAGAAGAAATCTACCCAATGATTGATGATAGTATTGATACTGAACCCATGGACCAACATTTATATGATGACGATCCAAAAGATGACGCAAATGAGTCTGATGGGGGCTGTGTGAGGGTGACTTACAAAGCAATTTAAGAAAAGACAACGACAAAAATAATCATCAAAATAACACAAATTCCTCTGGTTTAGCAGATAAACCCAATCCTTTAACACCTGATGAAATTCAACAATTAAGCAGTAAATGGCAAAAAAATCTTGCCTCAAGCGCACAACTTGCACAACAAGCGGGAAAATTGAGCGGTGAATTTGTTAAATTATTTGCACGTGATGATTTCTCCTATGCTAGACCATCACGTCGTAGTGGCAATGCAATATTACCATCACCTAGATCTAGCCAAATTGATATTACTGTTGCCATTGATACTTCTGGCTCAATTTCTAAAGATGAGATTAATGAGTTTGTGGCAGAAATCAATGCCATTAAAAGCAATATACGTGCTTCAATTACATTGATTGCTTGTGATGAAAAAATCAGTAAAGAGCTGATATGGCGTTTTGAGGCTTGGGACGAGTTAACATTTCCAGTATCATTAGGTGGTGGCAAAGGCACTAATTTTAACCCTGTTTTTGATTATGTTAGCGTGCAAGACACCGCCTCTAGTGTGTTAATTTACTTTACCGATGCTAAGGGAAAATTCCCAGAATTTGAACCAAGTTATCCAGTGATGTGGTTTGTTAAAGGTAAAGAAAATGTGCCATGGGGGCATCGCATTCAATTAAATTAATAGAGATATTTTCATAATTATGAAGAATTTCACGCCATCTGAACTAAGAGTGCATTTAAAACACAACCATCCGTTAATGCTAGATGTTCGAGAACAATGGGAGTGGGACAAGTGTCATTTTGATAAGGCAAAATTATTACCCATGGGGGAAATTATGACCAACCTAGATACCTTGGATAGGTCAGAAGAAACGGTGCTCATTTGTCACCACGGTATTCGTTCAATGCAAGTTGCGCGTTATTTTGAGTCTATTGGCTTTGGTCGTATTATTAACCTACGTGGTGGAATTGATGCTTGGGCTAAACAACTTGATGATTCAATGGTGCAATACTAGTGCTAAAGCTGCTTGAAATGTATAGCTAGCATACTTAGAGGTGCCATGCTGACATAATAAGAGCCATTTTTGTTTTGTTGATCTACAACAATGGTCATTGTTCTAAAAGTCTTTTCAACTTGTACTTTACTACAGATTTTGTACTCTATCCAGTTGGCTATATGCTGGCTAAAAATTTGAAATGTGGCTCTATCTTCCATTAAGCCAATATGATTAATATCTTGCACTTTGGAGCAACCAATACCTTGATTTATCCATTTGACTACATAGCCTAAAATACTTTGAGTATTGTTATTTAATTCTTTTTGAATGGCATCATTATAGTTAATTTGGTATTGCCATTCATCAGCGAAATGACTAATAAATCATCCTGATTAATGCCACCATTCATTAGCTCAACTTGTCTTTTAAAAATATCAAATTAACTATAATGTGTAGCGTATAGTGTTGCTGCAGTGGATGAGGGCACCCAAGCACAATTTGCCCCTATTAAAAGATGCGTCATTTTTTGTTCAAGCATCTCACTCATCTGGGTCTGCTTGTGTCACATGCCTTTGTCGATCATAAGCCTGAATCCATGGCTCATTTTTAATGTCATTTCTAGCCACTATGGTGGCTTGCTAACATGCCGGTGTGTATTTCATCACCAGTACGGTCTAAAAAGCCTGTATTGATGAAGATGACTCTATTTTTAGCAGCTTTAATACAAGCCTTTAAATTAATACTAGTACGCCGCCGTCCTCATCTATGATGCCTACTTTAATGGTATTTTTTTAAGCCTTAGTGCCTTTTCTATTTTGGCAAACAGCTTTACGGTAAAGTCCACTTCTTCTGGACCATGAATTTTTGGTTTGACAATGTAAATGCTATCTGTTGTTGAGTTTGTACGTGATTTTTCTAAGTCGTGCATACTAATTAATGTTGTTACCATGGTGTCCAAAATACCCTCACCAAGTTCATCGCCGTTACTATTTTTAATTAAATCTGAGAGCATATGATGATCCACGTTATGCACTAGTATCAAGCTTGTGGTAGATAATATGCCAGATTCACCTGATATTTTGGTGTACAGCTTATTTTGGTTAATACTTCGATTGATTGTTCGATCGCCTTTTTGAAAAGCCACTTTCAAGTCTTTCTCTCACTAAACCTAGAAAATTTCGATAAGCCTGTGTATTTACTTAGTTGTGTATGATTTCCATTGTCTAGTGTAAATTCTAATTTGTTTTGTTGTATGTTGATGGATTTAAGCTGTGAATAAGAACCATCAGCTAATGATATTGTTTTATCTAAAAAGTCATTAACTCACTGAACAACAAACTGGGTTATAACTAGAGCCAATAGAAGTTTTGTCTTTATTTGCAATAACGTTGCTAACATACAACGCATCATACAAACTTCTCCAGCAAGCATTAATTGCATTTAGTGCAAAGCGCACACTGGAAATTGGTACCACTAATTATGGCGCTGCAATGATTGTAATTTGTCTGATTTGTCTGCTGTTGTGTATTGTTTGCCAATAGTCAATATCTAGTAATTTGTTATAATGCTGGTTAAATATTTGTCTATCTTTTCTGATCAGAAAAGATAGAAAATTTAAACTCTTCTGGAGATACATCATTTGGACCTACGTAATACCAAAGTTCAGATGCCATTTCATCCTCTTCATATTTAGCGGTTAGAATTTTTCTAAAAACAGGACTGTTCATTGATATTGTTTCATCATAATCATAGAGAACTACTCGATTTTGTCGAGTTACGCCAAAATTTTTAGCGAGCATTTCCCCAGGAAAAATATCAGCATTAATAAGCTCATTAATGGCACTGCCATAATCATTAATAATATGTTTTAATTGCTTATCATTTGTATTGTTGATGTATAGGTTTAACAGCATCATTTTATTTTCCATATAGAAGTGCTTAATAATCAAAAGATCTCCTTCTATGGAGATACTAGAACTAACTTTATCAGCCAACTCTTTTAATAAATCTGAGCCTAAATCACGAATGGGAAATGTCACATTGGAAAACTCTCAAGTATCTGCCGAACCTCCAATTCTGCAATGGCTTTTAACAAAGAAATATTTATCTTTAACCTTTTTTGGCGTGCTTGATTTAGAGGGTGCAAATTTATCATTAATCACCTTAAAAACATAAGGAAACATAGAAAAAGTGAATACGACCATCATCATACCTTATAATGCCTGGTGCAATAATTAATTTCTCATCAGTCACTTTGGAGTATTTTAAAAATGTTCCATAAAGCAAAGTTTTACCGTGTTTGTGTAAGCCAATTGTACTGTACAAATCTACTTTAATTTTTCTGGATAAGATTGATTTTAGAAAATCAACAATCGCGGCAGAGTAGTGAATATTAATAAAAAATATGATCTTGAAAAACCAAAAACCATAGAGATACTACTAACATTCGTTAACAAAGCATTCATATATAAGCCAGTTTTTTTTATCATTCAGAATGGCAATTAGCAAAGGATGGGATGTGTTATTGTGTGAAATAATTTTACCAATTAGATAATTTGCTTTTCTTTTGAAAAATGGCGAGCTAATTACTAGAATTTCACAAGATTACCCCTCCAAAAGATTTGTTTGTTTTGAGTCTTTTAATAATTACACCCATTGCCTTTCTTTAAAAGCCTTGTAATGTACCTTAAAGCCATTTAGTATTTTTTTTTGCAGTGATTGTTGAAAGATTATTTTCCATGGTATTATCATTCGAGTTGTGTTAATTTACTTAATTTATCACTTTATTTATCTACATTTAGACGCCACCTCAAGCAAATTTGAAATGGGGTAGTGCTTTAAAATTGCGTCTCCTCTGTTGAACCTGTTAAGGCGGTTACTGAAGATATGCCACCTTGAATAACGGTAGTAACATCATCAAAATAACCCGCCCCAACTTCTTGTTGATGAGAGGCAAATGTATAGCCTTTTTCTGCTGCTGCAAATTCAGGCTCTTGAACTTTTTCAACATAGTGCTTCATACCTTCACCTTGAGCGTATTCATGAGCAAGCTCAAACATGTTATACCACATATTATGAATACCAGCCAAAGTGATGAATTGATACTTATATCCCATGGCAGCAATATCTTCTTGAAAGGAAGCTATTTGACTATCGGTTAAATTCTTTTTCCAATTGAACGAAGGTGAGCAGTTATATGCCAGTAGTTGTTCTGAATTGTCAGCTAATACTGCTTGAGCAAATTCACGAGCAAAACCTAAATCTGGCTTTCCGGTTTCACACCACACCAAGTCAGCATATGGTGCGTATGAAATCCCGCGTGAAATGGCTTGGTCAAGACTATTTTTAACAATATAAAACCCTTCTGGGGTACGTTTACCAGTCATAAATCTTTCATCTCTAGGGTCTACATCAGACGTTAATAAATTTGCTGCTTCAGCATCAGTTCGTGCTAATACAATTGTAGGAACGCCCATTACATCTGCTGCTAAGCGTGCTGAGGTGAGTTTTTGAATCGCTTCTTGAGTGGGGACTAGAACCTTACCACCCATATGTCCACATTTCTTAACTGAGGCTAGTTGGTCTTCAAAATGAGCCGCCGCTGCACCATTGACAATCATATTTTTCATCAACTCATAAGCATTTAATACACCGCCAAAACCAGCTTCAGCATCAGCAATAATAGGTAAAAAATAATCAACATGTTCTTTATCGTTTTGATTAATACCTTTTGCCCACTGAATTTCATCAGCACGCTTAAAAGTATTGTTAATGCGACGTACCATTGTTGGCACTGAGTCATATGCATACAAAGATTGATCAGGGTACATAGTTTCTGATGTGTTGCCATCAGCAGCAACTTGCCAACCTGATAAATAAATTGCCTCAATACCTGCTTTTGCTTGTTGCATTGCTTGACCTGCTGTGATTGCACCCATGCAATTAACATAACTTTTTTTAGAAGAGCCATTAATCAGTTTCCATAATTTTTCAGCACCTAGTCGTGCATAAGTATATTCAGGTTGTATGGAGCCACGTAGACGTACAACGTCTTGTGCATCATAAGCACGTTTCACATTTTTCCAACGTGGATTCTCAGCCCAGTCCTTTGTTAATACATCCGCTTGTTTTTGTCTATTCATGAAAATCTCCTAGTGTGTTATTTTTACTTAAATGGTGTTGTATTAATTTAATAGTTAAATGTTTGTTTCAACATCAATCATACATAGGTGGCTTGAATTTAAGGTTTTTTTCACCATATAGCTTATTATTTCACAATATGAAAAAAATAACGAATAAAAGAAATGACTGTGATAGAAAAAAGTTTGTCTATTTTTTCTATTGATAAATCCATGTTAAGTTTGAAAGAAATTTACACCAGGGTAGAATTTAATCCCTCAACCACGTATCGAATATTGCAAACTTTAGCTGATTATGGCTACGTTGTACGTACTGTAGACAAAAACTATTGCATTGGCACCCAAGTCTTTATTTTTAAAAATGTTAATCATTTAATCCAAATTAGAGCTATTGTTGATGGCATTAGGGATGCTTTCTGTGATGAAATGGCTTCGTTTTTTTATTGAAGAGGATAATCATCGTATTTGTCTATATCGCGGCGATTTTTTTGACAAAATTCGTCATAGTATTGACTAAGGTACTGGATTAGAGCTTAATCGGGGCATTTCAGAGTGAATAATTTTGGTCTATGGTCAGCGTAAAAATGACCTTAAGTGGTTTTTAAAAAATATTCGTGACAAGGGTTATTATGTTTCAGTTAATGAACATAATATTTCTTTGTTTACAATTTCAATGCTAGTTATTGCTGATAATGGTCATTTTCTAGGGATATTAACCCTATCTGGGCCTATTAGTCGTTTTAACGATATAAGACAGAAGGAATTATTATCATTGTTAACCAAATATGTGCGCAATATTCACATACCTTTAAGCTATAAAAGACGTTGTCTATTTACCTCAAAGAGTATCACCCCTGTGGCGACAGACACGTTCAAACTCTCCGCCATGCCTTGCATGGGGATTCTAGCCAATTGATCACAAGATTGTTTGGTTAGCCTTCTAAGACCAGAGCCTTCAGCGCCCATAATAATAGCATTTGGTGTGGTTAAATCTATTTGGTAAATGGAGGTATTGGCAGAAGCATCTAAACCAATTATCCAAATATTTTGTTGCTGTAGTGCTTTAATGGTACGTGACAAATTGGTCACTTGGAAAATTTTTAGCTGATTAAGTGCACCTGCAGAAGTTTTATGCACCAGTGCGTTAATAGGTGCTGAGCCATCTTTATTAATGACCACATAATCAACCCCAGCTGCATTAGCACTGCGTAAGCAAGCGCCCAAATTTCTAGGATCTTGAATAGAATCAAGTATTAAAATTAAACCAGCATTATCCAATTTAGATACATAAGAGATTAATTCGTCTTGATTGGGCAGGGCAGGTAATAATATTTCAGCTGCAACGCCTTGATGGGTTTGATGATTGCTTAATTTATCTAATTGAATTTTGGCGCACTGCTGAACACTAATGCCAAAATTATTAAGCTCAGAGGTAAGGGTATTTAAGCGTTTATCACACCTGCTGTTTAGTGTAAAGACCTTAATAAAACATTCAGGACTGGATTCTAGTTGTGCTTGAATAGCATGAAAACCAGTGATAATAATTGGTTTTGACATCTACAACTTATTATCAAAAATTTCAATATAAGCTTCTTTCCTTATTTTTTTTATCCAGTCATTAAAATAGATATTTTCTTTTTGACGCACTAATTTAGCTTTAAGCTCAATCAAGTTGTTATCAATACTACGCTTATCAATAATTTTAACAATTCTCCAGACTTGTCCTATTTTAAATGGCTGTGATAAGTCACCTACTGAAAGGTCTTTTAAGTTCTGTTGAAAAATTTTTGGTAATTTTAACAGAACAAGCCAATCAGATTCCCCGCCATTTTTATAAGAAGCATCTTGCGAGTGAAGTTTTGCTAAAGTAGAGAATGAATCACCTTTGTTAATTTTCTCACTTAAATCAATTAAGAAGTCTTTAATTAAATCATCTTTTGATCGTAATAATAAGTTTGCTTGATTAACAGAATCAACGGCGATCTGTGCAATTTTTATTTGTTGCTCTAACTTGTTTGAATGATTAGGAATTTTGAGAAATTGCTTAGTTATTTCAGCCTTAGTAAGTTTAATACCAAGATTTTCAACAATAAACTGCCTAAGACCCTCTAACGATAAACTCTGTTTGACATGGTCAACAATTTCATCAAATTTAGGTAGAGATTGTAATTGCATTAAACTTAAATCATTATTTGAGGCAATATTACTTAATATGCCATTAATCGCATTTGCTTTTGGCGTAATGTTTAGTTGTTTAATTTTCTGCAATTGTAAAATTAAGTTTATTTGCTGATTGAGCAAGACCAACTTTTGAACTCTGGTATGGTCAGGTTTGATGTCAGCGCTAATTTGGTCAAAAGTGACTAAATCATCATTAACAATGGCAATAATGCTGTTAAGCGTGGCAAATGCATTCAATGAAAATATAAAAATTAGTAGTAAAGTTTTATTCATTTTAAAAATCATCAAGGTTGGCTAAATAATTAGGTACATCTTTTTCTAAGCGTTTGTATAAACTTGGAGAAGTGGTGGCTAAGCCCTTGAGTATGAGCTCAATTTTAGTCACGTAGTCGTAATCACCATCACTAACACGATCTTTAAAGTGCGCTAAACGTAGCGCCCAACAACAAGATTCATAAGCAATGCCTGTGGTTTCTTTGTTGGTAATTGAATCACTAATGGATCGGTTAATACCAGCAAATAGATGTATTTTTTGTGTTAATCGATAAGCACCATACAATTCAGCTGATTTTTTGCCACTATCATCATGATGTGCCAAGGTTAAAAACTTTCTAGGACTTAGAATGTAACTAACCGAACTATTGCGCTTATTTATTTTATTGGTTTTTGGGTCGTATTGTAGTGAGTTATTAAAGGCAAAATCATGAATCGTTAAATTAGCTGACATGGCAATATCAGAATATTTTCTTTGACTAACTAAGGCGCCACTATTATTCATGCCCATGTCATCAAATCGGTATACTTGAGCTATTTTTAAACTTAAATAGGTATCACCTGTCTCTTCATCAATAAAATCTGACTCAAGGCCAAAAGTAAGGTCATTGGCACTGGCAATTCTATCAATACCTGTAAATTTTTGCCCTGAAAACAAACCTTGATATGAATTATTTTTATCATCTGAGTCAAAATTAGGCAAAGCACTTTGGTCTTTTTTAGGTGTGTAATTGTAAGCCAGTCTTGGGGTTAGAGTTTGGGTTAAATTTGTACCAAATAAGGATATTTTCCTTTCTAAAAATAATTTAGAATCAAGGTTAAAATTAACAATATTGCGCTTTTGATTAGCAATATCATCCATCGCGTAATCAGTTGTTGATAAATTCAAACTTGGGGTGAGGGAATAGTTATTAGTCCTTATTGAGCGGCTAAATTTTGCTTGTGCGTAAGTGCGAACCCCGGTTTTATTGGTTGCGGTATTTGAGTTTTTGTGCGTAAATTTTGTACTAACTAATGTTAAATTAACATGACGTCCGCCTAAGCCTTTATAGCCTTTGTTAATGGATAGTTCTGGTGCACGCGTGTACGAGGCACTGCCATTATTAATGAGTTGTTCTGACTCAGCAAATAAAGACATGGTTAAATTTTTCTTTTGGTCTTTATAGGACAAATCAACATGAGATTGCAATTCTGAATTCGAAGCATTGCTATGAGCAATTTCTTTAAAATAATCTGAATCCGACACTCGGTTGATAACAACACTTAAATCAGTTTTGGCATTAAGTGATAAATCTAATTTTGAATTTAATAGCCAGCGCCTATTGTTGGTAATTTTATCTTTATTTAAATAATGAGCTTCAATTTCAAAACGTCCATCATCCAAGTTATTATTATTAGTAATAATTTGACGATATTTGCCTTCAAGTACACTGCCACGACTTGAGAGCTGATTGAGCGTTAAAAGAAAATCACAATCAGGGGCAATATTAAAATAATAAGGTATTTTAACTTGGTAGTTGCTACCTTTGTCAGTGTCTGATTCATTGTAACCACCAAATGCTGGCGCTAAAAATCCAGAGCTACGACCCTCCAACAGCCATTCATGGTGGGGAGAATAAAAAATAGGCACACCTAAAAACTCAATAGTAACATCCTCTGCTACACCCTTGTTTGTTGAAGAATTTAATGTGATTTTATCAGCCTTCATTTGCCAGTCAGAATTACCAAGCGGACATAAACCATAGCTACCTGAGCTAAATACTTGCTTAGTGCCATCATTAGTTATAACTTGAGCGCGACCATTTATCCTTGAATTAGAGTAGTGAAATTTGACCTGATTTAGTGTTGTGTGAGTCACTTCGCCTTGTTTTTTAACCACAGCCTTATCACCAGTCAGCATAAGCTCGTTATCTTGAAATTTAACATGACCAATTGCTGTAGATGTTTTACTAGATTTGTCAATACTGATTTCATCAGCACCTAAAAAATAAGCACTTGAATTTAATGAGACATTGCCTTTTAAAAGATAATTGCCACCTTTAACAACTTCACTATAATCTGCTTGAACATCAAGATCTTTGATTTTGTCTGAAAGGATTTGTTTCGGAAAAAGTAAGGCATTGTTTTGACAATTTAATACTAAGCTTTCGGCGTTAATAGTACTAGATAGTAGGGTAAATAATGAATAAAGAGCTAGTTGCTTTTTCATGATGGTTGTAATATCTACTCAAAACTCGCTATTTTAACATTATATACCGTAATAATAGATTACTTATTAATTACATAAGCTTGCTTTAGTTTGGGTAAAATAACCCCAATTTTCACTATATTTGGACACACATAAATAAAATGGCTTGGAATGACAACAAGAATAAAAACCCTTGGGCTGGCAGTAATCAAACACCACCAGAATTAGAGGAAGTGATTAAAGATTTTAAAAATAAATTTAACGGTTTCTTTAGTAATAAAAAATCATCGGGTGCTGGTGGCGCATCCAAAACGCTCTCAAGTAGTGGTTTTAAATATATATTCATTTTGGTTTTACTAGTTTGGTTATTGTCAGGTATTTATATTATTGATCCAGCTGAAAAAGGCGTTGTATTACGTTTTGGTGCATTCCAAGAAGAAACCTCTCAAGGACCTCATTGGCATATTCCTTATCCGATTGAAACTTTAAATAGAATTAATGTTGAACAAATTAGAACAGTTGAAATTGGTTATCGTAATGTGATTAACGGCAATCGACGCTTTGGCGGTAATATTTCATCCGAATCTTTAATGTTGACTAAAGATGAAAATATGATTGAAGCTAAGTTTGCAATCCAATATAAAATTAATGATGTTCAAGCTTATTTATTTAATGTTGTCAATCCAGACACAACACTTCGTCACGTCGCTGAAAGTGCCATTCGACAAGTTGTTGGTCAAAACACTATGGATTACATCTTAACTGAAGGTCGAGTTAGTATCGCTGATGATATTAAAGAAAAATCTCAAAGTTTACTCAATAGATATAAGACTGGCTTGTTAATAACAACGGTTAACATGCAAGATGCGCAGCCACCAGAAGAGGTGCAATCTGCTTTTTCTGATGCGGTTAAGGCTCGCGAAGACAAACAACGTTTGATTAATGAAGCACAAACTTATGCTAATGATATTTTGCCAAAATCTCGTGGTAAAGCTGCGCGTATGCTTGAGGAATCAAAAGCTTATAAATCTAAGGTGGTTTCTAAATCAGAAGGTGAGGCGTCGCGCTTTAAGCAAATTTTAGCAGAGTATGAAAAAGCACCTAAAGTTACTAGGGAGCGTTTGTATCGCGAAACCATGGAAAATGTACTGGCTTCTACCAGTAAGGTAGTGGTTGATTCTAA
Source organism: Candidatus Ruthia endofausta (assembly GCF_013342985.1). Lineage (NCBI taxonomy): Bacteria > Pseudomonadati > Pseudomonadota > Gammaproteobacteria > Pseudothioglobaceae (SeqCode) > Candidatus Ruthturnera > Candidatus Ruthia endofausta. The sequence goes on along the minus strand of NZ_CP054490.1, from coordinate 456,794 downwards.
GGCTAATAGTATGATGTACTTACCTATTGACAAATTGATTAATGCTAGACAAGCGAATACTCAAGTTTTTGCCAAAGAATCATCAACACAACAAAACAATCAAGGTGGTAATATTAGAGACATTTTCCGCAATAGAGGAGGCAGATAATGCAAAAAATAGGTTTATTAATAATTTCTGTTTTATTCTTAGTGTTGAGTTCAGCACTTTATACAGTTAACGAAATCCAAACCGTTATTAAATTGCGTTTAGGTGAAATTGTCACTATTGAGGAATCTCCAGGTCTTAAATTCAAAATGCCGTTTGTTAATAACATTGTAAAATTTGACAATCGTATTCAAACTTTAGATGCACCAGCCGAGCGGTTTTTAACAGGTGAGAAGAAAAATGTAATTGTTGATTCTTATGTTAAATGGCGCATTATTGACGCTGAGAAGTTCTACAAATCAACGGGTGGTAATATAGCAAGAACCAATAATCGTCTAACACAGATTATTAAAACCGGTCTTAAGAGTGAATTTTCAAAACGCACGATTGCTGATGTGGTTTCTGGCGAGCGTAGTGAGATTATGTCCAATATTGTCAGACTTGCTAAAGAAGACATTGCTCAATTTGGTATTGAAATTATTGATGTGCGTATTAAACGAATTGATTTGTCACAAGAAGTGTCTAATTCAGTTTATCGTCGTATGCAAGCAGAGCGTCAACGAGTGGCCAAGGAGTTTAGATCCAAAGGCGCAGAAGAGGCTGAAATCATCAGAGCGGCAGCTGACAAAGAGCGTACTATTATTTTGGCAAATGCTTATCGCGATTCTGAGAAAATTCGAGGTGAAGGTGATGCAGTTGGTGCAAATAACTATGCGCAAGCCTATAATAAGAATGCAGATTTTTATGCTTTTTATCGTGCGTTAGAGTCATATAAAAAGTCATTTTCTAATCAAAACAATATTTTAGTACTTAATCCAAATACGAAATTTTTCCGTCACTTCAACCCGCAAATTAAATAATTAAAATGGGGGCATGGCAACTACCTGAAGGCATAGATGAACTTACTAACAATCAAGCATTAGTTTTTGAATCTCTGCGCCGTCAGCTTTTGGATTTATACGCTGACAAAGGTTTTGGCTTAGTCATTCCACCTATGGTTGAACATGTCAACTCACTCTTGCTGAATAGTGATGCTGTTGATGAAAAAACCTTTAAATTATTAGACCCTATCAGTGGCAAGATGCTAGGTGTGCATGCCGATATTACTCCACAAATTGCACGTATTGATGCCAAACGTAGCAGTGATTTAGTTGAAAAATATTGCTATATTAATTCAATTCTAAAAACCAAAGCGGATGATTTTTATGCCTCACGCTCCCCCATTCAAGCTGGTGCTGAGTTGTATGGTTCAGGTGAAATTAGCGCTGATATTGAAGTGATTGAGCTAATGCTGGAAAGCTTAAAATTATTATCAATTAGCCCAATCGTGCTAAGCTTGGGCAATGTTGCAATTTTTGATGCACTGATAGCACAAGAAGACATTTCAATACAAACTATCATACAACTGCGAGCAATTCTCTCACATCGTTCAACCCCAGATTTGTCAGTATTTTTAAATAATAATGCGCTTAAAAATGCTGATTTATTTGCTCGTTTGATCAAACTAGAAGGGGAGTCAGATATTTTAAGCAAGGCATTGACAATATTTAGCCATCTTGATCAAGCCAAGGTAGCCATTGAGGATTTAATTACCATTGAGAAACAACTTAATACCAAAGGCATTAAAGCCATTTTTGACCTTAGTGAATTACAAGTTCATGAGTATCACACTGGCATTGTGTTTTCAGCTTATAACGAAAACTACTCCAAAGCATTGGTACAAGGGGGGCGTTATAATGGCATTGGCAAATCTTTTGGCAAATCAAGAGCGGCTACTGGTTTTTCATTTGATTTGAAATTTTTATCTCAACGTCATTTTTAGTAAATGATTTTTAGCAAATATTTTTTTTTAAAACATTAAATAGTTAGGAGCTAACATGTCAAAAAATGTAGTCATTATTGGCACCCAATGGGGTGATGAAGGCAAAGGAAAGGTGGTTGATTTAATCACAGATAAAGTAGCGAGTGTGGTGCGCTTTCAAGGTGGGCATAATGCAGGCCACACCTTGGTAATTAACGGTAAAACAACTGTATTGCACCTTATTCCTTCGGGTATTTTGCGCAACCATGTTGAGTGTTTAATTGGTCATGGCGTAGTATTGTCAATGTCTGCTTTGTTAAAAGAAATGACAGAGTTAGAAGCTGCCGATATTAATGTAACAAAACGCTTAAAAATTAGTTCAGGCTGTCCTTTGATTTTGCCATATCACATTGCCCTTGATAACGCTCGTGAAGTAAGGCGTGGCAAAGCTGCTATTGGCACTACAGGTAATGGTATTGGTCCTGCTTATGAAGACAAGGTTGCTCGTCGTGGCTTACGTGCAGGTGATTTATTAGACCCAAGCCTATTTGCTTTAAAACTTAAAGAAGTCATGGAATACCATAACTTTTCTTTGACTCATTACTATAATGCAGACTTTGTTGATTATCAAGCCACGTTAGATGAAGCCTTATCTCAAGCAAAGCAAATCAAACATATGATTGTTGATGTAACAGAGCAAATTCATCAACACATTGCTAATGATGAAAACATATTATTTGAAGGCGCACAAGGCGCATTATTAGACATTGACCAGGGCACTTACCCATTTGTCACCTCTTCAAACACAACCTCTGGTGGTGCAGTCACTGGCTCAGGTGTTGGTGTAACAGACATTGATTATGTATTGGGCATTGTTAAAGCCTATACAACACGTGTGGGTGGTGGTCCATTCCCAACTGAGTTGATTTATGATGTTGTTCTTGATAAGGGTGATGAAATTGGCAAAGTACTGGGTACGGTTGGCCATGAATTTGGCGCAACCACAGGTCGTCAACGTCGTTGTGGTTGGTTAGATATGGTAACGCTTAGACGTTCATTTAACTTAAATGCAGTAACAGGCATTTGCCTAACCAAACTTGACGTGATGGACACCTTGGAAACAATCAAAATTTGCACAGCTTATGAGGTTGATGGTGTTGAAACAACCACACCCCCATTTTCTGCCGAAGGTTACGCTAAAGCCAAGCCAATCTATATTGAAATGCCCGGTTGGAAAACCTCAACCATTGGCACCGATTCGTTTGAATCATTGCCCGTTAAGGCACAAAACTACATTCGAAAAATTGAACAATTAGCCAATCTTCCAGTAGATATTTTATCCACTGGTCCAGACCGCACACAAACCCTAATTTTAAAACATCCATTCGAGTAATTAAATGTCAGATCCCCATTATAAAAGAGAGTCAGAGAAATACGACAACCCAATTCCTTCAAGGGAGTATATCCTTAGTTTTTTTGAAAAAAAATCACACACATTACATGAGTTGTGCGATTTATTGGTCATTGGCCATCATCAAAAAAGACCCTTAACGCACCGCCTTAAGTCCATGGTTCGCGACCAACAGCTAAATTGTGATCAGCGTGGCGTGTATCACAAATTTAGTGCAAAAAGCGGGATGATGACTGGTACAGTGATTGCCAATCCAAGAGGCTTTGGTTTTATTGCACTAGGTGAAGGTGTTAAAGATTTAAGACTGTCATCAAAACAAATGCAATTGGTTTTTCATGGCGACCGAGTCAAAGCACGCTTGCTTAACCAGCGCGGTGACGCGCAAATTATTAAAGTTATCAAAAGTATTGAAACTGTAGTAGGGTGCCTACATCTTGAAAAAGAAGGGGCTTATGTTGTGGTTGACGACAAGCGTATTAAGCATAATATTAGCATTCCAAAGATTAATAAAGAACATCTTGATGAACAAATTGTGATTGTTAAAATCACCAAATACCCAACCCTAGAAAGTCAAGCGGTGGGTGAAATTGTCCAAATTTTAGGCAGTTACATGGATGAAGGCGTAGAAATAGATTCTGCCCTTTATCGCAATGGTATTCCAGTTGATTTTTCACCCGAAGCACTCGTGCAAACCGATAAATTACCAAGTATAGTAATCGATAGCGATAAAAAAGGTCGAATTGACATCACTAAAATGAAGTTAGTTACGATTGATGGTGAAGATTCTCGTGATTTTGACGATGCCGTTTACGCGCAAGCCACCAGCAAAGGCTGGAAATTGGTTGTTGCCATTGCTGATGTATCGCACTATGTGAAAGAAGGCTCAGACTTAGACAAAGATGCCGCAAATCGTGGCAATTCGGTATATTTTCCACGCCGTGTTGTGCCAATGCTGCCTGAGGCCTTATCGAACGGCTTATGTTCAATCAATCCTGATGTTGAACGCTTGTGTATGACTTGTGAGATGAATATTGATATTCATGGCAGTTTATTAGATTATAAGTTTTATCCTGCTGTTATGTTTTCACACGCACGATTGACCTACACCAAGGTGAGCCAAATTTTGGAACACCATGATGTCGACTTCACTCAGCAGTACGCATCAGTGATGGATAATTTAAATGCACTGTACGATTTATACAAAGCCCTTAAACACGCCAGAATTAAGCGCGGGGTGATGGATTTTAACTGCATTGAATCACAAATTTTATTTAACGATAATGGCAAAATTGACAACATTGTTGCCTGTTCTCGCAACGATGTCCACAAGTTGATTGAAGAGTGCATGTTAATGGCCAATCAAGCCAGTGCTAAATTTTTAAACCATCATAATGAGGATTTTTTATACCGAATTCATCCCAAACCTACGGCAGAAAAAGTAGAAGTTACTCGCCAGTTTTTAACCGCCATTGGCTTAACGCTTGAAGGTGGTGCGCAACCAAACTCTAAAGACTTTGCCAAAGTGCTTGAAAGTGCCAAAGGCAGAGACGATGAAAACATCATTAAAACCGTTGTTCTACGCACCATGAAACAAGCCGTTTACACCCCTGCCAACGAAGGCCACTTTGGTTTGGCATTTGAAGACTATACCCATTTCACCTCACCCATCAGACGCTATCCTGATCTTTTGGTACATCGCGCCATTAAACGCGTTTTAGACAAAAAGATCAGAAAACCCAGCAAAAAAATGCTTGAAATTGGCGCACACCTATCCATGACCGAGCGCCGAGCAGACGACGCCTCACGCGATGTTGAACAATGGCTAAAATGCGAGTACATGCGTGATAAAGTAGGAGATACCTTTAACGGTGTTATTTCTGGCATTGCTAGTTTTGGTATCTTTATCGAGCTCACCGACGTATTTGTCGAAGGCATGATTGCCATACGTGACATGAAAGAAGACTATTATATTTTTGACGACCTCCATCATCAACTCAAAGGCGAACACACTGGCAAAGTTTATCAACTAGGCGACACCATCAAAATTCAAGTCGCTTCTGTTAATCTTGACGATAGGCAAATGGTGTTTGTGCCAGCTAAATAAGGTGCTATAAAAAGAACCACTTATAGATCTTACTATTACTAGGTTTGATAATTTATCAGATGCAAATAGAATCTTTTACATAAACATCAAATCGGCAAAGTTTGTCATTTTATAGCACCTTATTTATATAAAGGATTCTCATTAAGATTTAACTAAGTAATTGAGTAGTTAATCAGTAACCGCACCTTCAGAAGCAGATTTAGCTAACTTGGCAAACTTAGCCAATACACCTTTGGTGTAGTTTGGCTTAGGTTGTGTCCAATTAGATAAACGTTTATCAATCATAGTTTGCTCAATTAATAATTCTAAAATGTTGTTTTCTGCATCAATTAAGATTTCATCTCCATCTTCAACCACAGCTAGTACACCGCCTTTAAAGGCTTCAGGGGTGATGTGACCAACTACAAAACCATGTGTACCGCCAGAGAAGCGACCATCGGTAATAAGGGCAACTTTGCCGCCTAAGCCTTTGCCCATAATTGCAGAAGTGGGGGCGAGCATTTCGCGCATACCAGGACCACCGACAGGGCCTTCATAGCGAATGACGATAACGTCACCTGCTATTATTTGGTCATTTAGGATGGCTTCAAGCGCATCCTCTTCGCGAAGAAAACATTTTGCGCTACCTTTGAAGCTTAAGCCTTCTTTGCCAGTAATTTTTGCCACAGCGCCATCAGTTGCAAGATTACCACGTAGAATCCTAAGGTGTGAATCTTTTTTTATTGGGTTATCTAATGTTCTAACGATTTCTTGGGAATCAGCGTATGACTTAACGTTTTCTAAATTTTCAGCTAGAGTTTTACCTGTTACTGTTAGGCAGTCTCCGTGCAATAATCCTGCATCAAGTAGCGTCTTCATTAGTGGTAATGTACCGCCAATTTCAACCAATTCACTCATCATATATTTGCCTGATGGTTTAAGGTCAGCAATAACAGGCACTTTTTTGCCAATGCGAGTAAAGTCATCAATTTTAAGATTAACCTCAGCAGCACTTGCCATGGCAATTAAATGCAAAACAGCATTGGTTGAGCCGCCCAGTGCAATAATCACGGTAATGGCATTCTCAAATGCTTTCATAGTCATGATATCACGAGGTTTAATGTCTTTATTTAATAAATTAAGAACGGCTTGTCCAGCTTGAACGCAGTCGTTATTTTTATCATCTGAAATAGCATTTTGCGCGCTAGAATTTGGCAAACTCATACCTAATGCCTCAATTGCTGATGCCATAGTGTTAGCCGTGTACATACCGCCACAAGAGCCAGAACCAGGAATGGCTGTTTTTTCAATATTTTCCAGTTCAATTGCATTAATTGCATGATTGGCAAATTGGCCAACTGCTTCAAAAACACTCACTACATCTGTATGATTTTTACCTGGCTGAATGGTACCACCATAAACAAAAATACTAGGACGGTTAAGGCGTGCTAAGCCGATAATACAACCAGGCATGTTTTTATCACAACCACCAATAGCAACCACACCGTCAAAACCTTGACAGCCAACAACAGTTTCAATTGAATCAGCAATGACTTCACGTGAGACTAAAGAATACTTCATGCCTTCAGAACCCATAGAAATGCCGTCTGAAATAGTGATGGTGTTAAAAATAACGGCTTTGCCACCTGTGGTATTGACTCCTTTTGATGCTTCATCAGCCAATTTATTAATGTGCATATTGCACGGCGTTACCATTGACCAAGTGCTTGCTATGCCTACTTGAGGTTTGTTAAAATCCTCTTTTGTAAAACCAACCGGGTAAAGCATAGCGCGACTTGGTGCGCGCTCAAACCCATCAACAACTTGTGAGGAATATTTTCTTGGATTGCACATAATATTTTCTTCGTATGATAAAAAGATTAAATTTTAGACTAAAATAGGCGTTTCATTAAACATTTGAGCCGTTAGCTTGATTAAAGCTGAACAAATTCTAACCCTAGTCAAGCCTTTTGTTGAGGAGGGCAAAATATTGCCCAGAAGCAAGGCGCAAATCAATGAAAATCTTGGGGATTTTGTTTGTTTGATGGGCGACAATCAATTACTTGCTTGTGCAGGTCTTAAAGACTGTAAAGAGGGTGGTATAGGGGAGATTTATTCATTGGCAGTATCTAAAAAAGCGCAAAAAATAGGACTTTCATTAAAACTACTTGATAAGATTATGAAAAAAGCAAAAGCTGAAAAATTTTCCAAGGTTTTTGCATTGACCAAACACGACGGCACAGATTGGTTTATTAAAAATGGCTTTACCCAAATGAAAATTACTAATTTGCCAAAAAAACGTCAAGCCTTATTTAATCAAGACCGCAACTCATCAATTTTTTTTAAAGATGTTAGTTAAAGACAGAATTCGTAGCTATTTGCCAGTAATCATTGACATACTTGAACCTTTCAAAGGTAGTGTGTTAGAGCGCCTAGTGCGCTAAAGTTCAATGGTATTGATGTTGATAATCCATTTAGAATAGCAATTAAGGAGGTTAACATCACAACGATTCATAAGGAAACAAGGTTTCCTTATAGCAACAAAATATCTAATGTTTAATGTTGAAGAATTGATTAAACACCACTCTTTCTTCTTGTGCTTCATTAATATTGATTAATTCAAATCTAAGATGGTCATTAGGTTGTTTTTGTGCAAGTTTGGCTAAGTCTAGTGAGAATACGGTACCAATTTTCGGGTAGCCACCAATGGTTGGTGCATCTTTTAATAAAATAATGGGCAAGCCATTTGTGGTAATTTCTACACTGCCGTAACTCATGCCTTCAGAAATCATTTTAGTTTGTTTTAAATCAATAGGTGCGCCTTGCAAGCGACAGCCTGTTCTATCACTGTCATTGGTAATTTGATAAGTTTGATTAAAAAATAAATCACGTTGACTAACGCTAAATTCATTAAATTGATAACTGGGTAATAAACGCAAAGTAATGTCTTTGTTGTAATTTGGGATGTATTGAATAGGTATCAAACGTTCTCTTGTATCGAAAGATTCAGTATAATCCAATGTTTTGCCTTGGCTTATTTTTGTGCTAATGTGCTCACGTAAATTAACCGATTTTGAGCCAAACAACACTTTAGCATCAAATCCATTTTTAACGGCTAAATAAGTACGTATGCCACTCTTTGGGCTATTCCAACTAAGTGTATCACCTTTATGTATTTGTATACTGTGCCATATTGCTGCTGATTTGTGGTTAATTTTAAAATCTAAATCTGCACCAGTAACAACAATTAACACATCAAGTTGCGCTTCAAGTTCAACTGCGCCAAAGGTAATTTCTAACACTGCGTCATCAAATGCATTATTCAATAGATAATTTGCCCAACTGTAAGCGTGTTCATCCATCACGCCACAACGGCTCATGCCATGTTTGGCATGGTCAAAACGACCATAATCTTGTATGGTTGCTAAAAATCCTGATTTAATTACTTTAAAACTCATAACTTACCACCGTGCTTAATATACTCATTCTTGTTGATTGGGTAAAATTTAACCCGATCACCTGTTTTAAATTTATCAATATTACTAGGATTGTTTAAAGATAAATCAATAGGTGTACGGCCAATAATATTCCACCCACCAGAAGAGTCAGTAGGGTAGATGGCAGTTTGGCTCTGCGCAACACCAACATACCCTGCAGGAATTTTAATTCTTGGTGTAGCTAGCCTTGGTGCGCGAATACGACTATCCACCTCGCCTAAAAAAGCAAATACTGGACTAAACCCAATAGCATAAACCAAGTATTCAACGGATGAATGAATGTCAATAAAAGCGTTCAAATCAAGTTGCTTCTCAGTCAATAATCTTTCAAGATCAAGTCCAGTTTCAAAACCATAATACACAGGAATGGACAGTAAGGTAGATGCTACGTGATTAGATTTATATTCAAAGGCATTTAGGCATTGTTCCACTTGCTTTGCAAATGATTGATAGGTGGTTAAATTTAAATTATAACTGACCAATAGGGAAGTATAGGAAGGGGTTAAATCAATGATAAGATTAGGGAATTTAGCAATGAGTTGCTCAGAAAAACTTGCAATATTTTTAGGTAAGTTAGGGTCGATTTTATGACCAAAATAAATCAATAAGGAGTGCTCACCTGCTAGAATAATTTTATGCATTTTTTAGTATTTTTAAAGCCTTTACGGAGGCTATATTATCACTATGAAAGCAAATTGTGTCTATTTTGAAAGATTTTTTATTTAAAAAATCTTGATATTGTTTAACAATGGCATATGCATTATCCAAAACAGCTCCTTTCTCGCCTCTAGGAATGATATGTGTACTATGATAACCACGATCAGCAAACACCTCATGCAATAATTGAATTTTTTTGTTTGTTTCAATGTGCTTAAAATGAGCTTCGTTACCCGCTTGCACGACAAGGTTTATGTTCTGATTAATTGCCTTAATAACATCACACACAATATTTAGCACAAATTGCTTGTGTATGATATCATGGTATAGTGCACCATGTAGTTTGATATAGCTAAGTTGTACGCTATTCTCAGTGCATAATTGTTGAAAGTGTAAAACTTGATTGTAAATCAAATCAAACAACTCATTTTTATTTAAATCATGACTCAAACGACCAAAATTTTCCTTGTCAAAATAACTGGGGTGTACACCAATTGCAGTGTTATTTTGCGCAGCAAGTTGAATAGTTTGAACCATGCTTTTATCATCACCTGCATGCCCGCCACAGGCAATATTTGCCATATCAATAAGTGGCATAATATGTGTATCAGGATTGGGTGTTAAGCACTCGCCTAAATCACAATTAATTAATTTTTTATTTGTCAAGTATTGCATTATAATCCTTGATATTTTATATTTATTATAAGGATTTATAATGAGTCAAATTAAGAAAATGTTTGAATTGCAACAGCAATTAAATGACAACACCAACGGTCCTGAGTGGCGTAGTGGCATAACCAAAGATGGACGTTATATTTCTTGGTTGCGTTGTATTTATATGGAGGCCACTGAGGCGATTGATTCATTTAACTGGAAACACTGGAAAGATATTGAAGGGGCGCATGATTTGGATAACGTCAAAGTTGAGTTGGTGGATATTTGGCATTTTATTATGTCTGAGGCCATTCATTTTGGCGATACTCAATTTGCTCAGAGCTATGAAAATACAGAGTCAGAAAGGCAGGCAAATCCAGAACTTGTGATAGAGATTTTAGAAAAACTGGTGGCTGTAGCAAGTGGTGCTAATGTAGATAAATCTCAAAATGCTTTATATGAAATTACGGGACTTTTTTTTAAGGCGCTAGCAACTATGAGTATGGACGTGCCAGAGCTTTACAAACGCTATCTTGTTAAAAATCAACTCAATACCTTTAGACGAAAGTATGGCTATAAAGAAGGCACTTATATTAAGAATTGGGGTGCGGTGGAGGATAACGTTATTGCCTTTCGTATTATGGAAGAACATCCTGATTTAACGTCAGAACAATTGTATAAAGAATTAGAAAAAGAATACGAACTAATTAGCTAGGGTCAATATTCCTTGTTTGATAAGTGCTAGGGTTGCTGTACAATCCAAATTAAACCAAAATTGCTAGAGCAAGTACATTATGCCAATAATAGCACTATTTAATTGAGAATTATGTTTTGATTTTTTTATTTAATAAGGGTATGTTTTGAATATGAACTCGTACAATTAAAGGTTGTAAAATTTCGCCTAAAGTGTTGAGCACTATTCTAGCATCATCATTAGGTAATGATATAATTAGTATAACAAATTTCTTTATGCTAATTGTAGATGATTCTTTTACCTTCGGACGCATTGCTGCCATTGGTAATATTTATGCAATGGGTGGCACGCCTATTTATGGCAATTGCTGTTTTTGGCTGGCCACAAGAGAAACTCCCTGTAGAGGTAAAGGACGATAAGTTATTGATAGCGGTAGAAGTGTGTCATGCTGTTGGTATGGGTTCTAGCAGGTGGGCATAGCATTGACTTTCCTAAGCCTATTTCTGGTTTGTGCGTCATAGAGCGAGTAAAGACCGAGTATTTAAAAGAAAATTCAACTGCTAGGGATAGGTGATAAAATTTATTTAACCAAGCCTTTGGATATCGACATTTTAACCACAGCTCAAAAACAGAAAAAAATTACACCGGAAGATGAAAATCAAGCAATTAAGACCATGTGTCAGTTAAATGATATTGGTGCTGATTTTGCAAAAATTGATGGCGTAAACGTAATGACTGATGTGAGTGGTTTTGATTTAGGCAGTCATTTATCTGAGATATACATAGGGCTCCAATATGGTAGAAAAAATTGATTATAGCAAAGTGCTTTATTCTGCTTAATATTAAAGACTATAGAGTATCTAGCCAGGGGGGCTTTGTTCGCCGAGAGGCCCCCGCGCAGTGTAACTTTGAAAGTTATGGGTATCATTTAAGCCAAATGAATGACGAGGCGCAATCAATTATTTGCAATCCACAAACCAGTGGTGGCTTGCTGGTTATGATTTCTAGTAGTGCGCAAGTATAATTTGACAAGGTTGCTCAAATAGAAGACTTTAGCCAACTTTTTATTAAGACACTATTATTGGATAAAATTAAGGCAAAAATTGATTTAAAAGGCTTGGCCAATCATCGAGGTTCAGTTTTTGACAATACCACAACAAGCCAATCTAGCTAAATTAATTTTGAAAATGAACTGGCCGATTGAGTGAGTTGCTTAAATATAGGTACAGTACATATTCCAACTTGTATTAAAGATAAAATCGCTCAAGCTGATTGAGTTTTACTCAAAGTTAGTATACAAGAGCGTATCATCGTTAGTATGGATGCGTATGTGATTAATATGCATCAAGATTTTATTTACCAAGATGTGATTAATAATTTTGCTAGGTTGGCTGGGTAGTTTGCAAAAGATTCAAAGAAGATTAGATTTGGCGCGTTATAAAGTAATGCAAAAAATGATTACCAATGCACTTAGCCAACATTTATTATGATCCAATGTATAGCTCTACCAAATTAAGAAAAAGAACAAAAGAATTGTATTTAAAGGCAAATACTAGCGAAGTCTTGGAATATTGGAATATTTAAACACTTGTTTAATCTCTTGGGCCAATTTTAATATCCCTAACGGGCGTCGCTCTACAAGCTAAAATTTCCCCTTGTGATAAAGGCATTAGAGAATCCTGATGGATGACATCACCAGATAAAAGCTGTAATATGCAACTGCCACAATGCCCTTGACGACAAGAGTGGTTAATAAGCACATTATGCTGTTCAAGTTCGGTAAGAATGGAGCGGTCTCCATGGACATATAATAACTCAGTTTTGCCATTAATGTTATCGACCTCTATTCTGAACATTTAGTTAACTACAATTTAAAGCCGTTAAAATCAGAGTCTTCTTCATCCAAAGTATTATCAATAGCACTGATCAAATAAGAGGTAATTTCAGTTTCTTGTGGTGCAACTTGCACATTATCGGAATCTAGCCAGTGGTTAATCCAAGGTAGTGGATTGATGCATTCATCAAATATGGGGTTTAGGTTTAAAGCTTTCATACGTACGTTGGTGATGTATTCTAAATATTGTTTTAAAATCTGTGCATTTAAGCCAATCATAGAACCATCACGAAACAAGTATTCTGCCCAGTTTTTTTCTTGCTCACAAGCCTCTCTAAACATGGTAATTACTTCATTTTGACACTCTTTGGCAATTTTTTGTATATCAGGGTCGTCTTTGCCATCGCTCATCAAATTAAGCATATGTTGAGTGCCTGTTAAATGGAGCGCTTCATCGCGAGCAATCATTTTGATAATCTTGGCATTGCCCTCCATAACCTTGCGTTCAGCAAAAGCAAATGAACAAGCAAAACTAACGTAGAATCGCACTGCCTCAAGAATATTGACCGACATAATCGTAAGATAAAGTTGCTTTTTTAAACAGTACAAGTCAATTGACACTTCTTTTTCTTGGACCTTAATCTTGCCTGTGCCATGTAGCAAATAGGCCTGAGTGCATTTAATTAGCTCGTCATAATGTTTGGAGACACTTTCAGCACGTTGAATAATTTCATCTGTTTTCATGATATCGTCAAATATCACATCTGGTTCATTAACGATAGCGCGAATAATATGCGTATAAGAACGTGAATGAATGGTTTCAGAGAATGACCAAGTTTCAATCCAATTTTCCAACTCTGGCAGTGACACAATTGGCAAAAAAGCAATATTAGGAGCGCGCCCTTGCACTGAATCTAACAAAATTTGGTATTGTAGATTGGAGATAAAAATATGCTTTTCATTAGGTAGTAATTTAGCAAAATCTATTTTATCTTTAGAAACATCAATCTCTTCTGGACGCCAAAAGAATGAAAGTTGTTTTTCGGTGAGTTTCTCAAATATCTTAAATCTTTGCTTATCAAAACGTGCAACATTCACGCTGTCGCCAAAAAACATAGGCTGGATTAGTGTATCACTAATTTTTTTGTTAAAAATACTGTACGACATAATATAACTCCTTTATTTGATTCCCAAGCAAAGCTTTTAATCTTTTATTCAAGATTTAATGTTGATGGTTTATAGTTTACAAACACCACCTGCACATGCGTTACCATCTTCTTTTTCTTGCCATTCATTACCACCATCGCGAGTTGTGTGATAATAAAGCGTTTTAATGCCGTATTTATATGCCTTTAACAAATCCATTAAAAACAACTTCATCGGCACTCTATTACCTTCAAATTGTGAAGGGTCATAATGCGTGTTAGTAGAAATAGATTGGTCTACAAATTTTTGCATAATCCCACAAAGTTGTAGATAACCCTCATTGTCTTTAATGTCCCAAAGTAATTCATATTGATTTTTCAATAACTCATAATCAGGCACAATTTGCTTTAAGATGCCGTCTTTAGATTGTTTAATAGACACAAATCCTCTAGGTGGCTCGATACCATTGGTTGAATTGGAGATTTGTGATGAACTTTCACATGGCATAAGCGCTGTTAAAGTTGAGTTTCTAAGCCCTGTTAATTTAATATTTTGGCGTAGCGTATCCCAATCAAGCTCTAATTCGCAATCACAGAACGCGTCAATGTCTTTTTTATAAGAATCAATGGGCATAATACCTTGTGAATATTGGGTTTGAGAAAATAATGGACAAGCACCCAATTCTTTTGCCAATGTATTTGAAACCTTTAATGAATAATATTGCAATGCTTCAAAGGTTTTGTGAATGAGCTGATTACCTGATCCATCAGAGTATTTTGCACCATTTTTGGCTAAATAATAAGCAAGGTTGGTGACACCAATACCGAGTGTACGGCGGTTTTTGCTAGCAAGTTCAGCTGCTTTAATTGGATAATCTTGATAATCAAGCAAACAATCTAATGAGCGTACAATAATATCAGTTAGTGCCTCCATCTCGTCTAAAGAGTCTAATGCACCAAGATTGACCGCTGATAACGTACAAAGCGCCACTTCGCCTTGCTCGTCTTGAACTGAGTACAAAGGCTTGGTTGGTAAGGTAATTTCCATACAAAGATTGGATTGTTTAATAGGGGCTTGCTTGGCATCAAAGGCACTGTGGGTATTACAATGATCAACATTTTGTAAATAAATACGGCCTGTATTGGCGCGTTCTTGCATAAATTTGGCAAACAACTCTCTGGCTTTAATGGTTTGTTTTCTAATCGAGTCGTCTTGTTCGTATTGCTCATACAAACGTTTAAATTCTTCTTGGTCAGCAAAAAAGGCGTCATACAAACCAGGTACATCATGTGGTGAAAATAAAGTAATATCAATATCTTTTAGAAAGCGTTGATACATTAGTCCGTTAAATTGCACGCCATAATCAAGGTGACGAATGCGGTTTTCATCCGTACCTATGTTATTTTTAAGCACCAACAAGCTTTCAACTTCCAAGTGCCACAAAGGGTAAAATAAGGTGGCTGCGCCACCACGCACTCCTCCTTGGGAGCAAGATTTAACCGCAGTATGAAAGTGTTTATAAAAAGGGATACAACCCGTATGTGTTGCCTCGCCACCCCGAATTGGACTGCCAATTGCGCGAATTTTGCCACCATTAATACCAATGCCAGCACGCTGGGAGACATATTTTACAATAGCACCAGCAGCAGCACTAATTGAGTCTAAATCATCGTCTGCCTCAATTAATACACAAGATGAAAACTGGCGTGTGGGTGTTCTAACACCCGCCATAATAGGGGTGGGAAGAGAGATTTTAAACAAACTCACTGCATCATAAAAACGCTTCACAATATCCATGCGTACGCTAGCTTCATACTCTTGGAATAGACACATACCCACCAACACATAAAGCAATTGTGGGGATTCGTAGATTTCGCCAGTGACGCGGTTTTGAGCTAAATATTTGCCTTCTAATTGCTTAACTGCGGCGTAAGAAAACTTCATATCACGCCAATGGTCGATATAGACATCTAAGGTTTCAATTTCTTCTTTTGAGTATTTATTAAGAATGTCTTTGTCATAAATACCCAAATCTGTAAATTTTTTAATATGTTCAAAAAGTGGGGGCGGGGTGAAGGATTTAAATGCCTTTTTACGCAAATGAAAAATAGCCAAACGTGCTGCTAAATATTGATAATCTAACACCTCTATTGAGATTAAATCTGCTGCTGATTTAATAATGGTTTCATGAATGTCTTCTGTCTTAATGCCATCAAAAAATGCCAACTGGGCATTAATTTCAACTTGACTTACACTCACACCTTTTAAATCTTGTGAAGCCCAGTGCACAACTCGATGAATTTTCTCCATATCAATGGATTCTTGTTGTCCGTTGCGCTTGGTGACTTTAATGTCTTGGTTCATTAGTGCTCCTAGTAAAAAACACTACATATAGTGTTAGTAAAAGTTAATTGTAACTAAATATAGTGTATTTGAATTATTTTTGCAAGTGCTAAATTTTGCAATTTATAAAGAAAATGCTTAAAATATTGCTATGAAAGGGATTGTTAGATTGAAAAAAATAGCAAGATTTTTGATCTTGCTTAGCCCGTTAATTTTCTTTTAAGAATTTTTCCAATATTGGATTATTGCAATGAGCCAAATGCTCTTTGCAATAATCAATCAATACTTGTTTTTCTAGCCTTAAACTGGTTTTTTTACCACAAATGCTTTGACAATTTGACCACTTATTTCATGCTCAATACCACACAAAGCCCAATCAATATCTCGAACAGAGCGAGTAATCTGTTGTGAGGTATCTTTTTTAAAAATCTCTTCAACGGAGGCGTCTATGTCATAATCAGCCTCAAAATTTGGTAAGCTTTAATCACCCCTTGTTATTTTTTGGAATAATGGCAACTTTGCCATTATTTAGTGCAAGAATAAAGCTTTTAGCCTTAACAGCAGATAAATAAGCAAGGTGTTTACCCAGCATTTTATTAAATGAAACATGATCTTGATTCTCTAAACTTGTTAGCTCATTTTTTAAGAAAGGGTTGCAACGCATTAATCCTTGGCTAAATATAATCATTGATCTGGTTAAAATATTTACCCCTTCAACTGTGTGATGGCAATTGGAATGCTTTGGTAAATGTTGGTCAAATAGTTGCGCTTAACCGAGCATGAGTGTTTTACCACCATGAATGTCCATGGCTCGATTAACATTAACCCTTAGCAATGACAAAAAGGGGAGTGACGACATGTCTCTTTAAGAACGGAGATGCCTTTAGGTCCTTCTAAGGCAACTTTACTTTTAACCTTAAAGTGATTTTGTTAAAAATTGTTCGTGCAAAAGCATCGGATTTGTTGTTACGAGTGTGAAATTTCAAGTGCAAGGATACCTACCTAGAAGTGTTTCCTTGAAAGGATAATTCAATATCTGACGCAACAGAGTTGCAGCACACTCGGTTTTGTAAGCATCATTACTGCATTTATAACTATGATGGAGCCCACTTTCAAGCAAAGAATCGTTTGATGAGCACTCCTCATAGTTTTTATTCTAACATTAAATAAATTAGACATAGCTTCAATAGGGTGATTATGTCAAAATCTTGTAAGGTTTGACTTGAAAATATATTATTTAACATAATATAAATTATACGAAGTTGTTATAAATGAATGGAAATTAAATCGATGAGCATCTTTATATGATCATTTCTATCATTCAATGCAGGGATATAGCTAAACTGACGACCGCCAGCTTGAATAAAATAATCACGGTTTTCACACTCAATCTCTTCTAGAGTTTCCAAACAATCGGCTGAAAACCCTGGACAAATAACTTGAATATGTGCAACACCATTACTGGCCAATGCTTCTAATCTTTCTTTGGTTTGTGGCTTAGTCCACAGCTCTCGTCCGAAAATAGATTGGAAGCTGAACAAATAGTCGCTTTCATCCAAATCTAGCTTTTTAGCAAGTAATCTAGCCGTGCCAATACAATGATCATAATATACATCTCCATTATCGACGTATCGTTGAGGAATGCCGTGAAATGAAATCATTAATTTATCCGGCTTCCCATGCTTAGTTTGATGCTCTAATACCGAATTAGCGAGAGATTGAAGATAGCCATCATTGTCGTAATAATACTCAATGAAGGCTATTTTAGGCTTTTGTGTCCAAGAGCTCAGTGTTTGATTAATGGTATCTAATGTTGAAAGTGTCGTTGTGTTTGAATATTGAGGATAAAGTGGCAGCACAATGATTTTTTCACAACCTTGAGCGCGTAACTTATCCAAAGCTGATGAAATAGAAGGATTTCCATAACGCATACCTATTTCAAATACTAAGTTTTCATGCTGTTTAAGCAATGTTTTTTTAACGCCTTGTAATTGCAACTTGGTGATGCTTAATAATGGAGAACCAGTGCCAATTTTGTCCCAAATTTTGGCGTAAATTTTGGCTGATTTTTTAGGTCTAATATTAAGAATAACGACATTTAATACCAGCCACCATATTAATTTATTAGGCGGGTCGACCACTCTAGAGTCTGACAAAAATTCAGACAAATATCGCCTTAAAGCACTCTTTGTAGGGGTATCTGGAGTGCCAAGATTGGTTAGTAAAATACCTGTTTTCATTCAAATTTTGCTTTATTTTTTAAACGATTTTATGTAAATTTAAGGCTAGTCATTACTTTTTTATAAAAGCTTGTAAAAATTAGAATTTAGGGCAAGGAGTAAAAAAGGTTTTAGCTAAAGTTTATATCGCATTTACGTTAACAAACTGTTTGGTGAGCCTGTACTTTTGTTTCGGGCTTTTGGGTTTTTCTGGAATGGTTCGCTCAAAAAAGCCGTATTCAAGTAGCGGATTTAAAATATCATTTTTGAATCTTGTCTTGTGTGTTCTTTTTAGAATTTTCATCAATTCGTCAGCACTACTTTCAGCACTACATTGTTTTAAAATTTTGACTTGGTCTGAGCTTATTTCTACATAATTCAAACTTAGTCCTTTCTTAGGACAAAGTATATCTAAATCACTATTTTTATCAATGTTTTCTTTAAAATTAAATTCTTGTTGTTCTGCAATATTTTTTAACGCATTATTGCGTTTTAAATCTTTACACCAGTCCTGATTTTTATCAAACTTTTGTGTGTGTTTTTTGTATTTACTGAATAAGCCCATTGTTAGATAAATTAGTTTAAAGACAATAAGAATAGTTTACCAAAAACCAAAGTTTGAATAAATATTTCAATATAGGTATCATTGAGTCAATATTTGATTTAGAAACAGGCGTAATCTGATTCTGGGTTGTTAAAGAAGGTATCTAGCTCATTCTGTTCAATAATTTATCCCTTATTCATAACGCAACGTATCAGTGTTAACTTTGTTGCCACTGCCAGAAGGTCCGAAAATCACCATGCCGCTTGTTTAACCCCCCCTTTAATTGTAATAATGTTGTTTGTTTTCATGTTAACTCTCTTTTAATCGTTTGTATTAAAGCGTCTTTATAAAAGCTTTTTGAGTAGCAACGATCAATGTTGTAAATACTACAATAATTTGAAATTAAACCAACATGGTGATCTTTGAACACATAGTGTAGATTAAAAAAACAGTCTTAAATTAAAACTGTTTTTTGAGGGTTTATCTAAATGGCGGTGAGTATAAAATATCACCATCTTTCATAAGGTATTTAAGCCTCTAAGTAATGTTAATTGGCGTATTAACAGAATAATTATCAATTTGTTTGATAATGTTATACGACTATTTCTTGTCTAAATAGGCTTGATTCTGCTAATAAGTGTTTGTGAATTTAGCTCATTAATTCCTCTTAATTTGTTATATAGTATTTATGATGTTTTTACCAATACTAGTATTTTTTAACTAATTTATGACCAAATATGGGCAGTAAAAATTAACTATAATAGGTAAAAATTACATTGAAATTAAGGTACAAATAATGGCAAATAAAACCAAAGACTATCTGGCTAAAGTACGTAAGAAGACTAGCTTTTCAGATTATAAAATCTCACAAGAATATTCAATCAATCAATCCAATTTAAGCAAATATAAATCAGGGAAAGCCGCCCTTTCTGAAACCCACGCTTGGCTATTTGCCAATATTTTAGGCATCAATCCTGCAGAAGTTGTTGCTCACACCAAACTTGAACATGCAAAAATTACTGGCAGTAAATCAAAGGCCGTATTTTGGCAAGAGCAACTAGAAAAACTTGCAAACAACTCAAAGTCTATCAAAATAGATATTGCACAAATTAACCCCATTGTTGGCGATTTGGATGGAAACTTTCAAAAAATTATCAAGTTAACTAAAGAGGCACATGCTCAAGAGTGTGATTTGTTGATTTTCCCCGAATTATCACTGATTGGCTATCCTCCCGAAGACTTATTATTACGTGAGGGGTTTATTCAACAGATGGAAGACAAAATAATCCTAATCAAACAAACCATTCCTGAAGATATTGCCATTATATTTGGCGCACCTTCTAAACAAGACGGCGCTTTATACAACGGCGCTTATCTTATCCAAGATTCGCAACTGCGAGTTTATCACAAGCAAAACCTTCCCAATTATGGCGTGTTTGATGAAAAGCGTTATTTTGAATCGGGTCATGAGGCTTTTATTTTTGAATGCCAAGGTAAAAGAATTGGCTTGGTCATTTGTGAAGATGCTTGGACACCAAAGATTATCTCTACCACGGCTAATCAGGGCGCACAAATCATCGTCAGTATTAACGCCTCCCCATTCCAAGTTGGCAAACACTCACAACGAATTGAGCAAATTAAGCAACGCGTATTAGCAACCAAAACTGATTTTATTTACGTTAATATGGTTGGTGCACAAGACGAATTGATATTTGACGGTGCATCTTTTGTGATGAACTCAAATGCCGAAATCACTCTGCAATTACCCTTATTTAAAGAAACAGTCAAAAGAGTTAGCTTTACCCCCCCTAACACACTGCCTGCTGATACTGATCCTATTGAAAAAACTATTTATAATGCCTTGGTGCTCGCCACTAAAGACTACATTGAGAAAAACGGAGTTTTTAATGGCGTGGTAATTGGCTTATCTGGCGGTATCGATTCTGCACTGACCCTTGCTATTGCTGCTGATGCCATCGGTACTGGGAATATTAAAGCCATTATGATGCCCTATGAATACACCTCAAACATAAGCCTTGAAGATGCCAAAATACAAGCCACAGCAATGAATATTGATTATCATGAAATCAGCATTCACACTATAGTGAATAGCTTTAAGACACAACTTAACACACTATTTAACGGCATGGAAGCTGATACCACTGAGGAGAACCTGCAGGCGCGTGTGCGTGGTACTCTACTAATGGCAATCTCTAATAAATTAGGCAAAATCGTACTCACCACAAGCAACAAATCTGAAATGGCAGTAGGTTATGCTACTTTATATGGCGATATGTCAGGCGGCTTTGCCCCTCTTAAAGACGTTAGTAAAACCTTAGTTTACCAACTGACTAAATACAGAAATACCCTATCAATCATCATTCCAGAGCGTGTTATCGAGAAAGCACCTTCTGCCGAACTTGCTCCTAACCAAATTGACCAAGACTCCCTACCCCCTTATCAGGAATTGGATGCAATTCTAGCACTATTTATCGAACAAAAATATTCCGTTGAACGCATCATCAAACAAGGCTTTAGTGAACAAACCGTTAAACGCATTACCAAAATGGTACTTAACAACGAATACAAACGCAGACAAAGTGCACCTGGCCCTAAGATTAGCCAAAATGCCTTTGGCAAAGAACGTCGTTACCCCATGACATCAAAATTTCAGCCTTAACACTATATAAAATGCAAAGAATATCATTCATAGGGTATCACAGAAAATTTCAATTATTATGTTATTATGTTTACTAAATTGAAATCGTGGTTTAAGTTGGTTATTTTTTGTTACTACAATAGCTTAAGCTTATATCAAGTAAATATTGATTTTTCAAAAAATATGGATATTTTTACATAAATTTATTTCAAAATCGAATTATAAGGTATATCCTTCTAATAATAGTTAGACGTAACCGTAGAGCAGTCGCATCTAATGGGTGGCGATAACAGATTTTCTTATTTAATCCGACTTTGCTGTCTAACAAATCAATTGCCCTGCCCTAGTAATTTAAAATAGAGTAAAATTTGGTAAGTTATTAGGCAGGTTATAGTTATCCGTTATGTTAAGTGACAATATTAACTTTACCAAACCTTTGTTTAAAAACACGTATCATTTTAAAAAAAGAAGAAAAAGAACATACAACGAAAAAGCATTCATCATTTTAAGGAAGAACAAACACAAACCATGCAAGCCTCAACAAACCTTATCAACAACACCAACTCTGTACAAGTTGTTACCCCTAACAAGACGTTCCACCTGATGACCGCCTTTCCGCTGGTTCCTATGTCGCCTACTCCAACTTGTCAGGTGAGTTTTGGCGTTTACCTACCAAAGGTAAAGGTGTTGGAAAAATGAATTTATTATTTGAGCATGCAGTGACAATTTTCATGGCATTTTTTGCCATTATGAATCCTATTGCAAGCACGGCAGTCTTCGCTGGATTAACAAGAAATATAGGGAAATCTGAACAAACTAAAATTGCTATTAAATCCCTCATTATCACCTTTGTTATAATTTTGCTATTTTCTGTTTTAGGTAAATCAATTTTCCACCTTTTTGGAATAACTCTTCCTGCATTACGAATAGCGGGAGGTATTTTGGTATTTCTTGTTGGATATCATATGCTTCAAGGAAATGTCTCAAAGTTACATACAACCCAAGAAAGTATCCATTCAAATGTGGCCGTATCACCTCTAGCTGTACCACTTCTTGCTGGGCCAGGCACTATTGCAACAGCTATGAATTATTCAGCAGCAGAAGGATGGGGAGAAACTTTTGTAACAATATCTGTGTTTGCAGTCCTATGTCTTATCACCTTTTATTGTTTCATTTTTAGTTCGAAAATATTAATAATAATAGGTAGAGATGGGCTTGGTATTGTTACTCGTTTAATGGGTTTGATTTTGGCTGTAATTGGGGTTCAAATGTTGATAGTTGGTATTAATGGTGCCATCCATATTTCGACCGTAAGTTAATAAATTTCTGAAAGATATCAGGGAAAATATTAATTGCTTTAAACATCCACACGCCCAATATATAAAGATGTTTATTTTAGGAAGGTGTGATGATAAAATCACCTGCGAAATCTTATTCTGGAAAGAGGGAGTCATAAATTGAGCGGCATCTAACAAACTGATCAACCTATCTTAATAGATTTAAAATAGAGTAAATTTTTTATAAGCTTACTTTGTATCAAAATTAAGATTAAATAATCTAATATTGTGACCCATTTTACCTCTGTAAAAATAAAGGGCATTTGGTCCAAGTGATTCGTGAGGAATTTGATGGGGTTGTAAAACACACTTCGGATAAACAAAAAACAGGCAATAAGTTGATTAAGATTATTCTTTGTGGCTCACATGCGACGGATTTAATTGTGTATGCTTCAAATGAGGTAAACAGTGCACTTTAAGAAGGGTAATACTTTTTTACTAATATTAAAGAGCTCAGAGGTTTCATTATTTAGCAAGTATGCTTGGAGACATGCTGCAAAAAAACAGAAAGTCAGAACTAATAAATGTTTATTTTTCTAAAATGAATTAGTCGTGTATTGATTGTCATACAGTTTTTTGCAACGCATAAATTTCCGACACTAACGCCAAAGACAAAGGGCGAGTATTGCATTAAAATATATAATAAATCATATCAATCATCGTCAGCATGCTGTTGCATTTAGGCATTATACAAAAATCTGAAGCATACCCTTGGCTTTGTGTTTGGTTTCTTGTAATTCTTGTTTGGCAATAGAGTCAAACACAATACCTGCCCCTGCCCTTAAAGTTAATAGATTGTCTTGTTTGCTAATAGTACGAATAAGGATGTTAAAATCCATTTTTCCGTTACTGCTAATATAGCCTAGCGAGCCTGTGTAAGTTTGACGTGGCATCTGTTCTAGTTCTTGAATAATTTGCATACAACGAATTTTAGGGCAGCCAGTGATGGTGCCACCTGGGAATAATGCACTGATTAGGTGCTTAATAGTGGTGTGTGGCTTAATTTTGCCTTTGATGTTTGAAACGATATGATGTACAAAGGGATAGCTTTCCAACCCCATGATTTCATCAACTTTGATACTACCGTATTCGCACACCCTGCCCAAATCATTGCGCTCTAAATCAAGCAGCATAATATGCTCTGCTTGCTCTTTAGGATGATTAATGAGTTGTTGTTTAAGGCGTTTGTCTTCACTGCCTGTACCACGTGGATGGGTACCTGCAATGGGCCTTGTTTGTATGACTCTACCATCCACGCTAAATAGGCGCTCGGGAGAGGAGGAAATAATGCTAAACGTTTGAAATTGTGCCAGTGCGGAGAATGGGGCGGGGTTGGTTTTTTTTAGTGCTTGGTAAATTTGGGCTGGGGTAATGTCATTGGTTAAGTGGTATTGCCACTGTCTTGAGAGGTTTACTTGGAAAACATCTCCTGCTTTAATGTACTCGCGACTCTTTACCACACCTGATAAAAATTTGGCCTCTTCTTCAGCAGATAAAACACCTACTAATTTACTTTTAGGCACGGCTTTTAATTGCTCAATATCTACCAATACTTGGTCTATTCTGTATTGATTGGCGAATTGATCTAATAAATAAGTTTGATGATTGGCATGGTTAATAACAATGGCTGTGGGAATTTGCACAGCAATAGCAATAGGTTGGCCACTTGTGTGCATTATTTGTTTTAAAGTCGTCTCTATTTGCCCAATTAATTCATAAGACAAATATACAAACCAACCACCAGTAAAAGGTAAATCGCTGTGAATAAGTGGTGTATCAATACTAGTAGTGAGTTTGTCTAAAAAATTAAACTCTTCTAAGTGGCTTAGAATAATTTGTTTGTCAGGGTGTGCAAATAGTATCGAAAAACGATTGTTAGCATTGTGATTAACGCTTTCTAGCAAAAATGGATAGCGCACAGGATTGGCATAAGATAACGCCTCTAAAGCAACATCAGGAATGGGTAAAACTTTCACCTTAATTGATGGTTAATTTATTTATCTTTGACTTAGGGTTAGGGGTAATGATCTTACTAAGCAGTTGTTTAGCTCTATTAATTGCTTTATGAGAAGGGAATTTAACCAACATTGCGCTTAACAAACTACGTGCCTTGTCTTGTTGGTTAAGTTCTATATACACCTTAGCCAACTCAAACAAAGAGTTTGAAAACTTATAATGCAATGGGTTTTGTTGTTGAAATACAACAAAAGTATTTCTAGCATTGTAAAAATCTTCTTTGGTTAAATAAGATTTAGCTAACCAATAGTACACATCTGGGGTGTGATTATTATTCGGATATGTGGCTAAATATTGTTTAAACAAGTTAATGGCTTGGTCGTATTGATCCGTTACTAATAGACTGCGCGCTTGGGTATAAATGCGTTTGGCTTTTTGATCATACTCTCTAACTCTGAGCGTGGTTTTTACAATAGTGGCATTGGATTTTTGATAAGTGATTAAGTTAAATAACTCTTTGATTTTTCCAGTGCTTATTTTTTGTTGTTGCTCTAAGAGCTCAATCTTGCCCAACAAGGCTTTATTTTTACGCACCAAACGCTTTATTTTTTGATTGTGATCCATCACCACTTTTTCTGTATTAATACCTGCACTAACAGGGTGACAGACAAAAATACTTAAAAAAGCGACTAAACCAAGGTGGCACATTAAGCTTTATTGATAAACAAACTCAACGCGTCTGTTTCTCTGCCATGCATCCTCATCGTGCTGTTGTAACATGGGCTTTTCCTCGCCAAGACTAATAACTTCAACCCTTGAAGAAAGATCATACAGACCTAATATTTCTTTAACGCTTAAAGCTCGATTTTCACCCAGTGCTAGGTTGTATTCACGTGTACCACGCTCATCTGCATGCCCTTCTAAACGTAAATTTAGTGCTGGATTGCTGCGCATAAAATTTGCGTGTTTGATGATTTGTTTGGTTGAATCTTCATCAATCTCAGTGCCATCATAGAAAAAATACAAAATAAAACTAACATCCGTGTTTCTAAAATCTGCCACGACAACTGATTCGATAATGTTTGATGTGTTTACACCACTTCTAGAAAACCCTTGCGATTGAAAACTAGACTGATCTACCTTAATAACATTTTCTTGTGTATTTTCCGTCCTATCTTCAATGGTAACCGCGCTTAGCTTGGGCAATACTTTTTTATACAAATCATCCACGGATGAACATGATGACAACAGCACTATTGTTGTTAGGAATATTATTTTTAACATTTAACGCCTCCTATTTTAAATAATGTGACCAATTTGGTTCTCTAACTTCGCCTGCTTTACTAGCCAGCTCGAAAGTTTGATGATCCAATATTGAAACCACAGAAAGTACACCAGAACTACCTTTATTAGTAGCAAAGATAATCATACCGCCATTGGGCGAAAAAAACGGCGATTCGTCTAATTGATTATTTGTCATAATAGTCAAATCCTTAGTGGCAATATCCAGTAAAGCAATGCGATAATCTTTACCTACTCTATGTACCATAGCCAAGCTTTTACCATTGGGTGAAAAAACGGCTTTGGCGTTGTATCTGCCTTTAAAGGTTGCTCTGTTAATTTTACTGGTTTTTAAATCTTTAATGTAGACCTGCACTTGTCCAGAACGATTAGAGGTAAACACAATTTTATCACCCTCTGGTGAGTAGCTTGCCTCAGTATCGATGCCCACGTCTGTGGTTAGCCTTGTTAGTTTTTTAGAGGCTAACTGATAAGAATAAATATCTTTATTGCCGTTTTTAGACAGCGTAAGCAAAAGGCTTTTGCCATTCGGATGCCAAGATGGCGCTGAGGCAATGCCATCAAAATAAGGCAGTTTTTGTGTTTTTCGGCGTACAAATGGGTATTGGATGAACACTTCTGAACGAGCGTTTCTAAAAGAAACATAAGCAATTTTATTTTGGTCGGGTGACCAAACGGGTGATAAAATAGGCTCTTTGGATTTTAGAATGGTTTGTGGATTTTGCGCATCAGAATCTGATATTTCTAAGCGATATTCGCGCTCACCTTTGCCTTTATTGGTAACGGTAATATAAGCTAGGCGCGTATCAAAAGAGCCTTTTTCACCCAATAAGGCATGATAAATTTGATCAGACAAGTAGTGTGCAATTCTTCTGATGCCACTATTGTGCACGGCAAACTTATCTTTATAGAGTATTTTATTAGAATAAACATCCAGTAGTTCAATTTCGACATTAAAGACTTTTTTGCTGATTTTTTCTAGCTTGCCAAGCACGATGGCTTCAATTTTTTTTGCCTTCCATTTGTCAAAATTGGGCTTATTATTAATCACATAATTTGCACTAGAGGCGCTAAATTCGCCTGATCGATTAAAATTATCACGCATAACGTGCGCAATGGTTTTGCCTTGGTTTGCATCGCCCACAACAGAAAAATCAGAAATAACAATGGGAAAAATGTTTTCATCTTGTTTGAGAATGGTGACTTCTAATACCGCCCAAGTGAGGCTTGTATAAAGTGATAAAACAAAAACAATAAGTTGCTTCATTCTTTTTCTTCTATCCAATTCATTTGGATGGCTTCAAGGATTTTTTCGCCTGATTTATTTACATCATCATCAAACTCATCCAGTGCAATCACCATTTGCCTAAGGTCAACAAAATTAACAATACTAGGATTAACCTCTGGATGAGCCTCATTTAAGGCTATTGCAATATTTAGGGAGTCTGTCCAGTTCATAAAAAACACCTTGAGTAAAATCTCAATTTTAACCAAACTAAAGTTTGGCATGAGTAAAAATTTAGTAGCTTTTTAAAATCACACTCTGCTCACATCTCGAACAAATTCTAGCGTCTTTAGCTGTACAAACACCTTATTTAATTGAGTGATATTTGCAACACTAATGACCATATTGAGTGATTTGATAGAATTGTTTTTTTCTTGAATCTCAAGATGCTCAATATTAATATTCATTTTTGAAATAACACTAGCAATAGAGGCAAGTGTGCCTCTCTGGTTAGCAACATCAACATCAATCATTGCTTTAAATTCCTCATCCCTGTCTGCTTGCCAATCAATATTAAGCCATTGTGCATTTTTGCTTTTAGCACGAACTAAGTTGGCACAAATTACTCTGTGAATTACCATGCCTTTAGAAGTGGTTAAAACACCAATCACTTTATCACCAGGAATTGGATGGCAACAATGCGCAAAACTAATGGCTTTGCCTTGGGTTTTATAAATACTAATTTTTTGAGCTGCATGCTTGGCGTTATCACCTTGTAATTTGTTCAGTGCAACTGATACTAAAATTTCAGAGAGTCCAATTTTCATGTACATGTCTTCTTTAGAATCACAATTTAACGCTTTAAGACATGTTAACCACTGAGCTTCATCAATGCCATCTGTGTCTATATTTTGATAATCCAGTGCATTGGTTAATAAATACTCTCCTAATTGGATTAGTTCAGCAGCGGATTCGTTTTTAAGATACGCCTTGATTGAAGATCTGGCTTTTACAGTAACGGCAATTTGCAACCAAAAAGATCTAGGTGTGGCTTTATCATCGGTAACAATTTCAATGGTTTGTCCTGATTTTAATTCGGTGGCAATGGATGTGTTAACTTGGTCAACTTTGGCTTTAAGGGTGTGGTTGCCAATACTGGTATGTACCATGTAGGCAAAATCAAGCACAGTTGATTTATAAGGTAGCTGAATAATATCTCCCTCGGGAGTAAAAACAAACACCTCGGAAGGAAACAAATCTGCCTTAGTTTTTTCTAAAAACTCAATAGAAGTGCCCGAATTTTGTTGAATATCTAGTAATGAGCCTAACCAGTTATTAGCCAATTCTGGTTTATGATTTAAGTTACTCTTATAATGCCAATGCGCAGCAATCCCATATTTTGAAATAAAATGCATGTCAGATGAACGGATTTGCACCTCAATAAAAATTTTTTTAGGGCCAAATAGCACCGTATGTAAGGACTGATAGCCGTTTGATTTGGGTAGTGCTACATAATCTTTAAACTTGCCTGGTAATGGCTTATATAAATTATGAATAATACCTAGAGCTTGATAGCATTGTGCCACATCAGCCACAATAACCCTAAGTGCATAC
This sequence comes from Candidatus Ruthia endofausta, assembly GCF_013342985.1. Lineage (NCBI taxonomy): Bacteria > Pseudomonadati > Pseudomonadota > Gammaproteobacteria > Pseudothioglobaceae (SeqCode) > Candidatus Ruthturnera > Candidatus Ruthia endofausta. The sequence goes on along the minus strand of NZ_CP054490.1, from coordinate 427,673 downwards.
ATGTCTAACACCTGAGAAAATTTCAGGTGTTTGATTTTCATTTTTCTATAAATGCTACAAGGTTGCTTTCTACGACCATTAATTTCAGCATTAGATATGCCTTCTTGGTCTAATCGGTTTCTTATTTCAGTTTGGATGTGACTGATAATTTTCTTGCGATTGCCACATTGTTTTTTAATTTGACTGACCAGAACCTTATTACGAAATGGATAAATAATGGCAAAACACAAATTATCAAGTTCAACCCTAATGCTATTAAGACCTAAGCGACGTGCAATGGGTGCATGTATTTCTACCGTTTCTTTAGCAATTCTAAGTTGCTTATCTCGACGCATGGAGTCAAGTGTTCGTATATTGTGCAAACGATCTGCCAATTTGATTATCATAATGCGCATGTCATTACTCATGGCTAAGAACAACTTTCTAAAATTTTGCGCCTGCTTGTCTGTATTTGAGTGAAATTTCAACCCAGTTAGTTTGGATACACCCTCTACAATATGTGCAATTTCATCACCAAAATCACGCTTAATTTGCTCATAAGTAACCGAAGTATCCTCAATACAATCGTGTAATATTGCTGCCACAATACAATAGTAGTCTAGTTTTAACTCTGCTAAAATCATAGCAACTGATATGGGGTGAAATACATAAGCCTCTCCTGATTGTCGATATTGTCCATCATGCGCCGTTGCTGCAACAATATAAGCTTGATAAACGCCCTCAATCTGCTCTTTAGACATATAATTTTCTAGCGTATTACATAATTCGCTAATTAGGACTCTTCTATCAGACAAATTCATTCAATATGGTTAAAATTTAAGGACAAATCTTTGCCATTATAATATAACCACATCAGTATAATGCCCTCACATATCTGTAAAAAATACCTTGAGTTATGAAAAAATTATTCATCATCTTACCTTTTTTAACATTATTACTGAATGGCTGCTTTTGGCAAGAGGAAGCCAAAAGAGAATCTATCACCAAAGGCTGGTCGCCAAAAACATTCTTCGCTCAAGCCAAAGAAGAGGCTTTATCAGGCTCAACAGACAAAGCCATTGCCCTTTTTGAACAACTACAAGCAGCCTACCCTGGTTCAAAATATGCACTACAGTCTAAATTAGAAATTGCTTATGCATTGTATAAGAACAAGGACTATGATCAAGCAATTGATTGCTTAAATAGCTATATTAAACTTTATCCAGAACACTCCTCAACCCCATATGCTTATTATTTACGCGGCGTTGTTTCACAAGATAAATCTCGCTCGTTTTTAGATGACTATTTTACTGATAGCGCCCAACGTGATGTTAATTCAGTGCGTGATGCCTTTAACTACTACCTAGCATTGATTGATAAATTCCCCAAAACTGAATATGCCGAAGAGGCCAAAACCCATTTGGTTATACTTAGAAATATTTTATCAAGACATGAGTTGTTTGTGGCTATTTACTACACTAAAAGAGGGACTAATATTGCTGCCATCAACCGCGCTAAATTTATCATTGAAAAATATCCAAACACACCTTCAGTACCTGCGGCACTATATTTAATGGCACGTAATTACGATGCTATTAGCGCAAACATACTGGCAAAAGATGCACGTCGCGTACTAAAGAACAGCTACCCTTCATACACACCACACTATTCTTTAGAGAACTAAGATCCTTAACCTGCTCCAATGAACAAACAAGAAAGAACTTTCGCGTTTAAGATTTCTTTAATCATGAGCACGCGCATGCTGGGCTTGTTTATGATTTTCCCTATATTTTCAGTTTATGCTAGTGAATACACCAGCACCACGCCTTATCTAATAGGCTTGTCTATTGGTATTTATGGCTTAACTCAAGCATTATTACAAATTCCCTTTGGCTATTTATCAGACAAGTATGGTCGCAAACCCATGCTAATCATTGGTCTTGTTATCTTTTTTATTGGCAGTGTTGTGGCTGCCAGCTCAACAGACATCATAGGGATTGTTATTGGTAGAGCCTTGCAGGGTGCAGGTGCTATTTCAGCAGTATTGATGGCATTTTTAGCAGATTTTGTTAGTGAAAACCAACGCTCCAAAGCCAATGCTTTTGTGGGTGTGCAAATAGGCATAGCCTTTATGTTAGCCTTGCTACTAGGCCCTATCATTAGTGTTAGTTTAGGCATATCTGGTTTATTTTGGGTAATTGCTTTACTTTCTGTTGTTGCATTGATTATTGTTAGCACTCTGCCCAACGCCAAACCTAAAGAGCAATATGCTTTGTCAATTGCAAACATCAGAAAAGTACTCAATATTGATTTACTACTACTAGATTTCAGTGTCTTTGCACTACATTTAATTCTAACTTGTTCTTTTATCGCCATGCCAATTTTTTTAAAAGAAAGCAACATTGTTGATATTAAAGACAGTTGGCAAATATATTTACCCATTATTATCTTGTCCTTTATTGGTATGTTGCCAATGGTTATTCTGGCTTCCAAATATCAAAAAATTAAACCTGTATTTTTAAGTGCTATTGCACTATTGATTATCAGTCAAATTTTGTTTTACCAAATACAACTTACTTATACTTCATTTTTCACTCTATTAACTTTATTCTTTATTGCTTTTAATGCATTAGAGGCCATTCTACCCTCGCTCATAGCCTCAAGTACAAGTGCTGATAAACGTGGTTTAGCAATGGGTTTGTACGCCACATCGCAGTTTTTAGGTGCGTTCGTTGGTGGAATTCTTGGTGGATGGATTTACAACATATCTAATCTAAATAGCGTATTCTTATCCACAACATTTGTTGCAGTTATTTGGTGGATAATTATCCTAATAACAAAGCAAAAAACACCCATCAAACAGGCAACAGAAAATTAATCGGAGCAAAAGAAAATGGCAGGAATCAACAAAGTAATTTTAATAGGCAATTTAGGTCAAGATGTAGAATTGAAATACACCTCTAATGGTAGAGCAGTAACCACTTTATCCGTTGCAACCAGTGAAAGCTGGACAGACAAAAATACAGGGAAAAAGGTTGATAAAACCGAATGGCACCAGGTTAGTTTATTTGGAAAATTAGCTGAAATTGCTGGTCAATACTTGCACAAAGGCTCTAAAGTTTACGTTGAAGGTAGCCTAAGAACACGCAAATGGCAAGACCAAACTGGTGCTGACCGCTACACAACTGGAATAGTTGTGTCTGGTTTTAATGGCACATTGCAAATGTTAGATCGTCGCGACAATGCTGATATGGATGACGCACCTCAACCTCAACAATCAGCCCCTGCTGCGCCTGTACAACAACAAGCTGCAGCAGCGCCAATCTCAGACCCTATCGCACCTGTTGATAATTCTAGATTTGATGATGACATCCCTTTTTAAAAAGTAAAAACATACAACACCAATAAAAAATCTATAAAAATGGATTTTTTATTGCACATTCAAACGTACTATTTATCTCGATCACTCCAATAATCAGCCTTATTTGAAATCACCCAGCGTACTCCACCCTTAGGATTTTCAACATCGCCTTTATATCTAGGAATCAAATGTACATGCAAGTGCATAATACTCTGCCCTGCCACCTCACCATTATTCACACCAATGTTATAGCCATCTGGGGAAAACTCCTCATCAAGAATAAGTTTAGCCGTTTGAATGGCTTTAGCAATCGCATTTTGCTCTTGTTCGATAATATCAAAATAAGTAGCAACATGTCTTTTAGGAATAATCAGCGTATGTCCAGGAGAGGCAGGATAAGAGTCTAAAAACGTAATGGTTAAACTACATTGACCAATAATTCTTTCTTCACGCAATTGACAAAATAAGCAACCTCTATTCATTTTTTTATTCCTAAATTTAATGATTATTTAGGGTGCATATTTTAACCCAAACCAACATTAATAAGCATAATGCTTTAACCTTAAAGACAGCAAATCAGGCAATAAAAAACCGGCTTTACTACGTAACTCATGATTTATTGAGTATCTTCAGTTAATACTGAAGGCTCATCATTTTTCTGTTTCATACTTTTCACTTCTTAATTATTAATTAACCCTCATTATAAACCTAACTTTTAGCAAAAAAAAACCAGCAACTAGTGCTGGTTTTAATCATAGCTTTTATACTATTATTTTGCTGTTGGCGTTACTGGCATAGTCGTTCTAGGTATAACGCCAGGTCCCCATGGGGTATTTGCATAACCATTAGGTGCAAAACCATAACCATTGCGACCATAACCATTGCGACCATAACCATTGCGACCATAACCATAATAGTTGTTGTTGTTATTCCAACCGTTGTTATCAAACTCATCAAACATATTGCCCATTTCTTCTGGATACCAACGAGGATCCCAAAAATCGTATGGGTTGTAGCCAAACATGCCATTATCTTCTTGGTAGCCATAACCGTTATGGTTGTTGTAACCATTGCTCCAAGGGGTGTTGTTACTATTCCAAAATGCATTCGCACTTAAGGTGAATGCCAGTACTACTATTGCAAGAATCTTTTTCATTATCATATCTCCATATTAACTTTATTAAATCAGTTTATATTATAACATAATAATATATTTATGCAAATTAACTCCTAATCAAGATTAAAATTTAAAAAGAATGCGGATTACGTGACCTTGACGAAGTAGTAATTAGAGTAAGGGTTTGGTGCTTTACGATGATTTGTTACTAGTATTTGTTCAAGGTTAACAAATGAAATAGCTGCAGGTATTTCATACATTAAAGCTGGCAAAGCACTATTTTCTGCCTGATATGCCTGATTAGGCATTGGCATCTGGTTCATATTAAAGCGTGAGGCGTTGGTATTAAATGCTTGATTGTTATAGAGATAGGGGTAATTATAATGACGATTATTAGAACTGTTATTATTATTCACCTTTTCCATCCAATACATGGGTGTCCAAACTGTGACCAATCATTATTCTTATAACCAGAGCCATAACTCTTAAAGTCTAAAAATGCAGTTGCATTTAAATAATAATCCAAGTAATAATATCTTTTTCACTATATTTCCTGTTCTTTATTACAATTTAGAACTTACTATATACTTTGTGCCAACCATGAATACAAAGCAAATATTACAATCCCTCTTAGAACAGCAAATTTTAGTACTTAATGGTATCATTGGGTGGGCAGCATGATTCAAAAGCATAAATTAACCGAGTAAAACTATCGTGGCGAGCGTTTTAAAGATTGACATGTTTTAGTTCAAAGCAACAGTGACTCGCTCTCACTGAGTTAAATTATCAAAGACATTTATAAAGATTATTTAAAAATCGGTGCTGATATTATTGAAACCAATACCTTATAATGCAACACACACTTTCATGTCTGATTACAAAATGGAAGAGTTAGCCTATGAAATTAATCTGGAAAGTGCCAAACTTACCAAACAAGCTTGCAGTGAACTTTCAACAACTGAAAAACCAAGATTTATCTGGCCTAACTTTACGTACTTGCTCGCTCTCTCACCAGATGTAAACAACTCTGGATTTAGAAACGTCACCTTTGATGAGTTGGTTGATGTTATATATAGAGTCTACTCACGGTTTGATTAAAGGTGATGCGGATATTATTCTGATTGAAACCATCTTTGATACACTCAACGCCAAGCTGCTATCTTTGCCGTTGAGTAAGCCTTTGGAGACGATGGTATTGTGAACTTCCAATCATGATTTCTGGCACCATTACTAATGTCTCTGGTCCCGCGGGCACCCTATCTGGGCAAATGACCGAAGCTTTTTATAACTCATTACGTCACGCTAAGCTTATCTCTATTGGGCTTAATTGTGCATTAGGACTTGATTTATTACGCCAATATGTGGCTGAAATGTCACGCCTGGCTAACACTTATGTATCAGCCCATCCAAACGCTAGTTTACCCAATGAATTTGGCAAATATGACCTTAGACGCCTTAACCATGAGCGAGCAAGTCATCGGAATGGGTAAATTCAGGCTTGGTGAATATCTTAGGTGGCTGCTGTGGTTCAACGCCTGAGCATATTAAAGCCATTGCCTATGCTATTAAAGACATATCACTTAGAAAAATTCCTACCATTAAGCCAGAACATCGCTTGTTCGGGGCTTGAGGCTTTTAATATTGGGATAATTCATTGTTTGTAAATATTGGCGAGCGCGCTAATATTACAGGCTTAGACAAATTTAAACGCCTTATTCTTAATGAAGAATATGAAAAGGCATTATTAGACAGTTGAAGAAGGCGCGCAAGTGGTTGATATCAATATGGACGAAGGCATGCTTGATGGCAAAGCCGCTACGGTTCGTTTTATGAATCTAATCGTCTCAGAGCCTGATATTGCCAAAATGCCACTGATGGTGGACTCTTCTAAATGGGAGATTATCGAAGCTGGGCTTAAATGTACGCAAGGCAATCCCATTGTTAATTCCATCTCACTCAAAGAAGGCAAGGCAAACTTTATACAATACATCCGCCTGTGCAAGCGCTATGGCGCGGCTATTATTGTTATGGCATTTGATGAAGTCGGGCAAGCACGAAAAATAGAGATTTGCACTATTGGCGGTGAGTCATTTTTTTGTCAATCACTTTTTTAAATAAAGCTTCGGTATCATCAAATAGTGTGCTAACGGATTCATCCACAATCTCATCCGTTAAGATATCGGGAAATTTACCGGCTAATTCCCAAGTTCGGAAAAACGGCACTCAGTCAATAAATTTGAAAATTTCGGCTAGGCCGCCATAGTTTTTAAAAACATGAATGCCTATTTTTTTTGGTTTAACAATGGTATTAAAAGAGATATTGGGCTTGTTGGCTCTAGCTTTTTCTAAAGAAATGAGTTTGTTTTTTCTTTTATTGATACGACGTTTACGCAAACGGTAATGCTTAAATATCCTAGTTGATGAGGTTAATTTCCCACCAGAAGACATTATTTTTTTGACCCCAATATTTTTGTCGTCGCAACAGGTATTGAAGATGTGGTGCTTTACTGATAGCAAAGCCGATGAGCTCTTGGTGGGGGTATTGCCGCTCAATTCTCCAACTTGCTTGAACAAAAAGACAACAGCAAAGATTTATAATGGCGCACATGGGCAGTAGAAAAACGTCTAAAACATGCATTAGTCAAAGGCATTACCAAATATATTGATGAAGACATTCAAGAAGCCTTTGATGAATTGGATCATCCTACTCTTGTCATCGAAGGCCCGCTAATGGCGGGTATGAATATCGTCGGTGATTTGTTTGATGCAGGCAAAATGTTCTTGCTACAAGTGGTCAAATCGCCCGTGTGATGAAAAAATCTGTGCCTACCTAGACCCTTTTCTTAGAAGCCGAAAAAGAAAATTTCGCCTCCACCTTACAAAGCAAATGGCAACAGTTAAAGGCGATGTGGACGATATTGGCAAAAACATTGTTGTCGTATATTTTCTTGTAATAATTATGAGATTATCGATTTAGGGGTGATTGCTACCCACTGAAACCATTTTAGAGACCACCAGAAAAGAAAATATGGACATTATCGGCCTATCCGGACTCCATCACACTCCTCACTAGATGAAATGATATTTGTTGCCCGAAAGATGGCGCGCCAAAGCTTTAAATTACCCCTAATGATTGATGGTGCTACCACCTCTAAAGCATGGGCACAGCCGATAACCATGGCGTGTTTTACGTACAAGATGCTTCTAAATTCGTTAGTGTAGCAAGCGCTCTACTCTCTGAAATACTAAAGCCACAACTGTTAACTAACACCAAAGCTGACTATGAAATTGTGCGTAAACACCGTGCCAACAAAGGCAAAAGCAAACCAATTCTTTCAACTCTCAATTCCTTTTTTCTGCTAGTGATTCTGGCTCAGTCATATTTTAAGACCTAACGTCGCTATGAACGGCGTGTGATGCTTTTGATACCTACTCATCGCCTAACTATTGGGTTCTTAAGATAGCCAGCTACAATATCCAAAGTGACCTCAGGTGATTTATCAGCGATTTTATCGATCATTTCTTTACCTTTTTGCTTCCAGAATGAATTCGTTACTAGCGTATATGGGAGAGGCGTGAATTTCCTTCAATTCATTGAGGCGGTGTTTTACTCGAATATTTAAGCGGAGATCAATTCTACAAACTTTTCTTGAATGAGTTGGTTATTATCAAAATTCTCTTTTAATACCATTGTTAAACCAAAAAAATTAGGCATTCATGTTTTTAAAAACTATGGCCTAGCCGAAATTTTCAAATTTATTGACTGAGTGCCGTTTTTTCTACTGCTTTAGGAATAATGAAAATATAGGAACATAAGCATTAATTATTGAAAATACCCATCAAACACTTTGTGTGTTTTCACTACTTCTACCATCACAACAATCAAGCCCCCACACCTCACCACCATCATTGTATCTGTATAATCCATACCAACAATGAACATCAACACCTAACTAACAAGGGTTTTCTGACCAAACTAAATGAAAGACTCCCTAAGAGTACTTACCTAGTAATAAGCAAACCCATTTAAGGCAAATTCTCCAAGTCATTCGTGAAAAATTTGATTTAGTTGTAAGTGCGGCGTCAGGCAAAAGGAAAACAGGTAAGTTGATTAAGGTTATTCTGTTTGGTTCGCACGCTATACGGGTAAGTGGATGAATAAGCCAGAGACTGGTTATATCAGTGATTATGATATTTTAGTGATTGTTGATCAATATGACTTAGTAGCAAAGTTTGATTTGTGGAATACGATTGAAGATAGAGTAAGAGTCTTTTTACCACCGTTTTTTAAACTAGAATGTAACTTGACTGTACATACTTCGGATGAAGTTAATAATACGCTTAAAGAAGGACAGTACTTTTTTACTGGTATTAAAGACCAGGGGATTGCTGTTGTATGAGTTTAATAGGAAAGAGCTGGCTATGCCGGAAAACTTGACTCAGGAAGGGTATAGAAAATGGCGATTAGAGATTATGATGAATGGTTTGATAGTGCCAACCTATTTGAATAAGAGAGTCGTTCACTTATTAACTAAGCGGCTTTGTAAGGAAAAAATTAAGTCGTTTGGCTAGCAAAGAAAAGGTAGCAACTTTGATTGTAAAAGCTTTTAATTAGACTTATTTTTTTAGTTGGTTAATTCAACTTCTCTAAGTGTTTGTGCTAGTTTATCTAATGAAGCGTTAATAAGTTTATGCACACCTTCTGCACCATACAGCTTTGCCAATTCAAGTGATTCATTAATCACGACTTTATAAGGTACTTCCGGGCTAAATTTAAGCTCAAAAGCGCCTAAATATAAAATAGCGTGCTCAACAGAGCCTAGTTGCTCAGTTTTTCGGCTAATGGTAGGTGCGATAATCTCATCTAGTAAAGATCTGTTTTTAAGAATGTTGATGAATAAATTTGAAAAGAAAGCTTTTGAGATTTTGCCTTGTTTTTGGTTTAAAAATTGTTGTTCAATTTGCAATACTTCGCCACCTGATACTAGATATTGATATAGCGCTTGTACTACACGTTCTCGGGAGCGTTGCTTTGGGGTTTTAAAGGTCATGGTTAAAAAGTTTGAGTGTCTACTTGTTGCATTAAATATAGCATTTCAATCATTGCCATGGTTGCCTCTTCACCTTTGTTGCCCTTATAGCCACCCGCCCTACCGATGGTTTGTTCCATGTTGTTTGTAGTAAGTATACCAAAAGCAGTGGGGATTTCATATTGGTAAGAAACATCTGCCACGCCACGAGCGCATTCGTTACAAATAAACTCAAAATGCGTGGTTTCGCCATTGATAACTGCACCTAAAGCCACGATACCATCGTATAGATTTTTGCCACTTAGTTGCTGGCTTGCTAATTTTTTAGCTAATAGCGGGATTTCAAATGCACCAGGGGCGTAAAACACATTGATATTATTGACATTAATGCCATATCTGGCTAAGGTTTCTTGTGCTGCTGATAATAGCTTATCGCCAATATTTTGGTAAAAATAACCCACGATAATCGCAACTTTTGCTTTTACAAGAAAATCCCTATTGCCATTTTTATCAAATTTAAATTCCATTATTGCTCCTTTACTTACTGGTGTCTACGTATTCAGTTACTTCTAAACCAAAGCCTTTTAAGCCATAAAGCTTTCTAGGACTGCCTAAAATTCTCATTCTTTTGACACCAAGGTCAGATAAGATCTGCGCACCAACGCCATAGGTTTTGATATCATCATGAGCATTACCATTAACCTTGTCAATATTTTCTAAAATGCTCTGGTCGGTTTGCATTCTAAGTAGCAATAAAACACCACTATCTAACTTAGCAATGTGCTTTAATACAGCGTTAACGCTAAAATTGTTTGACTTTTCTCGTAACACATCCTTAAAAACATCTTCCATGTGTACACGTACGCAGGTGTCAGTATTACTGCTAATTTCACCTTTAACCAAGGCAAGATGTGTTTCATTGTGAATACTATCAAGAAATGAAATTAATCTAAAAATGGCAAATTCAGTCTTAAACTCACGCTCATTAATGCGCTCGATAGTTTTTTCGTTTTCAACTCGATAAGAAATTAAATCTTCAATCATACCTAGTTTAATGTTGTGTTTTTTGGCAAAGATTTCTAAATCATCACGTCGAGCCATTGAGCCATCCTTATTGAGGATTTCAACAATTACACTGGCTGGTTCAAGTCCTGCAAGACGTGCTAAATCACACCCTGCTTCTGTGTGCCCTGCTCGGATTAAAACCCCACCTGGCTGTGCCATAAGTGGGAAAATATGCCCTGGTTGTACAATGTCAGCAGGCTTGGCATCTCTTGCCACTGCATCTAATATTGTTTTGGCTCTGTCTGCTGCTGAAATTCCTGTGGTTACGCCTTCTACTGCCTCAATTGAAACGGTAAAATTAGTGCCATTGGCATCGTTATTTTGCGCCACCATAAGTGGCAAATTAAGCTGCTTACAGCGCTCTTCTGTTAAGGTTAGACAAATCAAACCACGACCATGAGTTGCCATGAAATTAATGTCTTCTTTAGTAACGGTTTCAGCAGGGATGATTAAGTCGCCTTCGTTTTCACGGTCTTCATCATCCATAAGGATAATCATTTTGCCTTGGCTATAGTCTTTCAAAATTTCTTCAATGGTGGATTTCATAACTGTTTTTAATGGTGTAATAATTGCTCAAGGTGTCTGGCAATAATGTCAACTTCAAGGTTAACCTTACTATTTATTTCCAACTCGCCTAATGTTGTGGCTTTTACCGTGTGTGGCACAATATTGATATCAAACACGCAGTCATTAATATTATTGACTGTTAAACTCACGCCGTTAATACAAACAGAGCTTTTTTTGGCGATATATTTTATCAAATTCTTAGGCGCATTAATTTTAAAACGTCTCGATTCGCCTTCAATAAATCGCTCAACAACCTTGGCAATACCATCAACATGACCACTGACTAAATGCCCGTCGATGCCTTGATTAAGCCTTAGTGCTTTTTCAAGGTTAACTGAATTGTTAGTGCTTAAGTGATTAAAAATTGTACACCTGAGTGTTTCTTGTGAAATGTCGGCTTTGAAATAATCATTGCCTATTTCAATAACGGTTAAACATACGCCATTTACGGCAATACTATCGCCTATTTCAACCTCATTAAAAAATGAGCTTCGCGCCTCAAAGCAGAACGTACCTGCCTTAATGCTTTTAATCTTACCAATAGTCTGAATAATACCTGTGAACATTTATTGATCCTCTGCCTGACACAAACAAAAACTGCTACTTGTGCCAAATAATACCACAACCAAAAAAAAATATACCCAAAGCATGAACAATAATAGCATGAATAATGCGCTATAAATCAGCTCATAAAAAGGGAAATAGTTAATATAAATTAATAATATTGATTTTAAAATCTCTAAAAGAAATACAGCAATAAAGCCTGATTTAATCGCATTTTTGAACGATACTTTTTCATTGGAGATAAAATAGTACAACAGACCCAGCCCAATGGCTGAAAGAATGATTGGCAAACTTGATATAAAAATATCACCCATCGGTATAAAAACAAATAATTTTGATGCGCTTAGATAAGAACTCACCAGTAAATAAATAATCAAATCAACGTCAAAATGGCGCGCAAGGCTCAAGCCTAACCCCTAAATTGAATTAATACACCTGTCTACTTGTTGAAATAAGAAAAACACGGCCGCTAAGTCAAAATCTTTTTTGATTTTAAATGGTTAAAAAGCTAGTATATAGAATATGCATTATATTTTATAGCGATATTCTGGCAAATCCTTTACCTCAATTCTTTTAACTTCTTTTGCCTTCTCATTCCACACAACCGCATAGTGACCCCAACGCTTTTTTAATGGTCAAAGCCTTGCTGACACTTTTATCAAAGGGTTTTAGTATTTCTTTCTCATCCGTCATTTTTTATGCTACAAAATATCATCAACTATTTTTTGACTATAAACAATAAATTTGCCTTTTTTTAACTCTAAGCTATTCACTCTATTCCATCAAAAAAGTTATCAATCATTATATCAACACTAACAACTTTTATTTTTGGCTGGTCAAGTAGTTTTCATAATTGCCAGAATAATAATGCATATCGTCCTCTTTAAGCTCTACCACCTTGGTAGATAATGAGGATACAAATTCTCTGTCATGGCTGACGAATATTAAAGTGCCTTCGTAATTATCCAGTGCTAGGTTAAGGGCTTCGATAGACTCCATATCAAGGTGATTGGTAGGCTCATCCATCACTAATACATTGGGGTTTTGTAGCATGAGTTTGCCAAATAACATTCTGCCTTTTTCGCCACCAGAAAGTGATTTAATGCTCTTTCCAATGTCTTCTTTGCCAAATAACATTTTACCCAGCACTGCGCGCATTGCCTGTATGTCGTCTTTTTCGGTTTTGAATTGACTCATCCAGTCAAGTACATTCATATCAGTTTCAAAATCTTTACTGTAATCCTGTGCATAATAACCAATGTTAATGTTTTCGCTCCACTTAATCTTGCCTTTGTCGGGCTTGATTTCACCAACTAAAGTACGCAGTAATGTGGTTTTACCAATACCATTTTGACCAATAATGGCAATGCGATCACCCACCTCAAATAAGAAATTAATATCTTTTAAAACCTCAAGTTTGTCATTTTTTTTAGCATCTCCTTGAGGGTTGAAACTCTTAGACAAGCCTTTGACTTCTAATACATTTCTATGTAATTTATTTTCTTGATTAAAAATAATGTAAGGGCTTACTCTTGAAGAGGGTCTAATCTCATCCAATATAATTTTATCTAACTGCTTTAATCTTGAAGTGGCTTGCTTGGATTTAGAGGCCTTGGCTGAAAAACGAGAAACAAAATGTTTAAGCTCTTTGATTTTAGCCTCTTTTTTGGCATTATCCGTTTGCATTTTTTCTTGAATGGCAGTTGATGCAATCATGAAGTCATCATAATTACCAGGAAAGGTATTAAGTGCACCATAGTCTAAATCAGACATGTGTGTGCATACGCCATTTAAAAAATGCCTATCATGAGAGATGATAACCATGGTTGCTTTGCGTTCTTTTAATACACCTTCTAGCCAGCGAATTGAGTTAATATCTAGATTGTTTGTTGGCTCGTCAAGTAGTAGAATTTCTGGATTTGAGAACAGCGCCTGGGCTAGTAAAATACGCAATTTCCAACCTGGTGCAATTTCGCTCATTAAGCCATAATGTTGCTCTTCTGGGATGTCTAAGCCTAATAACAACTCACTGGCAGAAGACTCTGCCATATAACCATCCATTTCTGCAAATTGCATTTCAAGCTCTGCAACCTTAACGCCATCTTTCTCGCTCATTTCAGGTAAGGCGTAAATTCTGTCTCTTTCTTTTTTAATTTTCCATAATTCAGCATGACCCATAATCACGGTGTCAACCACACGAAAATCCTCAAAAGCAAATTGGTCTTGGCGAAGAATACCCAAACAATCGCCATCGCTAATATGAACTGTACCATTACTAGGCGTAAGCTCACCCGTTAGAATTTTCATAAAAGTTGACTTACCACAGCCATTTGCACCAATTAAACCATAGCGATTACCGCTTTGAAATTTAATAGAGATATTTTCAAATAAAAGTTTTTCACCAAACTGCATGGTGATATTGGTAGTAGAAATCATAAGTTTGTTGTTATTTTTACAAAATAAATATTATCCCATAATAGTAACAAAAAGCTCAACTAATAGAATTTGAATTTATAAAAAAATCCGCCCTTGAGCGTATAATTCAAGTGGCGTGAAAAATAATAAACTCATTAATCATTAAAAAATTCTCATGTTTGAAAAAACTGGCCAACTGCCTGATAAAAATCTACTTTTTTCGATTTTGACACTGCTAACTTTTGGCTGGATATTGTCTTTTTCTGCTTCGCTTGGACATTTTAGTAGTTATGGTTACTTTATGAAGCAAACTGTTTTTATTATTTTAGGCTTGAGCCTTGGTTACACTGTGCTTAAAGTCCCCTTATATTTTTACAAAAATCATTCTAAATTATTTTTTATTATTACTTTGATATGCTTAGCACTGGTGTTTTTACCAGAGCCTATTGGCAAAACCGTTAAAGGCTCAACACGTTGGATTAACTTTGTGTTGTTTAAATTTCAGCCTTCTGAAATGATGAAATTGGTGATGATTCTATTCATGGGGGGCTTTTTGGTTAGGCAGGAAAAGGATTTAAGAAAGCCTTATATGGGCTTTATTAAAACGCTTATTATCATTGGTGCATCAAGTTTTTTGTTATTACTAGAGCCAGATATTGGCGCGACCTTTATTATTTCCGCAACTGCTTTTGCTATGCTGCTAACTGCTGGTGTTTACTTAAAGCAATTGTTCATAGTTGGTGCAAGCGTTGTTGCTGTTTTTATTGTCATTCTTTTCCAAATTCCCAATCGAGTTGAAAGGCTAACTTCCTTTTGGCGAGAAGATTTATGGCTTAACGAATCTGAAAAAGTATGGCAAACCAAACAAGCATTAATCGGCATCGCTAGGGGTGATTGGACTGGCGTTGGACTGGGCAATGGCATTCAAAAATACACCAAACTACCCGAGCCACATACCGATATGATTTTTGCTATTATTGGCGAAGAAACAGGCATTGTTGGTATGTTGTTTGTATTGTTTACCTTTGCTTATATTGTGCTTAAAGGTTTTAAAATTGCCAAAGACGCCCTTAAAAGTAATCGAAAATACAGCTCCTATGTTGCTTTTGGTATTTGTACTTGGCTGAGCATGCAATTTAGCGTTAATATTGCCATGAATCTTGGTTTAATTCCACCCAAAGGCTTTACCTTACCACTGATTAGTTATGGCGGGTCAAGTATGATATTTGCACTGATATCACTGGCTATATTACTCAGAATTGATATGGAAAGTCGTTGTGAATATTCTAAACAAAAACATTATGTCTAAAAAAATTCTCATTATGGCTGGTGGCACTGGCGGGCATATATTTCCTGCACTTGCTATTGCTAATGAACTTAAAAATCATTCAACTCATATTCAATGGTTGGGCTCAAATACTGGCATGGAAAATGAAATTGTGCCTAAACACAACATCAAATTACACACAGTGAGTAGTGTTGGCTTGCGTGGTAAAAGTATTGTTAGCCTGATAAAAGCGCCTTTTTTGCTTAGTTATGCAACGTTGCAAGTGATGGGTATTCTTCTAAAGTTTAAACCCGATATTGTACTCGGCATGGGTGGCTTTGCCTCTGGCGTTGGCGGTTTAGTGGCTTGGATTTTTAGAGTACCACTGGTGATTCATGAACAGAACTCTATACCAGGTACAACCAATAAAATACTCAATAAAATAGCCACCAAAACCTTTCAAGCATTTAATGATGCTTTTATTAAAAATGCCACTACTTCTGGCAATCCTGTCGCGTTCAATCCTGTTAAAAAACAAAATAATAACAATAAATTAAACTTATTAATCATCGGTGGCTCTTTAGGCTCAAAGCCTATTAATGATATCGTCACACAACTCAATATTGACATTAATATTTGGCATCAAACAGGGAGGTCACATTTTGATACAGTTAAAGTCCAATACAAAAACAACACTACGAAAGTGACTGCATTTATTAAAGATATGGCAAACGCTTATGCTTGGGCAGATGTTGTGCTTTGTAGAGCGGGCGCAATGACAGTTTCAGAATTGATGCTATCAGCCATGCCTAGTATTTTAATCCCACTGCCTCATGCTATTGACAATCATCAATTTTATAATGCCAAGATTTTGGCAAATAATAACGCTGGCATATTGATTGAACAAAAAGATTTAACGATTGAACTGTTAGAAAAAACTTTACTCAATATTAACAAAAATCAAATTAAACAAATGTCTACTAATGCATTCAAACTTGCCAAACCCAATGCAGCTAAACAGATTGTAGATTATCTACTTGCTTTTGATTAATCCCCAACTTTGCAAACAAATCTTGATCGCTGTTTGTGTTTGGATTGTCAGTGGTGAGTAATCGCTCGCCATAAAAGATAGAATTAGCCCCTGCAAAAAAACAAAGCGCTTGCATGGCCTCACTCATCTCAGTACGCCCTGCTGATAAACGCACAACTGATTTTGGCATCATGATGCGTGCTACTGCAATAGTGCGTATAAACTTACTTTCTGTTGGTGGCTTAATATTTTCAAATGGCGTGCCCAGAATTGGCACTAATAAGTTAAGTGGCACACTATCTGGATGTGTTTTTAAATTAGACAGTGACCTAAGCATAGAGGCGCGATCAATCTGATTTTCGCCCAAACCTAAAATGCCACCACTACAAACATGAATATCGGCATTTTGTACTGACTCTAAAGTATTCAAGCGATCTTGAAAATTACGTGTAGTAACCACATTTGAGTAGTGCTCTTTTGAGGTGTCAATGTTATGATTATAATAATCTAGACCCGCTTCTTTTAAGGTAAATGCTTGTTCTTGAGTCAACATACCTAAAGTTACGCACGTTTCCATGCCCATGGCTTTCACACCTTGAATCATTGGAATGACCTTGTCTAAACTCTTATCAGTGGGATTTCGCCATGCAGCGCCCATACAAAACCGCGTTGCACCTTTGTCTTGTGCTTCTTTAGCTTGTTGAAACACTAAATCAACCTCCATTAATTTTTCACGTTCAAGAGCTGTGTCGTATTTAGAGCTTTGTGAGCAATATGAACAATCTTCAGGACAAGCGCCAGTTTTGATATTTAATAATGAGCTAACCTGAACCTGATTGGGGTCAAAATTTTGCCTGTGAATGCTGTGTGCTTTGAATAGCAAATCATTAAAAGGCAATGCAAATAATGCCTCAACTTCTTTTAGAGTCCAATCGTTTCTTAATTTTGCCATAATGGGTTAATGTAAATTAATTGTTGATATTTTACTGCCTTATATAATAAAAAAATCGTGCAATTGCACGATTTTTTATCGTTTTTATTAAATATTTTACACGCTGTAATACATATCAAACTCTACTGGATGAGGAGAAGCACGTAATGCGGTCACTTCTGTCATTTTTAATTCAATGAATGAATTAATCACATTATCAGTGAACACACCACCTTGCTTTAAAAACTCACGGTCTTTATTCAGTGTCTCTAGTGCTTGATCTAACGAACCACAAACTTTAGGAATGGCCGATTTTTCTTTTTCTGTTAATTCATACAAGTCTTCATCATCTGGTTTTCCAGGATCAATCTTGTTTTTAATACCATCAAGGCCTGCCATTAACATTGCTGCAAATGCAAGATATGGATTGGCTGTTGGATCTGGGAAACGCACTTCAATACGACGACCTTTTGGATTAGACACAAAAGGAATGCGAATAGCAGCAGAACGATTTTTGGCTGAATACGCCAGCATTTCTGGCGCTTCAAAGCCTGGTACTAAACGCTTATACGAGTTAGTAGAAGCATTGGTAAAGGCATTAAGCGCTTGAGCGTGCTTGATGATACCACCAATATAATGCAGTGCCATTTCACTTAGATTGCTATATTTATCGCCATCAAATAAGTTTTCACCATCTTTAGAGATTGACTGATGAACATGCATACCATTGCCATTATCAACCGCAATTGGCTTAGGCATAAACGTTGCTGTTTTGCCATAAGCATGCGCCACATTATGCACACAATATTTTAGGATTTGAGTCTCATCAGCTTTTTTCACTAACGTGTTAAATAATGCACCAATTTCACACTGTCCAGCAGTACCAACTTCGTGGTGATGAACTTCAGTAGTAACGCCCATTTCTTCGATTGCTAAGCACATTTGCGAACGTAAATCATGCAATGAATCCACTGGAGGAACTGGAAAATAACCACCTTTAATTCTAGGACGATGTCCTTTATTGCCGCCTTCAAAATCAGAGCCTGACTCCCAATCTGCTTCTTCAGAGTGAATTTCATAAAATGCCTTGCCCAAACCGAAGCCAGTATCCCACTTGACACTGTCAAAAACAAAAAACTCTGGCTCGTTACCAAAATATGCAGCATCACCAATGCCAGTTTCATTTAAATAAGCTTCGGCTCTTTTTGCAATAGAACGAGGGTCTTTTTCATAGCCCTTCATATCATTTGACTCGATAATATCACAAATGATATTAAGCGTGGATTCTTCAGTAAATGGGTCTACTACCGCTGTTGTTGTGTCTGGCATCATAATCATGTCAGATTCATTAATAGGCTTCCAACCAGCAATTGATGAGCCATCAAACATCTGACCCTCTTCTAATTTTTCAGCATTAACAGCGTGTGCTGGAACGCTTACGTGGTGTTCTTTACCAATGGTATCAGTAAAACGAAAATCAATGAATTTCACTTCATTGTCTTCAATCATTTTCATTACATTTTTAGCAGACATATTTTCTCCTTTTTTTTGACTATTTATATTTGCTGATAGTCTTTGTCAAAATAGCCTGCGCCGTTGCAAGCATTATTCTTAGTTAGTTTTATTTTTTTTTATAAAAACAGCGAACGATTCTACCCTATTTTCTCTACAAGTAGAATAATCCCGTCAGTTTTTTCATTAATCGAAATCACTTTATGCCCGTGTACTTTACACCAAGCAGGTATGTCATGTAGTACACCAGAATCGGTGGCAAGCATTTCAATGGTGTCACTAATTTTAATTTTTTCAATCATCTCACCTAAGCGAATCACTGGCATAGGACACAACAAGCACTTAACATCAAGATTATGTTTCACTCTATCCACCCTCTTGAGGGGTATTAATCCAATCTTGGGGTTGAATAAAACGTGTATATAACCTTGCTTCTTCGCTACCTAGCTCTGGTTCATATCTATATTCCCAGCGCACCAATGGTGGTAATGACATCAGAATTGACTCGCTACGGCCACCTGTTTGCAAACCAAACAAAGTGCCACGGTCATAAACTAAATTAAATTCAACATAACGCCCTCGACGATAAAGTTGAAATTGCCTTTCATGGTCTGTATAAGGCGTATCTTTTCTACGTTCAACAATGGGGCGATAAACTTTAATATAGCCATCACCTACACTTTTCATAAAAGCAAAGCACTCATCAAAACCACCTTCATTAAGATCATCAAAAAACAAACCGCCGATACCACGTTGTTCGCCTCTATGCTTTAAATAAAAGTAATCATCACACCATTTTTTGTATTTTGGATAGACATCTTCACCAAATGGATCACATACTTCTTTGGCTGACTGATGCCAAAAGATTGCGTCTTCATCAAAACCATAATACGGCGTTAAATCAAAACCACCACCAAACCACCAAATAGGGGCTTCACCTTTTTTTTCGGCGATAAAAAACCGAACATTAGCGTGTGAAGTGGGCACATAGGGATTGTGTGGATGAATCACTAATGACACGCCTAAAGCGGTAAAACCTCGTCCTGATAACTCTGGTCTTAATGCGGTAGCTGAGGCTGGCATATCATCGCCACGAACGATTGAAAAATTAACACCTGCTTGTTCAAACACAGCGCCATTACTTAGCACTCTGGTTAATCCATTACCTGCATTATTTGGCTTTTCCCAAACATCTTTAATAAATTCAGCCTTACCATTTACTTGCTCAAGCTGTTCACAAATATCGGCTTGCAACATTAATAAATATTTTTTAATTTGTTCAATCACCTAATTTTCTCTCCAGTTTGCAGATTAATAATTTTTGATGCTTGGATATTATAAGTTTTTGGCGGGATAATAAAATCTAATTTTTTACTAAAAAATTCTTTTAAATCCAACATGCTTGTTGCACTACACTTACTTGTAATATTGGCACTACTTGAAACCAGAGCGCTATTAGTAGTTACACACAAATTGGTAATGAGTTGATTATTGGTCAATCTAAGTGCAATGGTATCAAAGCCACCTGTTAATAATTTAGAGGCATGCTCATTCGCCTTGAGTAAATAAGTAGTTGGCTGAGCATCAATTATTACATCAACCAACAAAGAAGCATCTTCAACATAATCAATAAAATAACGCACATCACTGGCCAGTAGTATCAGGCCTTTAGCACTTGAACGGCGTTTAAGTTGTAGCATTCTAGCCATAGAGAGCTCAAATTTTGGCAAGCAAGTCAACCCCTGAATGGTGTCAGTAGGATTACTAATCACACCACCTGTTTTTAAACAAGATGCTGCAAGCCTAGTCTGAAAATTCATGATTTTTTAGCTCTTGGGTGGCACTGATCATACACTTTGGACAATTCTAAAAAATCAAGATGGATATAGACTTGGGTAGATTTAATACTAGAATGTCCTAAAAATTCTTGAGTAGAGCGTAAATCATGACTGGATTGTAAAAAGTGAGTTGCCGCTGTATGACGCAACATATGCGGATACACATTAACTTTAATACCAGCTCCTAGTGCACGTTTTTTGACCATATTTTGCACAGCTCTTACACTCACTCTTTGTTGCTTTCTATTCACAAATAATACATGATTTGAATGATCAAACAAACAACGACTAATGGCTTGCTGTGCTGCCTTACCAACTGGTGTA
The DNA here is from genome assembly GCF_013342985.1 of Candidatus Ruthia endofausta. NCBI lineage: Bacteria > Pseudomonadati > Pseudomonadota > Gammaproteobacteria > Pseudothioglobaceae (SeqCode) > Candidatus Ruthturnera > Candidatus Ruthia endofausta. Next base: position 406,673 of record NZ_CP054490.1, on the reverse strand, counting down.
TGTCTGACTTTAGCGCCTTTTCCGATCACGCGCAAAAATCCTTGATTTAAATCCACGTCATTAACATTTAAAGCAACCAATTCAGATACTCTAAGACCACAAGAGTACATCACTTCAATCATTGCCACATCTCTTAATTCAAGCCAAGTGTTTGATCTAGGCTTGAGCATAAGTAGTATGTTGTCGTAATTAAGTATATTAGGTAAATTTTGATCAATTTTTGGGCTTTGTAAATGAATGGCGCAGCTATTACTCAACTGTTCATGATTAACAAGATAAGCTAAAAATCCACGAATTGAGGACAAATTCCTGCGGATAGTGCGGGCACTATTATCTTGATGGCGCATCTCCATTACAAATAAATTAAGATGCTCACTGGTAAGATTTGACCATTGGCTAAGACTTTTCTTATGGGTAAATACTAACAACTTCTCAAGGTCGCGCTTATAAGCCTGTTGCGTGTTAATAGCGTAATGACGCCCAACTCTCAAATACTGAATAAAATTAGTAATTTGTTTATGCAAAATAACCCTTATAACCCTTGTTTTTTTGTAGTTCACCCATATTGATACATTTACTACGTACAAAAAAGGAAAAAAAATGGCAGAAAAACAAACGCACGCCTTTCAAACGGAAGTCTCGCAACTACTAGATTTGATGATTCACTCTTTGTACTCAAACAAAGAGATTTTCTTGCGAGAATTACTTTCTAACGCCTCCGATGCGGTTGATAAATTAAAATTCAAATTCTTATCAGATGATACTTTGATTGAGGATAAAGAAGAGTTACAAATTCACATTGATGTGAATAAAGATGCCAGCACAATTACCATTACTGATAATGGTATAGGCATGACCGAAGCAGAAGTTAATAAAAACATCGGTACCATTGCTAATTCTGGTACTAAGAAGTTTTTAAAAAGCTTAGATGAAAAACAAGCACAAGACTCTAACTTAATTGGCCAATTTGGTGTGGGATTTTATTCTAGCTTTATTATTGCTGATAAGGTTGAACTAATTACCAGAAAAGCTGGTAGCAAAGGTAAAAAAGGCACAAAATGGACCTCTACTGGCAAGGGGAAATACTCAATAGAAAGTGTTGATTGTCCTAATTTTGGCACTACAGTAATCCTGCACACCAAAAAAGATGAAAAAGAATTTTTAGATGATTATCGCTTGCGTGGCATTGTCTCAAAATACTCAGACCACATCACCGTGCCAATTATGATGATTAAGGCTAGTGAAGATGGCAAAGACATTGAATATGAGCGCATTAATAAAGCCAATGCTTTTTGGACTCAAGATAAACGCAACATTAAGCAAGAAGATTATGATGAGTTTTATAAGTCACTCACTTATGACTTTGAAGCACCACTAACGCAATTACACAATAGAGTTGAAGGAAATTTGGACTATACTTCATTGTTATTCATCCCATCAAAAGCTCCTTATGATATGTGGGAGCCTAAGCGCAAAGGCGGTATAAAGCTCTATGCCAAACGCGTGTTCATTATGGAAGATAATGAAGCCCTAATGCCTTTGTATTTGCGCTTTGTTAAAGGTGTGATTGACACGGCTGATTTACCATTAAATGTTTCTCGCGAAATTTTACAGGGCAACAAAATGGTTGACACTATCCGTAAGGCCTCAGTCAGTAGAGTTTTAAAAGAATTAGAAAAAATGGCCAAAAACAAACCCGAAGATTATGCAAAATTTTGGCAAGAATTTGGCATGGTGATGAAAGAAGGCGTGGTTGAAGACTTTGCTAATAAAGACAAAATTGCAAAACTTTTACGCTTTGCCACTAATAAAAGTGAAAATGCCACACAAGCGGCAACACTTGAGTGTTACATAAACAGTATGCAAAAAGACCAAAAAGCAATTTATTACATCGCTGCTGAGACTTTTGAAGCTGCCAAAGGCTCACCACATTTAGAAATTTTTAACCAAAAAGACATTGAAGTACTACTACTATCTGATCGTGTTGATGAGTGGATGGTAAGTAATTTTGGAGAATTTGAAGGTGTTCCGCTGAAATCAATTGCCAAAGGCGACTTAGAAGACCTTGGTTCTAGAGAGGAAAAGAAAGCAAAAGAGAAAGTTGCTAAAAACTTTGAAAAAGTCATCGAAAAAATGCAAAGAATCCTTAATACTCAGGTTAAAGAAATCAAAGTCTCTTCTCGTCTTAGCGAGTCCCCTTCTTGTTTGGTGGCTGATGAAAATGAAATGGGTGGCAACATGGAAAGAATCATGAAATCCCTAGGTCAAGAGGTGCCAGATACTAAGCCAATTCTTGAAATCAACCCAACACACCCTCTGGTTAAAAAACTTAAAACCAAAATTGATGAAGATTTAGTAAACGTTTTATTTGATCAAGCTGTTTTGTCAGAAGGCGGGCAACTTAAAGATCCAGCTGAATTCATAAAGCGTATGAATAAACTGATTAATTGATTAGTTTAGATCAACCATAAAAACCCGATTTTTTGGATTTTTATGGTTTTTTAAAGGGCTTAATGTTCCTAAGAATGCCTCTAAAAATTGCCACTTCTTCTTTTTCAGGCGCTGCTCTGGTAAAAAAACGTCGCAAGCGACGCATTAGCAAAGTCTTGGGACGCTTGTCTTCAAAATATTCAATGTGCTCTAGCACTTGAGTAAGGTGTGTGTAAAAACTTTCTAATTCATTAAAGTTGGCTAATTTATTAGCACTTTTTTCAAATTCAGTTGTGGTGTTGTAAACGTAATTTTGATAGGCAAATACCTGAATGGCCGATGCAACATTTAAAGAAAAATAATCTCTATTACCAGGAATAGTCATGAGTATTTGACACAAGTCTAATTCCTCATTAGTCAAGCCCGCTCTTTCCGTGCCAAATATTACCGCAACCTTTTGGCTGTCAACTATAATGGTTTTTTGAATTTCACTGCAAGTATCCACAACATCTATTTGCCGCCATTTGATATTACGCTGACGTGCACTAGCGCCAATCACCAAATGCACGCCCTTCAAAGCCTCTTTCAAAGACTCACAAACCACAGCGTTTGACAGTACGTCATCTGCACCACTAGCTCTAGCGGTGGCGGTGGCCGATGGATAACCTTTCGGATTGACCAAATACAAACAAGAGAGGCTCATATTTTTCATCGCACGGGCTGCTGCGCCAATATTGCCAGGCTCAGTGGTATTAACCATAACCACACGTACGTTATCAAAGGTATAATCTGTTTCTTTTTTCATTTTACCTTACTATGCATCCTACGCTTAATATTGCCGTTAAAGCCGCTCGAAAAGCTGGTGACATCATCCTAAGATATCACAACCAAATTGATATTTTAACGATTGAGAATAAAGCAACCAATGACTTTGTTTCCGAAGTGGACAAAGCTGCTGAAGATGCCATTATAGACGAGTTGAAATATGCCTTTCCCAATCATTCAATGTTGGGTGAAGAAAATGGTGAAATTTTAGGCGACAGTCGTTTTCAATGGATTATTGACCCATTAGATGGCACCACTAATTATTTGCATGGTTTTCCACAATATGCAGTATCCATTGCCTTATATGAGAATAATGAACCGACACACGCCGTAGTATATGACCCTTTTAAAGAGGAGTTATTTACCGCATCTAAAGGCGAAGGTGCTTATTTAAATGAACAAAGAATTCGTACCACACATACCAATGGCTTTGAAAATACATTAATCGGCACAGGCTTTCCATTCAAAGCACCACAGCATTTAGATGCTTATTTAAATATGTTTAAAGCCATTCATCCAAAAGTTGCTGGTATTCGCCGTGCTGGCTCTGCTGCACTTGATTTGGCTTATTTGGCCGCAGGTCGGTTAGATGGCTTTTGGGAAACTAAGCTTAATATTTGGGACATTGCTGCTGGTGTGCTTTTAGTTAAAGAAGCTGGTGGCTTTGTGGGTGACTTTTCAGGACGAGCTAAATACCTAGAAACAGGCAATGTGGTGGCTGGCAATGACCAAGTTTTTAAAGCCATTTTAAAAACCATCCATCCACATTTAACGGCTGATTTGCAACGTTAAAAAGTGTCATTTTAAAAAAGTCTTAAAAATTTCTTTATTTTTACTACTTCTAAGTTCTATTTTTCTTTTCCTTGAAAATACTTTTTACCAATATGTAGATTGCCCAAGGCTAGCTACACGACAGTATGTTTATGCCACTAGGGGCTTTTCTTTGATGTTGGGTGTTCTGGTATTGTTATTTATCTTATTTGTTTTAAATTTAATTAAATGCTAAATAAAATAAGCCTTTCTCCATTCAGTTTTTTAGCTTTTTCACTCATTAAATACACAATCGCTGGGCTCTTTGTCTCAGGTGATAGGTTGTTATCTGCATTTTCAGCCGGATAAGCAATTTGTCGCATTTTGGTACGCATCCGCCCTGGGTCGAGTGAATTCACTTGGATATTTGTTTTTTCTAATTCTTCAGATAAAGTTTTGCTCATACCTTCAATGGCAAATTTACTCACGCCATACGCACCCCAGTATGCTTTGGCTGCACGTCCCACTGATGAAGATAAAAATAGCACACGGGCATCACTTGATTTATTAAGTACAGGAATTAACGCTTGGGTAAGCATAAACGGCGCATTAACATTGATTTGCATGGTTGAATACCACAGCTTAATGTCATATTGTTCAATTGGCATCATAATGCCAATAATACTGGCATTATGAATAAGCCCGTCAAGTTGTCCAAAATTATCCAAGATGTCTTTTTGTAATTGCTGATAATGTTCGGGGGTTGCGCCTTCTAAATCAAGCGGATAAAGAATGGGCTCTTGATAGCCCAAATCTAGCACTTCATCATAAGTGGTTTTTAACGAACCTAAATCACGCCCTAGCATAATAACGCTTGCACCTGCTTTGGCAAGATCTAGTGTTATTGTCCTACCAAAGCCACGATTTGCACCTGTCACTAAAATAACTTTATCCTTTAACTCACCCTTGGTGATTAAATAATTAGTTGCAATTTTCATTAGCTTAATTCCTTTTTACTTTGAACACCCAATTCTTTTAATTTTTCAGCGCGACCAATAAGATTGCCTTTACCATTAGACAACTTGCTTCTGGCTTCTTTGTAACTTTTAGAAGCCTTATCAAGATGCTTCTCAATATCATCCATTGATTGAATAAAGCCAAATAATTTGTCATACATCGCACCTGCTTGACGTGCAATTTCTTCAGAATTTTGGTTTTGACGCTCGGTTTGCCAAATATGATGCACAGTTTTAAGGCTCATCATCAACGTTGAAGGTGATACTAAAATAATGTTCTTTCTCAATGCTATGGTGAATAAATCTGGTTTTTGCTCAAGTGCGATTAAAAGTGCAGATTCAATTTGGATGAATATAAAAATAAAATCAAGCGTTAACACGCCCTGTAAATTCTCATACTCTTTAATACTAGTTCCATTAATATGCGCCTCAATAGAGGTCACATGTGCTTTGAGTAATCGCTTATCTGACTGATTGGCAATATAATCCTTATAAGCCTTTAATGAAACTTTTGAATCAATAATAATGTCTTTTTCTTCAGGAAGATGTAAAACTACATCAGGCTTAAATGCTTCACCCAAATCATTTTTAAATTGCTTTTGTGTGTCAAATTCATAGCCTTCTCGTAAACCAGAATTGGATAAAATAGAGCTTAAAATCATCTCACCCCAATCGCCTTGTTGTTTGTTGTCATAAGTCAAAGCATTGGTTAAATTTTGTGTGGTTTCTTGCGTTTCAATACTGGTTTTTTTCAAATTTTCTATCTGCGCAGATAAGGTTGCTCTTTCTTTAATTTGCTCGCTAGTAATTGTTTCAATCTTATCTCGAAACTCTCTAAGTTGTATCTGCAAAGGGGTTAATAATTCAGAATTTTTAATGCTCAAATCATGACGGTCTTTTGCCAAAATATCGCTCGCCACTGCTTTAAAATCTTTACTCATTTGCACTTTGGCGATATTAATTAAATTAATTTGATTTTCATAAGACTTGATTTTTTCATCCAAACGCACTTCAAGATGAATTTTGTCAGATTTTAGGGTTTGCAATTGGATGTTTAAATAAAAATAAACGACCACTGCGCCAGCAACTAATCCTAATAGTAAGCTTAGTATGTCCACTATATTAATTCCACTAGTCCTTTTGCTTGGTTAATTAAATAATCATAATGCCAATCTTTTTTCACCTTCGAATAACCATAAGTAACGGCTACAGTTTTAATATGAGCATTTTGACCTGCCAACATGTCATTCTTATCATCACCCACAAATAAACACTGACTCGGGTTAATTGCCAATTGTGCACAAGCATACAATAACGGAGCTGGATGTGGCTTATTAAATGCCAATGTATCACCACAAACCACCACATCAGGATTTATATCAAATTTTTCTAACAACAAATGAGTCAAATTTTCAGGCTTATTAGTAACCACCCCAAAAAACATTCCTTTAGTTTTAATGGTTTTAATAAGCGCATCAATGCCTGAAAACATTTTAGAAAATTGACTAATATTATCCCTGTAAATATTTAATATTTTTTGGTGCCTGTCAATAAAATCAGGGTGGAGCTCATCACAATCAAAGCCAAACTTGATTAACGCCTTACCTCCTAACGCGACTAGAGGCTTGATTTTTTCATAAGATTTTTCACTTAAGCCACTATATTTAAGTAGTGTATTTAACGCATAAGCCAAATCGGGCGCGGTGTCAATCAGTGTGCCATCTAAGTCAAATAAAATGGTGTTAATACTCATGTAGCAATTTCTATCAGTTAAAATTCTAAGTTTATAATATTATAATGTTTATGTTCGCAATTTCTTATGCTGTTTTTAAAATCATTATTGTATTTTTTAGGCTCATTTGTTGCCTTGATAATTTTAGTAACTATTGCGCTAGTCTTATTCTTCTTGCCATTTAAGTTTCGCTACGCTATTTTATCTAAGTGGTCAATGTTTTGTTTGTGGTGGTTGGCATTCACGCTTGATATTAAACTTCAGGTGATTGGCAAAGAGAACATTCCTTTTAAGCCTTGTGTGATTGTTTCTAATCATCAATCCACCTGGGAAACACTCGGATTTCAGCAAATATTCCCACCGCAAACTTGGGTACTTAAACAAACCCTATTATGGATACCATTTTTTGGCTGGGGATTGGCATTACTCAAACCTATTGTTATTAATCGTGGTGAGAAATTAAAAGCGCTAAAAACAATTATAAAGCAAGGAGAGGCTCGACTAAAAAGGGGTATTTTTGTGGTGATTTTCCCAGAAGGTACTCGCCAACCTTACAAAAAACTGGGAAGATATCAAAATGGCGCTATAGCCATTGCTAAAAAAGCATCTTGTGATGTCATGCCTGTTTATCACAATGCTGGTTCAGCATGGCCTAAAGGTAGTTTCATAAAACACCCAGGCACCATCACTGTGATTATTGGCAAGCCAATTAATATCAAAGAAAAATCTGTCAAAGAATTAACTCAAAATATTAGAAATTGGACAAAAAAACAAAGTGAAAAATTTTAACTCAACATTATCCCCGCGTCCTGCCCACCGCCGCTTTTCGTCTACTTTTTATAAAGAAATATTGTAAAAATCACATTATTGGACTAAGAGCCCTACTAGTACCTTTTGAAACATTAAGCTTGAACATAGAAGAATTTAATCAGCAAGTAATCACCTTTATTATTATCTTAACTGGAAATATCCACTATTAAAGCATGATAGCAATGCTGTAAGTTTAAAAACTTACCATCGAAATATACTGACTTGAGCTATAAAAAATACAAAACATCAATTGTCAAGATCAGAAAACGCTTAATAACTATACTCACAAAAATGACAAAATAAAAAATCTAATTAACATACTCGATAAGCAAAAACAATCTCAGTTGGATTATATTGATGCTGGAAGCGCTTATCAAATCAATGTAATCAATTACAACAATTTGTTAGATAAGCTAACTAACACACCTTCAAAAGGAAAACATAGCTAAACCAACAATCTGTTGAATAATTATTTTTTCTATAAAGAATAATATTATTAATAATATTATTAGCTATTCTTTTGGTAAAATTACCAAGTTATTTTCTTGGTAAAGGTTAATGCAAGGAATACCAGACACTATAAAGTTATTTAGTTTTGCTAAAAAAGAATTGAATTTTTCACATATATACCAAGTGAAAGATTTTCCTAGAATAAAAAAACTACTTAGCAATATTGATGATGAAGTGAAAGTTGAACTAAGTTTCTACATTGAAAACAATTCAATTCCTTGCATTGAAGGGGTCGTTAAGCTAAGTGCTGTAGTTGATTGCCAACGCTGTTTAAATGAAATGAATCTTCGTTTAAGCCCTAGTTTTAAACTTGGCTTTTTGAAAAATGAACAACAGGGAAAAGCACTAGATTCAAGCTTTGAGGCAATTCTTAGTACCGATGAAGCGTTTTTAACCATTGAATTTATAACAGATGAGGTGCTAATATCCATTCCAATGAGTCCAATGCATTCACACAAATGTCAATCGTACCAAGATAAAGAGCAGATAAAGCAAGAGAAACACAATCCTTTTGCAATATTAAAACACACAAAACTCAATATAAAAAATAAGGAATAAGAAAATGGCTGTACAAAAAAGTAGAAAAACCCCTTCAAAAAGAGGCATGCGTCGCTCACATAACGCACTAACAAGTCCTGCATTGTCAGAAGATCAAGAAACAGGTGAAATTCACTTGCGTCACCACATTACAGCTGACGGTTATTACCGTGGCAAAAGAGTAGTCAATAAAACGCAAGATATTCAAGAGATAGACGCTTAAACCCCATGACAATAAGGGTATCAATTGATGCCTCAGGGGGAGATTATGGCATACTTGTTACTATTGAAGCAGGTATTAAAGCACTAAGCGTATTTCAAGATTTGTATTTATATTTTGTGGGTGATGAATCTAGCATCAGAACTGAATTAGATAAACACCCATCAAATACACTTAGTTCAAGATATGCAATTATTCACGCAAGTGAAGTTGTATCAATGAATGAATCTCCAGCAATTGCATTACGCAAAAAGAAAGATTCTTCTATGCGCGTTGCAATTAATCTAGTCAAAACACTTGAGGCAGACGCCTGTATTAGTGCAGGTAATACTGGTGCGCTCATGGCCATTTCTCGCTTTGTACTAAAAACCATCAAAGGCATTGATCGTCCTGCCATTATGGGTCGAATGCCAACCATGACTGGGCATACGCACATGCTTGATTTGGGTGCTAATGTTGATTCAAAACCAAAAGCTTTGGTTGAATTTGCAACAATGGGCTCAATTGCTGTCAAGCACACTGAAAATATTACAGCACCCACCATCGGCCTTCTTAATATTGGTGAAGAAGATATGAAAGGTAGTGAAAAAATCAAAAAAACTGCCGAGTTATTAAAAACCTCCAATCTAAATTATGTAGGATTTGTTGAGGGTGATGATATTTATAAGGGCACAGTAGACTTAATTGTTTGCGATGGCTTTGAAGGCAATATTGCACTAAAAGCCAGTGAAGGTGTGGCTTCAATGATGGGGTACTACCTAAAACAAGCATTTACTCGAAACTTACTAACCAAATTGATTGCCTTAATCGCAACCCCTGTACTTAAAGATTTTAAATCTAGTCTAAACTCTGGTAAGTACAATGGCGCCTCCTTGTTGGGGCTTCGTGGTATTGTTGTTAAAAGTCATGGTAGTGCAAACGTTGATTCATTTTTAGTAGCAATTACTGAGGCCTATGTTGAGGCTCATGCTAAAATCAGCGACAAAATATCACTTCAAATTTCAAAAGAATTAGAACACAATGAATAAATTTGCAAGAATTATTGGTACGGGTAGTTACCTGCCACTCACTATTGTCACCAACGACGATTTATCAAAAACTATTGATACAACAAATGAATGGATTACCACGCGTACAGGTATTAAACAAAGGCATAAAGTTACTGATGAAACAACTTGTGATTTAGCCGGAAAAGCAGCCAATCATGCACTTGAGATGGCTGGTATTAATGCCAAAGATTTAGACTTGATTATCCTAGCGACCACCACACCTGATAAAATTTTTCCTGCAACAGCAACCATGCTACAAACTGCAATTGGCGCTTCATGTCCTGCATTTGATTTACAATCTGTCTGCGCAGGCTTTATTTTTGCCCTAACCACAGCGCAGCAATATATCAAAACTGGCGCTGCTAATAAAGTATTGGTTGTTGGTAGTGAAACTTTATCAAGAATTGTTAATTGGAAAGACCGCTCTACTGCGGTTTTATTTGGTGATGGTGCAGGGGCGGTGGTGCTAAGTGGCAGTAATGATACTGGCATTTTACACTCAAAACTATTCAGTGATGGCAACTATCTATCCTCACTTCAAGTGAGCAATAATTACATTAATGAAGTGGGTTTTATTAAAATGTCTGGTAATGAAGTTTTTAAAATTGCCGTCAACCGCTTATCTTCTTTAGCAGAAGAAACACTTAAAGAGGCTAATTTAAGCTCAAACAAACTAGATTGGATGGTGCCACATCAGGCTAATATTCGCATTATATCAGCCGTAGCTAAACGTATCAAGATCCCAATGAACAAGGTCATTGTTACCCTTGAAAACCATGGTAATACTTCTGCTGCCTCTATTCCATTGGCACTTGATACAGCGGTTAGGGATGGTCGCATTAAAAAAGGTGACAATCTGTTATTTGAAGGGATTGGTGCTGGCTTTAGTTGGGGCAGTGTTTTAGTTCAATTTTAAAACAATCTTGCTTGTAGATTAGCCGTTAATTGTTGCAACTCTGCCACATTTACACTTAATAAATCTAACTCGTCACTGGCTTTTTCATATAAGTTCTTATAAGCAAGCTTTGATTTATCCAAGCCTAATAGAGATGGATAAGTAGGTTTATTTTTGTGCTCATCAGAAAATTGCTTCTTACCTAATAATGCATCAGGCGTTTCAATATCAAGCACATCATCTTGAATTTGATACGCCAAACCGATATCTTTAGAGAAACTATTTAAAGTAATTCTATCCTTATTATTGCACGCTTTAGAAACAATTGCACCTAAGTTAACTGCACAGCTCAATAGCACACCTGTTTTTTTTCGGTGCATGGTTTCTAGTGTTGCAATATCCACTTGCTTTGCAATAATAGATAAATCAATTGCTTGACCCTCTGCCATTTCAAATGAGGCGTGGGTCAAAGACTTTAGCAACTCAATTTTGATATCAGCATTAATTAAATCATCATTAACCAGTACTTCAAATGCTAATGCTTGCAAACCATCACCTGCCAAAATTGCTTGAGCTTCGCCAAAACGTTTGTGACAAGCTGGCTGATTATGGCGCACATCATCATCATCCATAGCCGGTAAATCATCATGAATTAAAGAATAGGCATGAATAAATTCAACAGCGCAACTACTAGAATCAATTAAATTTAAGTTTGTACCAAAAATATTAGCAACAGAATAAGTAAGAATAGGTCTAAAGCGCTTGCCATTAGTTAATGCACTATAACGCATTGCTTTAGCCAAAGAGCCCTGTGCTGACAAGTATTGGTCTAATTTAGCATTAACCCTTGTGATATAGACATTAAAATCCATTGCTTAAAAGTCTTAATTCGATATTTAATGCTTAGAGTGGTGCAAAATCTTACAAATCCTTTAATGGTTTTTCGTTTGTATAACTGTCTTGCTCAGTTAGCATGGAGATTTTTTGTTCTGCTTCATTTAATGCACTTTGGCATTGCTTGGTTAAAGTCACTCCTTTAGAAAAGTAATCAAGTGAACCTTCAAGGCTTAAATCGCCAGATTCCATGGTCTTTACAATTTTTTCTAAATCGATTAAACCCTGATTAAAATCAAATTTTTTTGCCATTTTATGTTTTTCTCCCATTGCTTGCTTTGCTTAGTATTTTATCCATTATTCTTGCTGGTAGTATTCTTTTAAGCAGAGCAAACAGTTTAGTTGGAAAGATAACCTAATAATGAATTTTGGCATTTTTTGTTTCTAAAGCATGAATGATGTATTTCAGTATTGCTTTTGCAAGCAAAGTATAGGCGGCTAATTTATCAGTATTCAAATGTTTAATCATTTGTTCGTAGCTATGCTGATAATCACTAGCACTAATGGCACGTTGAATGGATTCAGAAGAGGATAAATCAAGTTGATAAGTATCAAAGTTTAAGTTTTTTAACTTCTCAACATCGACGTTATTTCTAGCAGTAGCAAACACTTGATAACCCTTTTGCTTTAATCCTTCCTACGAACACAGGGCAATACCACTTAAACAGCCTGTAATTAAAACTGATTTCACTGTTGAGCCTTGATCCAAAATTTAGCCACTTCAGATAATTCTGGATTGATACTCATAGAGCGTAATAATAAGAAATCGTATGCCATTCTAAAACGTGGATTGCTTAGTAATGCTTTGACTTTTTTTGGTTGCATCTTTTCTAGTCTTGGTTGCATTAGCCAAATATCCTTAATTTTAGTGCATAACCATCTGGGTAACGAGACTTGCTTAATTTGATTAATAATCACCTCTTCAGAAGCCTGAGTCATTGCTAAAGAGGAACAACTTTGTTTGTTTTCAAGTGCAATAAAACGCTCGTTATAAGCTTGCCATAAAAACACAGCAAATAAAAACACAGGTGTGACCGATTGTTTTTTTCTAATTCTATCCGAGGTGTTTAACAAGGCCTTTTTAATAAATTCATTTTTATGGGTTTGTTTAAATAAATATTTTAATAAACCATATTTTTCTAAACGTTCATACACTTCAAACCCATATTCATTGTGAAACAACTTAATGCACTCTTCATACAAGCGTGCTGCAGAAATATTACCAAGAAGTGGTGCTTGTTCAAAAATAGCCGATTTAATCTCATCACTCAATTGAAGTCCTAACTTGGTTTGAAACCTAATAGCTCTAATCATGCGCACTGGGTCTTGCTCAAATCTTAGTTTTGGATTGCCAATAATATGCACTTTTTGTGCTTTTATATCCTCGAGTCCACCTAGATAATCAATGACTTCTTGTGTTTTAATGTCATAATAAAGTGCATTAATATTAAAATCCCTACGCACAACATCATCTTCGATACTGCCATAGAAATTATCACGAACAACAATACCATTGTTAGCGGTTTGCACTTTGCCTGATCTAAAGGTAGCCACTTCGATAAATTTACGTGCTGAAAACATAACGTGCACTAAACGAAATCGCCTACCAATTAAACGCGAACGTTTGAATAATTTATGCACTTGTTCTGGCTTGGCATTGGTTGCAATATCAAAATCTTTTGGCTCTAAATTTAAGAGTAAATCTCTAACGCAACCACCTACTAGATAGGCTTTAAACCCTGCTTTATTAATAACATTAATAACTTTTAAAGCATCTTTGTCTAGAAGTTTTCTATCAAATTTAATGCTTTGACGAATGACTTTCATAAAAAATACTAGCCCAAATGCTGTAAATCAACTTTGGCTTAGGTGCCCAGTTTTTTTGTTTATGTTCAGCAATTATGATTGTGTAAACACCGCCACGAACATTAGAAATTGCCTTTAGACGCATAAATCTTGGGTTGCTCGCGAGCCTAAATCATCAAGAATTTGATTACTAACCACCTCATGGAATGCATCCTCGTTTCGATACGACCAAATATACATTTTCAATGATTTTAATTCTATACATACTTTATCAGCAATGTATTCAAGATGCAATGTGTCCAAAATCAGGCTGCCCTGTTTTTGGACACAGGCACGTAAACTCTGGCATATCAATTTGAATGACAAAATCGCGCTCAATATTAGGATTATCAAAAACCTCTAAGGCTTTCCTGGGTTGAGATAACATTAAACTTTTTCCTTTAAAAAACATGGCTATTTTACACTTCAAAAGGTCTAATGCTCTTTATAAAAAATAACTCAACTAAAAAAGTGCTGATAATTTTTTATAAAGAGCATTAGATAGCGTCAAACAAATTGGGTAAATTTTCTATGCCTAATTGAATAAAAAATAAAAATTAGCAACAACATTGTCAAATGTACCCACCACAGCCCAACAATTGGCGAAGACTCTCCTCGTTCTAAGGCTGATTTAGCAATTAATAAAACATTGTTATACACAATAAATGCAACAACGCCAACCAATACGCCTAAATTTTTACCACTTCTCGGAGAGGTTTTACCAAGCAATACACCAAGTACTGATAATATTAAAATACTCAAAGGCTGAGATGTTCTCCATTGAAACTCTGCTATTTCTGTCAGTTTGTTAGAGAATAACAATTCAGACGTTGATTTTGATTCTACCTTCGTAACTGTGTTAATGGCTTTTTGCACCTCACCATCAATAATTTGCAAATCATATAATTTAAATTTTAAGATTTTTTTATTTTTATCCGAAGGAAAGCCGTGATAACGCGTACCATTTTTAAGGCGCAAATACACACTATTAGTGTTTAAGTTGGTATATTTTTGAGCTTGTTTTGCCAAGGTTATAACTGGCTCATTATTGACTAATGTATAAATAAAAATCTCTTCCATATTTTGCTCTTTAGCATTATCAGTATCGCTGACCTTTGATGCGTAAAAAATAATATCACCATTTTTAAACTCTTGAAATTCACCCTCTTTAATAAAAGAAAATTCAGATGCATTTTCACTACGCGCTATAATCAAGCCTTTTTGTTGCTTAGACCAAGGTACCACAACTGTCGTTAAAAGCAAAACAAAGATAAAAATAAAAATAACAAGCGGTTGAATGAACATCATAAAATGCTTATCACCCAAACCCAATGAATTCATCACAATGGCTTCTGAATCCTTGTAAAGTTTGCTAACACTTAAAATAATAGCCAATAACAAAGATAAGGACAAAATTAGTACAACATCTCTAATCATATTAAAGCCAACCAGTGGCAATAAATCTGCAACAGGTATGCCTTCTTTTAAACTTTCTTTAACTACTAATACCAATTGGTTGCCAAAAACAACCAGACCAATCACAATAAATACCGCACTCAAAAGTACCAATACATTGCGCATTAAATACCTAGCCAGAATGCTATTTTGTAATTTAAACGCCCTAGCTACTATAAAAGGAAGTTTCATATTTTAAGAGTAACCCAGTGTAGTCTAGGAAATTCGCTCTTTTCAGTGCCTCCTTGAGAGGTGAGAAAGAGTACATTTCTCAGGAAAAAATGCTGTTCTATGAACTTCATAAATTGTATTGGTGTGCTAGTCTCCTTGAGTATACTTAAAGCAATTGATAAGTGCGCGGAATAATTAAACAATGATTTTTTAAAATCAATTTATTACTTCTTTTGCGACATTGAAGCAAAAAACTCATCATTGGTTTTGGTTAATTTTAAGCGATCAATTAAGAATTCAGCCGCCTCAACGGTATCCATAGGATGGAGAATTTTGCGTAAAATCCACATTTTTTGTAATTCTTTTTCATCAGTAATTAGCTCTTCGCGGCGCGTGCCGGAAGCATTAATATTAATTGCTGGAAAAATTCGCTTTTCACTCAAACGTTTTTCTAAATGAAGCTCCATATTGCCCGTTCCTTTAAACTCTTGATAAATAACTTCATCCATTTTTGAACCAGTATCAATCAATGCAGTGGCAATAATGGTAATACTTCCACCATTTTCAATATTTCTAGCTGCACCAAAAAAACGTTTGGGGCGTTGTAGTGCATTAGCATCAACACCGCCTGTTAATACCTTACCTGATGAAGGGGCAATTGTATTATAAGCGCGTGCCAAGCGTGTGATTGAATCTAGTAAAATAATCACCTCTTTGCGTTGTTCTGCACGTCGTTTGGCTTTTTGAATCACCATTTCAGCTACTTGTACATGGCGTTTTGCTGATTCATCAAATGTTGAAGCAATCACTTCACCACGAACAGTGCGAGCCATTTCTGTCACTTCTTCAGGGCGCTCATCAATCAAAAGTACAATCAGTTCACATTCTGGATGATTGACTGAAATAGACGTGGCAATATTTTGCATAATCATGGTTTTGCCTGCCTTAGGTGGTGCAACTAACAAGCCCCTTTGACCTTTGCCAAAAGGTGAAACAAGATCAATCACTCTGGCAGTAATATCTTCAGTGCCGCCATTACCGATTTCTAAATTGAGTCTTTCATTAGGATGAATAGGTGTTAGAGAGACGAATGGCACCCTGTTTCTAACATTATCTGGATCTTCGCCGTTCACTTCTAATACTTTAATTAAAGCAAAATACTTTTCACCTTTTTTAGGTGCTCTAATTTTTCCTGCAACCAAATCACCAGTTGATAAATTAAAACGTCTAATCTGATTAGGTGAAATATAAATATCATCTGCACCCGAGGTGTAAGAATCATCACTTGATCTTAAAAATCCATAGCCATCTTGCAACACTTCCAAAACACCATCGCCCAACACCTCCTCATCATTAGCCGCTTTAGCTTTAAGAATAATGAAAATTAAGGTTTGCTTTTTAGCTCTAGAAATATTTTCTGCACCTAGAGATTGTGCTAATTCTAATAACTCTTCTGGGCTAAATTTTTTAAGTTCTGATAATTTCATAAATGTGTCCATATTAAGGGTTAAGCATTTTTCACTTAACTAGAGATACGTGCCTAAAGCGCTAGAAGATTTTGTTAAACTGACTATTTAAGATAAAAACAATCAGTTATTTAGTTTTTTAAATATTGGCGTCAATAAACGCACTAAGTTCTGCTTTTGAAAGCGCACCCATTTTGGTTGCTTGAACGGCACCGTCAGAAAATAATAATATCGTTGGAATGCCACGAATACCGTACTTTGGCGGTGTTTGGTTATTCTCGTCTATATTAACTTTGGCAATAATGACTTTACCATCATATTCGTCAGCAATTTCATCTAATACAGGTGCTAATGCCTTGCATGGCCCACACCATTCAGCCCAAAAATCTACCAATATCACTTGTGATGAGTTAACAACATCTGTTTCAAAAGAGGCGTCAGTCACTACTTTAATTTTATCGTTCATATTTTTTGTAATGTTAATCTGAAATGAAAAAAAGAAACAGGCAGGACTGCTGATTGCGTGAAATTATATCATCATTTAACTCGTACAATATCTTTTTACAATCTTTCTTCCAAAGCTTCTTTAAGCACTGATTGTTCTGCCATGTTCAATGGCTGATTTTTAGCGTTGTTAATAAAGAACACATCTTCAACCCTTTCCCCCATAGTGGCAATTCTGGCATTAATTAATGAGATATCTAATTCAAAGAAAACATAGGCAATATTAGAAAGTATGCCCTGCTTGTCGATCACATTAATTTCTAATTGGGTTAAGTTCCACTGTTCATTCACACTAAAACTGACTTTCATTTTATGATCAAAGTGTCGATGCGTGTATATATCATGGGTTGTTCTTACGCTCACATTCAAATCATTCAATTCATTTTCGATTTCTTGATTTATATTGATATGCTCAAGTACTGCATCTTGCAAAACACTAATCGTGTTATAAACTTTCCTATCCCTTGTGGTTAGGATTTTAGCATCCACAATATCAAGACCTAGTCTTTCAAGAATACTAATTAATTTAAAGAATAAACCTCTAAAATCATCACATAGCACAAAAATATCAACCACATTATGTTGTGAAATTTTAGAGCTAACAATAATTTTATCCAAGATTGTTTTAGTGGCAAAACTCAAATGCCATAAAATATCGTCAACTTCATAACGTAAATAATAGTCTTTAGGCAGAGTTGATAATATCTTCTCAACATCACTCATTTGATAACCCTGAGCAATAGAATCCTTAATAATAGTTTGCTTAATATCTTGTATTCTTTGGTCTACACTTGGGTACTGACTATTGCTACTTTCTAGGTGTTTTTTGGTATTGTAAAATAATTTTTTTAGTAAAGAATCTTTCCAACTATTCCACAAATCATCTTTTGTTGCACGAATATCAGCATTTGTTAATAAATACAAAAATTCTAAAAATTCAACCGTGCCCACTTGCTTAGCAAAACGCTCAATCACTTCAAAATCACCAATATCTTGCTTTTGCGCAACCACTGACATAAGTAAATGTTTTTCAACTAATTTTGAAACTAGGTCAGTATCGCTTGTTTTTAATTGATGGTGCTGGCAAAATTCACGCGCATCAATTGCACCTAACTGAGCATGCTCCCCATCCCTGCCTTTAGCGATATCATGAAAAAGCCCTGCCAATAATAGTAATTCTGGTTTTTGGATGCCTTGTGCTATCTCACTACAAAGTGTAAACTCCTTGGCAAACTCAGGTACGAAAAAACGCCTCAGATTGCGAATCACAAACAATGTATGCTGATCCACTGTATAAGCATGAAATAAATCGTACTGCATCAGCCCTATAATCTTACCAAAAGCAGGAATGTAGTGCTCTAGAATACCATAACGATTCATGAGTTTTAACGCCTTATTAACCCCTTGATTTTGCTGTAATAGTTCAATAAATAGACGGTTATTCTCGCGCTTTTTGTAATAATCAAAATCAATTAAGTCAATGCTATTTTGCATTTGTCTAAGCGTTTTTGCACTAATGCCGCGCACATAATTATGTTTAGCAATGAGTAAAAAAATTTCAATAAAAGCAGATGATGTTTGGATAAAAATTTGCGTATCAATTGAATGAATATAACCATGACTAATCATAAAACGGCTATTCAAATGTTGCATGTTTAAAATTTCATCTTCTAATAATTGCAACAAAATATCATTAAGACGCGACACCCTAGTCACAGTTTGATAGTAATCCTTCATGAAAGCCTCAACCGCCAAAGAATCCCCATCAACATAACCCAGCATGGTTGCCACAGATTTTTGGTATTGGAATGCAAGCCTGTCTTCACGCCGATTAGCGATAATATGCAGTGCAAATCTAACCTTGAATAAAAATAATTGAGATGTTTTTAATAACTCATACTCAGTGGTTGTTAAATATTGCTTATCGATCAGTTCAAACAAAGTATTAACATTAAAATACCACTTTGCTACCCAAACAACTGTTTGGATATCTCTAAGACCGCCAGGACTTTGCTTGATATTTGGCTCTAAGTTATAAGCAGTATTGGAGAGGTTTTGGTGGCGATTGTGCTGCTCTTTTTGCTTTCCAGCTAAAAATGATTGGCTTGACCAAACACTAGATTTAATCACAGCCTTCATCTTAAAAAACAAAGACTTTTTACCTAAGATAACGCGAGATTCTAATAAATTAGTCACCACACTAAGATCATCAATCATACTAATGCAATCTTTCAAATCCCGAGTTGCATGTCCTACTTCTAAATCAACATCCCATAAAAATGTTAAAAAGCTAGCAATATTTTTATGATAAGTGTCATGTGCACCATTAGGAATTAAAATCAACAAATCTATATCCGAATACGGATGTAGTTCCTTCCTACCATAACCACCAACAGCCACCAAGCATAACTGGCTTGAAAGATTAAAACTTTGCCAAATGTCCTTAAGTAATTGATCAACCCCTTCACTTCTAGCCAATACAAATGTTTGAACCGCCTCCGGATTATTTAAAAAATCCGCCTTAATTGAGTCTTGTAGTGCTTGGTATTGCGTTTTAAATATTGATAAATCCACCATATTTTTATATCAAACCACTTAGGAGATTATTTTTTAAACTGTATACAATCACTGGCTTCAAACCTTACTTTATCGCCTGTGTCTAAAATCTCTAAATAAATATAATATAAGTGTCATCTTGGTATAGCTCTACATCTTGCATATTGATATTTTCTCAAATTTAAGCACATCATAACCATTCACATCCATCACTTCTAACTGACCATCGCCAAGATTAAAGATATAGGTATCCGCCTGTGACTTTGTTTGTCATTATACCTCTGCCAGCATTTAGGATGTCATTATGAATACCACCAATAATTGTATCGTCACTATACTAGAGCCAGAAAATGTAGTTGCTACATTGGCTTTAGTTTTAGTTATTGTATCTTCATGCGTTAAAACAAAATTGTTAAAGTTGTTATTAGCTAAAAAATTATCAATTGCATCATTATTCATATCTATAAATAATGATGCAATTTTATTCTAAAAAAGCATGATAATCAAATCCAAATCGGCTAATTTAGTACCATATATTTCGTTAAATTTAGTTAATAGCGTAATAGCATCATTATGCTTTAATTCAAAATGATGGTTATCGCAATATTTAGATTATCTAAATCAACACCATCATCAACCAAATACCCTACTAAGAATGGTATCCTCACTCATCGCCCCTACTAAATCACGCACATAGACCAACCTTTAAGATTGAATTTAGCATTTGCAATGCTCACTATACTGTAACAAATTTAGAATAAAATTCATTTTGATCTACAAACAACTCTCTTGCTTTGCCAATAGTGCCATCACTTTTAGTAAAATTAAGTTCATCTTGTTGGCTGATGCCATTTTGGTTAGTGTCTTGCCATAATCTAAGATTATTAAATTTAATATCGTCTTGATTAATAATACCATCGTCATTACTATCCAAATCAGCAGAAGACTCACAAGCTAACTGAGACCTAAGAATCAATAGGTTTTACATTTATACTCTTTTTTAATCCTAGTTAAGCCGACTCTTTCTACGCGATGTGTGCTGACAATCTGATATAGGCTTTAAATAACCATCTCAACTATTCGTTTTATTGGTGGTAAGGAGTGTGCTTATTTAGTAACGGCTGTTTTTTAAAAAATCAATTGCCATTTTTAAGCGTGATAATGCTTTATCTTTGCCAATTAACTCAGCTACAATGTCGATACTACCTGCATTTCCGTTACCACTTAGTGCAAGCCTAAAAGGTTGACCTACTTTACTAAAACTGATGTTAAGTTCAAAGCACACCTCTTTAATAGCTTGTTTAATGTTGTTGGCTTGCCAAGTGCTTAGGGCTTTTAGTTTTGTAAGTAAGTGCTTGAGTGGTGCTTTATCTTTAAAGTGTTTTTTAGCGAGTTTTTCATCAAGAATGTCAAAATCTTGATAGAACATTTTCACTTCGCTTGCCATACCAACCAAGGTTTTACACCTACCTTGCAAGTGTTGAACAATTGTTTTAATATCAGGTGTATCTGTAACGGTAATTGCTTGGTTTTGAAGATGCCAAGTTAGGTTATTAAGTAAATTCTCAACACTGGAATTTTTAATAGTTTCTTGATTGAGCCATAAAAGCTTCTCCTGATTAAAACTTGCAGGCGCCTTGTTGATGTTTTTTAATTCAAATAGTTTAATAACTTCATCCATAGAAAATATTTCTTGGTCACCATGCGACCAACCTAAGCGAGCTAAATAATTAAGCAAGGCTTCAGGCAAAAATCCTGCATCTCGATAAGCCATAACGCTTACAGCACCGTGGCGTTTTGAAAGGCGCGTACCATCACTACCTAAAATCATAGGTAAATGTGCAAATTCTGGCAAATCCCAGTTTAACGCTTGATAAAGGTTAATTTGTTTAGGGGTGTTGTTGATATGGTCATCACCGCGAATAACACAATCAATTTGCATGTCATGGTCATCAACTACCACAGTTAAATTATAAGTTGGTGTGCCATCGCTGCGAGCAATAATTAAATCGTCTAATTCTTTATTATTGATTGAAATTTTCCCCTTAATCACATCATTAAAAACCACCAACCCTTCTTCTAGGTTGTTAAAACGCACAACGCCAACATTTAGGCCTTTATCCCGACAGCAACCATCGTACTTGGCTTTTTTGCCTTGTTTGGTTAAATCTTCACGCAAAATTTGTAAACGCTCTTTAGAGCATTCGCAATAATAGGCTTTTTTTTCATCTAATAGTTGCTGAACAACTTGCTTATGCCTGTCAAAACGATCTGTTTGGTAAAAAGGTCCTTCATCGTAGTCAAGTCCAAGCCAATCCATGCCTTGTAAAATCGCATCAACGGATGCTTGGGTTGAGCGCTCTAAATCTGTATCTTCAATACGTAGTACAAATTTACCATGTTGCTTTTTAGCCCAAGCCCAAACAAATAATGCAGTTCTAGCACCACCGATATGTAGGTAGCCTGTGGGGGACGGGGCAAATCTTGATTTCATTATTATTTTTCTTATTTTTATAGGTTGATTTTATCAGCCCTATCAAACCAATATTGCGCTTTTTCTAAATCTTGTTTAACTTCTTTACCATCTTCATACAGCATGCCCAATGTATACATCGGACCAGGAATGCCAAATTCAGCACCTTTTTCAAACCACTCAATGGACTTTGTAATGTCTTTTTCTACACCTTCGCCAGTCATATATGCCACACCTAACATGTGATGAGCAAATGCATGATCTTGACTTGCTGCTTGTAGAAAGTTTTCAAATCCTAAAGGTTGGTTTTCAACCATGCCTAAACCATTCATTTGCATCATTCCAACACGCCACAGCGCTTCAGGATTGCTTTTTGTGGCAAGTGGGGCCAATAATTGATATGCCATAGTGAAATTTTTAGTATCAAAGGCAGTAATGCCACTGGATAAATCTGCATCATATATGTCTATATTGCTTGAATTTAGCATATCTTTCTCTTAATATAAAAAAAGTAATTAATCTTACACTGTTATAATATATTTTTTATTCGCCAAATAGTCGCTATAATTCCATGGAATTTAACCAACAAGAAGCAAGCCATAACAGTATTGTTTCTGTTGAAGAATACCATGTTAATTTAGCACACACGCAGCTTAAAATTCCTTGTTTTATTTCTTCTCATCATTGTTGTGAAGTTGATATGGCTCATCTTGATGATATTGATAAAGTTTCATTATTCCCCCTGTCTAATCAAGATGATATTGATTTGTTAATTATCGGCACAGGTACAACACACCAGTTTTTACATCCAAAACAACAAGTATCCATTCGGAAAATGGGTATTGGCACTGAAAGTATGAACAATAAATCAGCTTGTCGAAGTTTTAACTTGCTATTGTCTGACGCTAGATCAGTTGGTTTGCTGTTATTATGAAATTATTAAGTATTGCACAAATACGCCATTATTGGTATTACTTTAAGATGGACATGCCTTTATTTTTACTGATTATGGCACTCAGTGGATTTGGACTTGTTGTGCTTTATTCAGCCTCAGCAGGCTCTATGCAAACCATTTATAAACAAGTGCTTCACTTTGTGCTGGCAATTGGTGCAATGTTGGTAATTGCTCAAATACCGCCTTATCAACTTAGGCGTTTTTCTCCTTACTTAATGCTATTTGGTATCTTTTTGCTGATTTTGGTTTTAATTTTTGGCTCCAGTAGTGGTGGCGCTCAACGCTGGCTTAATTTAGGTTTTATACGCTTTCAACCTTCTGAAATTATGAAAGTTATCGTCCCTATTGCCATTGCCTCAATTCTGAGTGAAAAAACACTACCACCAAAACCACTGCTTGTTTTTTTATCCATTGTTGCCATTGTTTCAATTGTAATACTCATTGCCAAACAACCAGATTTGGGCACGTCGCTATTAATTGGCGCTTCTGGTTTTTACGTGTTGTTTTTTTCAGGCATTCGTGTTCAAATTCTTAAAAATAATTGGTTAAATTTTGCACTGATTTCATCAATCATCACCTCAGGTGCTTATGTTGCATGGAACTATCTATTAATGGGTTATCAAAAAAAACGTATCCTAACTTTAATTGACCCAAGTTTTGACCCGTTAGGCTCTGGCTATCATATCTTGCAATCAAAAATTGCGATTGGCTCTGGCGGTTTGGTTGGCAAGGGTTTAGAGCAAGGCTCCCAATCCCAACTTAATTTCCTACCTGAGCATGCAACTGATTTTATCTTTGCTGTGATCGCTGAAGAGTTGGGCTTTATGGGTGTTATATTTTTATTCACCTTATATGGACTAATTATTTACCGATTATTGGTCATTTCTTTTCAATCAGAAGATAATTTTTCAAAACTATTAGGTGCAAGCTTAACCCTTATCTTCTTTACTTATATTTTTGTTAATGTTGGCATGGTGTCTGGGCTATTACCTGTGGTGGGTGTGCCATTACCACTGATTAGCTATGGTGGCTCATCACTCATTACTCTAATGTCTAGCTTTGGCATTATCATGGCAATTCGCAAACACAAAACACCAAGATACTTACAAAACTAATGCGCACATTCTTACTTTTACTTATTTGCTTTTCTGACTCGATTGTTGCTAAAACTTTACCAGCAACCAACTTTCAAACAACCCATAATTTTATTAATAAAATGGTAAATAATCATCAATTCAACAAAAATGAATTGATGATTATTTTTTCAAAAATTGAACTAACGCTTGCAGATAAAAATCAAAAAAAGAAAAAAAGAAAAAAAGAAAAAATCATGTCTTGGGATAAATACAAAAGTTTGTTTATTACTGAGCAGCGTATTAAAGATGGTATTAACTTTTGGCAAGATAACTTAGCAACGCTTAAACGCGCTGAAAGTAAATACCATGTACCTGCAGAAATCATAGTTGCTATTTTAGGTATTGAGACTAACTATGGCAATAAAAAGGGCACGCATCCAACTTTAGAAACGCTAGCGAAACGTGCATTTGGTAATTATAGAAGAAAAAAATTCTACCAAAAAGAGTTAAAAGAGTTCTTGCTTATGTCACGTGAAAACCTTATTCCGCCTTTATCCATACAAGGCTCTTATGCAGGTGCAATGGGCTATCCACAATTTATTGCCAGCTCTTATAGATACTACGCTGTTGATTTTAACCATGATGGTAAGATTGATTTATTCTCAAATCCTATTGATGCAATCGGCTCTATTGCTAATTATTTTGATCAGCACCAGTGGCATGATGGAGGTGAATTTGCAAGACCTATTGTACTTCAATCAAGTCACTTAAAACACGCCAGATTAAGCACTAACAAACCTAAAAAAAATACTCAGTACTGGCGCAATAAAGGTTTGGATATTTACCAAGACATTCAGAATAAAACCAAATTAGCATTTATCAGTCTGCCACAAGATGAAATCAATGAAACTTGGCTCACTTTTTGGAATTTTTACGTGCTAACGCGTTATAATCACGATAATAGATATGCTATGGTAGCTTACCAACTATCAATCAAGTTAAAACAAGCATTCAAACAACTAAACAACTAATACTTTATGCAATATCAATCAATCGTCAAACCCTTAGTCATTCTTATATTCTCTCTTGCCTTAAATACTCAAGCAGCAATTTTTATCACCCCTAAAGCACCAGAAATATCCGCTGCTGCTTATAGTATTACTGATTACAATTCTGGCAAAATCATTGCAAGTAGCAAACAACATGATAAGCGCGCACCAGCAAGTCTAACCAAACTAATGACAGCCTATGTTGTTTTCCAACTTATTAACGATGGTCGTATCAGTTTAGAAGACGAAGTGCGTATCAGCAAAAAGGCGTGGAAAACAGGCGGCTCAAAAAGTTTTGTAGAAGTGGGCAAAACCATTAAGCTTGAAACATTGCTTAAAGGCATGATTATTCAATCTGGTAATGATTCTGCTGTCGCCTTGGCTGAACATATTGCAGGGACTGAGGGTACATTTGCTACTTATATGAATAAATATGCACGTCAACTTGATATGAATAATTCTTGGTTTGAAAATGCTTCTGGCTTGCCAAATGATAATCAATACACCACTGCGGCTGATATAACACTATTAGTGACAGCAACAATTAGAGACTTTCCCCAATTCTACCCGTGGTATTCACAAAAAGAATTTACTTACCATGGTATAAAACAACGCAATCGAAATAAATTACTATGGAGCGACCATACGGTAGATGGGCTAAAAACTGGGTTTACTAAAAAAGCAGGTTATAACTTAGTAACCAGTGCCAAACGCGTTGGTATGCGTTTAATTTCTGTTATTTTAGGGTCTAGTAGCGTGAATGCTCGGACCTCACAAACACAAAAAATTCTTGATTACGGCTTTCGCTTTTTTGAAACCCAAACCATTGAAAACATTAAAAAAGAAGTACCCATTGCCAGTTCAATCAAAGACACACTAAAGGTAGGCACGTCAAAAGCGGTCAACTTCACTCTAGCACGTGGTCAATTCAAACTTTCAGACCAAGTGATTCAACTTGATACAGCCTTGTCAGCACCTATCAATAAAGGTGATGTTGTTGGCAAACTACTCATCCAGTTTGAAGGTAAAACTATGGTAAGTATTCCATTAGTTGCGCTTGAAGATGCACAACAAGCAGGCTTGTTCTCACGCATGCTTGAAGCTATTGGGTTTTAGTGGTATTTTTAAACGGCAAATTTATTGAAAAAAACCAAGCACATATTTCTGTGATGGATAGAGGTTTTTTGTTTGGCGATGGTGTTTATGAAGTGATTCCTGTTTATAACAACAAAATATTTCGCCTTAATGCACATCTATTGCGCTTACAGACAGGTCTTGATTCAGTCAAAATTAAAAACCCATATAATCTAAAGGAATGGGGTGATATTCTAAGCAAACTTCTCGGCTTTTATAATAACCAAGAGCAATCAATTTATTTACAAATAAGTCGTGGTGTGAGCAACAAACGCAAACACAGTTTTAGCAATTTAACGCCAACGGTTTATATCGAATCCAATCCCTTACTAACCAAAACCAAGCAAGCGTTCAAAGCAGGCTTTTCAGCCATCACCCAGCCAGATATTCGCTGGCATCGATGCGACATTAAATCCATCTCTCTTTTGGCCAATGTCATGTATTCACAACAAGCAAAAGAAAAAAACGTTGAAGAGGTTATTCTTTATCGAGACAATCAAGTGACCGAAGGTGCAACTTCTAATGTATTTATAATCAAAGATGGCACACTATTTACCCATCCGACTGGTGTTCATATCCTGTCTGGCATTACTCGCGATTTAGTACTAGAAAGCGCAAGAGCGTGCCACATCCCTATTAAAAAAGTTTCATTTTCAATGGATGAATTAAACGCCGCAGACGAGCTGTGGATTTCTAGCTCCACACGTGAAATCATGCCCATTACCCAAGTTGATGGCAAGTTAATCAACCGTGGTAATATTGGCAATGCTTGGAGCTGTGTTTATAGCTACTACCAAAGTTTAAAAAATGCATGATGATCGCCTAGATAAACTAGGCAACTGGCTTGAAAGTTTCTTTGGTCATCAAAATTTTGCACTCACACGTGCAAGTGATGATGCCAGTTTTCGTCGTTATTTTAGAGTTCAACATCAGCAAGAAACTGTTATTGCTATGGATGCACCACCTTCAAAGGAAAACACCGCATCTTTTATCAAAATTGCCAAACTGCTTAATCAGCATAATATTCACGCACCAAAAATCATCAACACAGATTTAGAACAAGGTTTTTTACTGTTGGAGGATTTAGGCTCAACTACTTTTTTACAAGCCTTAAATGGGAATTTTAATCTTGATTTATACAAAATAGCCATTGACGAACTCATCAAAATACAAATCATTAACACCCAAAACCTAGCACTTAAAAAATACGACAAACAACTGCTCAACACTGAAATGCAACTACTGATAGATTGGTACCTTCCTAAAACGCTATCCAATATCCATCTTCAAAATTTACAAGCTATTTTTGGGCTGTTGTCTGACAATGCACTTAATTCAAAACAAGTGTTTGTGCATCGTGATTATCATTGTCGTAACTTAATGACGCTAAAAAATAATGATTTAGCTGTGATTGATTTTCAAGATACACTCATTGGCTCAAATACTTATGATTTATGTTCACTGCTTAAAGATGCTTACTTTGAATTGAAACCCTTTGAATTACAAACACTTTTACAATACTACTACGACCAAGCCAATATTGATACTGAATTTTCTAAATTTGAAAAACAGTTTGAATTGATGGGATTGCAACGTCATTTGAAAATATTAGGCATCTTTAAACGTCTGTCAATTAGAGACAACAAACACCAGTACTTAAATGACTTACCATTGGTTAAAAAGTATGCACAACAAACAGCCAATAAATACCCAGAATTTGCACCCCTTAAAGAGGTCTTATGTTTGGTATGATTTTAGCAGCAGGCCGAGGCAAACGTATGATGCCCTTGACCAAAAATACACCAAAACCCTTAATCAAGGTTCAGGGTTTAACACTCATTGAACATTCAATTAATGCCTTAAAAAATGCTGGCGTCAGAAAAATAGTCATTAACATTTCATATTTAGGCGGGCAAATTAAGTCCTATCTTGGCAATGGCTCAAGATTTGGTGTCAATATTCACTACAGCAATGAGTCAAAAGGCGCACTAGAAACTGCGGGCGGTATTATGAGAGCATTGCCCTTATTAGGCATCAAGCCTTTTGTTATCATTAATAGTGATGTGTTTTGTGATTATGACTTATCGAACCTAACACTCCCAACAAACTCACTGGCTCATCTTGTACTAATTGACAACCCTAAACACAATCTAGCAGGTGATTTTTCATTAAACGATACTCAATTAACCCTAACAAACAAAAAAACTTACACCTTTTCTGGTATCGGTGTTTATCACCCTGATCTGTTTAAACCTTATTTATTCGAGGAAAAATTAGCACTCTCAAAGGTACTAAAAGCAACCATCGCTAAAAATCAAATTAGTGCAGAACACTATGCTGGTTACTGGCAAGATATAGGCACACCAGAACGTTTAGAATTAGCCAACAAATAAATCAGACTAAATGTAAAATAGCTTCTGATAGTATCAAGGGTGTACCAACAATAAATGGTTATGAACCCCGCCAGATCTGGAAGGAAGCAACGGTAATAATTTTTTTTTGTGTTGGATGATATTCTTGGTGCTATCACTTTTAATATAATCAGTCTTATTTTTGATGAGTGAACACTATCAAGTTTTAGCTAGAAAATATCGCCCGCATTCTTTTGCTGAATTGGTAGGTCAAACGCACACTAAAAAAACCCTAATCAATGTACTTGATGCTAATAATTTGCATCACGGTTTTTTATTCACAGGCACACATGGTGTTGGTAAAACCACAATTGCCAGAATCTTTGCCAAATCTATTAACTGTGAACAAGGCATTAGTTCAACCCCATGTGGCAAATGCCCTACTTGTATTGAAATTGACAAAGCCCAATCAATTGATTTAATTGAGCTTGACGCTGCCTCACACACAGGGGTTGATAACATGCGCAATATTTTAGAAAATGCGCAATATATGCCAAGCAAAAATCGTTATAAGATTTATCTTATCGATGAGGTGCATATGCTGTCCAAAAGCAGTTTTAATGCCCTTTTAAAAATCCTTGAAGAGCCGCCAGAACACGTTAAATTCTTATTAGCAACTACAGATCCACAAAAACTACCCGTAACTGTTTTATCGCGTTGCTTGCAATTCACATTACAACAACTAACCCATGATGAAATTCTAGGCCAACTAAAATTTATCATGGATGCCGAAGCGTTAAGCTATGAAGAATCAGCCCTTGGTCAAATTGCTGATTTTAGCAATGGCTCAATGCGCGATGCACTGAGTTTGCTTGATCAATCAATCTCTTATGGTAAAGGTACGGTAACCAATGCTGACATTAAAGCCATGTTGGGTTTGGTACATCATAACGATATTATTAAACTAGCAACACATTTATTTAACCAAGATGCTAAAGCGGTGATTGATTTTATTAAAGATTTGTCTCATCGTAGCGAAAATCTTACCAATGCACTTAAAGATTTAAGTTCATTATTTCATAAAATATCTATTGCACAAATTGTTGATATTGAAACTAACAAGACCGTTCAAAACCTTAGCACACAAATATCAAACTTTGATTTACAAATTTTTTATCAAATGTCAATCAACGGCTCTAAAGACATGGCACTAGCCCCTAGCAAGCAAATTGGGTTTGAGATGACACTACTTAGAATGTTGGCATTTCGCAGTGATGCTCAACTCAACACAGAAAAAAAAACGCTAAGAATCAACCCTGAAGTTAAAACACCAGCACCAATTAAGGAAAAACTACAACCAAAAGCAGAAGAAATACTAAGCATTGTAGAACCCACTACTCTTGATATTCACAATCAACAACAATGGGAAACACTTGCCCAAGCGCTAAAATTTAAAGGCGGTGCGCAAATGTTGGTAAAAAACACACTGTTTGACGATGTTAGTAGCACAACGTTAACACTAACGCTGGACAATCAATTTGCTAGTTTACTAAATGACCATGTACAAAAAAGTATGTTAACAACACTTAGAGA
This sequence comes from Candidatus Ruthia endofausta, assembly GCF_013342985.1. Classification (NCBI taxonomy): domain Bacteria; kingdom Pseudomonadati; phylum Pseudomonadota; class Gammaproteobacteria; family Pseudothioglobaceae (SeqCode); genus Candidatus Ruthturnera; species Candidatus Ruthia endofausta. The sequence continues at coordinate 376,377 of NZ_CP054490.1, read as the reverse complement.
AAAATTTTCAACATTAAATTTGGTAATCAACCTTGGCAAACCCAATGTCCAAACATTGGCACAAAAACAAACTCAAACACATAATGAAAAAATGAAAAAAATACAAGCAGAATTCTTAAATGATAAAGGTGTGCAAAAACTAGAAAAAACATTCGATACAAAAATTAATATTAACTCAATTAAGGAGATTAACCATGTTTAAAGGCGGAATGGCTGGAATGATGAAAAAAGCCCAGCAAATGCAAGATAATATGAAAAAAGCACAAGCAGAAATAAAAAATCTATCCGCCACTGGAAAAGCTGCTGGTAACTGCGTTGAAATCACCTTAAATAGTGAACACATAGTAAGTGATATTAAAATCCTTGATGAAGTGATGAATGATAAAGAACTACTTGAAGATTTAATCCTTAGAGCAATGAACGGTGCTGTTAGACAAATCTCTGACGTCTCATCTGCCAAAATGAAAACTGCCACAGGCGGTATGAATCTGCCCAGTGGCATGAAGAACTTCTTGCCTTTCTAATGATTGAATCACTCAACAAAGCCTTCTGTGCATTGCCTGGCGTGGGCAATAAAACCGCACAACGCTTTGTTTATCATCTATTAGAACGCAATCGTGAAGGTGGTATGAGCCTTGCCAAAGCGTTAGTTGATGTTATGGAGCACGTCAAACACTGTACCTCATGCCGAACATTAAGTGAAAAAACCTTATGTCATATTTGTGCTAGTGAAGTGCGTGATGCTTCACAATTATGCGTTGTAGAGACACCAACTAATATACATGCCATTGAACAAAGTGGGGTTTATAAAGGTAAATATTTTGTCCTTAGCGGTTACCTATCCCCTATTGATGGTATTGGTGCATCTGAATTAGGCTTAGATGAACTAGAACAAAAACTAACCAACCAAAATATAAAAGAAATTATTCTAGCAACCAATGCCACAGTAGAAGGCGAAGTAACTGCTCACTATATTGCCAGTATGGCTAAACAATTTGACATTCAAATTACCCGAATCGCTCATGGCATCCCAATTGGTGGTGAATTAGAATACACTGATATCAATACCATTGCTCACGCACTATTAGGTCGTAAGAAGTACGATTAAAATATCTTTATATCTCATATCTAACACTTTTTATGTAAAAATTAATAGATTTTTCTAAATCACTCACTCATTATAAACACCAAATTAATGACAGATACATCCACTCATTGGAATGGTATTTATCAAAATCAAGAACACGCTCAAGTAAGCTGGCATCAAGCTCAGTCAAGCATTTCGCTTGATTGGATTCTAGAATTTACAAGTAAGAATAATACCATCATTGATATAGATTGTGGTGTATCGTTCTGACTGATAATTTGATTGACAAGGGTTATACAATTTATCATTACTAGAACTTTCAAGTAGCGCCTTAAGCGCCATTTAAAAGCGACTTAAAGACCACGATGAAAAAGTTTATTTTTACCATGAAAATATATTAGAGTTTAAATCTAATCATTAATTTTCTCTTTGGCATGATCTCGCTGTATTTCACTTTTTAACAGATGAAAAAGACCGAAATTATATTGAAAAGCTAACCAGTCAAGTTAAAGAAGACGGTTATTTCTTACTATCCACGTGGTCCCAAAGTTGTGTTCAGAGCTTAATATTGTTCAATATGATGTAAAAAAAATCATACAACTATTAGGCAACAACTTTAAGTTAATAAAAACCACTTCTGAAATTCACCCTCGCCCAAATGGCAATACGAAAGATTTTAATTATTTCTTATTTCAAAAAAATAATTAACACTGTGGCCTTGTTTTTAAAATCACTCTTTTATAGTAATTTTATCTACCCGTAATCTTTGTTTCACGCCCTGCCTATCTAAAAAATAAAAATTCTTCTGTGGATTTGGTGATGATATTTTTTGGCCTAATCACTTGAACAACCCTGTTGGCTTTCATTATCTGCTTTTTCTTGATGAATCAACTCATATAGGCGCGTGTGCATGTGTGTATATTTACCTCATCTTTTATCTCACCATTATGTTGTCTGATACGTCTGCTAATATCATTGCTAACACCACAATAAAGCGAGTTCTTGGCACAATGAAGTAAATACACAAACCGAGCTTTATTAACCGATTTAATTTTGATGATATAGTATAATGACGAAGTTTAATCCATCTCGTTACTTTAATGGAAAAAACTTACAATCCCGAACAAATTGAAGCAAAATTTCGCTCACTTTGGGAAGATAAAAATCTATTCTCATCTGATTCAAACACCACTAGCAAAAATGCATATTGCATTATGCTACCACCCCCAAACGTTACAGGCTCGCTACACATGGGGCATGCTTTCCAACATACGATTATGGACATATTAACACGCTATCATCGCGCAAATGGCGAGCAAACCCTTTGGCAACCAGGTACAGACCATGCAGGCATTGCCACACAAATGGTGGTTGAGCGTCAATTAGCAGTACAAAAGATGACTCGTCATAAACTTGGTCGGGATAAATTTATTGACAAGATTTGGGATTGGAAAGCACAATCTGGTGGCACAATCACTTCACAAATGCGTAGGCTTGGCTCGTCAGTTGATTGGAAAAAAGAGCGATTTACCATGGATAAAGGCTTGTCTAATGCTGTTAAAAAAGTATTCATCCAACTCTTTGAAGAAGGGTTGATTTATCGTGGTAAGCGTTTGGTCAATTGGGATCCAATATTACACACTGCTGTATCTGACCTTGAAGTCATTAGCACCGAAGAACAAGGCTCACTTTGGCAGATACGTTATCCTATTACTAATACTAATAAGGTAATGATTGTTGCAACCACACGCCCTGAAACCATGCTAGGCGATAGTGCCGTTGCTGTTCATCCTGATGATAAGCGTTACACACATCTGATTGGTAAAACCATTGACCTGCCCCTAAGCAATCGAAAAATTCCAATCATTACAGACGATTATGTCGATATGGCATTTGGTACAGGCTGCGTTAAAATCACCCCTGCCCATGACTTTAACGACTATGAAATGGGGTTACGCCATCATTTAGATATTATTAATATCTTAACTGATGATGCTAAAATTAATGACGTGGTTGATAGTGCCTACATAGGTATGGATAGATTTAAAGCACGCAAGCAAATCATTCAAGATTTAGATAATCAGAATTTATTAGAGAAAATTGAGCCACATAAATTAATGATACCGCGTGGTGATAGAACAAATGCGGTTATTGAGCCTTATTTAACCGACCAATGGTTTGTTAAAATCAAACCGTTGGCCCAGCCTGCCATTGATGCGGTTAAAAGTGGAGACATTCGTTTTATTCCTGAAAACTGGAATAAAACTTATTTTAACTGGATGAGCAACATTCAAGATTGGTGCATCTCTCGCCAAATTTGGTGGGGGCATCGCATTCCTGCGTGGTATGACGAAAAGGGTAATATCTTTGTTGCAAACTCACTTGAACAAGCGCAAAAACAAGCAGGAGAAGGTATAACACTCACTCAAGATAAAGATGTGCTTGATACTTGGTTTTCCTCCGCCTTATGGCCATTTTCAACACTAGGATGGCCTGAAAAAACACCTGATTTATCACGTTTTTATCCAACTGATGTGTTGATTACTGGCTTTGATATTATCTTTTTTTGGGTAGCTCGCATGATTATGTTTGGGCTTAAATTTACAGGTAAAGCACCCTTCAAAGACATTTATATCACTGGCTTAATCAAAGACGGAGAAGGGAAAAAAATGTCCAAATCCAAAGGTAATGTGCTTGACCCAATTGATTTAATTGATGGCATTACTTTGCAAGATTTACTCAAAAAACGCACGCAGGGGTTAATGCAGCCCAAAATGGCAGAAAAAATCAAAAAGCAAACCAAAAAAGAGTTTGCTGATGGCGTTCCCGCCTTTGGCACTGATGCGCTACGCTTTACTTTTGCTGCTTTAGCTTCTTTTGGTCGTGATATTAAGTTTGATTTAAAGCGAGTTGAGGGCTATCGTAATTTTTGCAACAAACTTTGGAATGCTTCACGCTTCGTGTTGATGAAGTTTGAAGAGGAAACCATTGATACTAACGCACAATTATCAACCGCTGACGAATGGATTTTATCTCGCTTACAAAACACCAAAATTAACATTGAAAAACATTTAAATGATTATCGCCTTGACTTAATGAGCCAAACCCTATATGAGTTTGTTTGGCACGACTATTGCGATTGGTATCTTGAATTGTCTAAGTCGTTATTACAAAATGATACGACCAAAGCAGGCACACAAATCACTTTAATCAAAGTATTAAACGAAATAGTAACCCTGCTACACCCTATCATTCCATTTATCACTGAGGAAATCTTTGAGCAATGCAATGCCATTACAAGCCGTAATAGCACGAGTTTAATGACTCAACCTTATCCGAAAGTAATTAAGAATTTAATATCTACCAAAGCCGAGGCAGAAATTAAATGGCTACAAACTTTTATTTTAGGCGTTCGCCAAATTCGTGGTGAAATGAACATTCCACCTTTAAAACCACTACTTTGTTTTGTGCAAAACTTTAACGCTACGGATGAGCAATATCTGGCTAACAACATGAGCATTCTAAATTCACTGGCAAAAATGGAAAGTATTGACAAACTAACCACTGCCAAACAAGCGCCAAAATCAGCCACTGCTTTGGTTAAAGATATGAAAATTTTCATTCCATTAGCTGGTTTAATTGATAAAGATAAAGAAATCGCGCGTCTTAATAAAGAAATTGAAAAATTAGAAAAGAAAAAAAGTCAGTTTGAGGGTAAATTAAACAATGAAAATTTTATAAAAGGTGCTCCTGAAACAATCATCAATATAGAAAAAAAAAGACTGGCTGTAACACTATCTACTATTAATAATTTCAACAATCAACTTAAAAAAATATCCAGCTTATGAATTTGATTAAACATTTATTATTAATACTCATACTACTTGGCACACTTGCTAACGCCAGGTTGTTTGTCTACATCACTGACCAAGTGGACATTCCAATGCGCGAAGACAAAACATTTGGTAACAATATAGTGCGCTCTTTATCTTCTGGCTCAAAACTCTCCATCCTGCAAGCTACTGAAGATGGTTGGACTCAAGTTAAGTATAAAAACTCAACAGGTTGGGTCATTTCAAGATACTTATCCAACAATCCATCCGCAAGAGTACAACTAGAAAAACTTAGACAAAGCCACAACGCTAACCAATTACTAACCACCAAGCAAAGTAAAAGAAACACAGAACTTGAGAAACAAGTTAAAACACTAAAAAGTAAAAATACTGGGCTTTCTATGCAAGTTAGCAAATCTCAAGCTGAAAAGCAACACATTGAGCAAATTTATCAAGATGCACTAAAACTTGAACATTCTAACGAAAGGCTTGCCACACAAGTATTACAACTAAAAACTGAGATTCAATTGTTAGAAAACAACAGCACCGCCACACAAGAGTCCAGTTCTCGCAATTGGTTCATTGTAGGTGGCTTGGTGTTATTTTTTGGCATGATGATAGGTTTCATTTTTCCAAACTTTGTTAACCGCAGGAGATATTAATGAATTTACTAAAAACCGCATACACATTTGATGATGTATTACTAGTCCCCGCACACTCAAAAACCATGCCAAAAGAAGTGAGCCTAACAACGCAATTAACTAAAAATATCACACTTAATACCCCCATTCTTTCAGCAGCAATGGACACCGTCACCGAGTCCAGACTGGCTATTGCCATTGCCCAAGAAGGCGGTATTGGCATTATTCATAAAAATATGTCAATAGCAGACCAAGCCAATGAAGTGCGTCGCGTCAAACGTTTTGAATCAGGCATTATTAGAGAACCGATCACCATCTCATCAAAGGCAACTATTGCTGAGGTCTTTAAAATGCAACAGCAACACAATATTTCTGCCTTGCCTGTGCTTGAAGGTAATATTATTGTCGGCCTAGTGACAGGTAGGGATGTAAGATTCGAAACCCGTTTGGATGAATTGGTTGAAAACGTCATGACCCCCCAAAACAAATTAATTACCGTTCAAGAAGGCACAGACATGAGCGAGGTAAGGTCGTTATTACAAAAACACCGCATTGAGCGCGTTGTCATAACCGATGATACCTTTAAGCTTAAAGGCATGATTAATGTCAGCGACATTCAAAAATCAACAGACTTTCCCAATGCCTGCAAAGACTCAGAAGAACGTTTGCGCGTAGGTGCTGCTGTTGGTGTTGCTATTGGTACAAGCAAGCGTATTGATGCACTTGTTGAGGCGGATGTGGACGTTATTGCTATTGACACTGCTCATGGACACTCTCAAGGCGTGCTTAATAGAGTTGCAAAAACCAAAAGAAAACACCCAAACTTGACTATTATTGCCGGCAATATCGCCACAGGTGCGGCGGCACTAGACTTAGTCAAAGCAGGTGCAGACTGTGTAAAAGTGGGTATTGGTCCAGGTAGTATTTGTACTACTCGCATTGTTGCTGGTGTAGGTGTGCCACAAATCAGTGCTATTTCAGAAATAGCAGATGCACTCAAAGGCACGGGCATACCAATTATTGCCGATGGTGGCATTCGCTATTCTGGCGATATTGCCAAAGCATTCGCTGCTGGCGCATACTGCGTTATGCTAGGCTCAATGTTAGCGGGCACTGAAGAATCTCCAGGCGAGGTCGAACTTTATCAAGGTCGTTCTTACAAATCCTACCGTGGCATGGGCTCATTAGGCGCAATGAATCAAGCACATGGCTCATCTGATCGCTATTTCCAATCAGACCCTAAGGCTGACAAATTAGTACCAGAAGGCGTTGAAGGTCGCGTTCCATTTAAAGGTTCTATGCGCCCTATCATTCACCAAATGGTTGGTGGTGTTAGATCTTCTATGGGCTACACTGGTTGTGATACGTTAGAAAAAATGCGCACAAACGCACAATTTGTACAAGTCACCTCAGCAGGTATGGTTGAATCCCATGTTCACGATGTATCTATTACAAAAGAAGCACCAAACTATCATCAATAATCATCAGGCTTTCTTGCTAATATTTCTAAAATTCTTAACATAAATACTCATGAATTCGTCAAATTTGTCACCAAACTTGATATCCTAGATAGTCAAATATTACAAAATTTCTAGCTTGATATTCAAACAGAAAATTTCAATAAAAATGCACAATTATTTGAACAATTATTCAAATTGAACTTATTAAAAGTCAACCTTAATGTAAATAACACATAAGAAACAATAAGAGTATTTATAGATGGTTCAATATTATTGGAAAAAATCCCAAGCAAAATTTTGAGCATCAATATTAATTGATAATAATAAAGTTATAATTGTTATTTGACCAGCTAAAATTATATAGAGTACCAATTATACAAATCAGATACAGAATAAGTAGCAAAGGGTTATGAGATAGTCTTTCTAGAATCCATCCAGAAGATGTTCCATTTTTAATAGAAAGTACAATTTGTGGCCAATATTCAAAATTATGTAATATACAATACCTTAATATACCTGCATATATTATCAAATAAAATAATACAAATTTCCTCTTAATAGAATTTTTTTAAAGTAACTCAAAATAATACTATTTTTCATAAGGGAAAGCTTGATAGGCTTTTGATTCAATCAAACTAAGTAAACTTTGTGACGGAGATGATTTACTACTTATAAAATCTACCACACTCATCGTCCCATTCGCAAACTTACCGCCACCTAGTCTGCTGCAACACCCCCTGCTGTTGCTGTAATAATGGTATCTGTAATTCTATTATCTGTTTTAGGTGTGTAGTCGCCTACCAAAGAGCCTACACACTCACCCTAAACCCATCTTTAAAATTTCCATCTAAGATTTGACTACTTGCCCCTTGAGCAAAGCCTATTTGTGCACCTTGGGTAATTGCGGTTAGTGTTTCACCAATTGCTCCAATAGCATCGCCTATTGAATTTGTCATAGTACCTACTGCATTAAAAATTGCAGAACCTACCTACCATACGGTAGAAATGACAGCAGTAACAACTTACACAACTATCTGTTGTAACTTTGTATATTATAAGGCGCTTGTACATGTGAATCTGTTGAAAGAAAATGCTCAATCTGCGGGTCATACACCCGACCGTTCATATGAATAAGTCCCATCTTATCAATATGCTCATGTCCTGAAAAGCCTCGGTTGGTGAGTTTTGGTGTGAATGATGATGAGTTGGCTATCGGCATAGATGAAGTATTTGGTTTGGGTTTTAATTGAGCTGTTGATTTGTTGAAACAGTTTTCCCACGTAGTTGCTGGTGATATCAGCGGTATTTGCTTGGTTTCTTTGAATTTGTTGAAACTGGTTCACTGAATGGTTTTGTCTTGATTTGGTTTGTACTGTCCAGTGGTTGCTATTGTATTTAACTTTGCTAAAGTTGTTAATCTCAGTAGGGTATTCTGAGTTAGCTTGTCCATTGTTGCTGGATATTACGATGAATCTTTGGCTGTCTAGGCAGTATCTGTCGTTACTGTCATAATTGATGCGGCCTTTGATGCCATATCTATATTGGTCAGTTTTTTAACTTTTTTAACCATTGTACCGTCACGCTTTTTATCTTTAAAGTCTTTTAATTGTTTGTATATATAAGTTGCAGGATGGCCTGCCACACCCACATCATCATCTTACCCGTTTTCGCCATGGCATTTATCGCACTTCATTGAAGCAGCTTTTAATTTGCCTTGAATGGCATCGCCCGCCTTAATGATTGCACGTGTTTCTCTGTCAAAAGCAACATAAGATGAAACCTATGCTTGTACAGATATCATAACAAATAAACTGCTTAATACTATTGTCAATAATTTCATAACTAAACTCTCCAAGGGATAACACCGACTAAGGCACCCGAGATAAAAAATAGGATACGCTGCTAACGACGGATAGAACGTAAACATAACTGAGACCTCCCCTATTAACAAAGGATGAGCTGCCAGAAAAACACCAAACAAAGTTAAATAAAAACCAAACCAAACCAATTTTGCACTTTATGGAAGTATATTAGCGCGTTCGAATACTTGGTAAACGCCCAAGATAGAAACAACAGTAAAAGCCAACAAACCGACCCAATAATTGCTAAGACTTAATTTATCTCCATTTTTATAACCCATTACTTTTCCATTATTGTTTCTCCGCTTCACTTATGATCAGTTTTGACCACATATAGTCATGGTCCAAACCACAAAATTCATTGCAAAATAGTGGATATTCACCTGCTTTAGTGAAGGTGATATTCACTGGCACTTCAATACGTTGTGGATAAAACCCATATCTTGCTGCTACCATCTGCATTTTGTTTAACCCTAAATTATCCTCACTAAATTCCCCGCCTAAATGCAGAGGCTTAGAATCAATTTTTTCTACGTTACTTGGTGGATAAATATTGAAGCTAACTGCTGAAAATGTTAATAAAGCAACAATGCCAATGGTCATACCACCGAGAGATAAATCCATTTTTTTCTGTGTTATCTATATGCATAACAAACTCCTAATTAATAGATCCACGACTTAAAAAAGTAAATAAAAGAAAAGCCAGCCAGCCAGCAATAAAGAATACTGCATAAGCTAACAATAGTGCATAAGTTCCACTAGGTTTAGCGTGTAATATTTGATCTTGTGTCATTTATGAATCAGACATTTATCTCCCCCGTATGTTTATAATTGGTAAGAATTTTATTAAATTAAGCACTATAAAATTAAACTAAAAATTTAACAAGTTAACAATGATTAAAAAATACCTTATATTTGTATTATTTATCCTATTGTCAGGCACAATAAGTGCTAATATCTTTGTTGAACACATTGTGGAAAATGATTTTTTTGAAGTGAGAGACGATATTACTTTTGCCATCACGGGACAAGGTCTGGTGATTGCTCATCGTTCTGATGTTGCTACTATGCTTAACCGAATTAGTAAAGATTTGGCACAACAAGCAATAAGCATGATGAGATTTGCAATGCCGAATCCATTAAGAAACTCCTTCAATACTAGAAAAACACTTTACAGGCATGGTGTAGTTATTGAGTTTTGTAGCGCTTCTTTGTCGGCAGAAACCACTGCTGCTGATCCTAATAACATTCTACTTTGCCCTTTTTCAATTGCTATTTTTCAACTAAATAGCGAACCTAATCAGGTGCACGTGAGTTACTTACGCCTAAGCCAATTGGCTGATAAAAATAATCAAAAATCAATTCATGCTTTAAAAGCAGTAGAGGATGTTTTGGAAGATATTATACAAGATGCTTTGTATTAAGGAGATTCTAAAAGCCACAAAATAATTAACTAAAATGGTGAAAAGGATCTTTAATTAAACCAATGTCAAATTGCCCAATTTCAGAAAGTCGTTCTTCATTAATTATCTTAAGTTTTCTATGCCCGCAACTGATTAAACCTTCATCTTTAAAAGTTGCAATAATTCTATTAATGTGCATTTTGGTTAGCCCTAAAGTATCGCCCATATCAGCTTGATTGAGCGGAAAAAAGTGAAGTTAAACTCCTTAGGAGATTGTACTCTAATACGCGAATATAACTCCATAATCAAATAAGCCAACCCTTCTATGGTGCTTTTTTGTCCTAAATTAAGCAAACGTTGAGAGCAGCTAGAATATAAAGTAAAAGCGTAATCAATTCTATTTTATTCTCGATGTAAAACTTCACCTGCTGAGAAATAACAATGCTTATCACGATATTTTTGGGTGAGACGAACATTTTTCTCATCAACTGAGCCAAACAAAGCACGTGATCTAACTGTATAACTAGAGCAACTGGTATCTTTTAAAAGTTTAGTTATCATATCCTTTTATCAATAATCCTGTTTATTACAGGCGGAACTATAGTATAAAAAGCGCCCGAGGAAGGGAAAGACATAAAGCCTCAATCTAATTACAGTAAAAATATACTTTTCTTTGTAATCAAGCTAAAGCAAAAACTAATTAACTAAACGCATCGTTAGTAATATTATTAAACCAAGTATGTCCATATTCTACTTCTCGCTCTCGAAGCTTAAGATTAAACTCAACTGGTATCAAATCATCTGAGTCTTTAACTTTAACAATTTTACCATTTTGATACTTGTACACCATTGCTACAGAAATACCATCTCCTGGTGCAATAACACTATAACAAGTGTTGACATAAGAAGAATCTGGTATTTTATTACCACTTAGTAATGCCACTATTGCTGCTGCACATATTTTTGCCTCTGAATTGGCAGCATAGCCCGATTTAGGCATAGGGCTAGCAATTGATGCATCGCCAATCACGTGAATATTTTTATGAATAGTCGACTCAAACGTATTACCTTGAACTGGGCACCAGCCACTACTGTTAGTTAATCCAGCAGTAAAAGCAATCTTTCCTGCCTTTTGCGCTGGAATAATATTAATAACATCGCCTTTAAACTCATCAAATTCACCTGAAACACTCATATTAGCCACATCAACCGCTTCAACCGCACCACCTTTGTAAGCAGGAATCCATTCAATTATACTGTTATCAGTGCCATAGCCATAATGTCTTTTCCAACCACCTGTAAACAAACCGAACTTAGAAAATTTATCCTTAGAATCTAGAATTAGAATTTTAGACTTGGGCTTGTTGTGCTTTAAATAATGCGCTATCTGTGCAGCACGCTCATAAGGACCTGGAGGACAACGAAAAGGATTAGGTGGTGCTGCAATAATAACGGTACCGCCATCTCTCATAGAATGTAGTTGGTTATGCAACATCTCTGTTTGTGAGCCAGCTATCCAAGCGTGTGGAATCCTAGTATTAGCCATTTGAGCGTTATAGCCATCAATAGCTTCCCATCTAAAATCAATACCTGGAGAGACAATTAAACGATCATAGGCAAACTTCTTTCCATTTACCGTTCTAACACCTCTTTTATTTTCATCAATAGAGGTGGCTGTATCAACCACTACTTGAACGCCATGCTTGCGCAAGCCACTATAGCTAAAAGTAATTGAGGTCATGTGTCTTTCACCACTCACCACTTCATTACTAGCAAAACCAGTATAGTAATTTTTATTTGCTGTAATTAAAGTAACTTTAATAGACTTATCCATCATACGCATATATTTAGCAGCCGTTGCACCACCCATGCCACCACCAATAATAACGACTTTCTTTGAAGCGCCACCAATAGCAAACGGGGTGTATAAAGCAGCTGTTGTAGCAACACCACTTGCACCTACTATTTTTAAGAAATTTCTTCTGTTGTGTTTATTGCTCATTATCATTCTCCTTTGCTATAATAGTTCACTAATTTGTCAAACGTTTTAGCATCTCTTCTTAGCATTTTTTTTGATTTTTTTTCTTCATCTCGCGTGAATCATCATGAAAATCTACCAAAGAATATTTCATAAAAGTGCTGCATTTCCAGCTAATAATCCAGCCTCATCATCAGTGATTGTGCCACCTTCTGAATGACAACTAGACAATACTTTTTGTGCAACTTTTTACCCACTTTTGTCTTTGTATTATCATAATTCTGCTTGCCAATACTATGCATTTCTTGCTCGATGAAAAATTCACCCATTAATTCAAACTCTTTATCATTATAACCTTTATCGATTCGATTCATAATGGTTGAGCTTCTTTCATCATTTTTTATAAGCCTGCATCGCTTCAACCAAATAATCTTTTGATAAATCTACTAAAGAGGGAATTAGAGGGCCATTACTCGCACCATTAGCACCATAACAACCTGCACAAGTGTAGCTTAACATTTGCGCATTTGGCATGGCCATTACCTGTGTTCCTACTGCTAATCCAATCACAAATAGCGTAGATTTAATACTTGTTCTACCATTGCTTTGGACCTTCTAAATTGAAAACAACGACACTCCTCAAACAGTCCTTTTTGGATATAAAAACCAAAGTCATTCATTTCTTGATTTTTATAAGTGTTTTCCTGACTGTCGCTAATGTCTTTTTTAGAAAATTTATCCACCTGATTGTTGGCATACAGCACTCCATATAAAGTTTTACCTTTGTATTTTGGGTTTTTTGTTAATACTTCTTTACTCCAAACTTCATCTATTTTAAAGCGTTTTGAAAATTCAATCAGTTGCCATAAATCTGATTATGCCTCACCCGGTGCATCTACTTGTTGACGTTAAAATTGAGTGCGCCTTTCAACATTACCATAAGCACTTTTTTTCTACCCACATTGCCGTAGATAAAATTAAATCAGCCGCTTGTGTTGAAACAGTATGATAGGGAGCTGACACCACAATAAAATTAGCTGGATTGCGCCAACCAGGTAGTATTTCGTCATTGATATTTGGACTTGCTTGCATGTTATTATTACACATCACCCAATACGCATTTAACTTGCCATCTTTAAGCATTCTGCTTTGCAAAATAGCATGGTAGCCTTTTTTACCAGAAATGATTTCTGCGGATAATTTCCATATCTTTCCAGCAAACTAACCTATATGATTTTTTCATAACGACATAATCTGTAAGCGAACGATGTACAAAAGTACCCACTTCTCTTGCTGTTCCACAAGCAGAAGACTGGCCTGTTAATCATTTTCTTTGTTGGATTGCTTAATGGCAGCTTTAAATTTATCTGCCATAATGTCAAAAGTCTCATCTCATGATACGGCTTCAAATTGGCCGTTTTTAATACTTACCATTTGTTTTTCTGAGTAGTAGCTGGGTTAAACGCTCCTTACCGTACATAATTTTTAAAAGAAAATAACCCTTGGTTGTGCAATTAAGACCTTTATTAACTGGCGCATTAAGGTCACCTTGTGAAGCAAAACTGAACAACGACAAGAGGTTTTCTCCCATCTCACCTCATCTTTACTTACGTTGGCAAGTGTAATGTCCGGTATTGTCACCCCAGCAGTTGTGGCAGTGGCTGTGTTATTGCGCTATTTTTTATAAACGTTCTCCTTATAATGCTCATTTATTTACTCTCCTCAAAAAATACCAATATTAATTAAAGACGATAGCAGCTTTAAATCATTAGCAATCAACTTTCATTAACATAGATTGTTTTTATGTTTTATTTAATGGTGTTTTTAAAGCGACTGGTAAAACCAAAAACATTAGGTTCACAAATATTAATACAGCGACCACAATTAGTACAATGACCATTTAATATAATACTGCTTGTATTGCCCAGGCTTAATCACTTGTGACTCTGGACAAACCGCAAAATGCTCCAAACAATCTGTACAATTTTCTCTTGCCAATGCATTAACGCGTAATAATGATCTTCTGCCAAGCAAACTATAAAATGCATCAACTGGACATAAACGAGAACACCAAGCATTCTTAAGCATCAATAATGCTGTAAAACAATAACACAATCAGCGCACCTATTGGGTGCAAGTGAATGACCTACAAATAAGGATTGTAAAACACATAAGGGTCGGTTAATGGCACAACATTTAGCGTTAAACTTGAACTTAAATTACCCTTAACAATCCAGACATCAAACCAAGGACCTAGTAAAAATAACAACAAAATGCCAATTTGACTAGAACGGCACAATATCAGATATTTGTTAGCCCCAAATCAGTCTTTGGAGGGCTCGTGCATCTAGACCTATTTTTTACAAATATTGGGTTGTTTCATGATTTTTTGAAAATACGCTTAATCATCAATATCAAACAAGCCTTTGCCGTTGTAATCATACTCTTTACCTTTGGACAAGTTATAATGTTCTTGGCGTTACCCATTACAAGTTTGACTGGTAAGACTTTAATAACAGCCTCTTCCATGATACAAGCTTGTTCACACTTGTCATAACCGGTGCAGCTATCATAAGTGCACAACTGGACATAAACAATGCATATTTGCCACTGCGTCCATTGTGTTTTATCTCAATAGTGATGGCCTTACTTTGGGCAGGATAAACATTAAAGCACACCTCGCAACGGCAAGCCTTGATAAGCAATACGATCATTGAGTGTCTACAATTCTAGCCAATCTCATTTGGGCGTCATTAATACTGGTTAACTGCTTACTTAATGCGTCTGTTGGACAAGCAACCACACAAAGAATATCCTCATACATTTCACAAGCGACTTTTCTAGTAGTAAAAAAGGCGTGCCAAGGCGACATTGTCTTTTAATATTGCCAAACTTAACGTAGGATAAGGATAGTCATTAACGCACAAACCACAACGAATGCAAGCTGTATTAAATTCATCCTCAGCCAAAGCAACCTGATGGACGTATGACTGTTGCTGGTAAAGAATAACTAACAAGACCTGTAGCAACGAGTGCAGTACTGGTTTTGCCGAGCGAGCTAAATTTAATAAAAATTGCCTTCGTGAAAAAGTCATTATTGATACCTAAAGCGACTCTGAATGTTGATAATCTGCGTTCGCGTGTTCTACTCTATTGGTAGTTGTTTAATTTCATTGAGTTGTTGTATTAACACCTCTTTTAGTAGCACTTTTGCTTGATTTTTAAGTACTTGCACCAACACCCCCTCAAATATCAATGTTATTTTTTTCATTCACACCATCTCGTAAGAGAAAATTCAGGGTTTGGTTATATAAAAAATAATTCAATTCAAAAACACTAGTAAATAGTTCAATATTAAATTATGCCACATTTTGTCGTGGGTATAATGACCTCATTTTATGGTTTAATCTAAGTTTAAGTTTTATCTAAAATATGTTCACTATTAGGCAAAGGAAAAATTTGTTTATTTCACTACTTAGAATATATTTCAAATAAAGCTTATTGGATTCAAAGCATAAACTTCTTCTTAATTTTTCTTTGGAGGTTTTCATGGACATGAATATCAAAACAAAAAGCTTTGTCATGGGCAAGCACACAATTACATTAGAAACAGGCCGTATTGCCAGACAAGCACATGGTGCAGTACTGGCAAGTATGGATGACACGCAAGTACTGGTAACCGTTGTTGGTTCTAAAAAAATGAGTCCTGGGCAAGATTTTTTCCCGCTGTCTGTTGATTATGTTGAAAAAACTTATGCAGCTGGCAAAATTCCTGGCGGCTTCCTAAAGCGTGAAGCAAGGCCTAGCGAAAAAGAAACGCTAACTTCTAGACTAATTGACCGCCCTATTCGCCCCTTATTTCCAAATGGCTTCATGAACGAAGTGCAAGTGCTTATTACAGTTATCTCTGCAAACTCCGAGGTTGACCCAGATATTATTTCAATGTTAGGTGTATCTGCTGCATTGAGCATTTCAGGCGTGCCATTTAACGGACCAATTGGTGGTGCCCGTGTTGGTTATTCTAAGGGGGGTGAATACATCCTTAATCCAACTTACACTGAACTGGCTGATTCAGATTTAGACATGGTGGTTGCAGGCACTGATGAGGCGGTACTGATAGTTGAATCAGAAGCCAACGAACTTTCTGAAGAGATTATGCTAGGTGCGATTATGTATGCACATGAACAATATCAAGTTGCCATTAGCAATATTGCTGAGTTCGTTGCACAAGTTGGTATGCAGAAATGGGATTGGGAAGCGCCTATAACTAACGAGGTTTTATTAAGTGACATCAAATCACAATTTGGTGAGCAGATTAATGAAGCCTACCAAATTAAGGAAAAACTTGACCGTTATGCCAAAGTTGGTGAAATCAAAGCAGTTGCAATTGAAGCATTGGCAAATGAAGATGAGAATGGAAATTCTATTGAAGAAGTTAGTAAATACTTTAAGAAAATTGAGAGATTAACTGTACGTGAACGTATCTTAAATAACGATCCACGCATCGATGGTCGTGACAATGAAACTGTTCGCGAGTTAAAAATCGAAACAGGCGTTTTAGAAAATACACATGGTTCTGCTTTGTTTACTCGTGGTGAAACGCAAGCTTTAGTGGTAACCACACTAGGGTCTAAACGTGAAGCTCAGTTGATTGAAAAATTAGAATCTTCTGAACGTCAAAATGATTACTTTTTACTACATTACAACTTCCCACCATACTGCGTAGGTGAAACTG
Organism: Candidatus Ruthia endofausta; assembly: GCF_013342985.1. Lineage (NCBI taxonomy): Bacteria > Pseudomonadati > Pseudomonadota > Gammaproteobacteria > Pseudothioglobaceae (SeqCode) > Candidatus Ruthturnera > Candidatus Ruthia endofausta. The sequence goes on along the minus strand of NZ_CP054490.1, from coordinate 359,381 downwards.
GTCATGTAGGCACCACCAAACGTCGTGAAATCGGCCATGGTCGTTTAGCACGTCGTGGTATTGCCGCCTGTTTGCCTTCAATTGAAGAGTTTCCATACACAGTTCGTGTGGTATCAGAAATTACTGAATCTAATGGTTCTAGCTCTATGGCCAGTGTTTGTGGTTCATCACTATCATTAATGGATGCAGGTGTGCCAATCAAAGCGCCAGTTGCTGGTATCGCCATGGGTTTGGTTAAAGAAGGTGATAGATTTACCGTATTAACTGACATTTTAGGCGATGAGGATCACTTAGGTGATATGGACTTTAAAGTAGCAGGCACATCACGTGGTGTCAATGCATTACAAATGGACATTAAAATCCAAGGCATCACCCGCGAGATTATGGAGATTTCTTTAAAGCAAGCCAAAGAAGCAAGATTGAATATTTTAGGGCAAATGAATCAAGTTATTTGCGAACCTAATATGTCAAACAAAAATGCACCTAAAACTGCCGTTATTAAAATTCAAACTGATAAGATTCGTGATTTGATTGGCAAAGGTGGGGAAAGTATTAAAGATATTATTTCGATTTCTGGCGCTAGTGTTGATGTGGATGGCAGTGGCAATGTTAATATTTTTGCCAATAATCAAAAATCCTTTGACACAGCGGTGAAAATGGTAAAAGAGGTCACTGCTACACCTGAAGTAGATAAAGTTTATACGGGCAAAGTTGTTAAAATTGTTGAATTTGGTGCTTTTATTAATATCATGCCTAACCAAGATGGCTTGCTACATATCTCTGAAATCGCTCATGAGCGTGTTGAAAAAGTAGAAAATCATCTTAAAGAAGGTGACGAAATTGATGTCAAGGTGTTAGGCGTAGACAGAGGCCGCATTAAATTATCTCATAAAGTATTATTAGAAAAATAATTTAAAAACCAATGAGTTGCATAGAGCCCCAATGGGTGGCTTTTTTTATGAAAAGAGTATTATCATGCAAATAATTTTAGTCTTTCTTACTTATCGGTGGTGGCTATTTGTTCAATCACGCTTTTGGCTATTGTTTGGTCAATGCTAGGTTCAAACTTTAATTTTAGTGTCGCCTTAAGAATGTTAATTGGACTAATTATTTGTTTATTATTACTATTGATTAAAAAACAAAAATTGACACTCACTCGCTTGGCAATTTGCAATTATCTTTATGCTGGAATTGGTATATTTATTACCATGAGCTTGGTTTATCATGGCTCACAAGATATTTCATCTGGCATTATTTCAATTATATTTGGATTAACGCCAATTATTACTGGCGTATTTGTGTTATTACTTAACTCAACACTTAATCATGAAATCTTAACTAATGTGCAATTAAGTGGTATTATCATTCTTGTATTGATTGGTCTTGGTGTTTATGAATATGGCGGGAAAGTGTTGTGGATAAAAAAATAATAGAATTAGAAGAGAAATTAGTCCATCTTGAGATATCATTGAAGCGTTAAACAATGTGGTATTTCGACAAACTCAAAAAATTGATGAATTGGAAGAAATACTTAAACATTTATCCATGAAAATTAGGCAATCCAATGACATATTCAAGAGAGTCATCATATAACAACCAATAGCCAGCCGCTGTATTATTAACACCTAATATATTTAGTATCAAGTGAGATAAACAAAATAGCAATTGAGATCAGTATTAGTGGTTTGATGATTTTATCTCCGCTCTTAAGGTCTCATATGGCTACCGATATAATTATCAGTGATTGTTTGCCAAAACCATTAGTAGACCTATCAAAAATGCCATTTTTTCAGCTATAAAAAACACCACGAATGCGCCTATATTGGATGCTAAATTAAAAATTTTCGAAGTAGCTGATGATGCTGCCACTAGCGGCATGTGAATTAAAAAATGAAAAATCAAAATTAGCATACTTACCTGTACCCGGGCCAAAAAAATCATCATAAAAAGCAACAGCAAAGCAACAGCAAAGCAACAGCAAAGCAACAGCAAAGCAACAGCAATACTACCATAATGTCTTTTCGATTAGATTGATACGTAATATTGTTGTCTTTTTTAGGCATAAAAGAAAAAAATGATTTTTCCAACTAGAGCTTCATCAATCGCTAAAATTAACACGCCAATTAATAAATAATCAGCCAATAACGAACCCTTAAAAACATTTTTATTCAAATAAATTCATTTAAAAAAATAATTATATAACCAAGTAGTATTTTTACAAACGATAAAAACTTATCTCTAACATAAGATATACTTATATTAAATGGAGTCAAAAATACCTTTACTCAAATAATCTTTATACTTTTAATATTGTCGCTAAGTATCTGAGTATTTCTAATGCTGCATAGGAGCTTTCAATTACTCAAGCAGCGCTTCGAGTTTGATTTATTTGTGAGAGTACATCAAGGGCTTCGTCTCACCCTACAAGGACTAGCTTTGGGTAAAATCCAAAATACGTTAACTGAGTTAAGCCGAAATAATGAAAAAAGCGTCTTAACTATTAGCATATTATCCTCATTAGCAATCAAATAGCTCATTCCGTATTTAAATGATTTTAATCAAAAATACCCTAATATTCATATTAATACCCATTTGGGTTTGAGTAATTTTATCCATAATGATTTAAGTGTTCATTATGGATACCAGTCTAAAAATAGTTTATTGGCAAAATTATTAATGTATGAAGATATCTTTCTAGTTACCAGTCCTAAGCTATTAGATGGGAAATATAGATTTAATAAAATCAATGACCTTAAACATTACACCTTATTGTATAATTCAGTTGATTGTCATTTTGAAGTATATGGCACCTCACTTGAAACACGCTGGAAAGATTTTTCCGAGTTACTTAATGTTGACATTAGTAACAACAAATCACTCACTTTTAATCAAGCGTATTTGGTGCTACAAGCACCAATCATGGGAACAAGGCAAGGCGTGACAATTACTAGAAGTGTTTTGATGACTGATAATTTGGCATCTGCCCAATTGATTTGGATTTACCCAAGCTATAGCGTTCAATCACCCGGCTATCATTTAGCTTATCCCAAAGCACACAAAAAATAAAAGAATATTCAGTTGTTTGAACTCTCCTGTGTTGTCTATTTGCGATTCAACACAGGAGAGTAAAAAGTCAATCTATCCTCAGCTATAAGTAATAAAGTTACGAATATTACTATGTGAGTTGCCATTTGGAGTGCTAAGTACTTCTTGATAGTATTGAGAAAAACAATAGAACGTTTCTAGTAGTGTTAATTGGTGAATGACAGGGAAGCAGAACAGCTTGGCACTGCTTTAATTTTCACCTACTGCGTTTTTTAATTCACCATTAGTAAACGCAGTAGGTGTGTATAATCATCATTAATTAGCGTTATTAAGTCTTCAAATTTCATGATTGCACCTTATTTTAATTCTGTTAGGTACTTCCTCATTTCTCCTGTCCTAGTTTAAAATTTATACCGTCATTGGATTGGGTTTGTTAATATTGAGCTTATATTTTTCAATCGCTTTTGTAACAATTGAGATTTCAATTTCACCTTCATCTGCAAGTGATTTTAATGTTGCTATCGTTACATATCTAGCATCAACTTCAAAAAATTCTCTAAGTGCAGCTCTTGAATCAGAGCGTCCAAAACCATCTGTGCCTAACACTTCATATCGATGAGGTATATACTTACGCACCTGCTCGGCAAAATTGCGCATGTAATCAGTTGCTACAATGACTGGACCTTTGGCATTTTCTAAACATTTTGTAATATAGGGCACTTGTGCAATACCGGTTGTATTAAAACGATTCACCCTATCAATGGCTTGTGCTTCACGTGTTAATTCGTTAAAACTTGTCACCGACCAAATACTGGATTTTATATCCCAATCATCAGCCAACATCTGTGCGGCTTTTTCCACTTCTCTTAAAATGGTTCCAGAGCCCATTAACTGTACTTGTGTAGTGCTTTTACCAATGACACTTAGTTTATACATGCCTTTAATAATACCTTTTTCAGTATTTCTGGGCATTTCTGGATGGGTGTATAATTCATTCATTGTGGTGATGTAATAGAAAATATTTTCATGTTTTTCATACATTCTATAAAGCCCAGAACGAATAATAACCGTTAATTCGTAGCTATAAGTTGGATCATAAGAAACACAATTTGGAATTGTATTTGCCAGCAATTGAGAATCACCATCTTGATGCTGCAAACCCTCACCATTAAGTGTTGTACGCCCTGCTGTACCGCCAATTAAAAAGCCTTTGGCTTGCATGTCCCCTGCTGCCCAAGCTAAATCCCCCACGCGTTGGAAACCAAATTTTGAATAATAAATATAAAACGGAATCATGGTGGTGTTATGCGTTGCATAAGCTGTAGCTGCAGCAATCCAATTAGAAATTGCGCCAGCTTCATTAATACCTTCCTGCAAGACTTGACCTTTTTTATCTTCCTTGTACCACATGACCTTGTCTGAATCTTCAGGCTGATAAAGTTGTCCAGAAGCAGAATAAATACCCAATTGTCTAAACAAGCCTTCCATACCAAAAGTACGCGCTTCATCAGGAATAATGGGTACAATTTTAGGGCCTAATTGCTTATCTCGAACCAGTAACGTCATCACTCTATTAAATACCATTGTGGTTGACATTTCACGATCACCACTAGATTTGAGTAGTACTTCAAACATACTCAACTCAGGTATTTTTATTTGTTCTAAGTCAAATGCACGTATTGGCAATGAGCCACCCAGTTTCTCACGTCTAGCCCGCATATAAACCATTTCTTCACTATCAGGTGCTGGCTTGTAAAAATTCAAGGCTTTAACATCTTCTTCAGTAACTGGCACATCAAAACGTTTGGCAAAAATTTCAACTTGTTTGAGTCCTAGTTTCTTCTGAGAATGCGTGGTATTTTGACCCTCTCCTGCCTCACCCATACCATAACCTTTAACAGTTTTAGCCAAAATAACTGTTGGTTTATCATGACATGCTTTGGCTGCATGATAAGCTTGAAATACCTTATAAGGATCATGACCACCACGATTAAGATGATAAATTTCATCATCACTCATGTGCTCAACCATAGCTAATAATTCAGGATACTTACCAAAAAAATGCTTACGTACATAGGCACCATCTTTGGCTTTATAAGCCTGATATTCACCATCCACGACTTCTTCCATGCGTTTTTTTAAAAGCCCTTGAGTATCCTTAGTAAATAATGCATCCCACTTACCACCCCAAATAACCTTAATCACATGCCAACCTGCACCACGAAACATGCCTTCCAACTCTTGAATGATTTTGCCATTACCACGCACAGGCCCATCAAGACGCTGAAGATTACAATTAATAACAAAAATAAGATTGTCTAACTTTTCACGGCCTGCCATTGAAATAGCACCTAATGATTCTGGCTCATCAGTTTCGCCATCGCCTAAATATGCCCAAACAGTTCGCTTGTCAGTTTGTCTAATTTCACGGTGATGAAGATATTTCATAAACCGCGCTTGATAAATTGCCATAATCGGCCCTAATCCCATTGACACTGTTGGGAATTGCCAAAAATCTGGCATTAACCATGGGTGTGGATAAGAAGATAATCCCTCCTTTCCAACCTCTTGACGGAACTTCAACATTTGTGCTTCAGTCAAGCGACCTTCTAAATAAGCACGAGAATAAATACCTGGCGAAATATGTCCTTGAAAAAAAATTAAATCTGCACCTTGATCAGCGTCAGGACCACGATAAAAATGGTTAAAACCAACTTCATACAAAGTCGCACTTGATGCAAATGAAGCAATATGCCCACCTAAGTCATATGGTAATTGATTGGCTCTCACAACCATGACCATTGCATTCCAACGAATAATGGCTGAAATTCTCTCTTCAATGTCTACATTAATGTCTGTTGCTACTTCTTTTTCTTTGGCAATACTGTTGAGATAAGAGGTATTAACACCCGTTGGTAAATCCATACCCTCATGATGTGCCATGTCCATTAGTTGATTTAATAAGAATTTAGCACGATCATCACCTTCAATACGAGCAACAGATTTAAAAGCTTCTAACCATTCTTGGGTTTCTAAAGGATCGATGTCCTGACCTTGCATAATTTAAGAATTTATATTAAATAAATGGGTTAATTATCCATAAATTAACGAAACATAAGTATTTTTCTAAAAAGAAAATAGCCGTTTGAATTATGTAAAAATCTTTATTTAACAAACCATCGACAACCAAATAACGCTACAATAAAGCCAGCACCTGAAAACAAAATATGCCAGAACTCTTGTTGAGGAAAAAGCACCATACCAATAGCACCACCTAAAAATAAGGCTAATATCGGAGCAATATAAAGCATAAATGCACGTAAGAATAATTCACTTAAGGGAATTTCTAATGTCACAAAATCACCCACTGACACACCGCTTTGATATGGCTTATTAAAAATAGAATAATGATTAAAATAATTGGCCAATATACCTGTGCCACAGCCACTATTTGCTTCACAACTATGACAACCACCTGAATGATTAACTTCAAGCGTCATAATCTCATTGTCAATTTCAATAACTTTAAACTGTTCTTTCATTTGATTAAACTTTGTGTTTAAAATAAACCTTTTACGCTATTTTATCAAATTATGAGCATTCCTCAGTCAATCTTTAAAGCTTACGACATTCGTGGCGCTGTTAAGCAAGATTTAACCCTTGAAAATGTCAAACTCATCGGCCTAGCAATTGGTAGTGAATCCATTGCCAAAGGTGAACGTGGTGTTGTTGTTGGTCGTGATAGTCGTCTAAGTGGTGTGGATTTGATGCAAGCTTTAAAAGCAGGTCTTCAAGAAAGCGGTTGTCATATTGTGGATATTGGCATGGTGCCAACCCCTTTGGTCTATTTTGCAACGCATACTAAAGCCAGTACCTCAGGCGTGATGATTACAGGCTCACACAATCCACCAGAGTATAACGGCTTTAAAATCATGATTGCAAGTGAGACACTCTCGGGTGAGCGTATTCAGGCACTTTATCAGCGCATTCAGATTGGTGATTTCTCTTCAGGTCATGGCACTTCAACTAAGGTGGATATTGAACAAGATTATATTGAGCACATCACTCGTGATGTTAAATTAGATAAACCACTTCATATTGTTGTTGATGCAGGCAATGGTGTTGTAGGTAACATTGCACCAAAACTATTTGAGCAACTAGGCGCTAAAGTAACAAAATTATTTTGCTTAGTTGGTGGCAATTTCCCCAACCATCACCCTGATCCTTCTAAGCTTCATAACCTTGAAGATCTTATTAAAGAAGTTAAAAGCACAGATGCAGATATGGGTTTTGCCTTTGATGGTGATGGCGACCGACTAGGTTTAATTGACAATAAAGGTAACGTAATTTGGGCTGATAGACAAATGATACTGTACTCAAGAGACATTCTCAAACGCAATCAAGGTGCTAAAATTGTCTTTGATGTTAAGTGCTCATCACTACTACCCAGAGACATTGTTCAGTATGGTGGCGAAGCAATTATGTCACGCACAGGTCATAGTTTTATTAAAGCCAAATTAAAAGAAACTGGCGCAGCACTTGGCGGTGAAATGAGTGGACATGTCTTTTTTAAAGAACGCTGGTATGGGTTTGACGATGCTTTATATACAGGCTCACGCCTACTAGAAATCTTATCAAAAACTGATAAAACTTGTGCACAGGTATTCGATGACTTGCCAAATAACATTAACACACCTGAAATTAATATCCACTTTAATCGGCAAGGTCAGCAATTTGCTGCCATGAATAAATTAGCTGAAAATATTGATTTCCCTAATGCAAAAATTACTATCATTGATGGCGTGCGCGTAGATTATGACAACGGCTGGGGGCTAGTCCGTCCTTCTAACACTACACCATGTTTGGTGTTGCGCTTTGAAGCAGATGATGAGAAAATCTTAAATGAAATTCAAGAAAAATTTAAAGTATGGCTAAAGGGTAATGATATTGCTACTGACTTTTAGTTAATACATGCCAATCTTAAATAACTAATGCCGCTAAACCTAAAAAAGCCACGAAACCAATCACATCAGTAATCGTCGTCAAAATAACGCCACCAGCAAGTGCTGGGTCAATTTTGAATTTAATTAATAATAATGGTAAAAATACACCTGAAAAAGTAGCGAAGATTAAGTTAACAATAATTGCCAATGCAATCACTAAACTTAACATCAAATCTGCAAACCAAACATAAGTTGCCACACTGATAACCAAAGACCAAATAATGCCATTTAAAAAGCCGATTGCTACCTCTTTGTTCATTAACACTTTAAGATTAGATTTGGTTACCCTGCCTGTTGCTATGCCGCGCGTTACCAAAATAAGCGTTTGTATACCAGCAATACCGCCCATTGAAGCCACGACTGGCATCAAAATTGCTAGAGAAATTTTTGCTTGCAAAGTTGCTTCAAAAAGACCAATAAAGAAGACAGCGATAAAGACTGTAATCAAATTAACACCAAGCCAAATACTACGACGTTTAGTACTTTGCATAACAGATGCAAATACATCCTCTTCTTCATTCAGACCCACCATTGACATTACCGAATGTTCAGCCTCATCACGAATAACATCAACCACATCATCAATGGTAATACGGCCAATTAATTGATTATTTTCATCAACTACAGGGGCGGATATTAAGTTACGCTGCTCGAAAAGGTTAGCGACTTCATTATCAGTAGTGGTGGCTAAAATAGGTTTTAAATCCTTGTTGATAAGTGGGTCAATATTTTGCTCAGCCTCATTGGTTAACAAAGTAGAAATGTAAATAGAGCCCAAATATTGATAGGTTCTATCAACCACAAACACTTGGTCAGTATCAATTGGCATTTCTTTTAACAGACGTAAGTAACGAATTACTATGCGCACTGTCACATCATTACGCACAGTAATAATATCAATATTCATCAAACCGCCAGCAGAATCCTCAGGATAGGACAGGACTCGTTTTAAATAATCTTTATGTTTATAATCCAATGTTAATAACAAATTGTGCAATGCTGATTCAGGCAATACAGGCACGATATCAGCTAAATCATCCATGTCTAAACCTTCTGTGGCCTTTACGATACCATCAACATCCATTTTACTTAACAATTGAGATTGGACGTTTTCATTTAAATCTTTAAGAATATCGCCTTGGGTTTCAGAATCAATATTCAACCAAAGTTGGGTTCTATCTTTAGGCGGTACACTTTCTAATAAACGAGCAATTTCAGCCGGATGTAAAGCGGCAAGTTGGAAGGTGGCTTCTTCATACTTGAAGCTCTCCAAAGATGTCATTAATCTTTGAAGGCAATCTTTAAAAGAAGTGTTTTCAACTTCTGACATGGGCGTTATTCTTATCTGTTGAGCAATATGAATGTTTAAATATTACTCAGATTATTATTAGTTTTTTCTATGGTCGTTTAATTTTTCTTTATGTTTTCTAATTTGAGCATCTAACTTATTAACCATTTGATCAATAGAGTTGTACATATCGCTACTTTCTGCTTTTGCAAATAAATCTGCACCACTAACATGGATTATTGCTTCGGCTTTTTGTATATCTTTTTCAACTTCTAAAATCATGTTGATGTTAATTACTTGATCAAAATGATGCTTTATTTTGGATAATTTTGCAAGCGAATGTTGTTTAATTGCCTTGGTAATATTAAGATGGTGACCAGAAATATTTAACTGCATATACACTCCTTAAATGTTATTGAAAAATAATTTATATTAAAGCATAACTTTGGCTAAATTGTAAGGTATTTATGTATGTTTAAAGTAAATAAAATCCTTACAATCTTATTATAATGTATATAATAACGGCTTTATTTACTTAAATATTTAGGAGATTAAATGAACGCAACAAATCAACATTCTAACGAATTAAGTGCAAAAAGAATTGCATTACAAAACACGTTCAAAGCTCATACACAAGCCAATGGCTTTTCTTATGAAGAGTGGATTAATCCGCCAGTAGGTTCTTTTTATGAAGGCTACAAAAAAGAATTGGATCAAATCAACGATGAAATGGCACCACCATTAACCTACCAGTCATAATAACTTTCTGATTGGTAATAAAAGCCCCGGTTTGGGGCTTTTTGTTTTTTTTGAGATAAACACAATGTCCTATTTAATGTCAAACTATACACCACTTGAAGTTACCTTTGTTAAAGGTAGAGGTTGCTACCTGATAGATGACAAAGGCGAGCAATATCTGGATGCACTTTGTGGTGTTGGCGTTGTTGGTCTTGGTCACTGCCATCAAGATATTACAAAAGCAATTCAAACACAAACTGCTAATTTACTACATACCAGTAATTGGTATCACATTCAACATCAAGAAGACTTAGCTAAAAAATTATGCCAATTGTCTAATATGGACACCGCTTTTTTTGCCAACTCTGGCGCTGAAGCCAATGAAGCAGCCATTAAAATTGCACGTTTGCATGCTCATTCCCAAAATATTAACAATCCAACCATACTTACATTTAATCAAAGCTTTCATGGACGCACCATGGCAACACTCTCAGCCACTGGAAACCCTAAAATACAGAGGGGGTTTACACCATTAGTTAGCGAGTTTATTCACATTGACTTTAATGACATTAACGCCATTAACGCCCATGAAAATAACAATAGCATTGTTGCAGTTATGCTTGAACCCATCCAAGGTGAGAGTGGAATTATTATTCCAGACGAGCATTACTTAAATCAAGTTCAAGAAATTTGTAATAATAACAATTGGTTGTTAATTCTTGACGAAGTACAAACAGGCATAGGCCGTACTGGAAAGCTATTTGCACATTTTTATAATAACATAACACCAGATTTACTCACTTTAGCAAAAGGGCTTGGTAATGGCGTACCAATTGGCGCTTGCCTTGCAAAAGGCAAGGCCTCACAATTACTCACACATGGCACACATGGCTCTACTTTTGGTGGCAACCCATTGGTTTGCAAAACAGCATTAACCGTATTAGATGTTATTGAAAAAGACAACATTTTAGATAATGTTTTAGTAATGGGTGAATATATCACATCAGGCTTTAAAAACAGACTTAAAGATTCAGACAAGGTGCTTGAAATTCGTTCAAAAGGTCTAATGATTGCCATTGAACTAAACCAAGACTGTTCTACGCTTTTACAAAAAGCACTGGACAATCAACTTTTAATTAACATCACTGGACAATCAATACGCTTACTGCCGCCCTTGATTATTGACAAATCTGACGCTGATATTCTTATTAATAAAGTTAGCGATTTGGTTAATGCTTTATAAGTAGGAGATACCCATGATAAAACACTTTATTAATCTGGATGACTTATCAAATCATGATTTAACTCAAATCATTAAACAAGCAATTGCACTCAAAAAACAATATAAATCTGGCGAAATTAACAAAACACTGGAGCATAAAACATTGGCCATGATTTTTGACAAATCCTCCACACGCACACGCGTTTCTTTTGAGACAGGTATGACCCAACTAGGTGGCCGCGCTCTGTTCTTGTCTAATAAAGACATTCAGCTAGGTCGTGGCGAACCAATTATTGACAGTGCAATTGTGATTAGTTCAATGGTTGATGCTATTATGATGCGCGTCTCTTCTCATAAGGATATTCACACCTTTGCCAAATATTCTTCCGTACCAATTATCAACGGCCTGTCTGATGACTCCCATCCTTGCCAACTATTGGCTGACATCATGACTTACCAAGAACACAATGGCTCAATTACCAATAGAACCGTGGCTTGGGTTGGCGATGGTAACAACATGTGCCACACTTATATGCAAGCAGCAAAAAGCTTTAACTTTAAACTTAATATTGCTACGCCTAAAAATTACCAGCCAGATCAAAGTTTTATTGAAAAATATACCCGCCATATTCATTTATTCACCGATGCACAAAAAGCCTGCCAAGAAGTTGATTTAGTGGTAACTGATGTCTGGGCAAGTATGGGGCAAGAGGCTGAACAAACAAAGCGTGAAATTGCTTTTAAAGACTTTTCTGTCAATACAGCCTTAATATCAAAAGCCAAACCTAGTGCTGTATTTATGCATTGCTTGCCTGCACACCGCGGCGAAGAGGTGTCTGCTAATGTGATTGATGGTAATCAAAGTTTAGTTTGGTTTGAAGCTGAAAATCGTTTGCACGTGCAAAAAGCACTGCTGTTATATTTATTAAATTAATCGCTTTTAAGGCTCTATCCATTTGCTTGCTGATAGCAACTAACCACCTGGTTCCACTTTTTCTCGCTTGCGTGACACACACCAGCGGTAGTATCAGGCAGTAAGCAGTAAATAGACGCAACCAACCAATATTCTTGTTGATAGAATACTTCACGTTTAGACAATTCTAACATTCTGCTTGATCCGGCCCTACTTGCACCAATTAAAATCTAAAATGCCAAGCGTTGAAGAAATTAGATCAAACCCATGGTCTTGAGCGTATTTGGCGGTTACTTCAGAACGCATATCAAAGTAGGTAGTGCAACGCTTCGCCACCTTCTGGTTCATTTTCTTGACCCTTAGTACGTTAAACTAATTATCACGGTCATAATCTGCGTCAATAAATAGCATGTTGAGCTTTTGTGCAAATCGGATGTTTTCTTCTTTACGTAATTCCTATTCCTCTGTTGGGTGAATATTCGGATTGTAAAAGAAGATAGTAGTGTCGATATTTGATACTCTGATAAGACTTCCATAATTTCCCCAGCACAAGAAGGCCCCCCCGTACAGCAAAATGTATAAGTAGTTTAGTTTCACCATTTGGTATGATTAATTTAGGATGTTTGTAACCCGACAGACTATAATCTACTTGAAGCACCGCTTAACCTTTTTTAACACTTCCCAAGTTTCACGCTTGAGTTGCTTGTTTGTCAAAACCTCACTTGGGTGGTGGGCAACAAAATGCTGCATCAAAGATGGCTTCAAGTCTGCACTCATCAATAATACTGTTTTTGCATTATATTGTTTAAGTGTTTGATTTAAATCATCAATATTGGTGCTAACACACTTAATATCAGATTTTTCAAGTCCAATGGCACCTAGCATTTTAAATAAAAAGTTTTGAGTCTTACCTATTTGACAAAATGAATGAAGATTTTTAGTCTCAATCACTAAACATTGTGTGTCAATTTTTGGCCTATTTAAACTCTGAATTTTTACTTGAATGTGCAAAAACTCAGGTATGCCAAGCGCCTCTAAATAATGAGATCTTAGTGACGCATTCATATTTGAGGGTGCACCTTATTGGTTGCAGTCAGTACTTTATTTAAACCATGGACATAAGCTTTTGCGCTAGCGGTGATGATGTCAGTATCAACCCCTTGCCCATTAACAATACGACCATTATATTCTAAGCGCACATTTACCTCGCCAAGTGCGTCTGTACCTTGGGTAACATTTGAAACAGAATACAATTGTAGATTTATTTTAATACCTGCCAATGAATCAATCGCACTAAAAGTAGCGTCTACTGCGCCTGAAGTATTGGCCGTTGCTGTTTGTTCTTTATCATTAATTGATAGAACGACAGTTGCTGTATTTTCTTCACCCGTTTCCGTACATACTTTCAAAGACACCAGTTTGATGGCCCCATAAGTCTCTGTTTGCGTTTCAGATGCTAGAGCTTGCAAATCTTCATCGAAAATTTCGTGTTTTTTATCTGTCAATTCTTTAAAGCGTCTAAAAGCATCATTAAGACTTTCTTCATTATGAAATTCAACATCTAGTTCAGCCAATCTCACTTTGAACGCATTACGACCTGAATGTTTGCCTAATACCAACTGATTAGCATTCCAGCCAACATCTTCAGCGCGCATAATTTCGTAAGTTTCACGGTGTTTAAGCACGCCATCTTGATGGATACCTGCCTCATGAGCAAAAGCATTTGCACCAACAATTGCCTTATTAAGTTGTACAATAAAACCTGTTACACTTGAAACCAAGCGTGAGGCTGACAAAATATGCGTGGCGTTAATATCGGTATCACAATCAAAAATATCTTGGCGAGTTCGCACTGCCATGACCAACTCTTCTAGTGATGCATTACCTGCACGCTCGCCCAGAGCGTTAATGGTACACTCAACTTGTCTTGCACCATTTAGTACGGCAGACAAGGAATTAGCTACTGCCAAACCTAAATCATTATGACAATGCGCTGAAAAAATAGCTTTGTCAGAATTTGGTACACGCTCAATCAAAGATTTAATGGTCGCACCAAATTGATGCGGAATGTTGTAACCCACTGTATCAGGAATATTAATGGTTGTCGCACCTGCTTTAATCGTAGCTTCGATAATACGACATAAAAAATCCTCATCTGATCGACCTGCATCTTCTGGCGAAAACTCAACATTGTCTGTATATCGCTTAGCTCGCTTAACAGCACGAACTGCTTGCTCTACCACCTGATTAGGTGTCATTTGTAGTTTCATCTTCATATGAATATCAGATGTAGCAATAAAGGTATGAATACGTGATGCATTAGCACCTTTTAATGCTTCTCCTGCACGGTCAATATCCTTATCAAGCGCTCTGGCCAATGAGCAAATAACCGAATCTTGCACCACATTAGCCACAGCTTGTACGGCTTCAAAATCTCCCACTGATGCAATGGCAAAGCCTGCTTCAATGACATCTACTTTCATTTTTTCCAGCACTTTGGCAATGCGTACTTTCTCATTCTTAGTCATGGACGCACCAGGTGATTGTTCACCATCACGAAGGGTTGTATCAAAAATAATTAGTTTATTAGACACTTAAGTCTCCTCTATTGGTTTGTTTAATTATAAATTGTAAGAAACAAGATTTTTAATTGTGCACAAAATAATGATTGCCTTAGAGCAATAATCGTAGTGAAAACAAAGACCTACTTTCTATAGGAAAGTAAAATTTAGAATGATTAATCATACAAAAAAAATTATAGAGGAAATTCAACCCTTTTTAGTGCGTTTTTTTAAATGACGCCTTTTTCTCACTTCAATTATTGTTGTTAATAGACCTGAAAATGCATAAACAAAAAAGAAAACAAACAAAATAGCACTAGGTTCTAAAGTGATGACAATAATAATTAAGGTGACAAATAACAATAATTTAAATGAGGATCTACCTTTTAAATTAACCTCTTTAAAATTATTATAACGAATGTTGCTAACCATTAGCACACCAGAGCCAACTAGAATAATCCAACTGGCTAAAATTAAATATTGATCATAATCAGTTGCACCAATCACATCAAAGGTCCAAACCAAACCTGCAATTAATGCAGCAGCAGCAGGGGAAGGTAATCCTTGGAAATAACGCTTATCCTCAATACCAATTTGTGTATTAAAACGAGCCAAACGAAGTGCGCCTGCGGCCACATAGACAAAAGCAGCCAGCCAGCCAATTTTTCCTAAATCAGACAACAGCCAAAAATACATCAATAGCGCAGGTGCCACGCCAAATGAAATCATATCAGCCATAGAATCATACTGTGCACCAAATTCACTTTGAGTATTGGTTAAGCGAGCTACGCGACCATCAAGCCCATCCCATAACATGGCAACAAATATTGCAATAGCAGCAGCAGTATACTGACCTTTAGTAGCAAGAATAATAGCAAAAAAACCAGAGAATAGCCCAAATGTCGTGAGAATATTAGGCAGTAAGTAAATACCTTTTTTTGCTTTTCTTTCCATTACATGTTATTCCCTAAAACACCCAATCAAATTAGGTATTAATTAAAAAATGACTAGTTTTTGGATTGATCAACAATCTTATTTTTGTTAATCCAAGGCATCATAGAACGGAGTGACTCGCCTACTTGTTCAATTTGATGCTTACGCTGGATATCACGACGTGCTGGAAGCTCGCCCACATTAGCCACAAATTCTTTAGCAAAAGTACCGTCTTGAATTTCACTCAAAATCTTTTTCATTTCCACTTTAGTAGCAGCAGTCACAATGCGAGGACCACGAGTAACATCACCATATTCAGCCGTATTTGAGATTGAATAACGCATATTAGCAATACCACCTTCATACATTAAATCAACAATTAACTTTAACTCGTGAAGACACTCAAAGTATGCCATTTCTGGCTCATAACCAGCTTCTACCAAGATTTCAAAACCTGCTTGAACTAAAGCAGTTGTACCACCACATAATACTACTTGTTCGCCAAATAAGTCCGTTTCAGTTTCATCTTTAAATGAAGTTTCTAAAATACCCGTACGACCACCGCCAATAGCACAGGCGTAAGATAATGAAACAGCTTTAGCATTACCTGAGGCATCTTGAGATACTGCAATCAGGTCTGGAATACCACCACCTTTAATAAATTCTGAACGCACTGTATGCCCTGGTGCTTTTGGAGCAATCATAATAACATCTAAATCAGTACGTGGTGTAATTCTGTTGTAATGGATATTAAAACCATGAGCAAATGCCAAGGTTGCACCTTGTTTAAGATTTGGTTCAATACTATCTGTATAAATTTGAGCTTGAAATTCATCAGGCGCTAGAAGCATAACCAAGTCTGCCCAAGCTGTCGCTTCTTCAATTGATTTAACAGTTAATCCAGAAGCAAATGCTTTTTTAACAGATACAGAACCAGCTCGAAGTGCAACAATCACTTCAACGCCAGAATCTTTTAAGTTGTTTGCGTGTGCATTACCTTGTGAACCATAACCAACAATGGCAACTTTCATACCTTGAATAATGTTTAAATCTGCATCTTTATCGTAATATCTGTTCATTTTTTTTCCTCTATTTTTTTTAACGCCTAATGCGCCTTTTGTTAACTTATTCTTTTCATGAAAACGCCAGTCATACCTATTCTAGAAACCTCTAAAATTTTTGACACATCTAAGCCTACTAAAAATTTGCATGAAAAAACATCAATTTGTTTCTCAACATCAGCCTGTATTTATTGGTTGACATCCACTTTAACCAGTAACAACTCACGCTCAACATGTTCAGTTTCGGTTAAATCTGTCACTTTAACCACGTCAACCAATTTATTAAGTTGTTTAACAATTTGTTCAATAATACCATCATCGCCAATACTAACAATAGTCATGTGTGACAAAGTTGAATCGTTAGTTGCTGCAACTGTAAGTGACTCAATGTTAAACCCACGAGCAGAAAACAGCCCTGCTACTCTAGCAAGAGCCCCTACTTCATTTTCTAACAATACTGAAATAATGTATCTCATATTAAATTCAACCCTTTATCGTTAGTTGACGCCATCTTATCACGACCTGCTAACAACATTTCGTGGTGTCCTGCACCTGATGGAATCATTGGAAATACATTCTCTGTAGGGTCGGTTAAAATATCTAAAAATACTGTTCTGTCTTTTTGAGTGAATGCTTCAATCAATGCTGGCTGTAAATCTAGCTCTTTTTCGATTTTAATACCTATATGCCCATAACTCTCTGCTAGTTTCACAAAATCAGGTAACGCATCCATGTATGACATTGAATAACGCTTGTCATAAAAAAATTCTTGCCATTGGCGCACCATACCCAAATAACCATTATTCAGATTGATAATCTTTACTGGAGTGTTATATTGCAACATAGTGGAAAGTTCTTGTAACATCATTTGAATACTACCCTCACCTGTTACGCAAACGACATCCATTCCAGGTGCTGCTAATTTTGCACCCATCGCCGCAGGCAATCCAAAGCCCATTGTGCCTAAGCCGCCAGAATTAATCCAACGGCGTGGCTTATCAAATGGATAATATTGCGCCACCCACATTTGGTGCTGTCCAACATCACTGGTAACAATAGCCTCGCCTTTGGTTATGTCATATAAGGCTTCAATTACGCTTTGTGGCTTAATCACACCCGCTTGGGTTTGATATGCCAATGAATTAACAGCACGCCACGTCTCAATTTGCACCCACCATTGAGTAATATCAGCCAATTGCTTATCTTTCAGTGCCTGTGTTAATGCATCCAAAGCGTCGTTAACTTGTCCGATAATCGATACATTAACACCCACAGTTTTGCCCACAGAAGACGGATCAATATCGATGTGAATAATTTTTGCATAAGGACAGAATTTGTCTAAGTTACCAGTAATACGGTCGTCAAAACGCGCACCTACAGCAATAATACAATCTGAATCGTGCATTGCCATATTAGCTTCATAAGTACCGTGCATGCCCAACATTCCCAATGATTGTTTATCACTTGCAGGGTAAGCACCTAATCCCATTAAAGTTTGGGTGATTGGAAAACCTGTATGACGAGTAAAAATACGTAGTATTTTATAAGCATTGCCAATCACACTGCCACCACCTGAATAAATAATAGGTTTTTTTGCTTGAACGATTAACGCAACTGCTTTGATGATTTGATTCGCTTCAATCTTTATCTCAGGCTGATACGAACGCATATCAATTGACTTAGGATAACCGCCAAACTCAATCTCAGCAATCGTTGTGTTTTTGGTAATATCAATAAGAACAGGGCCAGGGCGACCTGTAGTCGCAATATAAAATGCTTTTTTAACAACATTTACCAAATCATTAATGTCTGTTACTAAAAAATTATGTTTAACACATGAACGAGTAATACCAACCGCATCAACCTCTTGAAAGGCATCATTACCAATAACTGTAGAAGAGACTTGACCTGAAACGATCACCATAGAAATAGAATCCATGTAGGCTGTGGCAATACCTGTTACTGCATTAGTAAGCCCCGGTCCCGAAGTAACAAGCGCTACGCCACACTTGCCACTGGTGCGTGCATAGCCGTCTGCTGCATGTACAGCACCCTGCTCATGGCGAACAAGAATGTGTTTAATCTCATTGCACATATTTAATGCATCATAAATGTGTAAAACTGCACCACCAGGATAGCCAAAGATGTGCTCAACCCCTTCACTTTTAAGACTGTTAATTAATATTTGAGCACCATTTAACTTCACTATTTTCAGTGTGTAGCGTAAAAACCCGTTAATTATACCCTCTATTATAAGAAATTTTTCCAATCTTCAGAATAAAATTGAATAGGTGGTGGGCTCTCTTTTTCGAATGTCTCAATAGACCATGTATCTGGTTTTGCTAAAATAGCTGATAATAATTGATCATTAAGTAGGTGCCCTGTTTTGTACCCTTCATAGTGCCCAATTAGATTGCCACCTAATAAGTACAAGTCGCCAACAATGTCCAAAATTTTATGCTTAACAAATTCATTCTGATAACGCATGCCATCTTCATTTAAAACGTCATCATCACTCAAAGCAATTGCATTGTCCATGCTGGCACCTAGTGCCAAATTTTGCCTTTGCATCATTTCTACATCTTTCATATAACCAAAAGTTCTAGCACGTGAGATTTCTTTTAAATAACACTGTTTAGAAAAATTAATACTCAACTTTTGTCCACTTTCTTTAACTTTTTTATGATTAAAATCAATCTCAAGTGACACCTTAAAACCCTCATATTTAGACACTTGTGCCCATGAATCACCATTTTCTACCCGTATAGTATTTTTAATGACAAAAAACTTTTTATGGGCATCTTGCTCTTTAATACCAGCAGATTGAACTAGAAAAATAAAAGGAGCAGATGAGCCATCCATAATTGGCACTTCAAACGAATCAAGTTCTACTAAAACATTATCAATCCCAAGGGCTGAAAATGTACTCATCAAATGTTCAACCGTTGACACTTTAACACCTTGATTTTCAAGCCCCGTAGAAAGTACTACTTCGTTAACAAACGCACTGTGCGCACGCACCAATTTACCACCCACATCCATACGCCTAAACACCACACCATGGTCTTCTTTTGCAGGAATTAAAGTCATATTTACAACACTACCACTATGAATGCCAACACCCCTAGCTTTCACTTCTTTTTTAATAGTTCTTTGTTTAATCATAATATTTATAATTCCAATAATGATTTTATTTTACTCACAAAGTTAGTGTGTTGATGCGCTTGCACCACTTCTAAATAAGCGTTATTATCAGCATGCATCAATAAACCTAATGCGCAAGTATAAATAGGATTAGAAACAATCATATCTTTACCTGTGATTTTATGTATATCAACTTTAGCCAGCTTGGTTCTTATTCTAAAAGTATTAAGAAACAACCCTTCACAACCCTCTATTAAGGACGCGCCACCTGTTAATATAAATCCTGATTTAAGCGACCTATCTAACTTTTTAGTTTTTAGATTTTGCTTAATCGAGCGACAAATATCTAAATAAGAGCTCTCTATAACTTCAATCAAATTATGTAATGATAAATAACGATTTTCAATAGAATCCAGCTGTTTAAACTGAATTAATTTATCCGCTGGTGCTATCTTTAATTGGGCATAACCATGTTCAATTTTGAGTCTTTCTGCCTCTTTAAATGAGGTATTAAAGGCATTGACAATATTTTGAGTAATTTGATTACCGCCCATTTTAAAAACATGACTATAAGCAATACCACCACCCATAAACACAGAAATATTACTTACGCCTGCCCCTATATCAAGCAAGCAAACACCGCTATCTTTCTCATCCTGAGTAATACAAGCCCTACTACTGGCTATAGAATCCAAAACAATTTCATTAAGCCCTAAGCCACTTTTTTCAACTGCTTGATAGATGTTACTTATGGCTTGATTTGAAACAATGCTCACATGCACTTGAGCACCTAAAACAGTCGCCTCAAGTCCAATGGGCTGCTCAACTGCTATTGTATCTTGGTCAATGGTAAAGCGATTAATGCTCGCACTTAGCATTTGTTTATTAGCAGGCGTAGGCGTGGCTGATGCCGTCTTAATTGCCTCAATAACATGCTCTTTGGTGATTTTTTTACCGTTAACCGGTATTTGCCTATCTTGATTAATCGTACTTAGATGTAAATCACAAATATTAGTGGCTACATTATGAATTCTAGTATTGCAACTAATATAAGCAATTTCCACTACCTTTAATATTGCTTTTGCCACTTTGTCAATATCAACAATCAGCGCATTTTTTACCCCATCTGATGGTCCAACGCCATGACCAAATACTTCTATTTTTCCATCTTCCTCATCAGCAATTAACACTGCAATTTTGCTTGTACCTATATCAACACTTGCAAAAAAATTATCACTACTGGCCATTATTTTTATCCATATATTCTAACCATTCATACAAGTGTTCAAGTTCAACTGTTTTGCTACTTAACAAACGTTTAAATTTTTTAGCATTTTTTTGTCCATGATACAAGCCCAAAATATGCCGTGTCATGGATCTAATTGCCACAGAATTAGCATGCTGAACTTTCATATATTCAATGAATGCTAATAATACTTGTTCACGACTCAATATTGATGATTTTTGCTGGTAAATTAAACCATCAACTTTGCTTAATAGATAAGGCTGATAATACACTGCCCTGCCCAACATAACACTATCCACGTGCTCTAAATGCTGTAATGAACTTTCCATGTCCATAATACCACCATTTATACCAATGAGAAGATGAGGAAAGTCTCGCTTAATCTGATACACCCAGCCATAATTAAGCTTTGGCACGCTACGATTTTCCTTAGGACTCAAACCTTTTAGCCAGGCCTTTCTTGCATGAATCATAAAATTATCACAACCCGAACTTTCAACTATTGAAACAAAATTAACTAATTCACCGTAGCTATCCATATCATCCACACCAATACGTGACTTAACCGTAATTGGCACGTCTGCCACTTGTTTCATTGCATCAACGCATTGCGCCACAACCTGTGGTATTTGCATCAAACACGCCCCAAAGCTGCCTGATTGCACTCTGTCAGAAGGACAACCTACATTAATATTAACCTCATCATAACCCCAATCTTGCGCTATTTTTGCTGCTCGTGCCATCTCTTTTACTTCACTACCACCCAATTGCAACACCAACGGATGTTCACACGCGTCAAAATACAATAAACGGTTTTTATCCCCATGAAGTATCGCTTTAACCGTTACCATTTCAGTCCAAAGTTGAACATTCTTTGACATCAACCGATAAAAATATCGACAATGCCTATTCGTCCAATTCATCATTGGTGCTACTGAAAATTTACTCTGACAGTTCATAAACTAACGTTTTAATCACAAAATCAATACTTGCCCGTACCACTTCGGCTCGATTACCGCTAAACTGTTTAATACTAGTAAAACATCTTTTTAAAGTACAAAAACCAAAATAAACCATGCCTACGGGCTTGTTTTTTATGCCACCAGTAGGACCAGCAATACCTGTGATGGATATGCTAATATTGGCGGATGAGTTTTTAATTACGCCACGTGCCATCTCTAACGCAACTTGTTCGCTAACTGCGCCAAATTTGTCTAGCGTTGTGGGCTTAACACCTAGCATGTCGATTTTGGCTTGGTTGGCGTAGGTGATAAACCCTCTGTCAAAATAGGCTGATGAGCCGCTTTGGCTGGTGAGTAATGCAGATAGATTACCGCCTGTACAAGATTCAGCCACTGCAATAGTGAGTGACTTTTGTTTTAATAAGGTGATCAATGTGTTCATTTTAGTGCTGCTTGAATAATTTCAAAAATGTCATTGGATAAATCATCAATGGCTAAAATTTTTTCTAATTGCTGTTTTTGTAAGGCTTTTAATTCTGGGCTAAATCGCTGCCAATGATTATAAACTGAAGTTAGTTTTGCGCCTATTTGTGGATTTGATTGGTTGAGCTTAATGATAACGTCAGTTAAAAGTTCATAGCCTTGTTGGTTGTGAAAATTAGCGTGATTTTGTGAAAAACTACCTATCACACTACGCAAACGGTTTGGCGTATTAAATGAAAATAGTTTGTGTTGCATGAGGGATTTAATGCTGTCAACATTGGCTGTTGGTGCAGACGATTGAATGGAGAAATATTTATCCATAACTTGTGTGTCATTTTTAAACTCATGATAAAACTCATCAAGTGCGGTGTTTTTATACGGATTATCACTAACCATTAACGCCTTTAAACTCTCCATTTTATCACTCATACAATTGGTTGATTTAAATTGCTCAAAGACTAACTCAAATTCACCATTAATTGCTAGATAATATAAGCAAATATTTTTTAATGCTCGATTTCCTACAGCCTCAGACGTTGGCTCACAAGGCTGGTAAGTGTCGAGATTTGAATAAATTTTGCCAAACAACGACTTAAACCGCTGAATAATCTTATTAATGACTTGTTCACGCTTGTCATGAATCTCAAATATGTCAATAACCTCTTGTTGCTGATGTAAAAATCGTTCAGATGGAAGGGTTAAAATTTCACATATTAAGGATTTATCTTGTATAAGCGATACACAGTCACCCTCTAAGAGGGTGTTTTTTAAAGATTTTTCAATGGCATCGAAAAACAAATCTTGGTCAATGCTTGAGGGTGCTAGGATTAAAGACAGCCATAATTGCTGTGCATTGTCCCACTGATTAAAGGCATCAGAATCATGCCCGACTAAAAATATCTTTTGTTTGAAAGTTAAATCAGATTCCAGTTTAATGGGTGCACTAAAACCTCGCAGCCATGAGGGTATTGGCTCTGAATCTATATTGTTAAAGGTAAATATTTGTTCCTTGTCTTTAATGATTAGTACGCCACTTTCAAGCTCAGTACCATTATCACTAAGCAATGCAAACTTTAGCGGAAAAAAATAATTACATTGTGTGTGTTGTTTGATTGTGACTTTAAAAGTTTTGTCATTTTGATTATAGTTAGAAACAATACTAACTTTAGGCGTACCAGATTGCGAATACCAATGCATAAATTGACTAAAATCAAAATTATTGGCATCACTCATACTTTGAATAAAGTCATCGATAGTGACAGCATCACCATCAAACCTTTGAAAATATAATTGCATGCCCTTTTGAAACCCCACCTCGCCTAGAAATGTATGCACCATACGAATAATTTCTGCACCTTTTTCATAAACAGTTAGGGTGTAAAAATTATTCATCTCGATATAATGCTCTGGCCTGACTGGATGTTGCATTGGACCCATGTCTTCTGCAAATTGCAATGTGCGTAGAGTCTTTACGTCTTCAATGCGCTTGATAGAACGTACGTGTAAATCTGAGGTAAATTCTTGGTCTCTAAAAACCGTTAAGCCTTCTTTTAAGCTAAGTTGAAACCAATCTCTACAAGTAACTCTATTGCCCGTCCAATTATGAAAATACTCATGACCAATCATCGCTTCAATATCAATAAAATCTTTATCCGTTACTGTGTCTAAGCTGGCTAATACGTAAGTGGCATTAAAAATATTCAGTCCTTTATTTTCCATCGCTCCCATATTGAAATCATCAACGGCTACAATCATATAAATGTCTAAATCGTATTCGAGTCCAAAGCGTTTCTCTTCCCAAGCAAATGAACGCTTTAGTGCCGCCATGGCAAATTGGGTTTTATGGATATTGTGCGCTTGAACATAAATCTTTAATACTACTTCATTGCCTGATAATGTGGTGTAAGTATCCTTTTTGAATACAAAATCACCTGCCACTAAAGCAAATAAATAACAAGGCTTTGGTATAGGGTCATGCCAAGTTGCACCTCCATTTGACTGCTCAATTAAATTGCCATTACTAAGCAATACTGGATATTTTTGTTTATCGGCTTTAATGTACGTGGTAAACACACTTAACACATCAGGCTTATCTAAATAATAAGTAATTTGCCTAAAGCCATGTGCTTCGCACTGCGTACAAAAATTGCCACTAGATTGATATAAGCCATTGAGACTGGTATTTTTTTCTGGATGAATGCGATTTTTAATTTCTAAAATAAACTCATCAGCAAGGCTATTAATCTCAAGCCCCTGTTCAACCAGCTTATAATCGGGCTTGGCTTTATCAACCAAAATAGAAATCAATTCAAGATCAACACCATCTAAAAATAAGGTATTAGTTTTCTTAGTTGACTTTGGATTTTTATAAAAATTAATTTTAGAAGTGACTATAGTTTGTGTTTCAGCCAAATCAAACCCAAGCTCTGTCGTGCGAATTAAATACTCACTAGGTGTGTAGTCTTTACGATAAATAGATTGTGGCTTGTTCATTTTGTTAAAAATTTAGAGGCTACATTACCAAGTGTTTTATTAATATAATTAAGTAGTGGCGTATATAGTCCAAATATTCTCAAGTAATAACATTGCTCCAACTAAATAGCAACAACAAGGAAGCAAAATTAAGGATAAAAAAAGGTTTAGATTGGAATTGATATGTCTTCATAAAATTAATAACAATAAAAATACGCCTAAAGTTAATCTATAGAAAACAAACGGCATCATGCCAACCGTATCTATTAACTTGATAAAAAAAACAATGGTTACATAAGCACTAATTGCTGAGACCACAAAGCCTAAGGCTAATAAGCTAACATTAACCAATTGCGCCTGATGGTACAAATCAATCAATATAAGTATTAATGACAGACTAATCACAGGAATGGATAATAAAAATGAAAATTGTATTGATAATTTCCTAGATAGACCCACCAACATACAAGCCGTGATTGTTATTCCTGACCTAGAACTTCCTGGAATTAATGCCAAGGTTTGCATCATACCGACAAAAGCAATATCTACCCAACTGACTGTACTTCTTGGACTTTTATTTCTATGATTAAACCAACTGGCAAAGCCTAAAAGCACGCCAAACACTAGTGTTGCATAAGCAATAATCTCTACTGAACGTAAATCACTTGCAATAGAATCTTTAAATAACACGCCAGCCAGCCCTACTGGAATAGTGCCTAATAACACGCCCCATGCTAACTTTGATTGTCCAATAGTTTGGCGTTTAATGATTGAATGATAAAAATCAAAAGACAAGCTTTTAATCATTGCTTGATAATAAAATATCACCGCACTTAAAGTACCCATATGTACCACCACATCAAACCCCAAGCCTTGGTCAGTCCAATGGGTTAGCTTTGGTACTAAAATTAAGTGCGCTGAAGAGGAAATGGGTAAAAATTCGCTTAAACCTTGAATTAACGCCAAGACGATTGTTTGAAAAATATCCATATTTATGGGCACACCTCATAATAAGCCAAAAATACTTGTCGAAAAGATAGATATTTTCTTTAGGATAGATTTTAAAAAATTAGTTATATCAAGGGTTCTGGCTGGTTTTTTTAAATTCATTATAAAGTGATGAGTTCTTAGAGATGCCCTTATATAAAAACTTCTTATAATTTACCGCTCAGATCTTGTTCAACAAATCCTGTTAATTCTACCGATAGTTTTTTACTTAAAGCCAATACCTTAAAACTCTCGCCCATCGCACTGGGTAAAACCAATTGTTTAACTTGTTGTGCCAAATTGAGACGTTTATCTGCATCTAGCTGTTCAAGCAAATAATCATCAATACCCAATGAAATCAAAAACAGCGCCTGTGTCGCATAACCACTAACCTTAAAACCACTAACACTTGCTTGATCAGCAATATCAGAAAAATTAACCGATGTAGTGATATCTTGCTTACCTATATTTACAAACGGGTTTTCACTCGCCTTATGTTGATAATAACACCTTAAAGTGCCGTCTAATCTTTGTGAATGAAAATATTCATCTCTGCCCATACCATAATCAATCAACAATACTAGAACCTCATTGGTGGCATTGTGTAAGGAATCAATCCACGCCGTGGCACGAAGATTAATTTCAGTTTTATAATCTTCAGTCACATGATTAGGCAAAAACGCTTTATCATTTTGATAAGGCAAATCAAATATTTTCCAGTAAAATTTATTTCCACGAAAATCAACGCCCAATTCATAAAATTGATTGTTTTTGTAAATAAGACGTTTTGCAGGCATGGCATCCAAAACTTCATTGGCAATCACCACGCCAGAAAAAAAATTTGGCAGTTCATCAAGCCAAATCACCCTATCCATTAATTCTGGTAGTGTCTTGTTAATGGTTTGTGCTTGCCTGTGTTTAAGCTCGCCACTTAACTCTAAAATATAATATTTCTTGGGCAAGCTATTTAACTTTCCTAACTCGAAAAGTATCTGAGTGGCAAGAACACCACTACCTGCACCAAACTCTAAAATATCATTAGTGCCATTTAGTACCTGTGTGCATTGACGAGCCAAACAAAACCCAAATAAATCTGAAGTTTCTGGTGCGGTAATAAAATCGCCCTTTTCGCCAAATTTTTCCAAATCTGATTGATAATAACCCAATGTAGGATGATAAAGTGCCAAATCCATAAATTCATCGAAACCTATAGGGCTAGCATTTTGTATAATAGTGTTTTTAATAATTTGTTCAAGACTCACTTGATGTATTTTATATGAAAACAGCATTAGTTACAGGCGCGGCGCATAGAATTGGCGCGCAAATTTGTCATACTTTGCACAAGGATAATTATCATGTGGTTATTCATTACAGAAATTCATCCCAAGCTGCAAAAAATCTAGCAAATAAGCTTAACAGTATTCGCCAAAATTCTGCCAGTACCTTACAAGCTGAATTATCCAACATTCAAGAAGTAAGTAAACTTTGCGATACCATTAAGTCGCTTAATCTTTTAGTTAACAATGCATCAGTGTTTTATCCAACACCCGTCAATAAATTAAATCAACATGACTATCAAACCATTATGAATACCAATGTTATGGCTCCTTTATTTTTATCCAGCACTCTAAGTGACAAATTAGCTCAAAGCCAAGGTTGCATTGTCAATATTGTAGATATTCACAGCGAGCGCCCTTTAAAAAATCATGCAATTTATAACATTTCTAAAGCAGCTATTGTCATGACAACCAAAACACTGGCTAAAGAATTAGCACCCAATGTTCGTGTTTGTGGGGTATCTCCTGGATCAATTTTGTGGCCAAAAGATACAGCCGAACCTGACCAAACTCAAAAAGACAAAATGCTTAAAAAAATTGTACTTAAAAAACAAGGCAGTGCGCAAGATATTGCTGATACTGTTTTATTTTTAGCCAAATCTACCTATATTACTGGACAAATTATTAATGTTGATGGTGGTCGCACACTTAATCAATAAGGGTCTTTGATAAATATCATACTATTTCTGTGATATAATTCGAAGAATTGATGTTTAAATTTCCATCATCTAAAAACATTTGAAAAATCTTTTTAGATGATGGAAATAAATACCACAAAAAATACTATTAATATTTTGGGCTTTTTGTTGCCATATAAAGTAAATTAATTATTTAACCACTTTTGAGTGGCTAGATAAAAAAAGGGTTTAAGAGCCCTTAAGGAATAAGTTTTTAATCATTTTATGATAAGAATAAATCACACTTTAATACCAAATCAACACGCCAGTGCTGAGCTTTTATGTGCGCAACAAAGTCCATTCACACTAGGACTTAGCCATGAATCATATTTTAATCAATGCAACTCATTCCGAAGAAATCAGAGTGGGTGTTGTCAAAAACAAAAAACTAATTGGCCTTAATATAGAAACCAGCCTTAATAAAAAAACTAAAGGCAATATCTACCATGGCAAAATCTCTCGAGTAGAACAATCACTAGAGGCAGCATTTGTTGATTACGGCAAAGAAAAACAAGGTTTTTTACCTTTTAAAGAAGTTGCAGAAACGTTATATAATGATGCCAAAGCTAAGGGCGAAAAACTAACCATTTCTGATGTTTTAAAAGAAGGAGAAGAAATTATTGTCCAAATTGAAAAAGAAGAGCGTGGTAATAAAGGCGCAGCACTCAGCACTTATATCAACCTTGCTGGTGCTTATATGATTTTAATGCCAAACAATCCGAAAAGTCATGGCATATCAAGGCAAATAGTCGCTTCAGACCGACAATCTTTAAAAGAAATTATTGGCAAAATTATTCTACCTGACCATTCAGGCTTAATCATTCGCACTGCAGGTGCTGGCAAAAGCTTTGAAGAGTTGCAATGGGAAGTAGACTATCTTTCTGACTTATGGAAATCAATTAATACAGCAGCTCTAGCACGCAGTGCACCTTTCTTAATTTATCAAGAAAGTGATATTATTATTCGCACATTGCGCGACCATCTTCGCTCTGATACTGACAGTGTTATTATTGACGAATTAGAAGCTTTTCAAAATGCCAAAGAATTTGTCAGTTTTGTGTTGCCACATTACTTAGACCGCATTAAATTTTTTAATGTTTCTGAGCATTCTTTATTTAACCATATGGGCGTTGAAACTCAGGTTAAAAGCGTATTTAACCGAAAAGTATCACTACGAACAGGTGCCACCATTGTCTTTGACCCAACTGAAGCACTTACTGCCATTGATGTCAACTCTGCTCGCGCTACTAAAGGCGCTGACATTGAAGAAACCGCCTACAACACCAACTTGGAAGCAAGTAAAGAAATTGCCCTACAACTACAATTAAGAGATATTGGTGGATTAGTCGTGATTGATTTTATCGATATGGCTGCTGAAGAGCATAGAGTGTCAATCGAAAAAGCCATGGAAAAAGCCATCAATGCAGATCGAGCGCGCATCCAAATCGGCACCATTTCTCAATTTGGCTTGCTCGAAATGTCAAGACAGCGCTTGATGAGTTCAGTCTCTGAATCGGTTGAAAAACCTTGTTCTGCTTGTCATGGTCGTGGTACTACGCCAACCATTCCAACGTTAGCATTAACCATTTTAAGACAACTTGAAGACGATTGTAATGCGGCTAAACAAACAGCACGCTTAACCATTCAATCAAGTGTGGAAGTCATTACTTATGTTTTGAATGAAAAACGTCAAGAAGTAACAAAATTAGAAGACAAGTATGGCATTAAAATTACCTTACTGCCTAATCCATATATGCAGTTTCCTAATTTCACCATTAATAAGCAAAAAAAAGGGGATAAAAAGTCACAACATAAAAGCTATCAAGGCATTTCAAAGCCACAACATGTGCTAGCTGAAAATGGTCTTTCAAACCAAGCTGAAATTCCTGCTATTAATGTGAATAGACCCAGCACGCGCGTTCCTGAAAAGAAAATTTCCTTGTTTGAGAAAATAAAAAATGCTTTGTTTGAGAAGAAGAAAGAACAACCCAATAAACGTAAAATAAATCCTAATAATAGAAACCGCAACAGGAGTTGTAATAAAAACAGAACTCAAAACAATAGCACTAAACAACAAAAACCAAAGCCTCAACAAAAACAAAATACATAAACTGAGACTAATAAAAACAAGATTAGTGATGTGTAAATTTGCTGTTTTTGGCAATCCGATTAAGCACAGCTTATCGCCAAATATTCACACCCAATTTGCACAACAGACTAGGCTTGAAATTAGCTATGATAAAATCTTAGCACCCGTTGATGATTTTTCATCCTCAGCACAAGCATTCATCAATCAAGGTGCAAATGGTTTTAATATTACCGTACCTTTTAAATTAGATGCGTTTAAATTTGCAAGCGAACTCACATTAAATGCCCAAACAGCAGGTGCAGTTAATACCATTAAAATAAAACAAGATAAAATCATTGGTGAAAATACTGATGGTATTGGACTAATTAACGATTTAACTCGCAATCTTGGCATTGAATTAAAAGATAAAATTGTCCTAATTTTAGGTGCAGGCGGTGCAACACAAGGCATCTTATTGCCTCTTTTAGAGCAGCGACCTAATCGCATTATGATTGCCAATCGAACCCCCTCTAAAGCAATTAAACTGGCTAAAGACTTTGCTAAATTTGGCAAGACTTGCGGTTTTGGTTTGGATAAAATTAAGCATGACTCTGTTGATATTATTATTAATGCCACTAGTGCATCACTTGATGGAAAAATACCTGATATCGCCTCTGGCATCGCCAATAATGCAATTTGTTACGATTTAATGTATGGCAAACAAACGCCATTTATGGATTGGGCAACAACCAATCACGGCTCAATAATTAGCGACGGTTTAGGTATGTTGGTTGAACAGGCAGCAGCAGCTTTTGAGTTTTGGACAGGTGCAACGCCTAATACCAAACAAGTTTTAAGTAATTTAAGGCGCTAGACGTTCAATTTTCCACTTGTCTTCATTTAGCTGGTATATGAATCGATCATGTAATCGATTTTCTCTACCCTGCCAAAATTCAATCTTTAATGGTATGACACGATAGCCGCCCCAAAAATCAGGCAACGGCACCTCGCCTTTACTAAATTTAGCCCTCATTGATTCAAATTGAGATAATAACACCTGTCTTGAAGATAAATTTGATGACTGTTGTGATGCCCAAGCGCCTAGTTGAGATGCTTTTGGTCTGGAGGAAAAATACTTTAAAGATTCAAGCGTAGTCAGTTTTTCTACATAGCCGGAAATCTTAACTTGTCTTTCTAAAGCTAGCCATGGAAACAATAAAGCTGCATTTGGATTGCTTTGAAGTTGTTTGGATTTTTTAGAGTTATAGTTTGTAAAAAATACAAAACCGTGTTTGTCAAAATATTTGAGTAACACGGTTCTAATACTTATTTCATTATCATTACTTGTTGCTAAACTCATTGCACTTGGCTCAACTAGGTCTGCTTCTTGAGCTTGTTGGAACCACAATTTAAATTGCTCAAAAGGATTGTCGCTCAAATCAACTCGATTTAAGCCACTTTGAGTAAATTCATGTCTAAGACTGGTTAAATCAACTTTCATTGAAAGGGTAAAAATTTATGCTTTTTATCTTGTGTTAAATGATGAGAAATTAAGTATTTAATGGGTGGAAAATGCTCGGCAAACTTAAGCACAAATCGCCTTACTTGTTTAACCACTGGTGCATCGTTAGTAAATAATGCCACAATGCCATTAGTGCCAAAAAACATCAATCTAGTTAAATTAATATGCTTTTTCTCGTACAACTTTAGTAAAGATTCAGAGCCAATATCTTGGCCATTATCCAGAGCCTCATTAACTAATTTTGCTAATATGTCTTGACCTCTTAAACCTAAATTAAACCCATGTGCAGTCACAGGGTGCATGCCTACCGAGGCATCGCCAATCAGCGCAAAACGTTTGGCTATAAAAGTTTGCGCATGCGTTGCAACCAAGGGATAAGAGTGCCGCTCTCCCACTTGCATCATCTGCCCCAACTCACCTTTAAATGATTGTGTCATCATTTGATTAAAATCAACTTCACTCATCTCAAGTATTGCCTGAGATTGGTTGGTTTTAACCGTTAACACAATAGACGAAACATTGCCTATCATTGGCAATAATGCCAATGTTTGCCCATAATCAAAACATTCTAAAGCAACATTGTTGTGCGATATTTCATGACTCATTTGAGTAACAATCATAACCTTAGAAAAATCCTTCATTAAGGCTGGAATGCCAACTTTTCGACGAATATCTGAAAAACGACTATCAGCAGCAATGACTAATTTGGCCTCAATCTTATTGCCATTAGATAAAATAACTTGAGAGTAATCATTCAATTGAGCTACATTTTCAACGCTCATATCAGTGACAATATCAATATCTTTTGCCTGTTTAACCTTTGTATAAAGTGCTTTTCTGATTTGATAATTAGGCACTAAATAACCCAAAGCATCTACTGAGGTATTCTTGCTTGTAAAATTTAACAAAGAAGGCGAGTTGCCATCAAACACTTTCGCTTCTTTTAAAGGAGAAACTTCCTCCTGATTAATTAAATCCCAAACACCAAACTTCTTTAAAATCTTTAATGATAAATGCGTTAATGCAATTTCTCTGCCATCTGCTTGAGGATTGGCAATAGAATCAAGGCTTGATCTTTCAATCAATAGCACTTTAACATTAGAACCAAGCATGGCACTAGCAAAACTTAAACCTGCTGGACCACCACCAATAATTACAATATCAACTTTCATTCAACAAAAATTTGAGATAATGGGCTTATTATAACCATGAGCACTTACTATGATTTATGTTGTTATTCAATTTAGCTGTATTATCTATTTAATCATTAACTCACAAATGAGTGGTTTTAGTCTTATGCCTTTATTGCTATTGAGTTTGTCGCTTATTATTGGATTGCTTGCACTTATTAATATGCGTCTAGATAATCTTAATATCACCCCTGCCCTTAAAAAACAACACAAACTAACAACCCACGGTATTTATCGATTCATTCGCCATCCCATGTATACCAGTGTGTTATTATTATCTTCAGCTTTAATGCTTAGCAATACCCACCCAATTTCTCAATTAGTGATGCTAATTCTTATTATTGATTTAATACTTAAATCAAATTTAGAAGAGAGGTTGCTTAATAAACGTTTTAAGCAATACAAAAACTATAAAAACAACACAGGTAGATTTTTACCTTTTCTGTAATCTCTTAAGCAATATTTCTGCTTTCTTATCGCCACTTTTAATTAGTCTATTAAGCCAGTGGTTTAGCCTTTTGTAAAGATTTTTTAGTGTCGATACCTTCTTTATACATAAGTGACACTTTGTATTGAGAAGATTTACGACCTTCTCTAGCCGCCGCAGTAAGCACAAATTGATAAGCCTTGTTTAAATTTTAATCAACAGCTGAGCCTGCTCATAATATCTAAAAATATCCAAATATACATCCAAATTTCCTTGTTTAATCGCACTTTGATAAAGCGCGCGCGATTTTTAATAATCAACTACCACACCTAAATAATACTGCCCTTTAGCATGATTACTCTTGGCTGATTTTTTTAGATAATCAATTAATCAATCCCCTTGGCATCATCTTGACTAATGCCATCACCTTTGATACATAATACTTAACGCCGTTTGCGCATCTAAATCCTCTAACTTTACGCATGCTCAAACGCACTAAGCGCTTAGTATAATCTTGTTCGACACCATCGCCATAATAATATTGCATACCCCTATCATACAAATCTCTACTAGAGAATACAGAAAAGCTCAATAAAAGCAATACAAAAACTAGTTTCAAATCAACGTTATTTGTAACAAGAAAAGAGTATAAGTATTGTAAATGGTTCCTATCATTTATATCAAATACTTTTAATTTCATATTGTTTTCAATTAGCCTAATGTGTTGAAAAATAATCACTAATGCAAATTATTTTAACCTTCTCAACTCATAGATAAATATATCTTTTTTAAAATTAACTTGGTCTTGGTTTTTTTAGTTTTGATATAAAGAACTTTTTCATAAAAGAAGCTCTTGTTTTAATAAACCTATGTTTAAAGAACTAAAAGTTTTGATGGTAGTCGCGAGTGAATTCGAATCACCGACCCCTACCATGTCAAGGTAGTGCTCTAACCAACTGAGCTACGCGACTAAAGAAGTGAATATTATACTGTAGTTTAAAAACAACCTTTGATAATTGTTTGAATGTCTTGTGCTGCTTGGTACGGGTTGGTGGCATTTTTAATTGGGCGACCAACGACAGTATAGTCTGAGCCTGAATTAAATGCAGTTGCCACATCAACCACGCGTTTTTGATCGTCATCATTAGACACGGGGCGAATACCTGGGGTAACAGCGATTAATTTATGATCAACGTATTTGCGTAAAAATGGTACTTCAAGACCCGAAGATACCACGCCATCACAACCTGTTTCAAAAGCACGTTTGGCACGAGAAATGACCAACTCTTGCACATCGCAATCAAAGCCTAAATCATTTAAATCACCTCTATCAAGACTAGTGAGTGCAGTTACTGCTAAAATTTTAAGATTACCTTTGTTTTCAACGGCTTTTTCCATAAGCGCTTGATTGCCATGGATGGTAGCAAAAGTAGCACCATATTGACTTAAACGCTTAATGGTTCTGCCGACAGTTTCTGGTACATCAAAAAACTTTAAATCCACAAAGACTTTCTTGTTTTTTTCTAATAGCCAATCAAGCAGGTTAAAGTATTGTCCTGTCATTAATAGTTCCATGCCAATTTTATAAAAATTAACACTGTCATCTAGTTGAGTGACTAAGTCCTTAGCTTGTTCAACTTCTGGCACATCTAGGGCAAAAATAAGCCTATCTTTAATTTTAATATCTTTCATGTAATTTTGAAATAAATAAGACGTAAAAAAATACCTAAATTATACTGTGATTTAAATTATACAAATTTGTAAAACATGAGCCCATCTAAAGAAATATCCATAATTAACAAGTATGGATAAAAATGATGCAAAAATTTCAATAGATAATCATATCGTGGATAATAATCACATTGCCTTCGTAGCTCAGCTGGATAGAGCGGCCGCCTCCTAAGCGACAGGTCATGCGTTCAAATCGCGTCGAGGGCACCATCAAAGGAATAAAAAATGCAACAAAACTAACACTAAAGCTCTGGCAATAGCACTAGGCACTATGCCCATTGGGTTGTTATTAGTTTCAATTGTGGCAAATTTAACTGATTATTATTTGCATAATGTTGTTGAATTTTTAATGAGCATTTATCTTGGCTATGGGTTGGACTTTATGGATATTATCATTGGCATGGTTTGGACATTTTTCGACGCAGCCATTGCTGGCTTTGTGATTGCTTGGTTGTATAACAAACTGGCTAAATAGACCAGGTATAATTAGAATTTTTGCTGAGATTATTATGCATCAAGGATCAATGCTTGTATGGGTTTGTATCAAAAAATTACCGATATACCATGTGTCATTGTTCTGAATGTCGAAAAGTTCAAGGTACAGCGTTTGCAAGGAATGGAATGTAAAAAATGAAAACTTTGAGTTTATAAGTGGTGAGAATAATTTAACTGAATTTAAAGAAAATGCCAATAAAAGCCGATTTTTTGTAAAACTTGTGACTCACCCATTGTGACAAAGCTAAAAAATAATCCGGACCATACAAGAATTAGACTAGGCACAATTACAAGTGACATCAAAGAGCCTATTGAAAAACATATTTTTCACAGACTCAAAAGCAAACTGGGATAATATTTGTAACACTATTGTCCAATATAAGGAATGGTAAATGAGTGGCAATACGATTGGAAAATTATTCACAATCACCACAGCAGGTGAATCTCATGGCGAAGCATTAATTGGCATTGTAGATGGTTGCCCGCCAGGATTAGCACTTACTGAGGCTGATTTACAAGGTGATTTAGACCTTAGAAAACCAGGCACTTCTCGCCATACCACCCAACGCCGTGAAAAGGATTTAGTGAAAATATTATCTGGCACGTTTGAAAGCAAAACAATGGGCACACCAATTGCACTCATCATTCAAAATACCGACCAACGCTCTAAAGACTATAGCAATATTAAAGACACTTTTCGCCCTGGTCATGCTGATTACACCTATGATCAAAAATACGGCTTTAGAGATTATCGTGGCGGTGGACGCTCCTCCGCTAGAGAAACTGCCATGCGCGTTGCTTGTGGTGGTATTGCTAAAAAATATTTAAAACAAGAATACGGCATTGAAATTAAAGGCTATTTATCTCAACTAGGCCCTATTAAGGCTGAAAATTTTGATTGGCTTGAGGTGTACAACAACCCATTTTTCTGCCCTGATGCTAGTAAAGTTGAGGAATTAGAAGAATATATGGATGCCTTGCGAAAATCGGGTGATTCGGTGGGTGCTAGAATTAACATTATGGCAAATAACATGCCTGTCGGACTAGGGGAGCCAATTTTTGACCGATTAGAGGCAGATATTGCTCATGGTATGATGAGTATTAATGCCGTAAAAGGCGTTGAAATTGGTGCTGGATTTAAAGCAGTCACCCAAAAAGGCACGGAGCATCGTGATGCCATTACTCCAGCAGGTTTTAAGTCAAATCATACTGGTGGCGTTTTAGGCGGGATTAGTTCAGGTCAAGATATTTTAGTGTCTATTGCACTAAAGCCAACTTCAAGTTTGCGCCTGCCAATTGATAGTATTGATAAGGAAGGAAGTCCTGTTGAAGTAGTTAGCAAAGGTCGTCATGACCCTTGCGTAGGTATTCGTGCAACACCTATTGCTGAAGCCATGTTGGCAATGACTATTATGGATCATGTTATGCGCCACCGAGCTCAAAACTTAAATGTTGCATCAACCACGCCCATTATTCCAGCCTCAATATAGATTCGTTTACCCAAACTCAAAATAAGGATTACATGTTTTCATTGATTAATAAATACGCCCCTAATAATGTCAAAAATGATTTTTTATCAGATCTAACCGTCGCACTTGCCTTAGTACCAGAGACAGTGGCTTTTGCATTAGTTATAGAACACGGTGTACAATACTTGTTTGCAAGTGTGGTATTGATGGAGTTTTTGAAAATTGCATTTGGTTTATTTAAATTGGGTAAATTTATCCGCCTAGTGCCACATCCTGTTTTTTTAGGCTTTGTCAATAGCTTGGCAATGGTGATTATTTTCAATCTTGATACCAAAACAAGTGGGTGACATAGCGTCTATTTCTGGCAGTTTGCCCAGTTTTTCCATTCCTGACATGCCATGGACATTAAAGACTTTGTACATTGTTTTACCTTATAGCGTAATTTTGGTACTCATTGGTTTAATTGAAAGTTTGCTTACCTTAAATTTGGTTGATGAATTGACTGAGACAACTGGCAAACCTAATAAAGAAAGTGTTGCTCAAGGTATTGCTAATATAGTCACGGGATTTTTCGGTGGCATGGGTAGTTTTGTGCAATGGTGTAGTTTTAGGCTGATTTCTCGTGTGCCTGTTTGCTGATAGCTTTGTGGGTATTTCTGTTGC
Source organism: Candidatus Ruthia endofausta (assembly GCF_013342985.1). Classification (NCBI taxonomy): domain Bacteria; kingdom Pseudomonadati; phylum Pseudomonadota; class Gammaproteobacteria; family Pseudothioglobaceae (SeqCode); genus Candidatus Ruthturnera; species Candidatus Ruthia endofausta. Next base: position 321,744 of record NZ_CP054490.1, on the reverse strand, counting down.
AGTAATTACAGTCTTTCCTGATTTGGTTATTGCAGTTATCGTTGCTGTACTAATGTCAGCCATTCAAGCCATTGAAAGTTGACAGATAGCTATAAAAAAAACAGGAAAAGTATTGCATTTAAAACACCTAAGTGCTAAATGTAAATTATTGCTTATAAAGGCTTAGTTGAAGTTAACGTATTAGAAGATCCAAAATACCATGTTGCTGATGACAAATTGGCTTAATTTAGGTCTTGAAAACATGGCTATTAATTAGTACAATGCATTTAATAGTAATTACTTAATGATGAACAAATTACTATTGTCCATATTACTAATTTCCAGCGCAATTAATGCCAATAACGACCTCTTTGGTAATGATTTTAATCATAATGTTTGACGCGATTTCGAACAAGAGTTCCGGCAATTCAATTATAGAATGAACCAAATACAAACACCGCTCAATAATTATTTGCCTTTTCATCACCCAAAAACAATTTATGCAATTGTAATTGCATTCATACATTTAGTTATTGATCTAAAATCCAATCTGCCAATTACGTTGGTATAATATCATCAAATATAGGTAAAAAAATAATACGCCTGAAGTGATAGGATATTTCACTAATATTTAATTTAGCGCTAATCATAATGCTTTTTTAAATTGAGTGTCCTTGAGTTGTTTAATCTGATTACGCATATCTGCTGCACGTTCAAACGCTAAATCGCTAGCAAAACTATACATTTTCTTTTCTAGTATCTTAATTTCTTTTGCTAATTGTACTGGTGAAAGTTGAGTAAACACTTTCTGAGCACCATTCTCTTCTGTCTGGCTACTGGTTAAATCCGTATTAAGGATATTGATAATAGGTTTGGCAATACCTTTGGGTGTGATATTGTTTTTCAGATTATAGGCCTGCTGCTTAACCCGACGTCTTTTGGTTTCATCCATCGCCTTTTGCATCGATTTGGTTATGCGAGCAGCGTATAAAATTACGTGCCCATTTATATTCCTAGCCGCTCGCCCCATGGTTTGAATCAGAGAGCGTTCAGAACGTAAAAATCCTTCTTTATCTGCATCTAAAATAGCCACTAAAGACACTTCGGGAATATCCAAACCTTCGCGTAATAGGTTGATACCAACAAGCACATCAAACATACCTAAGCGCAAATCACGAATAATTTCCACCCTTTCAACCGTATCAATATCAGAATGTAAGTAACGAACTTTAACATGATGGTCGTTTAAATAATCACTTAACTGTTCACTCATTTTTTTAGTCAAAGTTGTCACCAATACACGCTCATTCGCTTTAACGCGCATTCGTATTTCACTAAGTAAATCATCCACCTGCGTATCCACAGGGCGAATGTCAATCTCAGGGTCTAACAATCCTGTCGGTCTTACTACTTGTTCAGCAATCACACTAGAAACTTCCAACTCATATTGTGCAGGCGTGGCAGATACCAAAATACATTGATGAACTCTGTCTTCAAATTCTGAAAATCTAAGCGGTCGATTATCCAAAGCACTTGGTAGGCGAAAACCAAACTCAACAAGCGTTTTTTTACGCGCCCTATCGCCTTTATACATGCTACCAATTTGGCTAACAGTCACATGTGATTCATCTAGAATTACCAATGCATTATCTGGCAAATAATCCAACAATGTTGAGGGTGGCTCGCCAGGATTTTGACTGGATAAATAGCGTGAGTAATTCTCAATACCTGTGCAATACCCTAACTCTCGCATCATTTCAATATCCATGTGTACGCGTTGTGTTAAACGTTGCTCCTCAACCAATTTATTAACGGATAGCAACTCACTTCTACAATCTTTTAGCTCTGCTTTAATATCATCCAACATATTCAAAATTTTAGATTTTGGGGTAACGTAGTGCGTTTGTGGATAGATGGTAACTCTTTGTAAAGATTTTAGTTTTTCCCCTGTTAAAGGATCAAACCAATAAAGTTGTTCAATTTCTTCATCAAACATTTCAATGCGTATGGCTTGCTCTTCAGAATCAGCAGGGAAAATATCAATCACTTCGCCCTTAACTCGAAAATGGCCACGCATCAAAGTAATATCATTGCGCGAGTATTGCATTTGTGACAAGCGTGAAAGTATCTCACGCTGATTAGTAACTTCTCCAATGCTTAAATGTAGCAACATAGCCATATAACTTTCAGGATTACCCAAGCCATAAATAGCAGATACACTGGCAATAATAATAACATCATCACGCTCTAATAGTGCTTTGGTGGCAGATAGGCGCATTTGCTCAATTTGCTCATTAATAGAAGAATCTTTTTCGATATAAGTATCAGACGCAGGTACATAAGCCTCTGGTTGGTAATAATCATAATAAGAAACAAAATATTCCACCGAATTGTGTGGAAAAAACTCTTTCATCTCACTATACAATTGTGCTGCTAATGTTTTGTTGGGTGCCATAATCAAACTGGGGCGTTTGGTCTGTTGAATAACATTAGCTAGTGTAAAGGTTTTACCCGAGCCAGTTACGCCAAGCAAGGTTTGAAACTTAGCACCAGCATTCACGCCATCAACCAAAGTTTTAATCGCTTCTGGCTGATCGCCACTAGGGAAAAATTTCGATATCAATTGAAATTTATTATCCACACGTAAGATTTTTTCATTAACATAAACACTCAATTTTAATCTATTTCCTTATTAATAACCATGTCAGTATATCTTTCCGATAGAGTTCAAAAAGTTAAGCCTTCAGCCACACTTGCAGTCACTGCAAAAGCCAATGAATTAAAATCTCAAGGAGTTGAAATTGTATCCATGGGTTCAGGCGAACCAGACTTTGATACACCTGAAAATATTCAAAAAGCAGCCATACAAGCAATTAAAAACGGTCAAACTCGCTACACAGCAGTAGATGGCACGCCTATATTAAAACAAGCGATTATTGATAAATTTAGACAAAAAAATAACTTAACTTACACCAGTGCTGAGGTGATAGTTTCATCAGGTGGCAAACAAGTGTTTTATAATCTGTGCCAAGCTGTACTCAATCAAGACGATGAAGTGATTATTCCCGCACCTTTTTGGGTAAGCTATCCAGATATGGCTCTTTTAGCTGATGCAACATTAGTCATTATTGAAACAGGATTAGAACAAGGTTTTAAAATTACGCCAGAGCAACTAGAGGCAAATATTACCAGTAATACTAAATTATTTGTTATTAACAGCCCCTCTAACCCTACAGGTGTCGTTTATTCTCAAGCCGAGTTGCAAGCACTGGCAAATGTATTAAAAAAACACCCAAAAATATTAATCATCACCGATGACATTTACGAGCATATTCGTTGGGGTGATGATGATTTTGTTAATATTGTGATGGCTGATAAAACATTGAAAGACCGCACTATTATTCTTAACGGCGTCTCCAAAGCTTATGCGATGACTGGTTGGCGCATTGGCTATGGCGCAGGTCCAGAAAACATTATTAAAGCCATGAAAAAAATCCAAGGTCAATCCACCTCCAACCCTTGTTCAATTGCTCAGGCTGCTGCTTTAGAAGCTTTAAATGGCGATCAAAGCATTATCAACACAATGGTTTGCGCTTTTGAGAAAAGGCATGACTTTATTGTTGACGCATTAAATGCAATTGATGGCGTTGAATGCCCTAAATCACAAGGTGCCTTTTATGCCTTCCCAAGAGTTAAAGGATTAATTAGTCGCCTTGGTTTAAAAAACGATATTGAACTCTCTACTTACTGTCTAGAAGTGTTAAACATTGCATTAGTCCCAGGTTCAGCCTTTGGTGCGCCAGACTATGTGCGTTTTTCGTTTGCCACAAGTATGGACAACATAAAGCAAGCTATTGAAAAACTCAGTAAGGTCTAAAAATATTAGTATTCAAAAAAAATCCTATCATATTAGATAGGATTTTTTTATATTAATGACTCTCTGAACTACTCTTACTACGAACCGTAGTTTTTTATGTCCCTGACACATTTAAAAACAAAAGACTCAGAAACGCCAATATTTTCACGCTTCAAGATTTGGTAAATACTAACGGCGGACTAATGCTTGATTTATCTTTATAGAGTGTTAGTTTAGGAGTTTGATTACCAGCTAGATATTGTGTCTAATGTTTAGATTTATATGTTTGTGAACATATAAAGGTTAATCTGTTCAAATAGTGAATTTTTTGAACAGCTGTAAGAATATCGCAGCCACAATATTAACAATAATCGCATTATCACAACACTTGTATCTTTGGCTATCGCTAATCTCTTCGCCCTCAGCACCAAACTTAGTTCAGTCGTCAGAAAAACTTTGCCACTTTTGCCGCCAACAATCACCCACTCTATATGATTACATTTAAGTGCAATATCGCCCAAATCCTCAAGCAAGGACTCGATTGACAAAAACAATCTTGGTTGGTAGATAGCATCTTTAATTGCACCAAGCTAGCCAATTCTTTCAGTACCGTGTTTAATGCTCTCAACGCTAACATCCATTCATACATTGTTTGAGTTTGATAAATACGCGCCACATTAAAAAAAGAACGATGACATTCTTTGGTGATTTTTAGTTAAAATTTGATAAATATGTTGTGGTGTTTCTGCCATCATGATATCAAATACCTTCTCAATAAAATCAAACGGCACATTAGGATAAAACAGATCACTCATTGAATTCACAAAATAAATAGTGGATTTTTTACGTAAAAACGCCTGTGGTAACCGCTCATGCAATAGTGTTAATTCAAAAACCTAGCAGTATAAAACCTTATTTTCAATTTTTGAATTTACCTCTTTTATTGCAATAAACTTATGGCGCTTACTGTCACGTAGACTTCGTTGCAACGCAACAATGTCTATTTGCTGTCTGCGCTTATTAGCAAAGTCTTTAAAGTAGTTGAGATTAATGGCAATCTTCTCTTTAGAGTAAAATGATTAAGATTAGATCTGGCAAATTCGACCATACTGTTAGAATTAATAACATTCTCGTTGTAACTTTCGTAAAAATTCCAAAATTGCTGAACAACCAAAGTGTCTGAGCTACAATCACGCTGACGTTTAACTACGCGTTCAACAATAAAACTGCCCCAGTTTTTTAGCACCTCGTCACTCAGTTGTGGCACGATTAATTGCAAAGCTTTTTCAAGCGCCATAATTTGAGCATAGGTCTCAGCAATACTACGCACTTCATTAATTATCTCTTTGCATAGTAGATAATCACGGTAAATAATGTACTTATCTTGATAAACTTGCATAATCTCACCCTCGTGAGCCAAAGCATCATGCAAAAAGTACACACACTAATCGAACATTCGAGGTAACATTCCGAGCGTACAACACATCCCAGTTAATTTGGGACGCGCGAAAGAAATGCATGACTTCGTTGCTAATTTGCAATGCTAATTTGATTAGTTCTAAAAAAGTTGTGTCCATTTTTCGAGTAACGCCAGCATTACCAATGCCTTGACCTTCAAAATCCGACCGTCACCATCAATTGAGTCACCTTTCTCAAATGGAATTTCAACCGTCATGGTGGCCATTAGCATCAGTCATTGTATTGACCAGCATTAATACATTTAAATCACTTAATGCTTCACGAACAACTGTACGCTGAGAATCAACTGGTAAGTTAGTATTCGTAGTTGTTATTCCTTCGGCGAGTTGTTTAAACTTAGATTCTAAAGCGCTGGCATTTTGTACATCAAAAACATTAAGAACCTCTTGAACAAACGGGTGTTCAGATAATAATTTTTTCTAGTGATAGTACGCCCTCATTGTTAACATGAGGGTTGCCTGTACCCGCCCCCAGCCCAATGCCGCGTTAGATTCAGCCAGTTTCTTGTCTTTATCTGCACTGACTTGCGTTAGTTGTTTAGCAATAATCTTAGCAATGTCGTCTTCGCTAAGTGTTTTATTTTTAATGGGATTATTATCAATAATTGTATCAAGACTAAGCTTCACCACTTGGCTGCCAATATTTTCGCTTAATATTTTGATTTTGGTTTACACTGCTTCGAATAACAATGTATAAGATGCAGGCGCTAATAATCTGGTTAAATGTTTTTTCAGGATTGCTTCCTGTTTTAGTTTTTTTAAAAAGTTAATTTCTAGCGCAAAGTTTACTTCTGCGCCATTTGATGTTGACTATTCAACCCTCTCTAAGTGTTTAGACTGATCGCATAGTCAATCCCGCACTTATCAGCACACATCCGTGCGCCTTGCTTTGTTCGTTATCTGTGAAATCCTCAGAATATTCGGCTGAAAGGTAGTTAAACCCTTTGCCATTAATGGCCTGAGTGCCGTAAGCTGTCCACTCAACCAGTGCACGCAAAGCGGCTTACCCTCACAACCGTTTAAGTTAACAATTTTGCTGGCAGCACCATTGTCTGGATTGTGTGCAACATCAATTGCAATATCTTGACCAATTAAGCTCGGTTCGAAATACATGCCTAGTGTTTTCGTAATTAATGCCACGCATATAACACGAAAATCAAATGCATCAGGAGATCAATACCAGTAAGTAGTAATTCGGTCGCAAAAGCTTGTTGATAAGCTTCAGCTATTATCTCTTGCAGTGAATCTAGCTCGTCAAAGAAATCTTTGCTTAAGGCCTTCTAAAATATCACGGCTAAGCCCATCGGCATAACCAAACAACCCTTCAAGCACATGACTCATACGCATTGGTGCAAATGCCCAAGACTTCCAAGCACTTTGGATAGATTTCCAATCGTTGATAAAATGCCTACTAATTGGCGTTAGTTTCTCGCTAAAAAGACGATCATTTAAAGCGAAAAGTATGCCATGCCAAAAGCATCACCTTGAGCATAATCAGGGTTGAAAAAACGCCAAAACTCAACCAAATCACGTATGATAACCACCTCATCTGTGCTTACAGGCCAGAGCTTTACCCAGATAAATACTGTGAAGTTGCCAATGGTTTCAGCAACTACCAAGCTTGACTTCGATGCGTTAGTACTTCCACCATGATCCGATACGTCGTATTCGAATGATAACAATCTTCGCTTTTTATAAGTTTGCTCAATGCTTGGTTCAAACCATCCTGTGTTTGCTTTGAGTCCGCGTTAAAGGGCTGAGCGTAGCCATTTCTCCCAGATAAGATTTCTCGTACTAGTATTAGTATTAATACAAAGCAATTGACGTGCATATTCATCAATTGATAGCTGGGCACGCATATCCTCAATATAGGCACCATTAAGTATACTCCATTAACAACATTAGCAAAATAGGTATAGGGTAATTGTAACCTGAGATATCTACTTGCGACGGATTAAGCTACTCCTCGAGCACAAATTGATTGATTTCATCAGTAGCTCTCGCTGACCATGGCAACACCCGACTGAGTAATACTTGCCACTATCGAGCATGTCAGTAAGCGTATCTGCACCCTTGAATACGCCCGCCGTTATGGCGCAAAAAATGCGTGGGTCATTTTTTACACCTAAATCAGCACCTACGGCGATGAGTCCATCATTAGTAAAAAGCGTGAATAGAGGCAATCTACCGGCATATCATCTACCTCCTTAAGCAATACACAGGTCAAATCACCACCACTCACTTGGGAAGCGCTGGCTTGAGAGCGGTTGACAGACTGATAACTTGTATCTGATTAATTGCTTACGACCTGATTTATAATTAAGCCAGACGTTTAGGATTGGACTACGACGAATGGCGTCCAAATGATAATTAAGATTAACAATTACCTGGCCTTCTTTAAGCGCAACGCTGTCTAGCTCCTAATCTAAATTGGTCGCAAGAAACTCCATAAGCCACATCTTTTTATTAAATATTTTACCTGTTCTCCTGGAGGCAAAATCAATGGTGTTAGTATGCTCATCCATCTCATGCATCTTAAGCACTTATGAAACTCATTAGATAAGGCGGGTCAGTGAAACACACATGTCAGCACGTTCACCGTTTAACAATATTTCCTTGACGATTAGCAACAACATTTTGCACAAAACCAAATTCTTTAATCCCTGCGACTAGTTTATCCAATTCCTCGTTTAAGATACTACGAGAATTATATTTAGCTGCATTGAGTTGTGATATAGCTACCTGCTCAATCATTTATTCATCTCCTTTAGTAGTTTTTTAGTCTTGGCATTAAGGTATTAGCTTGCGAATTTATTAATTGTGCCATCAGGGTAAAGTAATCGCAACCCCCATAGTCTTTTTAAACCAGCTCGACACTCACCAACTGGAAATCCAGACAATAAAGCAAGCTTGTTGTAATCAAAAACACTATGTTGCCATGATTCAATTTCTGGGTTTTTACATTTGGCTTTTTCACAAAAATCAACATTAAGCGCCTACCAGGCATGAGCAATTCGCACATTAAATCGTCTTTAAAAACTAAAATGCTGGTGGGTTTTTCTTTTTCTAGAAGGATTTTTACCCATTGTTTAAGTGTCATTATTCTGCCTCAATAGTAATTACTGGACTTTTAACTCTGCCGTTGTTAATAAGATTGATTAATTGTTGGTTTTGAGGTTGTTGTTTTTGTTGAAATTCGACAACAGACTGCGATCCTAATTGTTGTTGTTCTATTAACTGTCCGCTTAGCCTTATCTTTTCTTGCGCTTTTTAGGTCATGCCCATACGTCTCTCTCGTCAAGCGTGAGTAAGTTTCGTTGTATAAAGTCAATCATACGGATGGAGAGACTTGATTTCGTCATCCTTAATGCGTTCAACAATGGACTCAAAGTAGTGCTTGTTTAGACAGGTGAAAGATACAAGTTTTTAATGGCTCCATTGTTGCGTCGTAACCATATTTAAGTGTAGCAATATATAAAGTATAACATTATTGATACACTTCAACTAAGTAATTTAAATTCGATAAAATCGTTAGCGGTAATTTATTGTAGAGTTTCTTCAGCTTAACGAGCTGAAGATGAACTACCTATTCAAAGCCAGTTAGATGTTTGTCGCGCAAAGGCGGACAAACTAGGTATTGCAGTGCTTGATGAGTTTTTAGATGGAGTGTATCCTAAAAGAGCGATAAACGTCCTACTTTTCAGCGTGCTACTGCAATGTGCGAAGCAAGTGATGTTGATTTTTTATCACATGCTCCACTTCAAGGTTTGCACGCAATAAACTTGATGTAACACTGTACAAAGCAAGGCTTAAGATGCGGCACTAGGATGGTTACGTAATAGTTGATATCGACCCTGAGAGTGACGAGTGTTGTTGATTAATGAAATCAGCCTAACCAATAGAGGTAAAAAATAGGCTAAAAGCACGATACTATATCTGTTTGCAAATGAAAGCTATATTGGTGTAACAGTATTTAATCGAAAAAATAGAATGGGGGGTCCACAACCCTGAATCTGATTGGGTTAGGACAAGAAGTCACAAATCTATTGTGACCCAAGAGCAGTTTAACAAAGTGATTAAAATGAGAAAAGACCAAAACGAATGACAATCAGTTGTCAAGAAAAAGCGAATGTCTATTTACCGGATTGTTAAAGTGAGTGTGTGGCGCGGTAATTATAACTGAAACCGCAATTGGTAGAGGAAAAAATGCTACAAGTATTATATTTTTAGTTCTTAAAAATCTGGGAAAAAGGGTAAGCATTTTGATAGAATTCCAGCTGATAAATTTGATGAGTGGGTGATGAGTAGTAACATCGCTAAAAACATTTTTAAGAATTCATCAAAAAGACGATCAGATTAATGTTTTAGAAACTTGGCTCCTCGAGCTGGGCTCGAACCAGCGACAAATGGATTAACAGTCCATTGCTCTACCAACTGAGCTATCGAGGAATGAAAGTGAAATTATAATGATATACGTATGTTAAAGCAATCTAAAAATTAGTTATTTTTATAGTTTTTTTAAATTAGTAAAAAAGTTATTGCTAGGGGTATAACCTAAGTGGCCCTTTTTGCCATAATTTTCATAATACCCCTTACCTCTGGCCTTGCCATAATTCTCAAATTGACCTTTGTAATAAGTGTTTGCATTGCTCTCAGTGTAGCCATTCATACGCCCCATAATGCGTTTTCTTAACTCGCCTGCATATTGTCCATTTGCTCTAGCGTAGCCCTTATTATCACTTAAGCTCTTATTATTATAACCAGAACTAAAGGGCGTCCAAGAGTTGGCTGAACTGTTACTACCAGCATTCCAAAGTGTCCAAGAAGTGGCATTTACAAGAGTTGAAATCAATAAAATTAAACTCAAAAATATTCTTATCATTGTTTTTTTTAAACTCATATCTTTAGATATGCCAGAAACTACACTAATACGCATTATACGCTAATTTGCATTAAACAAAAAAAGGCACAATTGCGTTCTTAATTAATCATGATGAATAATTATTTTATCGCAGATGTTGAAACTGGAGAAGCATAATGTTACTCTCTAAAACCTAGCATAGCATTAGATTTTTCATCCTCATAACCTTTGGCATAAGCATTAGCCCTCCTGAAGTATTAGAAATATTTTTAGTAGAATTTTTATTGTTGTAATAAAGATCCCAATCAGAATCATTATTCATATCGTTGTTATTTAAAAATGAGTCCATATTAGAACATGCCATTAATTGTTACCATCTGAAAAAAGAACCCTAGTTAGCTGATACTGAAGTTGCTACAACTACTGTTACAATTATTAATGCTTGTACTAATATTTTCATAATTATGTAAAAGTCTCGTAAAAAAATACAGTAATATTTTAATTAGCATTACCGAAAATTTATTCAAACATAAATAAAAACCACCCTTTGGGGTGGTTTTTATTTAACCTTAAACTGCTAGATTAACCCAGCAGTCAATTGAGAAGCTTTACTTAGCAATCACTTGATCACGACTGTCAACTATTGCATTAGCTTTAGCATCTGCATAACCTTTAGCATAAGCGTTAGCTTGTGCTTTAGCGAATGCATCGGCTTGACCTTTGGCATAAGCGTTAGCAACGCCTTTAGCATTAGCATCGGCAGTGCCTACATATTTACCATCAGCAGTTGCGTTAGAAACGTTCTTAGTTTTATTTTTGTTGTTGTAATGGAAACCCCAGTCAGAATCGTTGTTCATGTCGTTGTTATTTGAAAAAGGACCCCAGTTGTTAGCGCCGTTAAATGGACCCATGTTTGAACCACCGTTAAATGGACCCCAGTTAGAACCGCTATTCATTGGACCCCAGTTAGAACCGCCATTCATTGGACCAAAGTTAGAACCACCGTCAAAAGGACCCCAGTTGGAACCACCATTACCAGTACCCCAGCCATTATTATTATTACCATAGCCGTTGTTGTTCCAAAATGCTGATACAGATGATGTGGCTACGACTGTAGCAATTGCCACTAATTTTATTGCGTTTTTCATTTTATCTCCTAATTAAAATTATATAGTATAAGTAAGAAAATTAATATCTACCCAGATGAATAGTACACAACTAGAGGATAGAGTGCAACACTATTAGTAGACAATAATTTTATAATATAGAATCAATAATTGCATCGCCAAACTCAGAACATGACAGTAATGTCGCATTATCCATTAGTCTTTCTAAATCATAGGTGACAGTTTTATTTTGAATAACATTAGACATCGCCTCTAGAATCATATCAGCCGCCTCAAGCCAACCCATGTGTCTAAGCATCATTTCTGCTGAAAGGATAATTGAACCTGGATTAACTTTATTAAGTCCTGCATACTTTGGTGCTGTACCATGTGTTGCTTCAAATACGGCTGTTGTATCTGAAAGGTTCGCACCTGGCGCAATACCAATACCGCCCACTTGAGCAGCCAATGCGTCCGAAATATAATCACCATTTAAGTTAAGCGTAGCAATGACTGAATACTCTTCGGGACGCAAAAGAATTTGTTGCAAAAAAGCATCTGCAATGACATCTTTGATCGTAATTATTCTCCCTGTATTTGGATTTTTAAATGATTTCCACGGTCCATCATCAACGATAGTTGCGCCAAATTCATCACTTACCAACTGATAGCCCCAATCTCTAAACCCACCTTCAGTGAATTTCATAATATTACCTTTATGTACTAAGGTTACTGAATCTTTATCGTTATCAATAGCGTATTGAATGGCTGCGCGTACCAAACGATTTGTACCTTCTTTTGATACTGGTTTAATACCAATTCCTGAAGTGTCGGGAAAACGAATTTTTGTCGTGCCCATTTCATTTCGTAAAAAATCAATGATTTTTCTTACCTCAGCAGTGCCTTCCTGATATTCAATGCCTGCATAAATATCTTCAGAATTTTCTCTAAAAATAACCATATCAATCTTTTCAGGCACTTTGACTGGCGAAGGCGTGCCTTCAAAATACTTAACTGGACGCTGGCAAATAAACAAATCCAACGTTTGGCGAATAGCCACATTCAAAGAACGCATACCACCGCCTACTGGCGTAGTTAATGGGCCTTTAATAGACACTGAGAACTCTTCTATGGCATCCAAGGTTTCTTGTGGTAAATATTCGCCATAAATATTATTTGCCCTCTCACCCGCATAAACATCCATCCATTGAATTGCTCTTGAACCATTGTAGGCTTTAGCAACAATAGCATTAATCACTTTTTTCATCACTGGCGACACATCTACACCGATACCATCCCCTTCAATATAAGTAATAATTGGATAATTTGGCACTTTGATAACACCCTTTTCAAAGCTAATTTTTTCACCATTTTTGGGCACTTGAATGTGTTGATAACTCATACTTTATAGTTTGCAGTTACAAACTACATTATTTTAGCATCTTCCCCATTTGAATAGTATTTTTCTTGCTTGGAAATTTGTTTAAATCAAATTTTTTGATACAACTGAAAAGCTTTAAAATTATCCTCTCGAAGCTCTAAAATAATTGATTTATTTAATTGTTTTAGAGCTTCAATTAACGCAGTTGCCACATCTTGGTTTTTAAAATCATGGCGTGTTGTAATGCGAAAGATTTCAACTATATTAGTCGTTTGATACACCACAAAGCCAACAACTTAATTGGCAATTATTGCAATTCTACTAAATCTCGACAATTAAAAAAGATAACTTCCAATGATAATTTTCCCACCCCCTTCTAATTTGCTTTAATAAATTGAGCAATATAATTAATAACTTTACTTTCTATCCCTAAAAACCCATGATGGATTTTTACTCGACAAGGGTTAAATGATTTCTCTGCACTGCCACTAAACATTTTCACTTCAACCTTTTTTACATGAGTTAATAATTTAACAATTTCCTTGGCGCTTTTAGGAAAAGGTGACGTAACAACCATCGTTTCTATGAGCCACAATCAAAGTAGATATCGTAATTTTTCCAAGTTTCATTTCTGGAACGGGTACTTCTTTATCATTCGGCTCTAACATGCTTGAGGTTAAAACCAAACTATTAAGTTGTTGAGTGGTATTAATTGCCAAATGTACAGCAGACTCTGTGCCACGACTCCTACCATATAACGAATGTGTATTTTTTGCAATTGAACTATCACTCATCTCTAACACATCAAATGATTTTGATAGCTTGTCAATAAGGCTTTCTTTTCGCTTAATCCTTTATTCAAAGTCACGCCAACAAAAATACGTGCTTGAGTATCAGATCCAAAACAATAATTAAACTCAGTGATTAGGTGATTGTCTAGCATCTGACAGAATGTTAAAAAACTCCCTGATTTTTCATCAATAGTAACGGCAATAATGGTTTCATTATGCTCACTCAAATCAGCACGTTCTAAAATATAACGTAAACGGTCAAAATTGACATTTACACCTGATACGATTGAGACAATGTTCTCATTTTTTATATTGTTATTTTCAATATTTTTTTTTCATCCCGGTAGTTGTCAACGCGCCTGCAGGTTAGCAATTAAACGCACATCTTCATAAATATCTTTAATGGCAGCGCAAATCTCATCGTTACTAATCAAAATTACCTCATCAACCACTTGCTTGGCAATAGGGTAAGTTTGCTTACCGATTTGTTCAACTGTTACACCATCAGCAAAACGTCCTACATCTTTTAATACCACACGCTTGTTATTTTTTAATGCTTGGCAAAGTTGTGGGTGAATCTTCTGGCTCAACAGCATTAACTTCAATCCTAGGCGTTGAAAGTGGCATAACAATAATTGCACTAATGCCTAATTTTTTAGCAGATAGGGCAATACCTTATGCATGATTACCTGCACTCGACGCTACAACACCTCCTTTAGAGACTTGCTTGGCAGACGACAGGTTTGAAATTTTCTGATACGCGCCTCGAAGTTAAAAGATGTGAATGGCTAGTTTATCTTCTCTTTTAAGATGAATTCTGTTACAAGTGCGCTTAGAGAATGGAGGCGCAAAAAACAATGGCGTAATACTTGCCACCTCATAAACACATGTATCGTTTGCCAAATCAACAATACGTTGCATACAATTCTCGTAAATATGCCACATCAACACAAGTTGCATTAGTTGTATTGCCTTTGATTAAACTAAAAGGCTTGTCTTTATCACCCAAATGGTCAAGCACGACCAGCGCACCATCAAATTCATGCTTGTCTGTATATTCGTTAACCGTAATAATAGTTTTAAGTCCAGCTTGTGTTGCTGAAATAATACCATTATGTGAATCTTCAAAAGCTAAGCATTTAATGGGATCTAAGTTCATTTTCTTTAATACATAGGTATAAATATCACCAGCTGGCTTTAACTTTGGCACAATATTACCAGCACCAATTACTTCAAACCAGTCTAGCGCTTCAGCTCCTAATGTATTTGCAATCAAGGCATCAACATTAGCAGAGGTTGTTGTTGTGGCAATTGCCAATCTAAGATTAGCTTGTCTTACCTCATTTAAAAAACGCTTAACACCTATTCGCAAAGGCACTGCACCTTCCTCCATCAAACGCACATAAATTTTAGTTTTTAACTGATGGATAGAGGCAACAAAATCATCCAAATATTGATGTTCAAACATTAGGTTGTGTTTTTTAAAATAATATTTAATTCGCAGTTGTCCTCCTGTCACATTGAGTAGTTCGTGATAAACCTCGTTTGACCAATGCCAATCTAAACCCAATTCTTTAAATGCCAAATTAAAGGCCTTTAAATGCCCATCACGCTCAGTATTTGCCAAAGTTCCGTCAACGTCAAAAATTAATGCTTCTAATGCCATAAAAAATTTATAATTGAAAAATGTAAAAAATAAATTGCTATTTTAAGGCAATTTAGGTATAAACATACTTTTTAAAATTAATCTAGTTATTATGTCACAACCAACCTACCAAGAAATTCCTGATTATCAACTTAAAAAAATGAAGAATTTATGAATGATACTCAACTTGAACATTTTAAAAAAAAATTAAATTCATTGAGAAATCAATTGGTTGATGATGCTGAATCAACCATCAATCATATCCAAGAAGATTCAAACCAAGTTGCTGATATTAACGACAGAGCCACCCTTGAAGAGGAATTTGCTTTAGAGCTAAGAACACGCGATCGTGAAAGAAAACTAATTGGCAAGATTGACAAAACTTTGCACATTATTGAACTGGGTGATTATGGTTTTTGTAAAACCTGTGGTGCTGAAATTTCCTTAGTACGACTAGAGGCGCGCCCTACTGCTGACGAATGCATTGATTGCAAAACCATTGCAGAGAAAAAAGAAGTTTAAACTATATTACACGAGCAGAAAATATCTGTTTGCCAATTAGAAATGTTGATAAGAACAACACTGCTTATCAAAAGATCCAATCTTAGTTAACACCATAGAGTCGTTAATAATACCAATTTGGGTAACTTTAATATCGTTTTTACTTTGTAATGCTTTTAATAAATCCATATTTTTAGCTGGCACGGTAAAACACAATTCATAATCATCACCACCTGCAAGTACCAAACACCAATCATTAGTCTTTTTAATATAAATTTTAACTTCATTAATCAATGGAATATCATCAAGATTGATACTTGCGCCTACGTTAGAACGAGTCAAAATATGTGTTAAATCTTGTTCCAAACCATCAGAAATATCAATACAGGCATTGGCAATGTCTGATAGTTGCTGCCCTAAAAATAGTTGTGGTTTTGGTCGATTAAATTGGTTAATAACGTACTCAGAAGGTATTTGGTTGTTTTTTAATTGTTTCCAAGCGTAAGCTGCGTTACCAATCGTATTAGACACAAAAATCAAATCCCTCATTTGGGCAGATGAGCGCAATAAAGCTTTGTTCTTTTCAACCACACCAGTAACATTGATGGTGATGCTAAGTGCACCTTTTGTGGTATCACCGCCAATCAGTGCAATGTCAAATTCATCTGCTAAAGATTTAAGCGAGATAGAGAACTGACTAAGCCATTTTTTGTTGATATTTGGTAATGTTAACGCAAGTGTGAAGTATTTTGCACGTGCACCCATTGCTGCTAAATCACTTAAATTAACTGCTAGGGATTTGTAAGCAATATCACTAGCACTGGTATTTAAAGGAAAATGCACACCTTCAATCAAAGTATCAACACTGGTTACTAATTGGTAATTAGCATCTATGTTAATAACGGCACAATCATCACCGATACCCAAATTAGCTAAATTTGAACCACCCCAATTAAAATAGGCTTCAATTAAAGAAAACTCATTCACTAACTTTGTGGATATTTTTGCGCCAGTTTTTGATCAACTTCACCACGACCCGCATTAAACATTGAGCCAGAGCCCAACACAACAGATACTAAAATACAAAAAAATAATGGCACCACACCTAACAAACTCAAAATTGAATCAATAATTCTTGTACCATCCATGCTTGCAGGTGCATCGTTTAAAATAATCAACGTTAGCGAAGTAACTAAAAAATAAAAAATATAAGCACCAATCAGTAATTTGTAACGATTAAGTGAAAGCTGCCAGTGTAAATAAACTAGATACGGGTCGTTGCTTTTGGCTTTTTTAGTCCGAAAATAAGTATAGATGATGATTATGAAGGAAATTAAAATAGACAAACTAATTGCACTATTCATATCAGTATTTAGCAATTTAATCAAACCTAAGGTAAGAAACAAATGGACAATAACTGTATTAATGGTGAACAATTCGTGCGCTACTTTAGCGTCTCTACGCTCTTTAGCGCTAGCATCAATAGTAATAATCATAACCGCTAAGTTTACACCATATTATCTAAAACCCAGCAGAGTGTTACTTACATATAAGCGTTATCAGTATTAGAGTGGTCTGTTACATCACGCACTGATTTAATCTCTGGAAAGCGCGCTTTAAGCTGTGTTCCAACACCTTGTTCTAAAGTAGATTTAACCGATGAACAGCCCCGACAACCGCCACCAAAATTAAGAATAACATCCATCTGCTTAGTAATCTCAACCAGTTCAACAAAACCACCATGAGAGGCAAGTCCGGGGCTGATATTAGCAGCAATAACGTATTTGATTTTCTCTTCAAGAGGCGCGTCTTCTTTTGGCTCTTCACCTTTAGCATTAGGCGCAGTGATTGTTAATTTCTTGCCAGTGCCTGCATCTTTTAATGCCACTTCTGAGTCTTTCAAATATTCAAAATTTAGCTCATCAATATAAGCATAAAATCCTTCATATTCAAATTTTTGATACGTTTTACTTAACTCTTTAGGAAAGCAAAAATTAAAAGTGACGGCGGCGGTAGATGTGCCAGCTTTTTCAACATCCACCTTTAAGCCAAGGTCTTTTTCATCTTGTTGGGCAAATAAATCAGCCACATAAACTTTTGCTTCGTCGGTAATACTAAACATGGTTATCCTTTTTTAAAAATTATATTGTCAATGAGTCGCACAGAACCTAACAACACTGCAGATAATATAATAATTTGATGTGTATTATCAGTAATTTGCCTAAGGGTATTTGCATCTAACACCTCAAGATAGTCCAATTTAAAGTGTTTCTTTAAGTCAAATTCTGCCAATTGCTTTAACGCATCAATTTTTTTATTTTGTAAAATTTCACACTTAAGATAAAATAAAATTTTGTACAAATTAGTGGCAATCTTAGCCTCATTTTCAGATAAATATTGATTTCGAGTACTCATTGCCAAGCCGCTTTTTTCTCTAATAATTTCACCAGATTTTATACATATATCCAATGACAAACTCTTGACCATTTGTTTAATGACCAATAACTGCTGATAATCTTTTTGACCAAAGACTGCAACATCAGGGCGTACAATCCCAAATAATATTTCCACAACCTGCGCCACCCCATTAAAAAAATGCGGGCGTGTTTTACCACATAAAATTTTTCCAATCTTACCAACATCAATATGTTTACCGATGCCATTGGGATAAATTTGTTTAACATCTGGAATAAAAATACCATCAACATTTGTCTCTAATACTACTAAATCAGTATTAAGCGTGCGTGGATAACTATCTAAATCTTCATTCTTACCAAATTGGGCTGGATTAACAAAAATACTAACAATAACTTTATCTGCTTTTTGTTTAGCAATATCAATTAATGATAAATGCCCTTGGTGCAAACCGCCCATCGTAGGAACAAATGCAACAACTCTCCCTTGCGCGTGCCAGTCGTTAACTAGTTCAGTTATTTGAGTATTTTGATGACACAGTTGCATTAATAACTGTGTTGTCTACTTGGAAAGGACTTGTCTTTTACCGCCTTGATAAAAGCACTCACAGCAGACTTTACATCATCATTATTAGTCAAGAAATTTTTAACAAATTTTGGCACGTGTCCTACATGAATACCCAACATATCATGGCTCACCAATACTTGCCCATCACAATTTACACCAGCACCAATACCAATAGTAGGAATACTTAAAGATTGTGACACTTGTTTAGCCAGTTCAGCAGGGATGCATTCTAGTACGATTGCTTTAACATCCCAAGATGCCAAAGCCAAAGCATCTTTAGTAATTTTATCAGCGCTTTGCTTCTCTCTACCTTGCACTTTATAGCCACCCATTTCTATTACCGATTGTGGTTGCAAACCTAAGTGCCCACAAACAGAAATGTCGTTATCTTGCAAAATTTTAAAAGACGCTTCATGTTCACATCCGCCTTCAAGTTTTACCATTTGTGCACCTGCCATTATTAAACGCTTGGCGTTTGTTAAGGTTTGTTTAGTATTGGTATAGCTTTGATAAGGCATGTCTACAATTCTTAATGTATTTTTTGCACCCTTGGCAACCGCTTGCGTATGGTAAATCATGTCATCCATACTTACACCTAATGTATTTTCACCACCTTGGATAACATTACCGAGCGAGTCTCCTATTAAAACAATATCAATACCACACATATCAAAAACTGATGCAAATGAAGCGTCATAAGCAGTTAAACAAGCAATTTTCTCGCCAGATTGTTTAAAAGTCTTTAGCGCTTTAATGTTCATAATTTAACCAATTTACTGATGTCTAGTTTAGCAATCAAATCCTGAATAGCTCCTAAAACTGGCACCTTCAAATGAGGCTCTAATTCTGCTAGTGGCACTAATACAAACGCTCTATTCATCATTTGCGGATGTGGAACAATCAATTGTTTAGAAGCAATCACTTGCACACCATAAATAATAATATCCAAGTCAATCGTTCTTGCGCTCCATTTTTTCTCGCGTACGCGATGCTGTTTAATCTCAATATCTTGACAAATATACAACAATTCTAATGCAGTTAAATACGTATCAACTTGACACATGGCATTAATATAATCAGGTTGCTTTGAATTGTCAATCGGCTTGGATTGATATAAACTTGATAAACTCACCACCTTAACATCTTTAGTAGAATTGAGCGCAATCAGCGCATTTTTAATTTGTTTTTTAGGGTGGTTAAGATTCGACCCTAATCCAATATATGCTAACAATGAATCAATGTTCCAATACGTTCACCCGCACCCAATTTAGACAAAACATTGGCTTGTCTGCCTGAGGCAATAATAGTAGTCACATTTGATTTAGCGGCTGTTTTAGAGGCTAATACTTTGGTATACATACCACCAGAACCCAGCGAGCCACCTGCCCTACTGGCGACTTGTGTTAATCTTTTGTCGTTCACATGGATTTTGTCAATCAACTTGGCATTAGTATTTTGGCGTGGATCAGCATCATAAACACCACCTTGGTCTGTCAAAATAACCAATTGGGTTGCACCTACCAAGTTTGCTATCAATGCCGCTAAAGTGTCATTATCACCGAATTTAATTTCATCTGTAGCAACCGTGTCATTCTCATTTACAATTGGTACTGTGCCAAGACTTAGTAATGTGTTTAAAGTGGCAGAAATATTATCTCTTTGATCAGTATTAGCTAAATTGTCATGTGTTAACAGCACTTGTGCGGTATGAATATTATACTGGGCAAATAAAGTTTCATAAGTTTGTACTAAGCCCATCTGACCTACCGCCGCCGCTGCTTGTAATTTGTGTATATTTTCAGGACGTTTATTCCAACCTAAACGCTTCATACCCTCAGCAATTGCACCACTTGAAACCAAAATAATATCAATTTTTTGTTGGGCTAATTCTTTGATTTGCTTTACCCAGGAAGCAATAAAAACTTTATCTAAACCTGTACCATTATTGGTTAAAAGCGCAGACCCAATTTTAATTATCCACCTCTGCTTACTCATTTTTCTTTCACCAATTTAAACAATCCAACTACTAAATCTTTACAACCCAAGCCGTTTAAAGCTGAGATGCCATAAACCTTTCCCTTGTGACGAGTGCTCTTTAATAAACTTTGAACCATAGTATCTCTATCCCCCTCTGGCAACAAATCCATTTTGTTAATCGCTAATAATCTTGGCTTGCTGGACAGTCCTTGATCATATTTTTTTAACTCTTTTTCAATGGTTAAAAAATTCTCAACTGGATCAGACCCATCAGCTGGCAAGATATCCACAACATGCAACAATACTTTTGCACGCGATAAGTGCTTTAAAAATTTAAACCCCAAACCCAGACCCTCGCTGGCATTTTCAATCAGCCCTGGAATGTCTGCCATGACAATATGCTCATTACAATAAGACACCACACCTAGCGAAGGATGTAACGTGGTAAATGGATAATCAGCCACCTTAGGCCTTGCACTTGAAATTTGCCTAATTAGACTTGATTTACCCGCATTAGGCATACCCAAAAGACCAATATCAGCCATGATGCTTAATTCTAAGCCAATCTCACGCACTTCACCTGGCGAACCTGATGTGGTTTTACGTGGTGCACGATTAATGCTAGATTTAAACCGTGCATTGCCCAAACCATGAAAGCCGCCTTTAGCAACTAGCATGATTTGCTCATGTTCAACCATCTCACCAATTAACTCATCGGTTTCAAGGTCATAAACTTTAGTGCCCAATGGAATTTCAACTGTTAGATGTTGTGCTGACTTTCCACGCTTGTTTTGACCCGACCCAGATTGTCCATTTTTCGCCCTAAATAAACGCTTAAAACGAAATTCACTAAGCGTGTTTAACCCTTCTTCTCCTTGAAAATACACATGGCCACCGTCACCGCCGTCACCGCCGTCAGGACCACCATCAGGAATATATTTCTCTCTACGAAAGCCCAAACACCCCGCCCCACCTTTGCCAGCCTCAATACGAATACTGGCAGAATCAACAAATTTCATAAAGGACTTCAAAACCGCTAAAATACAATGGACTGTATTATACCACTGCCAAAATGAACCAAAGCTTCTACAACATCATAGGATATCTTTTATTGCCCTTTATAATTTTAAGGTTAATGATTAAAGGCATAAGAACACCTAAATTTAGGCAAAGGATTAACGAGCGACTCGGCTTAATTGCTAAAATCCAAGTACCTGTTATTTGGGTACATTGTGTTTCCATGGGTGAATTTAAAGCAGCCATTGTTATTATCGACCAACTTATTAAACAATACCCTAATCATCGATTATTAATTACCACAACCACACCTACAGGCTCTGATGCAGTGATTAGTCATTATCAAAATAAGGTATTTCACCTTTATTTTCCTTATGACCTACCACTAATTGTTAAATATTATATTAAAAAAATTAACCCAAAAATATGCCTATTACTAGAAACAGAAATTTGGCCTAATCTAATTCATGAACTCAACAAAAATAACATTCCAACACTGCTTATCAATGCCAGATTATCACAACAATCAAAAGAAAAATATCAAAGATTTACCGCCAATTTAATTAAACCAACCTTAAACAAGCTCACTTTGATTGTTGCTCAAAATCAAAATTCTGCTAATCGTTTTATTGAATTAGGCGCCAAGAATAATAATGTAATCATAACTGGTAATATTAAATTTGATCAAAATACAAAGCCCGACACAACAATAAGTAATGCATTACAAGCGATAATTGGTAGACGTAAAATTGTTATTTTTGCCAGCACTCATGAAAATGAAGAGGCGCAAATTATTAATGAATATTCAAAACATAAGCACACTATTGATGCCTTGCTTGTTATTATTCCAAGGCATCCAGAACGTTTCAATGCAGTTTATAAATCAGCTAAGAACGCCAATCTCAATGTTGTTCGTCGCTCAGAAAACCAACTTGCCCAAAATGCTCAAATTCTTTTAGGCGATTCTATGGGTGAAATGATGTCTTACTTTGATATTGCTGATATTGTTTTCATGGGGGGCAGTTTAAGCAATACTGGTGGACATAATATGCTTGAACCCGCTGCCTTTGCCAAGCCTATTATATTTGGTCCTAATGTATTTAACTTTACCGAAATATCATCAGATTTATTAAAACAAAACGCTGCTATTCAAATTCAAAATGTAGAGGGTTTATTTAAAAAAATAATGGCGCTATTAAATGATAAAAAACAATGCAAAGTATTGGGCAACAACGCTCAACAATACCTTTATAGTAAGCAGGGTGCAGTTGAAAACACATTGCAATTAATCAAGAAACCTTTTACCTTGTGATTTTAAATTTACAATATAAAAAATAAGTTGTTACAATACCGAAGACAGTGAAAAGCAGTAATGTTACTATTTTTAACATTACTGAAAGTGCCTACATACAAGCTATAAAACAAGGAAAAGCAAATGTCTTAAAAGGATTTTTTGTGTTTCAAACTAAGCACAACCGCTGTCATTGCAAAAACCTAAATTCTTAAGGCTAATGCTGTTTTAAATCTTAAAATCTTTTAAACAGCATTCAAACAAATTAAGAGTCACTTTTTAATTAAATTGACAAAAAATTTAAGCACCTTTTTTCATATAAATTTCACTGTCGTTATTTAAAAATTCTACCGATTTTTTATCCATTTCTACTTGAATGGCATTAATCTTAGCAATTTCTTCTACGTCCATGGTTTTAATCTCTTGAGTAATTTTCATGGAGCAGAATTTAGGACCACACATAGAACAAAAATGTGAAGTTTTTGCTGCTTGTTTGGGCATGGTTTCATCATGGTATTTACGCGCTGTATCTGGATCTAGACCTAAATTAAACTGATCTTCCCATCTGAATTCAAAACGTGCTTTAGAAAGGGCATTATCGCGAATTTGTGCACCTGGATGCCCTTTAGCTAAATCAGCCGCATGGGCTGCAATTTTGTAAGCGATAATGCCTTGTTTAACATCGTCTTGATTGGGCAAGCCCAAATGTTCTTTTGGGGTAACGTAGCATAACATGGCACAGCCATACCAACCAATTTGTGCCGCACCTATGGCACTGGTAATGTGATCATAACCTGGTGCAATATCAGTTGTTAGTGGGCCAAGTGTATAAAATGGTGCTTCACTACACTCATGCAATTGTTTATCCATATTATTTTTAATCATTTGCATTGGTACGTGGCCAGGACCCTCAATAAAAGTTTGTACATCGTGCTTCCAAGCAATCTTGGTAAGCTCCCCTAAGGTTTCTAACTCACCGAATTGAGCCGCATCATTGGCATCAGCAATACAACCTGGACGCAGACCATCGCCTAATGAAAAAGTAACATCGTATTGTTTCATAATCTCACAAATATCTTCAAAATGTGTATAAATGAAATTCTCTGTGTGGTGTGCTAAACACCACTTTGCCATAATTGAGCCACCACGAGATACAATACCTGTGATACGATTAATAGTCAGTGGCACATGTTGCAAGCGCACGCCTGCATGAATGGTGAAATAATCTACCCCCTGCTCAGCTTGCTCAATTAAGGTGTCACGAAACACTTCCCAAGTTAAATCCTCAGCGATACCATTAACTTTTTCTAATGCTTGATAAATAGGCACAGTGCCGATAGGTACAGGTGAATTTCGAATAATCCATTCACGAGTTTCATGGATATTTTTACCAGTTGAGAGGTCCATAATGGTATCTGCACCCCAACGAATACCCCACACCATTTTATCAACTTCTTGTTCAATACTTGAACCCAGTGCAGAATTGCCGATATTACCATTAATTTTAACCATAAAATTACGACCAATAATCATCGGCTCTGTTTCTGGATGATTGATATTAGCAGGAATTACCGCACGTCCTCTGGCGACTTCATCGCGCACAAACCCAGGTGTGATTACATCAGGAATATTAGCACCAAAACTCTCACCTTCGTGCTGGCCAATTTGATCTTTGTATTCTTGCCATTTACAATTTTCACGAATGGCAATGTATTCCATTTCAGGGGTGATAATACCTTGTTTAGCATAACGCATTTGTGATACGTTTTTAGTATTTTTAGCGCGACGTGGCACTTGCAGGTGCTCGAAGCGTAACACATCTAATTGTGCATCCTCTCGGCGTTCATTAGAAAAATTAGAGCTCAATTTGGTTAATATTTCAGTGTCGTTTCGCTGTTCAATCCAAGTAGCTCTAATATTACCAAGACCTTTGCGCAAATTAATTTTAACATTAGGGTCGGTGTAAACACCTGAGGTGTCATAAACATGAATGGGGGCATTCTTTTCTGCCAACTCGCCAATGGTATCTGTGAGTATAATTTCACGCATAGACACTTGAATATCTTTGCGCGATCCTTGCACATAAATCTTATTGGAGTTAGGAAATGGCTTGATAAACGCTTCATTAACGTTTGACATATTTTTTAAGGTTTTGCTTGATTGGCTCATTGAGGTATAATTGATGGAAATATTATAAATTGAAATTCAAAAATGACAATTTTAACCCATAGACCGCGCCGTATGAGAAAACACGCACATACCCGTAAATTAATGCGTGAAAACAGCCTAACAAGCAGTGATTTGATCTTTCCAATTTTTATCATTGAAGGTAAAAATAAACGACAAAGTATTGATTCAATGCCAGATATTGAACGTTTGAGCATTGATCAATTATTAATTGAAGCGGCTGAATTGATTGAATTGGGCATTCAAGCCATCGCACTTTTCCCTGTTGTTTCGACAGAAAAAAAATCATTAGATGCACAAGAAGCATTTAATTCAGACGGTTTGGCACAACGCGCTATACGCGCCATCAAACAAAAATATTCAAACTTAGCGGTGATTACTGATATAGCACTTGATCCATTTACCACGCATGGTCAAGATGGCTTGACTAATAATGATGGCTACGTGCTTAACGATGAAACCATTGAAGTCTTAGTAAGACAAGCCTTATCCCATACACAAGCTGGTAGTGATATCGTGGCACCAAGTGACATGATGGATGGGCGCATAGGTGCCATTCGCAAAGCACTTGAAGACAATGGGTTTATTCATACGAATATTTTGGCTTATTCTGCAAAATATGCCTCCCATTATTATGCTCCATTTAGGGACGTCGTTGGCTCTCTGGCTAATTTAGGTGCATCTAACAAAGAAACTTACCAAATGGATCCTGCTAATTCTAATGAAGCTATTCGTGAAGTGGGTTTAGATATTGATGAAGGTGCGGATATGGTCATGATTAAACCTGGATTGCCCTACTTGGATATTATTTATCGAGTCAAGCAAACCTTTGGCATGCCCACCTTTGCTTATCATGTGAGTGGTGAATATGCTATGTTAAAAGCGGCTGTACAAAACAATTGGCTCAAGGAAGAACAAGTGGTATTAGAAACTTTGTTGGCGTTCAAGCGTGCTGGCGCTGATGGTATTTTAACTTATTATGCCAAGCAAGCTGCTAAGTGGCTAAAGTAAGAATATTTACATGCCTTAATTTTTTGAGAAGTTATTATGGAAAATAAATCATTATTTAGCTCAATTTTTTTAACAATCGCTCTACTTGTTGGTTATTTTATTCACAATAACCAAGTTATTAAACTTAACAATGAAATCAGCAATCTTGTACAAGAATACAACACCAAACTGACAGCACTTCAACCTAACAATACTAAGCAAGTTGTAGAATCTTTTACCACCACAGGTAGTACAGATGCACTGGAAAGTCTCAATAACCAACTAATCAAAACGCGTTCAGAATTAAAAAAAATACAAGATAAACTTGCATTAGCAACCAGTAAAGGCCATGTTTTAAATGATGAAATTTTACAAATAAATGATACAAGAAGCAAGGTAAAAACCTTAAAAAGTTCACTAACTTCAACTCAAGAAAAATTACGAATCTCTGATGAAAGGCTTAAATATTTAAAAAATATCTTTGAAGAGCAAAATAAAAACACAGTCACAAAAAACATTACCCGCATTAAAAAATTAAAAGAAACCTCAGCAGGCATTGCTATAACAGGGCTTATTGTGCCTGCTATTGGTGTGGCAACCTTAATCTCTTACACTGCTGAAGAAATACAAAACTACTGTGATAATATTAAAAATATCATAGACTTAGAATACAAAGTATTTGGCAAAGTTATTTCATTAGATAACAATATGCAAACGAGTTATCATCAACAATGCATGTTAAGTCTTAAAGATAAAATTAAGCAAGGTTTTCAGGAAGTATTAACTGCTAAGTAATGCCATTCATAAAAAAATAACAACACTAAGTAGCACTAATAACTTAGTGTTGTTATTTTTAAACCTTAAATGACTCTATTTTTAATCAAATCTTCAACAACTTTTGGTTCTGTCAAGGTTGAAATATCGCCCAAATTATCATAATCATTTTGTGCAATTTTTCTTAAAATTCTACGCATAATTTTACCACTGCGCGTTTTTGGCAAACCTGATGCAAATTGAATTTTATCCACCGTAGCAATAGGTCCAATTTCACGGCGTACTAATTTGACCAATTCAGCTTTAAACTCATCTGTTAGTTCAACGTCATTCATAATTGATACATAAGCATAAATACCCTGGCCTTTAATATCGTGAGGATAGCCTACCACTGCAGCCTCTGAAACACCATCATGTAAAACCAGTGCAGATTCAATCTCTGCTGTACCTAGGCGATGTCCGGAAATATTAAGTACATCATCTACGCGTCCAGTAATCCAATAATAACCATCAGCATCGCGCCTAACACCATCACCTGCAAAGTACTTGCCTGGGAAAGTGAAAAAATAAGCCTCCATAAAACGCTGATGATTGTTATACAAAGTGCGCATTTGCCCTGGCCAAGACCTTGCTAGTACTAAAATACCCTCGGCTTCACCTGTTAATATTTCACCTTTCTCATTCACAACTTGTGGCTCGATACCAAAAAATGGCTTGCTGGCTGACCCAGGCTTAAGTGCGGTTGCATAAGGCAAAGGTGTAATCATATGACCACCTGTTTCTGTTTGCCACCAAGTATCAACAATAGGGCACTTGCCTTTTCCAATAGTGTGATAATACCACTCCCACACTTTAGGATTAATAGGCTCGCCAACTGTACCCAAAATACGTAAACTTGAACGTGAGGTATTAGTAACATGTCTATCACCAGCACCCATTAGTGCGCGAATTGCTGTCGGTGCAGTGTAAAAACTATTGACTTGATGTTTATCAATAACTTGCCAAAAACGTGAGGCGTCAGGATAGGTTGGAATGCCTTCAAACATTAATGTAGTTGCGCCATTTGCAAGTGGCCCATAAACAATGTAGGAATGCCCTGTTATCCAACCAACATCTGCTGTGCACCAATACACATCACCTCCTTGATAATCAAAAACATATTGATACGTCATCGCAGCATAAAGCAAATAACCACCTGAGGTATGCAACACGCCTTTGGGCTTCCCAGTGGAACCAGAAGTGTAAAGAATGAACAGCGGTGTTTCAGCATCAAATGACTCACATGGACATTCGGCTGAAACATCAGCAACTAAATCATGGTACCAAACATCTCTATCGTTCCAATTAACATCACCACCTGTACGCTTTACCACAATCACTTTATCAACACAATCGCACTCACTAACTGCTTGATCAACATTTGTCTTTAGTGCAGTGGCTTTACCGCCGCGCATGCCTTCATCAGCGGTGATAACAATCTTACACTCAGAGTCTAAAATTCTATCTTTTAATGCTTCTGGTGAAAAGCCAGCAAATACCACAGAGTGAATAGCACCAATACGAGCACAAGCCAACATAGCGTAACTTGTTTGTAAAATCATCGGCATATAAATACAAATTCGATCGCCTTTTTCAACTCCTAATGCTTTAAGACCATTGCTAAGTTTTGCCACTTCGTCATGAAGTTGTTGATAAGTAATATATTGACTCACCTCAGGGTCATCACTTTCCCAAATAATGGTTGTTTGGTTTGCACGCTTTGGTAAGTGTCTATCAATGCAGTTGTAAGCAACATTTAACTCGCCACCCTTAAACCATTCAATTTGACCTTTTGTATAATCAACATTGGAGACTTGCGTCCAATCCTTATCCCAGTCTAGGAATGCTTTGGCTTGTTGCGCCCAAAATGAATCACTATCATCAATTGAATTTTGATACATTAATTCATAAGTTGCTTCATCACATATGGGTGGCTTACTAGGTTTGATAATTGGATACATAGTGGTTGCTTTAAGAAATAAAAAAAGTTAATCATACCTAGAGAATTACGTTCAGACACATCATCTCTAGATAATCAATTCGCCCAATTGGTGTCAATATTACTCATATAAGCCACTTGGGCTAGAAAACAACTCTGCTGTTGAAATGGTATTTTGCATGGTATTATGGGCTTTATAATAAGGCAAGTTGTATTGATTTCTAGGTGAAAACAATCTTAAACTCTCGGCATTAATACGGGTTTGATTAATGATACGTTTTCTGGTTTTAATTTTTAAAGTATCTACTATTCTCATTGGTAAGTTGTCAAAATGATATAGTTGCCAACACGCTTCGTTAATAAACGTTTAGGCTCTGACCAAAACATGAGCACTGTCTTTTAAAGATAAATACAAACCCTTAATCAAAGTGTATATATCCCACTAACAATTCTATCTTATTTAGCACTCAGCCCTGTGGTTTCGAAATCAAGCACTAAAAATTCAATATCTTTAATCAGTGTTTGCTTACTAATAAGAGGGTAAGACAAATAATGTTTTAGTGCATTAGGCAATTCATCATTATTGAGCAAATATTGGCGATATCTTTCTGGAAAAAGACGATGAATCTTTTCAATCATAGTAAAGCAGTTTTATATTGAGAAACCATCGCGCTTTGCATTTGTCCCACAATATGGAAGACATATTTCAAATGCTTTATATCCAGTGAAGATATCTCTTCAGGCAGTGCATAATTATCCACATCACGCCCCTCTTTAATTTTTGACGTACCTGGTGTTTTAATACGTACAGAATTAATAAATTTATACGCCTCAATTGAATCTCAACCGCCTAAACCACTCAAGCCTTTTTGGTCAATTAGTTCTCTAAGCCTATCCTGCGTATTAACTGCAGATACCGCTGATGACAAAACATAAACCCGAGCAAAATCAATCATCGGCACAACGCCTTTTGTTTTCAAATTGAATGCTTTATGATTGAGCCCATTTTTATCTAAAATAAAGTGACGAAAAAAATCCTAAACGTTAATTACTGTTTAATTTCTGTCATCTTATCAGCAACTTTATCAACCACTGTTGTTGATAATTCATCTTCAATTTCAGACATCTTTGCGCTATCCGCTACTTTTTGCTGTGCTGATAATTGCTCTTCTATTTCATAAGTTTCACTTAAAATTGAAGCATCAATAAGCCCTGCCTCAATCTCTCTTAATGCCACTACTGTTGGCTTGTCTTTGCCTGCATCTAATAGTGATTTATAACCACCAGAACTTAATTGATGTGCACGCTTTGCCGCAACCAATACCAACTCAAAGCGATTTTCTACATGTTCTAAACATTCTTCAACTGTTACTCTTGCCATAATATTTACAATTTTATTTATGATAAAATCGAATAATTTTACACGATAAAATAAGTTCAAGGAATATTCGATGGAAAGAGTAATTGTACTAGATACTGAGACCACGGGCATTGAACCTTCTGAAGGTCATCGCATCATTGAAATTGGTTGTACAGAAATTGTAGACAGACAAATCACTGAAAATAATGAATATCATAAGTACATACAGCCCAGTCGTAATGTTGGCGATTCGGTACGAATTCATGGCATTACTGATAAATTCTTAACAGATAAGCCTAAATTTGAAGCTATTGTTAAAACGTTTTTAACTTATATTGAAGGTGCAACACTCATCATTCACAACGCCCCATTTGACCTTGCTTTTCTAAACCATGAACTTAAACTTATAGACATTAATGAGCGCATTGAGGATAAATGTAGCATTATTGACTCATTAGAACTTTCTAAACAACAACGACCTGGCACATTGCACAATCTCGACTCCTTATGCCGACGATTTAAAATCGACTCAAGTGCAAGAACTGTACATGGCGCACTACTAGATGCGAAAATTTTAGCACAAGTTTATCTGGCAATGACTGGTGGACAATCTACTTTATTTGGCAATGAGGAAACCGCCAACGAGCAAGCCAATAGTACTAATAACATTATTCGAGTAGAACGTGCCATTGGCAAAATCAAAGTTGTTTATGCAAATGAACAAGAACTGGCAGCGCACACAAATTACTTTGAAAAAATTTAACTAATTTAAGGCAATCATCAATGCAATATCAAGATTTACGAGAATTTATCACTGAATTAGAAAAACAAGGGCAGCTCAAACGCATTCAAATACAAGTTGATGCCCATTTAGAAATTACTGAGATTTGTCGCCGAACACTGGATAAACAAGGTCCTGCACTTTTGTTTGAAAATGTTAAAAATTCAAACATGCCAGTATTGGTAAATTTATTTGGCACGACAAAACGTGTTGCTGCCGCTATGGGGCAAAAAGACTTAACTGCATTAAGAAAATTGGGAAAACTACTAGCTAAATTGAAACAACCTGAACCGCCTAAGGGGTTTAAAGATGCCATTAAAAAATTACCCACGCTAAAAAAAGTACTTAATATGCCTGTTAAATTGGTTAAAAAAGGCCAGTGCCAAGCGGTGGTTATTGAGGGAGATGAAGTTGATTTATCTAAATTACCCATTCAAACTTGTTGGCCTAAAGACGCTGCACCACTACTTACTTGGGGAGTAACCATCACCAAAGGACCATATAAAAAACGGCAAAATTTAGGCATTTATCGCCAGCAAGTTCTTGGAAAAAATAAACTCATTATGCGTTGGCTGTCGCATCGTGGCGGTGCGCTCGATTTTAAAGACTGGTGTGGAGAAAATCCCAACGAGCCTTTTCCAATTGCTGTGGCACTTGGGGCTGACCCCGCCACAACACTGGCAGCAGTCACCCCTATTCCTGATGCATTAAGTGAATACGGCTTTGCTGGACTTCTACGAGGCAAAAAAACCAAGGTTTGTACTTGTTTAGGTAATGATTTACAAGTCCCTGAAAATGCTGAGATTATTCTAGAAGGTGTTATCCATCCAAATGAGATAGCAAATGAAGGTCCTTTTGGTGATCACACTGGTTATTATAACGAAGTAGAAAAGTTCCCTGTCTTTACAATAGAAAGAATAACCACTAGAATTAATCCCATTTATCACTCCACCTATACAGGCAAGCCCATTGATGAATCTGCTATATTAGGTGTAGCATTAAACGAGGTGTTTGTACCACTTTTACAACAACAATTTCCAGAGATTATAGATTTTTACTTACCACCTGAAGCTTGCTCATATAGAATGGCAACTGTTAGCATTAAAAAGCAATACTCAGGGCATGCCAAGCGTGTAATGATGGGCATTTGGTCGTTCTTACGTCAATTTATGTATACCAAATTTGTGATTGTTGTTGATGATGACATTGATGTTAAGAATTGGAAAGAAGTGATTTGGGCATTAAGTACACGTGTTGACCCAAGTCGTGATATCACTTTAATAGACAACACCCCTATTGATTATCTTGATTTTGCTTCACCAGTCTCTGGTCTTGGCTCAAAAATGGGCATTGATGCCACCAATAAACTGGCTGGCGAAACTAATCGTGAGTGGGGAGAGCCGATTGAAATGGATAAAGACGTTGTACAAAAAATTGATGCTATTTGGCATGAACTAGGGATTGATTAATTGCAAGCCATCAGTAATTTAACTATTTACATCTCAATTTAACAAAGTATAATTATCGTTTTTTCGGAGTGTAGCGCAGTTTGGTAGCGTACCTGGTTTGGGACCAGGTGGTCGGGGGTTCAAATCCCTCCACTCCGACCAACAAAAAAAATACTTTACATTTTAGAGCGCTTTAACAATAACCTTTTTGGTATGCGCCCATAGCTCAGCTGGATAGAGCAACGGCCTTCTAAGCCGTAGGTCACACGTTCGAATCGTGTTGGGCGTACCACTTCAAGGTAAAATACCTGAGGTAGTAGTTTTTATGGCGGGAATAGCTCAGTTGGTAGAGCCCCGGATTGTGATTCCGGTTGTCGCGGGTTCAAGACCCGTTTCTCGCCCCATATCCTATAAAGGTTTAACCCCTTCTTAACTAAATTCAAAGTCGATAAATCCTCTTTGCGTGCAGTTTATGGAGATTGCTATGGCTTACATACAAAAGGCTCAACGTAAGAAAGGTGTTACTTATCGTGTATATATCCGCCCACCTGAATTCAAACCAATAACCAAAACCTTTACTACTAAACGTGAAGCTGTCCGATTTGTTAGAAGACTAGACGATGACAAGAGGAAAATACAAGCCTTTCAAGAGAATAAACACAAGACGCTACTGTCTAAAATAATTGATGACTACCTAGTTAATGGATACAAAAGTCAAAGACCTAAAGAAGAGGAATATAGGCTTAACTATTGGAGGTCTCAAACTAAGGAGAAAGCAAATTTCAGGAGTTAGAAAAGTGGACATATCAAGCTCACTATCCAACCTCCCTTCTCACTTATCAAATGTTACTGTTAATCACTACAAGGCTGCTATTTTAGTAGTATCCACATATGCCTGTAGATACTATAATTTATTAGACAACCCTGTTAAAAGCATACCCTCTAGACCAGAGAATAGTGCTCGTATCGGATACTTCTAAGGATGAGAGAGCTCTTCTATTTAAAGCAGCTAAAGAATCGAAATAGAGTAAGTTGCTCTAAATGGGTATTTCCTACCCACTGACATTTTTGTTATACTTTTAAGTTCAAATTAAGTCCTGTAAGGATGTTGCTATCAAAGATTTTTGGGATAACCTTCACATAGAACTGAATGCCTTAGAGAGTTATAAAGAAGACAAAATATTCTAGTGACAAGGATAAAGCTTCAACAATATTGATTGACATTGCAAAGAAAAAATACAAATTATTTAATAATAAGGATAGAGGGGTATTCGTACATGTGGAAACCAAAGGCTACAAAGAGTTAATGCAAGTTAATTCTGAAAGTTTTGGTGACCGTGCGTATGTGGAACTATGAGAAGACAGGAAAGGGATTAAGTAAAAATATATTTGAAACAGTAATTTCAACTCTTGAAGCTGTAGCTGAATTTGAAGGTGAGACTATAGAAACCTACCAAAATGTATGCTTAAATTAACGAAGCCATATATATTGACTTATGTAATAAAAATCAATAAACACGGGTGGAGCTTAACACGTAACTTCAGTATTTTCTTTACAAGAACAAACGATATGCTCCTTTACCAATTCCAGAAAGTGGTGGAGAGATTAGAGGCTTGTTAAAACATATTAAATATTGACGAGCTAAGCCTGTCTCTGCTTGTAGGGTGGATAAGAATGGCGATACAAGCAGGGAAAGAAGTTTACGCCTTACTATCTGTAGGATATGGCTGGTTCTGGTAAATCAACAACCTGTCGTATGATTAAGGCATTGATAGACCCTAATAAAGCACCTTTGTTGTCACAACCAAAACCATCGGAACTAAGGGTGATTTCAAATGGGTATCATCTTCTAGGATTTGATAACTTTAGCAAAATATCTCCCGAGTTGAGAATAGGACTAGTCAAACTTTTGTTGTGCTTAGTGATGAGAAGTGCTCTACACATCTGGAAATAACTGATTTAGTGGATCATAGCACAAACTTCTAAGCAGGATAAATATGCCGTCATATTAATTAGTAGCTGTAATAGCTATCTACATTTGGATATCGAATGAGATAGAATTAAACAACAGCGATAGAGAAAGTGAGAAGTATTCCAACAGAAAAAATAAAGAAGCTCTTGAGGATAAAATCGAAAAGCTTAACAGAAAATTGGATAGAATACAGAATAAGAGCGATGTATCAGAAACCAAAACAAAACCTAAAGTTCAAAAACCACCTAGTAAAACAAATCTAAGGAATAAATTAATAAATTCCGTAAGAAAACAACTGAATGGATTTGAAGATAGTGATTTATTACTAGATGAGTAGTCAATGGATTATGTATATGAAGTTTCAAACACTGTTGCAAAGCGCATATACAAGTTAAGTGTGGCTGAAAGATAATAATCTCATTAGTTGTTTCTTCTATTAGTTTATTTACAAAATAGTCACATTTGAAACTGTAGATATTTTTGAAGAAATGGGGGGGGTAAATGGAAATTCAGCCGTATTTAATAAAGGCATGCAGGTTGCTAGTTATGATGCAGATGGGCATATTGATACTGATGCTGAGTTAACTGGATGGCTTAATTATTTAAATGGAAAATAAATATGTTTTATAAGTTTTTACTTTTTCTATTCTCCTTTTAATTCCTTTCCAGGCCCATCCTGCGACTGGAAATCAATCAAAACCGAAACAACCAAATCAAATGACTACTCCTTCTCAAGTAGAAACCTTTGATTGTAATATTTCGCATTGATGCAAACTGGATAAGTGGTTTCTATTTGATAAGTGATAAAAGATTTAAAGAATATGAAGTTAATCCAGGTTATTTAGATATGTCGGCTAGTTTGAGTATTGATGAGATGAAAGAATTTCACAAGGAGAACGATACAAAATTTACTAGGGATGGATAGAAAGAGGAAATGAGGTTTTTAGATAATGCTTTGAATGTGTATGGAGATACAACCTATTCTCGTTTTTCTATTCATATTGCTGAATGGTAAGACATTAAAAATATTATGGATGCCAATCTAGATTACAGCAAGGAAAATGAAAGCACTATTCTCACAAGAGCTTTCTCTCTAATTGGTAAAAGCTTTGAGGATATTTCTAATCTATCTCAACATCCCCAAGGTGAAATAAACAATAAAAACAAAGGTAATACTGATAACTTTATCGAACAACACTGGTTTGGCATTAAAAACAACTCAACACCTGGGTTAGATTTATTAGAGGCTGGAATTGAATTAAAAGCTTGCCCACTCAAGCTCAGCAATAAGACTTTAGTTGTTAAAGAAAGAACCAAAATTTGCAGTATAAACTATCTTGCTTTGATTAATGAAACCTGGGCCAAGTCCCACGTCAAAAGAAAGTTGAAGAAAGTATTGTTTGTATTTTACAAATATAACAATAATAACTGGCGGAAACAGAAAATAATTGATACTGTTTTATGGGAATTCTCATCAGACGAATTAATTATTGAAACGGAGTGAAGTAAAACTAAATAAACTGTAGTTAATGGGTTGGCTCACAACTTAACAGAAAAAAACTATAAGGTGCTTTTTCCCTGCAGGTTAGGCTCAGGAGGAAGGGATAGTCAAGGAAACCATAAAGACTTACTAAAGAACCCTGAAAGGTTTGAATCTATATCTGACATATTAGATTTATTAAGAGAAGGCGACCTTGAGCAAGAATTATTAAACAAGGTAGGGAGATACATAGGCAAACTATAGGGGGAATCTCTAAAGAATTAAACATACCAATACCTAATGCGAAGAATGCCATCACTATCATTTTTAATAAAATTATAGTGATGTTGACATTGCTAAGGTTATAGATGAAGACTTTAGATCAACTCCTGACCACGACCTTCTTGTGGGAGTATTCCCTTATCAAGATTATTCCGTTGTTAGAACCTTGAAGAAATCTTCTGGTATTCAAGGTAAGAAAGGAGTTCTCTGGTGGTCAATATACGCAATTCTAAAGAATAAGAAAACCAAATCTCCGAAGTATCTAATGCTTGAGAATGTTAACAGACTGCTAAAGTCCTCAGTTTCTCAAAGAGGAAGAGGCTTTGCAATAATGCTAGCTTCGTTGTCAGGCCTAGGGTATATAGTTGAGTGGAGAATAATTAATGCAGCTGATTATGGGATGCCACAGAGAAGAAAGAGAGTCTACATTATGGCTTATAAGTCTGACTCAGATATTGGAAAGGAAATCAAGCGGCTTAAATCTCCTGTTGACTGGATTACTAACAAAGGCGTGATGAAAAATGCATTCCCAATGCAAGTTAATTCAAACACCATCTAAACCTGACAAGTACTTTACTTTACTATTGACGGAGACTTAGATGAGATTACTAATAATACTGATGATTACACTTCTAAAGTGAGGCCCTTTGATACGATTGGAATAATGATTGATAGAAAGGTATATACAGATTCTACAACTGTCGCAAATATAAGGGAAAGAAACAAACTCTAGGCAGTATTCTTCAAGATGAGAAAGATGTTCCTAGTGAGTTCTTTATATCTAAAGCAGATCTAGAGAAGTGGATTTATCTCAAAGGTGCAAAGAAGGAAGGAAGAACCGCATCCAGTGGACACATCTATCATTATTCTGAAGGCCTTGTTACATTTCCAGATGCTCTTGATAGGGCTTCAAGGACTATCATTACTGTCGAAGGCGGCAAAGGGACATCAAGATTTAAACACGTAGTTGAGACGCTTTCTGGCAAGCTGAGAAGATTAACACCTGTTGAATTAGAAAGGTTAAATGGGTGTGGTAGAAGAAACTAGGAAAATCATTAGCTGGCAGATTAACTCTAATTTAATATAAGGATTTATTGACCTTATTTAGTTAAGACGCTACTCTTTCGCGTTAGCGAATGGGTAGAGGATGAGCGGAGCTACCTTCTAAGCTATAGGTCACACGTTCGAATCGTGTTGGGCGTACCATTTAAAGTTTATGGCGGAAATAGCTTAGTTGGTATAGAACCCCGGATTGTGATTCCGGTTGTCGCGGGTTCAAACCCCATTTCTCGCCCCATCTTGCTTTTTGCAATATTTTTTTACATGTTCAATTAGAAAATGTCTTATCTAAATCACTCTCATCAAAAAATAAGTGCACATGTGCATATTTCATTATGAATGGCAATTTCACCATGCTTTTTAAACAAATCTCTAGCATTTTCTTTCGCCTAAATTGAAGATAATTCTTTCAAATCTTTCTCTATCTTGCTGGTATTCGTATTCAATTGTGTCGTTTTTCAAACGATGTCACCACTTCTTCATGAAATAGCTTATGTAATAGAGATTATGCAGATAGTTCACATAGTTCTGCATGGC
Organism: Candidatus Ruthia endofausta; assembly: GCF_013342985.1. NCBI lineage: Bacteria > Pseudomonadati > Pseudomonadota > Gammaproteobacteria > Pseudothioglobaceae (SeqCode) > Candidatus Ruthturnera > Candidatus Ruthia endofausta. The sequence continues at coordinate 284,030 of NZ_CP054490.1, read as the reverse complement.
TAATGGTGTTTGCTAATAACAATACTCTATCCCAGTCTTGTTGACTATTTTGCTTACTATCTGGCATTTTTTGAATCAACATGGCTGATAAATTATCTTGATTTGATGATATCCAGATCTTGGAATACCAATTGATCTGACTAGAAAAAATAATCTTCAAATGTTTGTATCAATCCCTTTGAATTAAAAGGCACTGATGACTGAAAATTACGCTTAGTTTGCACATTATATAAGGTGATAACGATTTTCCCTTTATGCTTCATGTTATTTGCCAATATGATTGCCAGTGCGTTCAATTCACCAAATAGCTGTTTAACTACTAGTCTGATGATTATTGCTTACACAAAAAGAACAGCACGGAACTTGTCTGACATGTTTGCCAAACGAGAAATTAAAAAAACATATGTTGCCATTGTTAAAGAGAAATTTCCAAGTAGCACCATCACACTGGATGAAAGAATTGACAAAAAAGATGCACTTAGTTTTGCGACTTCAATAGCGCATAACCATAACAAATCCTTATTAGAAATCAACATAAAAACAGGCAGAAAACACCAAATAAAAAAGCATTAAAAGTGCACGTGGAAGGTTTCCAACTCCAAGCAATTTCACTTGAATTTATTTGCCCTATTGAATTTAAATAGTGATATCCCTATATAATTAACATCGATATTGATTAACTTTTAGGGAATTTAAGATGGAATTTTTAACACAGAATTGGCTACTGATTACAATTGTGATTGTTTTATTTATTTGGATTGTCAGCATTTATAACAACTTGGTTTCTTACAAAACTCAGTATCAAAATGGCTTTGAGCAGATTTCAGTACAACTCAAACGACGCTTAGACTTGATTGGCAATTTGGTTGGTATTGCCAAAAAATATATGGAGCATGAAAGGGAAACGCTAACTGCTGTTACTGAAGCTAGAGCAGGATTAACAGAGGCCAACGAAGCAGCGCAAAAAAATCCAGGAGAGGTAAGTACCATGGCAAATTTAGCCAGTTCTCAGGTAGCATTAGACAGTGCAATGGGTGGTTTTAACTTAAAAATGGAAGCTTATCCTGATTTAAAAGCAAGCGAAAACATGGTGCAACTAAGTGAAGAAATGACCACCACAGAAAATCGCATTGCCAGTGCTCGACAGGGGTATAATGACTTGGTTCAAAAGTTTAATGAGTACAAAAAATCATTTCCTAATGTATTGTTTGCTGGTGTATTTGGTTTTGGTGTGGATGCGCAAAATTTAGAATTTAGCGAAAGCATGGAACAATTAAACCAAACGCCTAAAGACTTGTTTACTTAAGGGTGTACCAAGAAACCCCAATACAATTTATGCCAATGGCAGACTTCGTACTGAAATACATAAAGCAATGCCTTTTCCCATCCTTCAAAGAGGCGCTAAAAATACTACATTCCCTAAATCATACTGAGATTTCTGGAGGTGCCCTTAACAATGGATTTTAGAGAGCATCAAGATAAAGCTAAAAAAAACACGCTAATCATTTGGTTTTTATACCTTGTTTTATTACTAATTTCATCTATATTGATTGGCTATACTTTGTTTGTTGGTCTCAATTTAGCACAGTTTTATCAGCCTGAATATCAACAATACAATTTTGGTGAAAAGTTCATTGCTGCCAATCAAATCGTCTTTCAAAATCAAGAGCAATTGTTTGATTTTTTAGGATTTTCACTGGTAGCATTATTGGCAATGCTGAGTGCCACTGCATTTGGTTTTTTTCAAAAATCAAATGGACATAAAATCGCACTTGCCTTTGGTGGTAAACTAATTAGTGATGAAGAGGAGCTGTCAATTGAGGAAAAACAAGCGCTTAATATAGTTACTGAACAAGCTTTAGCAGCTAACATTCCTGCCCCTGCCTTATACATCATCCCGGATAATGCCATTAACGCCTTTGCTGCAGGAAAAACCACTCAAGAGGCGATTGTTGCCATTACTCAAGGTTCAATAGCAAGTTTTAATCGCACTCAATTATCTGGTGTCATTGCTCATGAGATTGGGCATATTGTCAACCATGACATCAAGCTTAATATCCAAATCAGTGCCTTTGTGTTTGGCTTTACTGCAGTGTTTTTTCTCGCCAGGATGATATTTTACCAAGCCGCTTATAATCGCCGTATGGATGGTCGAGCAAAATTGGTATTATTTACAATTGCTGCTATCATTGCATTAATTGGGGTGATGACAGTTTGGTTTGGGCGTATTTTACAAGCAGCAATGTCACGTCAACGTGAATATTTAGCTGACGCCTCTGCTGTTCAATTTACTCGTTATCCTAATGGTTTGGTTGAAGCATTTGAAGTTATGCAAAATGGTGGTAAAACAAAACTTGAGAATCCTAATGCCAAAGAGTACGCCCATGCCATGCTGTTTGGTATGGGTGGGGAGTTGTTTGCCACACATCCACCGCTAGATAAGCGTATTAAAAGAATTCAAAATAGAATCTGATGTCAATAGCCATTAAATCAAAAGATGGTATTGGAAAAATGCGTGTAGCTGGACGCTTAGCAGCTGATGTCATTGATATGATATCGCCTTATGTTAAGGCTGGGATTAGTACTGATGAGTTGGACAAAATTTGCCATAATTATATTGTTAATCAGCAAGGCGCTATTGCTGCACCACTTAATTATCACGGCTTTCCAAAATCTATTTGTACCAGTGTTAATCATGTAGTTTGCCACGGCATTCCTGGAGATAAGAGACTTAAGAAAGGGGACATAATTAACATTGATATCACCATTATTAAAGATGGCTTTCATGGTGATACTTCAAAAATGTTCATCATTGGTAAATCTAGTGTCAAAGCGCAACGCATTTGTAGGATTGCACAAGAATGTTTATATATCGGCATTAAACAAGTAAAACCCGGTGTTCATTTAGGTGAAATCGGCAAGGCAATTGGCGCTCATGCGAATAAGAATAATTGCACCGTGGTGCGTGATTATTGTGGGCATGGCATTGGAACTGAGTTTCATGCTGAACCTCAAGTGGTTCATTATGATGATAGAAAATTAAACATTAGCCCAACCCTTGAAGCGGGTATGACTTTTACAATTGAACCTATGATTAATCTAGGCGGGTTTGAGGTTGTTACTTCTAAAGTCGATAACTGGACAGTAACCACAAAAGACCACGCGCTTTCTGCACAATGGGAGCACACCATTTTAGTCACGAAAAATGGATGTGAAATCTTAACACTCAGAGATGAAGAGTCGGTATAAAAATAGTGCGATGCTTATGCTAAAATAGCCTTTTTTATCGCTATTATTTTAAACCGTTGAAACGCTTACGAAATTATTTTATCTCTGGTCTATTATTCTGGATACCCTTAGGGATGAGTATTGTTGTTATTAAATTCTTTTTAGAATTAGTCAATAACATTGTTCCCACCCAATACCTACCAGAAGCTTTATTTGATTTAGACAAGGCTATTCCTGGATCTGGCATTGTTTGGGTTATTTTAATCATGCTGATAACAGGCGCTTTGGTTAATAACTTTATTGGTCGTAAACTCATCCAACTTTGGGAAAAACTACTCAATAAAATTCCAGGCTTTAGAGGCATTTATAGCGCACTTAAACAACTTTCAGATACTGTGCTTAGTCCATCTGGTGAAAGTTTCAAAAAAGCATTATTGGTTGAATATCCGCGTAAAGGTATGTGGGCCATTGCCTTTCAAACAGGCAACTATGGTGGTGAGGTGGCGAAAAGAATTGGACAAGAAATGATTAATATTTACGTGCCCACCACGCCTAACCCTACTTCTGGTTTTTTCATTATGCTAGCAAAAGAGGATGTGATCGAACTTGACATGAATGTTGATGAAGCATTCAAACTGATTATTTCTACTGGCGTAGTAACGCCAGCACAAACAAAGGAGAAACTATGAGAACGCATTACTGTGGCGAACTAAACAAAGACAATATAAACCAAACAGTAGAAATTTGTGGCTGGGTTAATCGTAGGCGTGATCATGGGAGTGTTATCTTTTTAGACATGCGTGACAAACGCGGTATTGCTCAAGTGGTTATTAATCCTGACAATGCAGATTTCTCTTTGGCCGAAACCATTCGTAACGAATTTGTATTAAAAATTACAGGTACAGTGATTGCCAGAGGCGAAGGCTTAACCAACCCAAAACTAAGTACTGGCGAGATTGAAATTAAAGCACAAAATATTGAAATTCTTAACACCTCCAAACCCATCCCGTTCCAAATTGATGCAACTGATACTTCAGAAGAAGTGCGACTTAGATATAGATATCTAGACTTACGCGGTGATGCCATGCAAAATCGTTTGCGTTTGCGCTCTCAAGTTACTCGTTACATGCGTGAATTTATGGATGAGCATGATTTTTTAGATATTGAAACTCCGTTTTTAACCAAAGCCACCCCAGAAGGTGCGCGCGATTATTTAGTGCCTTCGCGCGCTCATCCGGGTGAGTTCTTTACTTTGCCACAATCGCCACAATTATTCAAACAACTTTTAATGATGTCAGGATTTGAGCGTTATTATCAAATTGTTAAGTGTTTTAGAGATGAAGACTTGCGTGCTGATCGCCAACCTGAATTTACCCAATTTGATGTTGAAACTTCATTTATGAGTGAAAATGAAATCATGACAATGATGGAAAAAATGACTAGAGGCTTGTTTAAATCAGTCATTAACGTTGATTTAGATGACAATTTTCCCACCATTACTTATGTAGATGCCATGGAAAAATACGGACTAGATCACCCAGATATGCGTATTTCAATGCAAATAGTCAGCATGGACAAGCTAATGCAAGATGTTGATTTTAAAGTATTTTCAGGTCCTGCTAACGATGACGACTCTCGTGTTGCCGCTTTAAAAGTACCAGGTGGTGCTAGTATTAGTCGTAAAAATATTGATAAATACACAAAATACGTTAGTATTTATGGCGCAAAAGGCTTGGCTTATATCAAACTTAATGAGGATGGCCCAACTTCCCCTATTTTAAAATTCTTAAGCGATGAAATGACCGCTAAAGTTATCGAAATGACAGGTGCAAAAACAGGTGATATTATTTTCTTTGGCGCTGATAAAACTAAAATTGTCAATGAAGCTTTGGGTAATTTGCGCGAGCAACTTGCTAAAGATTTAGACTTATTTGACAAACAATGGGCACCTATTTGGATGGTTGACTTTCCAATGTTTGGAGCGGGTGATGATGGCTCATTAAATGCAATTCATCACCCATTTACCGCACCCAGTGTTGATACTAAAATTCTAGAGCAAACTGCCACAACCGCCTTATCCAGAGCCTATGATTTAGTCATTAATGGTTCTGAAGTAGGTGGTGGCTCTATTCGAATCCACCAAGTTAAGATGCAAAAAATGGTGCTAAAATTATTAGGTATTTCTGATCAGGAGGCACAAGATAAATTTGGATTCTTGCTAGATGCTCTAGAATACGGCTGTCCACCTCATGGCGGCATGGCATTTGGGCTTGACCGCTTGGTGATGATTATGACAGGTGCAAATTCTATTCGTGATGTAATTGCCTTTCCTAAAACTCAAACTGCCGCTTGTTTGTTAACCAATGCACCTGGAAGTGTACCAAGAAAATTATTACGTGAATTAAGCATTCAGGTTAGCCTGGCAGAAAAAGACTAGCCATTCGTGTTGTTAATCCAAGAACAAATCAAAACAGCGCTAAAAGCACGTGATGCAGTCTTAGTTGCACACTACTACGTAGATACTAAATTGCAAATTTTGGCAGAAGCAACTGGGGGTATCGTTTCTGATTCATTAGAAATGGCACGTTTTGGTCAAAATTCTAATGCAAATTTAATTATTGTTGCTGGGGTTAAATTCATGGGTGAGACCGCCAAAATCCTCTCCCCTGAAAAAACAGTGCTTGTTTTAGATAACAACGCCACTTGCTCTTTAGATGAAGACTGTCCCATTGAGACATTTTCCAAATTTTGCGATCAACATCCTGATAGAACAGTTGTCGTTTATGCCAATACTTCAGCACAAGTTAAAGCAAGGGCAGATTGGGTGGTCACTTCTGGCAGTGCGTTTAACGTTGTCAAACACCTAAAAATCAATGGCAAAAAAATCTTATGGGCGCCTGACAAGCATTTAGGTAATTATGTTAAGAATAAAACAGGTGCTGATATGCTACTTTGGCAAGGCGCTTGTGTGGTACATGAACGTTTCAAAGCCAAGACACTCATTCAATTGCAAAATAAATACCCAGAAGCTGCCACTTTAGTTCATCCAGAATCGCCACAAGAAGTGGTTGATTTGGCAGATGTAGTCGGCTCAACCACCGCACTGATTAATGCAGTCAAAAACAGGAAAGAACAAACTTTTATCATTGCAACTGATAATGGCATTTTCCATAAAATGCATGAAGTTGCGCCCAATAAAAAGCTTATAGAAGCCCCAACAATGGGTGTTGGGGCAGATTGTGAGTCATGCGCACATTGCGAGTGGATGGCAATGAACACGCTAGAAAATTGTTTAAGCACCTTACAAACAGGTAATAACGAAATATTTATTAATGCTAACATTCGTAAAAAAGCAAAAAATGCTATTCAAAAATTACTTGACTTTACCGCATAAAAGGTAAAATTTATACTCGCACTAACGGAGCATCATTATGGCAGGACATAGTAAATGGCACAATATTCAACACCGTAAAGGCGCACAAGATGCCAAGCGTGGCAAAATATTCACCAAGCTGATTAAAGAAATCGTCATCGCTGCCAGAACAGGTGGTGGTGTGATTGAAAACAACCCCTCTCTTAGAATGGTAATTGACAAAGCCTTGGCAGCAAATATGAAACGCGACACCATTGAGAATGCCGTCAAACGTGGCAATGGCGACCTTGATGGAGATAATTATGAAGAAATCCGTTATGAAGGCTATGGCTTAGGCGGTACTGCTATTATGGTTGATTGTTTGAGTGATAATCGTAATCGCACAGTATCTGATGTACGCCACGCTTTTTCAAAGCACGGCGGTAATTTAGGCACAGATGGCTCGGTGTCTTATCTATTCATCAAACAAGGCTTTATTAGCTTCGAGACAGGCGATGAAGACCAAATTATGGAAGTAGCACTTGATGCAGGTGCGCAAGATATCATCACTAATGATGATGGCCCTATTGATGTCATCACTACACCTGAGGATTTTTTTATAGTTAAGGATGCACTCACAAGCGCAAAATTTAAGCCAAGCCACGCCGAAGTAACCATGGAGCCTGCCAATCGTGTTGAACTTAATCTGGGCGATGCAGAAAAATTCATGAAACTGATTGACCGCTTAGAAGATTTAGACGACACCCAAGAAGTCTATCACAATGCCGATATTTCTGATGAAGTGATGGCGCAGTTATAAGTTATAATATCGATACAATAATAACTTTATTTCAAACCATGTAATACATACACTTACAAAAGCTAATGCCTATATTGGGCAGTTTGAAAAATGTCATGATTGAAAAAATACAAATAAATTTGATGATGTGATTTGCTTTCAAATTACCTCAAAAAAGCACCGGCTCAATATTATTCCTATAGAAAAAAACTTTATTGATTCAAACTTAAAACTTATCTCATTTATTAAATACAATAAATGCTGAGAAATTAGGCAGAATTATTGCCAAAGTCAATCCAACATTTCTACAACAAATCAAGCAACTTTTTTGTGATGCTATTTTATAACTCATGTGGCAACCCTAAAAAACCATCATTCAAAATATGTTTTTATACTTGCCAGTACTATTGCATTCATCTTTTTTTTATAATGATTATTTACTCTATCAACAAGGTGTAATTAATTTATCAGAATTAAAGCAAAAATTTGTCACTTTATTTACTTATTTTTTATTCGAGTATCTAATCAAGAAAAACAAATTAAAATACAAATTAACCAACGAGTGGATGAACGGTTTAATTCAGCAATTAATTTACTTGGTTCAAACGAAATTTCGGCACGCACAGGGGCAATTTATGTCTTATATAAACTAGCAAAAGAAGAAAAGTAGTTTTCCTAAGGCTGATTTATCTCACGCTTATTTAGCAGGGGCAGATTTTATTTTGATGCAGTGTCAAGGTGCTTATACCCAAGCTATAAGGGAAATGAAATTCTTTATTTAAAAAATAGGATAGACAAAAATGCTGAATTCAAAAACTTAGCACTTATAAGATAGCATTAACAAAGAGACAATCAAAACAATTGAAAATTTAAGACTATATTTACCTAATTATTGGTATCAAAAAATGCAGAAAGTTATTAAAGACAATGAAAATATAGAGTCAAGTTATGCTGTAGTGCTACCAGACGATTGCATTCCTGGTATTTTAGAAAACAACAAAGAAATCCAAGTAATTATTAGATTATTAGACAAAATTGATAGTCAAAACCATTAAAAGATCATGATTAAAACCATTCAACATATTCAAGCATTAAGCAGCTTTAAACAAGATATATTTAATAAAAAAATAGCTCGCCTTGGCGTTAAACTAATGGGCACTGAATTTGTGCATTTTTCAAATTGTGAAAATGCACTAACTAGTGGTGAGGTAGCCACACTTGAAAGGCTTTTAAGTTATAGCACACGTCTTGAAATAACGAACAGCACACAAATTATTGTCATTCCACGTCTTGGCACAATCTCACCTTGGTCGTCAAAGGCGAGTGACATTTTGCATTTGTGCGGACTCGAAAAAGTGCGTCGTATTGAGCGAGGAATTATTTATCATTTTGATAAGAAAATCACAAATAAAAAAGCAATTTTATCTATCATTATGGATAAAATGACTGAGTCAGCACTTAGCTCAATTGATGATGCACATTTAATTTTTGACAACTTTGAGCCTCAACCACTAACAAATATTGATATTTTAGCTGAGGGGAAATCTGCGCTAGAACGTACTAATGCAGAATTGGGTTTGACATTATCGAGTGGAGAAATTGACTATTTGGTGGCTAGTTTTACCAAACTAAAGCGCAATCCTACAGATATTGAATTGATGATGTTTGCACAAGCAAATTCAGAGCATTGTCGGCATAAAATTTTTAATGCAGATTGGACGATTGATGGTGAGCGCCAAGCAAAAAGCCTATTTTCCATGATTCGCAATACTTATCATCAACATCCAGAAGGTTTGTTGAGTGTTTATTCAGACAATTCAGCGGTGATGGCAGGTTATCAAGGTGGACGTTTTTATGCAGACACCAAGGGTAAATACACCACTTCAAAAGAACACCGAGCAATTTTAATGAAAGTTGAAACCCACAACCACCCTACTTCCATTGCACCTCATTCAGGAGCAGCTACAGGCTCTGGCGGGGAAATTCGTGATGAGGGTGCAACGGGTCAAGGCTCCAAGCCTAAAGTAGGTTTATGTGGGTTTAGTGTTTCTAATTTAAACATTAAAAATGCTCAGCAACCTTGGGAGGTTGATTATGGTAAGCCCAATCAAATTAAATCAGCACTTGATATTATGCTTGAAGGGCCAATTGGAACAGCTAGTTTTAATAATGAATTTGGTCGTCCAAACACCTTGGGCTATTTTAGAACTTTTGAGCAAAAAATGCCGAATGGCGACGTACGTGGCTATCACAAGCCAATTATGTTGGTAGGTGGTTTGGGGCACATTCAAGAACAACACATTAAAAAAGGTAACATTCCAGTGGGAAGTAAGATTATCGTTTTAGGTGGTCCAGCAATGTTAATCGGTTTGGGCGGTGGCACGGCATCAAGTATTAAAAGTGGTGAGCAAAGCGAGGATTTAGATTTTGCTTCAGTGCAACGTGCTAATCCTGAAATGCAAAGGCGCGCCCAAGAGGTAATTGATAGTTGCACCAATATGGGTAAAGACAATCCGATTGTTTCTATTCATGATATTGGCGCAGGCGGTTTGTCTAATGGCTTGCCTGAATTAGTGAATGATTCTGGTAGGGGTGGGCAATTCCAATTACGCGCCATTCCAAATGATGATTTTAAAATGTCGCCACTTGAAATTTGGTGTAACGAATCACAAGAGCGCTACGTGTTAGCGGTTGAAGAAAATAACCTTAAAACATTTACAGATATCTGTACTCGTGAGCAGGCGCCTTTTGCGGTATTAGGCGAATCAACCAAGGAACAAATACTTGTCTTAAACGATGAGTTGTTTAACAACAATCCCATTAATATACCCATGAGTGTACTGCTTGGCAATCCACCAAAAAGCAGTATTAATGCACGCTCAACAAGTGATCATCTTAATGCGCTGGATACTAGTAATATCACTATTGATGGTGCTATTACTAGATTATTACAACTCCCAACCATTGCTAGTAAAAATTTCTTAATTACCATTGGTGATAGAAGCGTCACTGGCTTGGTCGCACGCGACCAGTTTGTAGGACCATGGCAAGTACCTGTTGCAGATTGCGCCATATCATTAGCAGACTACACAGGCTATCAAGGCGAAATTATGTCTTTGGGTGAAAAAACACCTTTGGCATTGTGTAATGCTGAATCTGCAGCCAGAATGACAATTGGTGAAGCTTTAACCAATATATTAGGTGGCTTTATAGAAGATATTCACCACATTAGTTTAAGTGCCAACTGGATGAGTGCCAGTGGACATACAAACGAAGACGCAAAATTATTCTCAGCCGTTAAAACTGTGGGCATGGATTTATGTCCAGAATTGGGCTTGACAGTGCCTGTAGGTAAAGACTCAATGAGCATGAAAACCTCATGGCAGGAACAAGGTGAGAATAAATCAGTCACTGCCCCACTTTCACTCATTATTACTGCTTTTTCTAAAACCTCTGATGTTCGTTTGCAACTTACACCACTACTTGAAACTGACCAAGATAGCGAGTTGTTGTTAATTGATCTTGGCTTTGGAAAAAATAGAATGGGTGGCTCTTGCTTGGCACAAGTTTATAACCAAGTCGGTAAAGATGCACCTAATCTTGATGATGCCTCTGTGTTTAAGAGTTTCTTTATCGCAATTAATCAACTCAATAAAGACGCTCTAATCAGTGCTTATCATGACAGAAGTGATGGTGGCATTATCATCACTTTAATGGAAATGGCATTTGCTTCACATTGTGGCTTAGACATTACTTCTAATGGTGGCATTGAAGAGTTATTTAATGAAGAGTTAGGCTGCGTTATTCAAGTTAAAACACAAAACAAACAAGCCGTTATTGATGCTTTAAACCACGTTGGATTGTCAAGCTGCACACGAAAAATTGCCTCGATTAATCACACTGACACAATTGAAATCATTTCAAATAATAAAATTATTTACACTAAATCAAGGACCGAACTACAATCCTTATGGTCAACTACCTCATTTGAAATCGCTAAGTTAAGAGACAATCCGGATTGCGCTAAAGAAGAGTTTAATAACATTAGTGACAATACATCAGGCATCAAAATTGATTTAAGTTTCGATATAAATCAGTCTGTATCAGCGCCTTATATCAAAACCTCAACCAAACCAAAGATCGCCATTCTAAGAGAACAAGGAATTAATGGACAAATAGAAATGGGCGCTGCATTCACCAAAGCTGAATTTGATGCCATTGACGTACACATGAGTGATATTTTATCTGGCAAAATATCTTTGACTGGCTTTAAAGGCTTGGTAGCTTGTGGTGGTTTTTCCTATGGCGATGTGCTTGGTGCTGGTAGAGGCTGGGCAAGCTCTATTCTCTATAACGCACGTGCTAAAGACGAATTTGAGGCTTTTTTCAATCGTAATGATAGCTTTGCACTCGGGGTGTGTAATGGCTGCCAAATGATCTCCAATTTAACAGACATTATCCCTGGTAGTAAGCATTTCCCAATTTTTAAGCGCAACACTTCTGAGCAGTTTGAAGCGCGTTTTTCCTCAGCTCAAATCAAACAATCAAATTCAATTTTCTTAAAAGATATGGCAGGTTCAATCATGCCAATTGCCATTGCTCATGGCGAAGGTCGTGCAAGCTTTGCATCTCAAATGGATAAAAACCACTTAATCATGCAATATGTTGATCATGATGGCAAGCCAACACAAAACTATCCACACAATCCAAATGGCTCAGATTTTGCCACAGCAGGCGTTACTAATGAATCTGGGCAGATCACCATCATGATGCCACATCCAGAAAGGGTGTTCAGAGCGGTGCAAAACTCACACCATCCAAAAAAATGGCATGAGCGTAGCCCGTGGATGAGAATGTTTGAAAACGCTAGAGCTTGGGTTGATTAATATAAACTCTAACAATTATTTAAAAAAGTTGTGATTAATTGGTACTTAGTTTTTGGGTTGTGTCACTGTCTTTAATTGCTTTAAGCACTTTTTCAAGAATGTCATTTAATTCAAACAAACCAGCAACTGATATTGTAAGAGGCTGGAATGCTTTGCGCATTTCTTTTTTGCTCTTACTTTTTATCACCATCAATCATGCCAAGTGCTTGATAAAAATCAATCTTAACCACGCCAGAGCTCAAACTAATACTCATTGCACCATCAACATATATTCCATGTTCTGGCTTCATTGGTTCAGAATTTTGTATATTGGCATTGTCTGCCCTTTTATTATTTGTTGCTATAGCTTCTCCACTATCTTTTAGTTTAAAAAAATTATGTGCTCTATTTTAAAGTCAAATCAAACCTCATTACCCATTCATATACAAATTAGAATAACGTTCTATACCGATATTAATAAATGGTTCAACTCATGAAGTATCAACTTATTCGCTCTAAGCGAAAAAACGCTAAGCTTACAAATTTCTGACAATACAGAACTGTTGGTACGCGCACTAAACAGGCTAAGTGTCAAAAAAATTGAAAGCTCTATTCATGAAAAGCAATATTGGATTGGAAAAAAACAAGCACTGATTAAAAATACCAAACGAAAAAATGCACTATCATAAGGATGAGGAGTTTTTGTATTTAGGCAACACCTACCCACTCAAACTCATACACATGCAAAAACCACAAATACATTTTGATGGTGCGTACTTTTATCTAAGTGGCGATAGTGAAACGCATTTTCACACGTGGTATAAAAATTCATTTAGAAACATTACCCCTTGCCTAGACTTGATTATTACGCCAACTTGCACCAGTTGAATTACAACATCATGGCGCCAATGAGTGTGATTGATTATGTCATTGTGCATGAGCTTGCCCCATATCAAACACAAGCACCATCAAAGTGAAATTTTGGCAGTTGGTTAAATCTATTTTGCTAACTATCTCAAGCCAAGAATTGGCTCAAAGAACAAGGCCTATCAATTAAGAAGATTGTAAAAATAAATCCAATCTTAATTTGCTAGCCAAACGACTTAATTTTTTCCTTACAAAGCCGCTTAGTTAATAAGTGAACGACTCTCTTATTCAAATAGGTTGGCACTATCAAACCATTCATCATAATCTCTAATCGCCATTTTCTATACCCTTCCTGAGTCAAGTTTTCCGGCATAGCCAGCTCTTTCCTATTAAACTCATACAACAGCAATCCCCTGGTCTTTAATACCAGTAAAAAAGTACTGTCCTTCTTTAAGCGTATTATTAACTTCATCCGAAGTATGTACAGTCAAGTTACATTCTAGTTTAAAAAACGGTGGTAAAAAGACTCTTACTCTATCTTCAATCGTATTCCACAAATCAAACTTTGCTACTAAGTCATATTGATCAACAATCACTAAAATATCATAATCACTGATATAACCAGTCTCTGGCTTATTCATCCACTTACCCGTATAGCGTGCGAACCAAACAGAATAACCTTAATCAACTTACCTGTTTTCCTTTTGCCTGACGCCGCACTTACAACTAAATCAAATTTTTCACGAATGACTTGGAGAATTTGCCTTAAATGGGTTTGCTTATTACTAGGTAAGTACTCTTAGGGAGTCTTTCATTTAGTTTGGTCAGAAAACCCTTGTTAGTTAGGTGTTGATGTTCATTGTTGGTATGGATTATACAGATACAATGATGGTGGTGAGGTGTGGGGGCTTGATTGTTGTGATGGTAGAAGTAGTGAAAACAAAGTTTCCACTACTTTAAGAACAAATAGACACTAGTTTATATCAATTGTATAGTGGTTCGCTAGAAAACCCTACTTGGCATCAAACTTCTCGCTAGCTTTCTCCATTTCGCCTTTTAAAGTACCCATTTTAGCCATTTCAACAATAATATCACCACCACCCACTAACTCTGAGTTGAAATAAATTTGAGGGAATGTTGGCCAGTCTGCAAATGCAGGCAAGTTTTGAAACACTTCTTGATCTTCAAAAATATTAACATAGGCAAACTCAATACCTGTTGAGGCAAGTGTTTTTGTCGCTGTAGCAGAAAAACCACACTGTGGGAATTGAGGTGTGCCTTTCATATAAAGCACAACTGCTGCACTGTCTACTTGCTGTTGAATTCTGTCCATTACATCCATTGTGTTACTCCTGTTCAATGTTTAATTGCTGAGTATTTTACTCATATATTATTATTTTACAAATATTTTCTATTTAATCGCTTGGGAAATGGTGTATTTTTGCCCTTGTTTGAGTTTTTTATAATTACCAAATACGGATTTAAAATTATCTTTAATAAAGTGCCTCAAACCGTTAATGGTTACAAATGTTATTCTACCGCCTGATCTTAACGCATTATGAGCATCATACAAAATAATACTGAGTTGCTCTCTGCCTATTTTTGCGGGTACGTTTGATAATATTTGATCAAAATAATTTCTTTTATTAACATTTAAAAACGCATCTGATAAATAAGCCTGAGCATTATCAATATGGTTAAGTTTAGCATTGATGTTTGACAATTCTACGGCAACAAAATCTTTATCCACCATGTGTACTTCTGTTTGTGGACAAAACTTAGCAACTGTTAAACCAATAGGACCATAACCACAGCCTAAATCAAGACACTTATCATCATTGGCAATTTTTAAATGCTTCATGAATAACTCAGTACCATCATCAATAGAGCGAGGGCTAAATACACCCCAGCGTGTTTTTAGGGTTAAATTAGTCCCAAGTAAATTTGTTTGAATGGTTAAATCTTGCTTTAATCTTGGAACGTCTTTTTTTGTAAACATATCGCGTCTCATTATACATAAGGGTATTTAATAAACTGATGATGATAAAATACACAAACATGAACAAACCAGAACTACTTTCTCCTGCTGGTAGCCTTAAGCATATGCGCTACGCTTATGCTTATGGTGCAGATGCTATCTATGCAGGACAACCAAGATACAGCCTCAGAGTGCGTAATAACTCATTTGATGCCAAAACTTTAGAACAAGGCATACTTGAGGCACATGCAAATAATAAAAAATTCTTTGTTGCCTCAAATATTATTCCCCACAATAGCAAAATTAAAACTTACATGAAGGATATTGAGCCCATCGTTAATTTTAATCCTGATGCTTTAATTATGGCAGACCCTGGTTTGATTATGATGGTGAAAGAAAAATTTCCCAACCAAGTGGTTCACTTATCAGTTCAGGCAAATTCGATTAACTATGCAACGGTAAAATTTTGGAAAAATGTGGGCATTAGTCGCATTATTCTTTCGCGTGAATTGTCATTAGATGAAGTTAAAGAAATTCGCCAAGAATGCCCAGATATTGAACTAGAAGTGTTTGTGCATGGTGCATTGTGTATTGCCTATTCTGGTCGTTGCTTATTGTCAGGCTATTTTAATCACCGCGATCCAAACCAAGGCTCATGCACCAATTCTTGTCGTTGGAAATATGACGTTAAAGAGGCCGAAGAAACCCTTGAGGGTGATATTAAAGCAGTTGAAATTAAAACCTCTGAAAATCAAGTTGTGTTACTTGAAGAACAAGGTCGCCTTGGTGAATTAATGCCCGCTTTTGAGGATGAACATGGCACTTATATCATGAATTCCAAAGACTTACGCGCCGTTGAGCACGTACATACACTCACAACCATGGGAATTAATTCCCTCAAAATCGAGGGCAGAACCAAATCACACTACTACGCTGCACGCACAGCACAAGTATATCGACAAGCCATTGATGATGCTGTTGCTGGTCGTGAGTTTGATAAAAATGCTTTTGGCGTGCTAGAAAATCTTGCTAATCGAGGGTATACCGATGGCTTTTATCAAAGACACCAGCCAGAAGAATTGCAAACTTATTTTGATAATTATTCACGCTCACACAAACAACAAGTGGTGGGGAAAATTCTAGATTATAAAGATGGTAAGGCGTTTATCGAAGCCAAAAATAAGTTTAGTGTGGGTGATTCTATTGAAGTTATATTACCTGACGGTTGTTTTAATACCACGGTTGAATCGATGCTAACTGAGCATAACGAAGTGTTGGGCGTTGCTAAGGGTAGTGGCTATCGAGTGTGGATTCCGATGCGAAAAATTAAGCCAGAACTTGGCTTTATTGCTAGAAATTTTGACGAAAAGATTAAAATTAAAAATAAAAATATTCAAAAAGACCCTTCGCTAAAAATTCGCCGCCCTTCTTGGTAGTTTTAAAATAGCCTTATTATTATCAGTATAATGATGTCTTTTTAAATTAAGTCTTTATTTAGTGTTAAATTCAATAACCTCCCCTGTAGATATTAAACAACTTGACATTGTACAATTGCAGTCTTTAGCTGAAGAAGTGCGTACATTTTTAATTGAAAATATTCAAAAAACAGGTGGCCACTTAGCACCTAACCTTGGCACAATTGAGATGACCATTGCCATGCATTATGTGTTTGACACACCGCATGACAGTTTTGTCTTTGATGTTGGCCATCAGGCTTATACCCATAAAATCCTCACAGGCCGTCTTAACAAAATGCACACGTTGCGCCAAAAAGATGGCTTATCTGGTTTTACAAAACGTAGCGAAAGCGAGCACGATAGCTTTGGTGCTGGGCATTCATCAACCTCAATTAGTGCTGCTTTAGGCATCGCTATTGGTAACGGCATTAATAATAGTAATGGTAAATCTATCGCTGTAATTGGCGATGGCGCACTCACAGGTGGCATGTCATTTGAAGCACTTAACCATGCAGGTGATAGTGATGCAGATCTACTCATTATCCTAAATGACAATGATATGTCAATATCAAAAAATGTGGGTGCTATGAATAAATACCTTACCAAGCTTATCTCTGGCAAGGTTTATTCAATCATGAAATCAAAGTCACTAGGATTTTTAGAAAAAATGCCTAAAGTCCATGAATTTGCCAAACGCTCAGAAGAACACCTTAAAGGCATGGTCCTGCCTAGTACTTTGTTTGAGGAATTGGGACTTGATTATTTTGGACCCATTGATGGACATGATTTATCCACCTTAGTCCAAACACTACAAAACCTCAAACAACAAACAAAACCAAGACTCTTACACATTATTACCAAAAAAGGTTACGGGCTTGAAACAGCAGAAAATGACCCGTGTAAGTTTCATGGCGTAGTACCCGCCTCATCAAACTCTTCCAATCTACCCAGTTACAGTACTGTATTTGCTACTTGGCTAAATAATACCGCACCTCATCATAAAAATTTAATTGCCATTACACCTGCCATGTGTACTGGGTCTGGCATGAGCGAATTTGAAAAAAATTACCCTAAGCAATATTTTGATGTGGGTATTGCAGAACAACACGCCATCACTTTTGCAGGTGGACTTGCCACTCAGGGTCTAAAACCGATAGTGGCTATCTATTCTACTTTTTTACAACGTGGTTATGACCAACTTATTCATGACATTGCACTACAAGATCTAAGTGTTATTTTTGCAATTGACCGAGCTGGATTAGTGGGTAGTGATGGCGCAACTCATGCAGGTAGTTTTGATTTGAGTTTCTTAAGGTGTATCCCCAACTTAACCATTATGGCGCCAAGTAATGCAATACAAATGTATCAAATGTTCAATACTGCATTTGAAACCAATGGCACTATTTGTATACGCTATCCTAGAGGCACATCAGATCTTCAAAATTACATCACTGATGAAAAAATTTCACTGGGTAAAGCAAAAGTCATACTTGAAGGTTCTAGTGTGGCAATTTTTGCTTTTGGCATCATGGTTAAAAGCGCACTTGCCGCAGGTGAAAAACTAGGTGCAACTGTGGTTGATATGCGCTTTGTTAAGCCACTTGATGAAACATTAATTATTAGATTAGCCAGTTCACATACCAAACTTATCTCTATTGAAGATAATGCCATCACAGGTGGTGCAGGTGGTGCAATTAGTGAACTTCTACATCAAAAAAATATCAACATACCTTTAAGTATTTTAGGCTTGCCAGACAAATTTAGTGAGCAAGGTGAGCAACAAGAATTGTATAATTTATATGGGTTAAATGAAACGGGCATTATCAATGCTGCACGTTCATGAAAAAACTATTAAAACACTACACTCCTAACCCAGATGAATTAAAAGATCACAAGCACTTAGGCTGGCTTGGCAAGCATTTAAACCACTCAAGTTTGTGGAACTTTAATAGAAAGTCTATCTCTAAAGCATTTGCAGTTGGAGTGTTTTGTGCGTTTATTCCCATCCCCTTCCAAATGCTATTAGCCGCACCAATTGCGGTTATATCTAGTGCAAACCTACCACTATCTATTGCTCTAGTTTGGATTACCAATCCTATTACCATGCCAGTTATTTTTTATGGTTGCTATAAACTTGGCGCTTGGATTTTGGATGTTAGTATCGAAAAGGGCTTTGTTATGTCACTTGAGTATGTTTGGCAAGTATTTGATGTTATTTGGCAGCCTTTCTTGCTTGGATGCTTGATTGTTTCTATCACCAGCTCAATACTTGGCTACTTGTTGATACAATTTATTTATCGCTACAAGGTTTACAAAAGAGTTAAAGGCTTCTAAGACTGTTTCTAACCTGAGCTTCAAGTTCATCTACTAAGTTTTCATTGGTTATTTTAGAATGGATTTTGCCATCAAGATACAAAAGGTTAGGCTCACCACCTGTTAAGCCGACTGACACTGCTTTTGCTTCACCGGGTCCATTGACCACACAACCAATCACTGCCACATCAATTGGTGCAGTGATGTCCTCAAGACGAGATTCCAACTCATTAACTACTTTAATCACATCAAACTTCTGTCTAGAACACGATGGGCAAGCAACTAAATTAACGCCTTTTTGGCGTAAATTTAAAGATTTTAAAATATCAAAGCCAACACGCACTTCATCAACTGGATCAGAGGCTAAAGAAACTCTAATTGTATCGCCAATACCTTCTGATAATAACAAACCCAAGCCAATCGAAGACTTAACTGTGCCAGAATGTAACGACCCTGCCTCAGTAATGCCTAAATGTAATGGGTTATCAATTTGAGAGGCCAGTTGTTGATAAGCAAATACAGTCATAAAAATTTCACTGGCCTTGAGTGAAACCTTAAAATTATCAAAATTTAATTTATCTAAAATATCAATATGTCTAAAGGCAGATTCAACCATTGCCTCAGGTGTTGACTCGGTGTATTTTTTTTGTAAATCCTTTTCCAAAGAGCCTGCATTCACACCAATACGAATTGGAATATTATGATCTATGGCTGACGCCACTACTCCTCTTATTCTGTCTTTTCGCCCAATATTACCTGGGTTGATACGCAGGCAACTGGCGCCATATTTTGCCACCTTGAGTGCAATTTTGTAATCAAAATGAATGTCGGTAATCAGTGGAATATTGACTTGTTTCTTTATGGCTTTAAAAGCTTCTGCCGCATCCATTGTCGGCACAGAGACACGCACCAAGTCGGCACCTGCATTTTGAATGGCTTGTATTTGTGCAACCGTTGCTTTGACATTAGTCGTTTCAGTATTGGTCATACTTTGCACTGAAATGGGCGCATCACCACCAATTGCAACATCACCGACAAATATTTGCTTAGATTTTCTTCTTTGAATTGTATGTATTGGCTTCATTGATATTTATTGATGTAGTTATGAATTGCTTCATCTAGGGATTTTGGGTTGACAATGTTGTTATTAGAATCAGAACCAAGCAATGGATGATTATCAATTATAACGATGCTTACAGTCTCTTTTTGTTCTTCTTCGCCTTTGCTAATGACAATTAAAACGGGCGCTTTTCTTACTTTTTTAGTGTTATCTTTTTGATTTAAATACCAAAAAATACCTGAAATAAAGGCCAAAATAAGTGGCATCCACCATTTTAATTTAAGCTTTTTCTTGCTTTTTTTGGGGTAGTAATCAATGTCTTCTAGCATGAGCTCTTTTAGTTTTATCTAGCACCTTTCCAGCCAATTGTCCACAAGCGCCATCAATATCTTCACCACGGGTACGGCGTGTCATTGTACGAATACCCTGTTGATATAAAATATTCTGAAACTTTTCAATGGTCTGTGCACTTGATGTTTGATATTGAGTTTTCTCAAATGGGTTAAAGGGAATTAGATTTATTTTAGCCGAGATGTCTTTTAATAATTTTGCTAATTTATTAGCGTGTTCAGTAGAATCATTCACACCTTTAAGCATAACATACTCAAACAAGATGTGACGTTCCTGAGTGCCAGCATGTAAATATACTTTGCAAGCTCCGAGTAATTCTTCAATTGAATATTTTTGATTAATGGGCATTAGCTCATCTCGCAGATGATTATCAGGTGCATGCAAGGAAACAGCCAAACTCACAGGTGTTCGCTCACTCATGCGTAGCATGGCTGGCACCACGCCAGAGGTAGAAATGGTGACCTTGCGTCTAGATAAACCAAACGCTAAATCATCAAGTAGTAAATCACAAGCGTTATACACTGCATGTTCATTTAACAAAGGCTCACCCATACCCATAAACACAACATTAGAAATACGCTTAGCTTTAGGATTGAGATACTGATTAGCAATCAATACTTGGGCAATAATCTCAGCCGTTGTAAGATTTTTGTTAAACCCTTGCATACCAGTTGAGCAAAAAGTACAGGCCAAAGCACAACCTACTTGGGAAGAAATGCAAAGCGTTCCGCGATCTTTCTCAGGAATATAAACCATTTCAATATGGTTGTCTTCACTCAATGCTAGCACCCATTTAATCACCCCATCTAGAGCAAAGCTTTGTTTAATAACTTTAGGTAGCTCAACACAAGCCACCCTGCTTAGCTCCTCTCTTAGGGGTTTGCTAAAATTAAGCATTTTATCAAAATCAAACTCATAGGCTTTGTAAATCCACTGTATGATTTGTTTAGTACGATAAGGCTTTTCACCTAAACCCACAAAAAAATCATACAGCGCATTCTGATTAAAACTTAAAAGATTTTGTTTATTCATACATTTCCTTGCATTAATCCCTGTTTAATGCAAGGAAAGTGTATTAGTACTAACGAGTTCTTGGGCATACACCATCTTTACCAAAGAAATACTCGATTTCAATAGCTGCATTTTCTAAAGAATCAGAGCCATGTACTGTATTTTCGTCTAAAGACTTTGCGAAATCAGCACGAATAGTTCCGACATCAGCCTCTTTAGGATTGGTAGCGCCCATAATTTCACGATACCTAGTAACGGCATTCTCACCCTCTAAAACCTGAACCATTACTGGGCCAGACGTCATAAATTCAACCAACTCACCATAAAATGGACGATTCTTATGCACTGCATAAAAACCACCTACCAAATCATTATCAAGATGAATCATTTTGCTGGCAACAATTTTAAAACCAGCTTCTTCAAAACGAGAATAAATTTGACCGATTACGTTTTTTGCAACCGCATCTGGCTTGATAATTGATAAAGTACGTTCCATAAAATCTCCACTAATCGTAAATAAAGCGAGTATTCTACCAAATTTCAGACATAAAAAAAGCACCTAAAAGTGCTTTTTAGAACTGATTAATAAGTTTATTTATTAATCGCCTCCTTTAATGCTTTGCCTGCTTTAAAAGCAGCCACTTTTGATGCTTTGATTTGAATCGTTGCACCTGTTTGTGGATTACGACCTGTGCGTGCTGCACGGCCTCTAACAATAAAACTACCAAAGCCAGTAAGCTGTACACCATCACTGCTAGTCATAGCTCTAGTAATAGCATCTGTTGTTGCATTTAATGCACGAGAGGCATCTGCTTTAGATAGGTTTGCCACTGATGCAATTGCATCAATTAACCCTGATTTATTCATTTTTTTCTCCTCGAGAAATTAATTTGTAAAGTACCAAATACTATAAGGTTGATCATTAAAGGAGGTAGAGAATGAAAAGCAAATAAAAACTATCTATTACCAACCTCCAACATTCAGCCTATTTAATTATAAAGATATTTTTCTTAGTAAATTACAAATTTACTAAGAAAATAAATAATCACCAATCAAAGCTAAAATCTTTATTTATTTGTCTCTTTTAGCGCTCTTTGTTTATCTCTTTGCCAATCTCTTGACTTAATGTCTTGGCGTTTGTCATGAGATTTTTTACCCTTGGCCACGCCAATTTCTAATTTCACCTTGCCTCTAACCCAATAAAGCTTAAGCGGTACAACAGTGGCACCTTTTTGGTTAATTTTATCCTTAATACGATTAATTTCTAAACGATTAAGTAATAATTTGCGAGTACGAGTAGAATCAGCATTGACATGTGTTGATGCGCTTTTAAGTGGTGAAACATGCGCACCAAACAAAAACAATTCATTATTTTTTAAAATAACGTAACTTTCTTTGATTTGGGCTTTAGAGTCTCGCAAACTTTTTACTTCCCAGCCCTCTAAACTTAAACCAGCTTCCAGGGTTTGTTCGATAAAATAGTCACGTCTTGCCTTTTTATTAAGCGCAATGGTGTTTGAACTTGTTTTTATTTTTTTATTTTTTTTAGCCATTATTTTTTTAGCCATGCATCATATTTCTAATAATGCCATTGTTGCCTATTCTTGTAAACAAATGTATCAATTGGTTAATCAGGTTAATCAATATCCTCAATTTCTTAATTGGTGCTCAGATGCTTCTATTTTAAAGCAATCTGATGATAAAATCATAGCCTCAGTTAAGATTAATAAAGGGATTTTTAATCAAATTTTTACAACAATCAACACCTTAACTCCCCATCAAAAAATTGATATGCAACTTAAGGAAGGGCCATTTAAACATCTAAGTGGTGCTTGGATATTCACAAAACTAAGTAGCAGTGCCTGCAAAATTGAACTCAACTTGGAATTTAGCTTTTCATCAAAATTAGTCGACATTACCATATCGCCCATTTTTACCTCAATTGCTAATTCTCAACTGGATGCATTCATAGCAAGAGCTAAACAAGTCTATGCTTAAAACTTATCTATTTATAAGCCATTTGGAATTTTATGCCAATTTAGTGGTGAAAGGTCACACCTTGTTTGATTATATTGCCATTAAAGATACTTTACCCTGCTGGACGGCTAGATAAGGACTCAGAAAGTTTAATTATATTGACTGATGACGGAAAATTACAAGATAAAATTTCCAAGTCAAAATTATCAACCAGCCAGATTGGCTATGGAATCCTACACCACCTATACGCATACGCAAAAATATCCCCAACTCTTAGTTTGAGTTAACCATCACCGAAGGTAAAAATCGTCAAATTAGGCGTATGACAGGTTTTCCAACTTTACGGTTAATTAAATCTAAAATTGGAGATTGGCAATTGGGTGATATAAAATTGGAGGCTTATAAACGTCTTTGAGCTGGCCTGCTAAGCGTTAATGAGTACAAAAATTGATGAAAAAATCAATTTGGTAAATAGGCTAAATGATTCTAAAAACAATCAAACTTTAAAGCCATGGTAGAAATTTTAGACATTATTTTTGCTGATGAGATTAATCATGTAAAAATTGGCAATTATTGGTTTCACGCCCTCTGACAACAACGTTTTTTAGACCCGCCAATTGGTTAAAAACACATTGGCAATCAACTTAGAGGGCCTTTTAATATTGAAGCCAGAAAGCTTGCTAATTTTTCTCAGCAAGAATTGGATTATTTACAATCTTAAACAAGCCAAGTACTAACTTGATGATTGTCTTCTTTATCATCGCAAGAATCTTTTACATCAGTAAAAGCATTAAAACTTAAGAAAAATCCGAACAATATAACTAATTTCCTCACACTCAATCTCCTGTTTGAATAATCAAGAATTACCGTTTATAGCATCACTATTTTTGATTGCAAGTTTCTTTGAGACTATTTAAATATTATAATTATTAATTAAATATTTCAACTCAATTACTAATTTTATCCATGGCTAAATTTGCCAGTGCATCCGCCATGTCATTGCCTTTGTCGCCACTATGACCCTTGACCCAATGCCAAACAACATTGTGCTGATTGTTAAGCACATCTAAGCGCTGCCATAAGTCTATATTTTTAACTGGTTTTTTATTGGCAGTTTTCCAACTTCTAGCCTTCCAGTTTTTAATCCACTCACTAATACCTGTCATCACATATTTAGAATCGGTAAATAAATCAATCGCAATGTTGCTAGATTTAATTGCTTCTAATGCTTTAATAGCAGCAATAAGTTCCATTCGATTATTGGTGGTATCACGTTCTGCGCCTTGAAGTTTTTTATCATGCTCGCCATATCTAAGCCATACACCCCAACCGCCAATACCAGGGTTACCACGACAGCCACCATCTGTATAAATGATTATTTTATTCATCAATATTTATTTGTAGCCAATATTCCAATAATACCAAATGCCATAAACGCGAACCATTGAGTGCAGTCATATAGTTTCGCGGCTTGTTAATTACTTTATCAATAAATACCTGATTAAACACACCACGATTGACACATTTACTTGAAGTTAGTACGTCTGACATAAAGTCTAAAAATTCACCACGTATGTATTTAAGTGCTGGCATTGGAAAATAGCTTTTTTGACGGTCAATCACACTATCGGGCAACAAACCTCTGGCAATTTGTTTAAGGGGGTGTTTTCCTTTATTGAGCATTTTTAAGCTTGGCGGCATGCTCAAAGCATGCTCTACCAACTTATAATCCATAAATGGTACACGCGCTTCTAAGCCCCAAGCCATGGTCATGTTGTCCACTCTTTTCACAGGGTCGTCTACCACTAAACGAGTAATATCAGTGCGAAATACTTTATCCATAAACGTATCTGCACTTGCCTTAGTAAATTCGTGATGAAGCCAAGTTTCGGTATGATTACCGCTGTGATATTGCTGATTAACCGTTTGCAAATACTCTTTATACGATCTGTCTACATAATGTTTAGTAAAACGTTCAATCTCGGAACCTGTCTGCGCTTGCATACGCTCATACCAAAAATAACCTGCAAAAGCCTCATCTGCACCTTGACCAGAAAGCACCACTTTAATATGTTTAGATACTTGTTCAGATAATAAATAAAATGCTACTGCATCTTGAGCCACCATTGGCTCACTCATGTTTGCAACTGCTTCGCCAAGGCGTGGTAGTACTTGTGAATTACTAATGACATATTTTTCATGCTGGGTTTTAAACTGGGCAACAATTTGATCAGAATATTCAAATTCAGACCCAACTTCATCATCAATATCTTCAAAACCAATTGAAAATGTACGTATATCTTTATGCTCCGCTTCTCTAAGTAATGCGACTAAAAGTGATGAATCTAGCCCACCAGAAAGCAACACACCAATTGGCACATCTGCAGCATTCATTCGTTTTAAAATACTCTTTGTTAAGAGTTCATACGTGCACTGAATAAATTGCTCATCCGTCAATGCCTTTTTTGGGCGCACGGCCTTTGGCTGCCAATAAGTTTTTTCAACAACTTTGCCCTTAGCACTAATGGTTAATGTGGTTGCTGGTTTGATTTTATTCACACCATTAATAATCGTATTAGGTGCTGGTACAACACCATGCAATGAAAGTTGTTGCTGCAGAGCGATAGGATTAATGCTTTTATCTATGCCTTGCGTTACCAGCGCCTGCATATTAGAAGCAAAACTAAATGCTTTGTCTGTTAGATTAAAATAAAGTGGCTTAATCCCCATTCGGTCGCGAGCAACAAACAATTGATTTTGAGCTTTATTCCAGATACAAAAAGCAAACATACCATCTAAATGCATGACACAATCCTCACCCCAATGATGATAAGCTTTGATAATAACCTCAGTGTCAGAATGCGAGAAAAATTGATAACCTTGCTGGATTAAATCTTGGCGCAAAGCTTGATAATTATAAATCGTGCCATTGAAAACCAAAACCAGACCAAGATTTTTATCAATCATTGGTTGGTGAGCATGATTAGACAAATCAATAATAGCAAGTCTTTGATGCCCAAAACCAATACTATTATCAACCCAGAGGCCACTAGAATCAGGACCACGACGCGCAATTTTTTGCATCATTCTCTTGAGTCCATCATCACTCACCACTTGAGTATCAAATCTTAACTGCCCACAGAGTCCACACATAAAGTTTAATAAAAATGTAAAATGAGTTATTTTATCAAGTATTACGTATCAATAATGGCTCAAACACTCTATGACAAACTAATGGATGCACATGTTATACGTGAAAACGGCTCAATGATGCTTATTTATATTGACAGGCAGCTTATTCACGAAGTAACCTCGCCTCAAGCATTTGAAGGCTTGGCAATAGCAGGTAGAAAACCTTGGCGCACAAGTGCCAACTTAGCAGTACCTGATCATAACGTACCTACAACCAATCGTTCATCAGGTGTTAGCGGTATTAGCGATGCTATTTCAAAGTTACAAATTGAAACCTTAGACAAAAACTGCGAAACTTTTGGTATTGATGAAATATCTATGAATGACATTCGCCAAGGCATTGTGCATGTCATTGCTCCTGAACAAGGAGCTACTCTGCCAGGCATGAGCATTGTCTGCGGCGATTCACACACCTCAACCCACGGCGCACTAGGTATGCTAGCATTTGGTATTGGTACCAGCGAGGTTGAACACGTTTTAGCCACAGGTTGTTTGTGGCAATCTAAATCTAAAAATTTTAACATTGAAGTTAATGGCAAACTTAACAAACACGTCAGTGCAAAAGACATTGCGCTTTACGTTATTGGTCAAATCGGCACTGCAGGTGGCACAGGCTATGCGATTGAATTTAGTGGCTACACCATTCAAAATTTATCCATTGAAGGTCGTATGACCTTATGCAATATGGCAATTGAAGCAGGTGCACGTGTAGGCATGGTTGCTGTTGATGATAAAACCATTGACTATGTCAAAGGCCGCCCACTGGCACCTTCAGGTGTTAAATGGAACAAAGCAATAGAATATTGGCGCACACTACATTCTGATAAAGGCGCACACTTTGATAAAATCGTACATTTTGATGCACAAGACATTAAGTCTCAAGTTACTTGGGGTACGTCTCCAGAAATGGTGGTGGCAATTGATGGATATGTGCCCAACCCTGC
Source organism: Candidatus Ruthia endofausta (assembly GCF_013342985.1). Classification (NCBI taxonomy): domain Bacteria; kingdom Pseudomonadati; phylum Pseudomonadota; class Gammaproteobacteria; family Pseudothioglobaceae (SeqCode); genus Candidatus Ruthturnera; species Candidatus Ruthia endofausta. Next base: position 256,636 of record NZ_CP054490.1, on the reverse strand, counting down.
TAATGCCAAAAATCAAACTGAGAAAGTTAGTTGGGAAAATGCACTTAATTACATTCAACTCACTTCTGATACAAAAATATCAGACATTAAAATCGACAAAATCTTTATTGGCTCATGTACCAACTCACGAATTGAAGACTTGCGTATTGCAGCCAGTGTTTTAGAAGATAAAAAAATGGCCAGCAATATCAAACTTGCCTTAGTCGTACCTGGCTCAGGATTGATTAGAAAACAAGCCGAAGAAGAAGGGCTGGATAAAATTTTTATCAATGCAGGTTTTGAGTGGCGTGAAGCGGGCTGCTCAATGTGTCTGGCTATGAATGCTGACAAACTAGAAGTAGGAGAGAGATGCGCAAGCACCTCAAATCGTAACTTTGAAGGTCGTCAAGGTCAGGGTTCGTTTACTCACTTAGTCAGCCCTGCTATTGCAGCTGCAAGTGCCATTGCTGGCCATTTCTCAGAGATCGAATAATGCAAAAATTTAGCACATTTACTTCAATAGCCGTACCACTTAAACGTGCTAATGTTGATACTGATGCAATTATCCCCAAACAGTTTTTAAAATCTATTAAACGCTCTGGCTTTGGTATTAATTTATTTGATGAGTGGCGTTACCTAGACCATGGTGAAGTTGGCATGGACAATTCTAAACGTCCGCTTAATATGGATTTTATATTGAATCAGGCAAAATACCAAGGCGCAAAAATACTACTGGCACAGGAGAATTTTGGCTGTGGTTCAAGCCGTGAACATGCACCTTGGGCATTAGAAGATTATGGTTTTAAAGCAATTATTACCCCTAGTTTTGCAGATATTTTTTATAACAATTGTTTTAAAAATGGTATTTTACCTATTATACAAGATAGTAGCGTTATGGATGAATTATTTACTTCAAGCGATGAAATTACAATTAATCTTGATGCTCAAAGTATCTATGCGAATAGTAAAACTTATCTCTTTGAAATAGACGTAGAACGAAAAAGACGTTTAATCAATGGTCTTGATGATATTAGCTTAACCTTGCAGTATACGGATGATATTAAAGCTTTTGAGAAAGACTATTTTAATAAATACAATTGGTTATGATTGGTAAACTCACAGGCATCATTTTAGAAAAAAATCCACCTGAAATCTTGCTTGAAGTGGGCGACATTGGCTATGAAATTCTATGTCCAATGTCAAGTTTTTATGCAATGGGTGAGGAGAAGCAACTCTCGTTATACATCCACTTATCAATTAAAGAAGATGCGCATACCCTGTACGGCTTTATCTCTAAAGATGAAAAAAACTTATTTAGAGAACTGACTAGAGTAAATGGTATTGGTCCTAAAGTAGCACTGGCTATTTTGTCTCACCTTGATATTGTCTCACTAATGAATGCTGTTGCTAATGAAGATGATGTTTTACTGGCCAAAGCCCCGGGCATTGGTAAAAAAACAGCACAAAAACTCATTGTAGAACTTAAAGACCGTTTAGAAAAATTAGAATTAAGTAGTCAAAATCATCGAAACATTAATACAAATCCCAATATTAAGCAAGCATCGGCCGCTTTACAAGCACTTGGGTTTAAGTCCAAAGAATCTAAAAGGATGTTGGCTATTATCAATGACAAAACACTCTCCACTGAAGACATTATCCGCCTAGCACTTAAAAATAAATAATTTTATTGATTGTTATCAGTCACACCAACCGGCCTCCTAAGCTAATTCTATTCTTGCATATCAATCTCATCTTCAGTATCACCATAACCAGAAGCGGCTTGGCAGTGTAGTGTCTGGAAAGTACTATTTCGTAGCCAGTGGTTTTTATTAGCATCTAGAACAATTCTAATTACATTGGTGATACCAGTAACATTAACGTCATTCATGAACGCCACAAAAATCATTATAATCAGTTTTGGTGTGGCGCAATTAGTCATATCTGTTAAAAACCAATTATCGCTTTTGTAAGTATTTGGATAATGAACCCTTTCCTCTGCCATTGGCTAATAAACAGCGCCATCTTTGATTATTTTATAATCATAATAATCTTGATATATACGATACTTACTTTCCGGATTCTTCATTGATCGATAAGACTTATCTGCGAAACCAATGAGCCAATTATTTGTTTTCGTAGAGCATTTTCTATAGCAACACCCAGCATTTAACGCACCTGATTCACGCGAATATATTAAATTAGAGTTCCTGCTAGTAATGACATGTCCCCACTCATGAGCAGCAACATTAACAATTGAAGATAGGCTTTTATCATATCCTTTAGTAGGTATAGCAGGTGTGTAATAAATACTATTGTCAGAGTAAGAAGTATTAAACTGAGAAACCTGGGTTAGGGTCAGTCTCAAGATGAAGAAACAGGTAGTCAGTAACAGCCACCATAGAAGCACCTTGATTGTTATAACTAGTTCAACCCTAAAGTATTAAACCACAATAGAATTTGTATGTGCATCAACCCCTGATTGGTCTAAATCTTCGGCCAACTCGGCACTATGTCTAGTAAATTTATGCTTCCCTAGTCCAATAGATTTTAAGGTTTGTATATTTGAGTTTGTTTTAGAAGCATCTAACATTCATGAACTAATAATGTGAAGGTCAAGATAATAATACCGCTCTCCTAACAGTTTGACTGTCAATGTAATATTACCACTATCATTACTTTGTGTAATGAATCTTGCAAAGTTTCCATCATCTTCAACAACTTTTTGTATGCTACCCTTTCCACTCAGGGACAGCTGACAACAAGACACTTCAAAACAGCTACTTCTCTGCATTTCAATTTCAAAAAACTCTGTACCAACAGTAGATAAAGTAGAATTCTAGGGTTCGTCTGTAGACAATTGATTAAATCCAATAATATTATTTTTATCACTATCAATCGTATCTTACATATATTGTGTTGCTATACTCATATCAACGAGCGTTTTTCCTGTACTAATCTCATCAATTACTTCTTTCACTACTACTATTACCAGAGGACAATATAAGAAAAATAACAACTAATAACCCCATTTTATACATTTAATATTTAATTGTTTGAATAATAATTTCAGTCCTTGATAAGCCAAGCTAAATCGAAAATTCTGATTGCCAAAATCGTCTGTGTTAGATTTGATAAAAATTAAATCAACCCTACTTTTTATATCAAGTTCTGTTTTATACTAGCAAATAACTTCTACACTAAAAACCCATTGATATCTTAAGCATAAATATGTTATTCAATATTAGAAACAAAAGAGTGCCGCCTCTTATGGATAACAAGATATTACTGTCATGGAATACGTTAATGGTTCGTAGTTTGCTTAAAGTGGTGTGCAGTATTTGATGAAATTGCATCCATCTCTACCAAGAGCCCTCCTCTCCCTGGCATTATTTTCATAAACGATTTAAAAAGGCAGTAGCATACACAAAGCGCTGATTAAGCAAATAAAATACTACTTGAGAACAAAACTTATTGACTAAATTTTAACAGTTTGCCCTAAAGTTTTTTTACCCAGCTGATAAACTTATGGTTAATTAAATACAAACAAGGCAATAGAATAAGTGTCATTAATGTGCCAAACAACAAGCCATAGCCAAGTGAAAGCGCCATAGGTTGTAAAATAAAGTCAGTGCCACCAATGCCATAAGCAAGTGGCATTACCCCTGCTAAAGTTGTTAATGTTGTTAACACAACAGCGCGCAATCGGTCTTTTGCACCTTGAGCAATCCACTCGTAAACACTCATGGTAGATGCAAACTTTGCCTTTAAATAATTCAAATGGGCCACCATCACTAAAGAATCGTTCACAATAACCCCCACTAATGCCAGTGTACCTAATATTGCAAAAAAGCTAAGCGTCTCCCCATGAAGAAAAAAGGCCCAAATAACACCAATAATAGAAAAAGGCACAGCAATTAGGACCAGTATTGGCTGTGAATAAGAATTAAATAACAAGGTTAGTAATAAAAATATGGCAAGAATTGCCATGAAAAATGCCTTTTTAAAGCTATCCATTGATTTTTTTGTATCTTTATCGCCACCCTCACTAGTCACTCTAATTGTAGGATAATTGTTAGCTAAATCTAGACGCTTGAGTGCTTGACTAATAACTACACCAGAAGTTGTTATCTCATCATCAACACTACCGCTAAGTACGGCTGAGCGCTGCCCATTAAAATGATTAAAATTTGGCTCCCCCTTAATTTTTTGCAACGAAACAAATTGTTTAAGCGGTATGGGACGACCTTGGCGATTATTAACTTTTAGTAATGCTAAAAAATCCTCTGACTGTTTATCACTACCCAGATAAATTCTAAAATCAACGTCATCATCACCATAGCGCACGTTAGTGACATTAATGCCTGTAAAAGCTGCCTTTAAATAATCATTAACCACTAAAAAATCAACATCGAATCTGGCCATTTTTTCAAAATCAATCACCACCTCAATACGTGTTTTACCTGCTTCATCATCTCGCTCAATGTTGTCTATACCATCAATACTTAATAATATTTTTTCTAAAGTATCAGCAGCATTCTGACGCTGAATATTGTCACTACCTACCAAATTAATCTCTACATCTTCGCCTTGTGTTGGACCTGGCCTACCTATTGAAAACTTTAATTTTTGTGCAGTTTTTATGTTCTTAACGCGTGCTTTTAACTGGGCAAGTAAGACTTTAGGTGTTTGCACTCTTGTACTAGATGGTACCAGTTCAATAGTAAACTTAGCTACATGAGTAAAATAATGGCCAACATTATTGGTTAATGAGTCTAAATCCTCACCCACAACTTCTATAATCATTTCCTCTACTTGTTTGGAAATAAACTCTGTACGCTCTAAGGAGGTGCCAATAGGCATTTGCAATCTTCCGCTAATACTGTCTGCTCCCACTGCAGGAAATTGCACATACTTCATTTGAGTTTTAGCAAAATATAAAGTGCCTATCAGAACAAGACTAAAAATAACAACAACACCGTAACGCCATTTCAATACTTTTGTTAAAAAACCTTCAAACCAATCTTCAATACATGTAAACCATGTCTTGCCTTTGGTTTTTTCATCACTACTGGCAAGGTGTGCTGGCAATGCTAAACTAACTTCTAAAAAAGAAAGAGTTAAAGCAAAAATAACCACTAAAGGAATGACGTAGATAAATTTACCCATCGTACCACCCATTAAAAACATCGAAGAAAAAGCTAAGATTGTGGTCAAAATTGTCGTTATTACAGGTAAAATTACACGCTTAAATCCGCGCACAGCAGATTGATGTCTGTCTTTTCCTAATTGTTTGTAATGATCTATACTCTCTGCCACCACAATACTATCATCCACCACAATGCCAAGCACTAGAATCATCGCAGCTAGTGAAACAAGATTAATGGTTTCACCTGTTGCGCCTAATAAAGCCACTGTGCCCAAAAGAGATATTGGCAAGCTAATTGATACCCAAAAAGCTGTTTTAAATGATAAAAATAAACCCAATATAACCAATACCAAAAATAAGCCAATTAAGCCATTATTAGTTACGATATTAAGCCGATTACGAACATGTTTAGACTCATCTGATGAATAAAAAACTTGCAGACTGGTTGGATATTTAGCCCTTAAATTCAACATTTTTTCTTTAACCAAATCAACCGTGGTAATTACATCGGCATGCTCTTGTTTACGAATTCTCAGAATAAAACCTTTAGTGCCATTCACGCGAGTAATAGAAGTCTCCTCCTTGTTTCCATCAACAATGGTTGCAACATCTTTTAGGCGAATAATAGGCCCATCAAATGTTGATTTAATAATCACATCACCTACAGCTTGAATCTCATCAAACTTAGCCAAAACAACAATGGTTTTTTCATTAATATCATCATGATTACTACCAACAGCGTAGCGTTTATTGCGCTTTTTAATCGCTTCAATTATTTGAGGTAAGGACAGCTTATGTTGGTACAGGCTATCAGGATTAACCCTAATTTGAATTTCACGGTCAAGAAAACCTTCTTTAACAACTTTCGACACACCTTCAACCAGTGCTAAAGAATCAGCCATATCATCAGTAACATCTCTCAATGCTTGATAAGACAAGTCACCACTACTGATGTTAATTTTTAAAATACTTTTGAGTGAATTTTTCTGATCAATTACCCAAGGTAAATCATCCACTTCTTTAGGTAATGATTTAATACGATTAACTGCATTCCTAATTTTTTGCTTTAACGATTCAATATCACTAATGTCTTGAGAAAGTGTAACAATAATGCTAGATTTTCCCTCTTTAGAGGTTGAGCTAAATTTATCAATCCCTGAAATACTTTTCAGTTCGTCTTCAATTGGGTTGGTAACATTCTGTTCGACATCTTCAGGAGAGGCGCCAGGATAGGTGGTTACAATACTCATCTCTTCAAAATCTACCGCTGGGAATTTATCTCTTTGAATACCGCTTAATGTCAAAAGACCAAGGGCAATAATAGAAACCGTAAAGACCAGTGCTAGCTTTTTTTGCTTAACAAAAAAAATAAGAATGTTGTCCATAAACCTTTAATCAAAAAAACATAGCAGCAGTATACCATTAGCACTGGTGTTGATAACAAGCAAGCAAAAGCTACCTTTTATTTAGATTTTACGCGCACCCTTTTGCGTTCATTCTCTGTTAATAAACGCTTGCGAATACGGATATTATGGGGCGTTACTTCTACCAATTCATTATCATCAATAAATTCTAACGCTTGTTCTAAATCAAGCTTAATGGTAGGTGTTAGTGATACAGCTTCGTCAGTACCTGATGCACGTACATTGGTCAATTGCTTACCCTTTATAACATTAATCACTAAATCTTTATCACGTGTATGAATGCCAACTACCATGCCTTCGTAAATATCGGTGTTGTGCTTTACAAAAAATTTACCACTTTTTTGTAAGTTAAAAATGGCATAAGCAACTGCTTGCCCTTGGTTCATTGAAATCAAAGAGCCATTAGAACGCTGACCAATTTTCCCTTGTTTTTGAGGTTTATAAGCATCAAAGGTTGAATTCATCAGGCCTGTGCCTGTCGTTACTGTTAAAAATTCTGTTCTAAAGCCAATCAAACCACGTGCAGGAATATTAAAGCCCAGCTTTACTCTGCCATTACCATCTGGCATTATCTTAGTTAGCTCAGCCTTACGTTCGCCTAACTTTTCCATCACAGTGCCTTGATGTTGAGTCTCTACATCAACACTTAAATCTTCAAATGGCTCGCAAATCACACCATCAATTTCTCTTAAGATGACTTGTGGACGCCCTACTGCCAACTCAAAGCCCTCTCTGCGCATGGTTTCAATTAAAATTGACAGATGTAATTCACCACGACCTGAAACAATAAATTCAGATGGATCGGTTGTGTTTTCAACCCGAAGTGCAACATTGTAAATGAGTTCTTTATCTAAGCGGTCACGAATATTTCGTGAGGTGATAAACTTACCATCTTGCCCAGCAAATGGGGAGTCATTCACGCGAAATGCCATAGAAACGGTTGGCTCGTCTACACGCAAAAGCGGCAACGCCTCAATGACCCCAGGATCGCAAATTGTATCTGAAATTGAAATACCTTCGATGCCAGTAATGGCAATAATATTACCTGCTTGTGCACTGTCTGTATCAATCTTTTCTAAACCAAGAAAACTTTGAAGGTTTGCAATTTTAGCTTTGCGTTCATTGGCTTGTGTGTCAATCACCACAACTTGCATATTTTTCTTAATTGTACCACGTGTAATGCGACCAATAGCAATTGCCCCAATAAATGAGGAATAATCAAGTGCAGTGACTTGCATTTGTAAAGGCGCATCAATATCAACTTCCGGCGCTTTAACGTGTTTTATAATGGTTTCAAACATGGGTGTCATATCACCTGAACGTACATCATCTTCTAATGAGGCATAGCCATTAATACTTGAAGCGTAAATAATTGGGAAATCTAATTGCTCGTCAGTTGCACCCAGTTGGTCAAATAAATCAAACATTTGGTCAATTACCCAATCGGGGCGTGCTGCATCTTTGTCAATTTTATTAATCACTACAATTGGGTTTAAGCCCTGGTCAAAGGCTTTTTTCGTTACAAAGCGTGTTTGTGGCATTGGGCCTTCTTGTGCATCTACAAGCAAAAGCACACTATCAACCATAGACAGTACACGCTCTACTTCACCACCAAAATCAGCATGGCCTGGCGTGTCTACAATATTGATATGATAATCATGCCATTTAATCGCAGTATTTTTACTAGAAATAGTAATGCCACGCTCCTTCTCAAGATCATTTGAATCCATCATTCGATCAGTTGATTCAAAGCGCTCATCAAACGTTTGCGATTGTTCAAGCAATTTATCAACCAAAGTTGTCTTACCGTGGTCAACGTGGGCAATAATGGCAATGTTTCTTAATTTAGTGTTCATGCAGGATAGGTCAATGCAAAAAAAACATCATTATCCCGTAAAATACCCTCCAATATTAGGAATTATTGATATGGCAAAAAAGGGCAGTTCAGGGCGTTGGATGAGTGAACATCTAAGCGATGGGTTTGTTAAAAAGGCACAAAAGGCAGGCTATCGTTCTCGCGCCGTTTACAAACTTATAGAAATGATTGACAAAGATAAATTTATCAAATCGGGGGATAAAGTGTTTGATCTCGGTGCTGCCCCTGGTGGCTGGAGCCAAGTGGCAATAAAAACTGTGGGCAAATCTGGTCAAGTTATTGCTAGTGATATATTGGATATAAAGCCCATTGATGGGGTTGATTTTTTACGTGGTGACTTCACTAAAGATAGTGTTTATAAAGCGCTTTTAGATATCACTATGAGTAAAAAAATTGATGTTGTTTTAAGCGATATGGCACCTAATATGAGCGGCCAACTCTCAGTTGACATCCCTAAATCTATGTATTTATGTGAACTGGCACTGGATATGGCAATTAAAACCTTAACACCTTCAGGCTATTTCTTTGTCAAAGTCTTTCAAGGAGATGGGTTTGACGAGTTCGTTAAGTCGTGTCGATCTTCTTTTTCTTCTGTTACCATCCGAAAACCAAAAGCCTCAAGAGCAAGGTCTAAAGAGGTGTATTTGCTTGCAAATAAATTAAATCCAATCTGAGGTGATACAAGTATTGGTTTTTTTAATAACCCATACCACTCACGTGTAAAATAACTGCCATGAAAAGTTTAAGCGATATTCAATCCCTCTTAAAATTAGATTTACAAAGAACAGACGAAATACTCATTAATCGTTTAAGTTCAAATGTTGCTTTGATTAATCAAATGAGTCATCATATTATTCACGCTGGTGGCAAACGCTTACGTCCACTGCTGTTATTACTTTGTGCGCGTGCAACTGAATATCAAGGTACATACCACTACCTTATGGCAGTAGTGATAGAGTTAATTCACACTGCCACTTTATTGCATGATGATATTGTTGATGAGTCTATAATGCGCCGAGGAAAAGACACCGTTAATGAAGTTTGGGGCAATGCACCCAGTGTTTTAGTGGGTGATTTTTTGTATTCTCGCGCATTTGAAATGATAGTTGAGTCTAATTCAATGTCCATTATGCGTATTCTTTCTAAAACCACTAATAGTATTGCTGAAGGTGAAGTATTACAATTATTAAATTGCCAAAATACTGAGTTGACTGAAGCTGAATATTACGCAGTGATTGAGCGAAAAACGGCATGTTTATTCCAGGCAGCTACTCAAATTGGGGGGCTACTATCAGGTGTTGATAAAGCCCAAGAATCTGCATTAAAAGACTATGGCTTACATCTTGGTAACGCTTTCCAGATTATGGACGATGTGCTTGATTATGAGTCAAATGCAAAAATCATAGGTAAGGAAGTGGGTGATGATTTAAGTGAGGGGAAAGCCACATTACCTATGATTTATGCACTTTCCCATACTTTCGGTGATGATAGGAAACTTTTAGAAGACTCTATTAACCAAGCAGATAATTCCAAAATAGCACAAGTGATTAAAATTCTACAATCTGTCAAAGCCTTTAACTATACTCGCAATCAAGCACACAAATCAACCCAACTTGCCAAGCAATCGCTCAAGCTGATACCTGACTCAGATTATAAAGACGCATTGATTTTATTGTGCAATCTTTCCTTACAACGCCAGTCATAAAATCATGCTTTCAAATAAGTTAAAAGCTCAAATCCGCCAATCATTTATGAGCTTAAAAAAAGACATGGATGGCTTTAAAGTACGCCAAGCACAAAACAAAATGATTGCTGAAATCTCTAAAACTTTATCAGGAGAATACAAAGGCAACAATATTCTATGTGTTGAAGCGCCCACAGGTACAGGGAAAACGTTTGCTTACTTACTTGGCAGTATTCCTATCGTTAAAGCCAACAAAAAAAAACTGATTATCTCTAGTGCTAATGTTGCCTTGCAAGAACAATTACTTTTTAAAGACATGCCACAAGCACAAAAATATTGTTGCGTTGATTTTGAGTATGCCTTGGTTAAGGGGCGTTCGCGTTACGTTTGTGTTCGTAATTTAATTAACGTGTGTGAAGATAACACGAGTGATAATTCTTTATTTAAATCAATGTCACTATTTGACAATCCACCAGAAAAATATCAATTAGAACAACTCAGTGAGATGCTAAATGATTACTCAACTAAGAAATGGAATGGAGAAATCGATGATTTGATGCACGCGCCAGATCATTCTATTTGGCAAAAAATAGCTTGCAATCGTTTTACTTGCACAACAAAAAGCTGTGAGTTTTATCAAGACTGCGCTTTTTTTAAAGCCAGACGGCAAATTACCAAAGCAGATGTCATTATCGCTAATCATGATTTGGTTTTGGCTGACCTTAGCACAGGAAATACTATGCTACCTGATGTTAGCGAATCAATCTTTATCTTTGATGAAGCGCACCACTTAAATTCAAAGGCATTGTTGTGCTTTTCATTAACCACTAGCACTGAGTTTATCAAAACCAGCGTTAGACAAACCAAAGCAGTTAGTGAGCAATTATGCAAAATTAGCAAACAAGATGTGCCTAATATTAACATCAAACAAATTGATGATTATCTGACTGATTTAATTCGACTGTTAAAACAACTAGGATTTAATAACAATATTTATTTGTTTAGCCAGGGTGTTGTTGATGAATCTATCAAACAGATAAGTGAAAATATTCTAACACTTATTGGCACTGTTCAAACCAAGTTCACACTTTTAAAAGAATCTTGGAGCAACTATTTAAAAATAACAATCATAGACAAAAGCATCAGTGATTCTATTAGTAATGCAGCTGCTGAATGTGAACAGCATTTACTTAGTATTATTACTTTGTTTTCATCTTTCTTGCAAAAAGATGAGCCAAATAAAGCGCCATATTCACGCTGGGTCGAAAAAAGTACACTCGCAAATAAAAAAACCAGCTACTTGCTTAATAGCGCGCAAACCGATGTTTCAAAAAATCTAGACCAGCTTATTTGGTCAAAAATTTCAGGTGCCATTCTTACTTCAGCCACGCTAACATCACTCGGTAGTTTTGAGCGCTTAAACAAACAATTAGGACTACTAAAAGATGAAAACCAATATTTATGCCTACCCTCACCCTTTGTGTTTAACCAAGTAGATTTCATCATTGCCAAACTTAAAGCCAGTCCAGCTCAAGTGTATGAGCACACACAAGAAGTAGCATCACAACTACTTAAACGGCTTGATAGCAATGAAGGTTCATTGGTACTATTTGCCTCTAATAAACAAATGCAAATAGTGGTAGATTTGGTAGAAAAAAAGCTAGATTGTACTTTATTTGTTCAAAGCGAATATTCCAAAAAGCATATTTTAGAAAAACACATTGGTTTGCGCAAACAAGGCAAGGGCAGTGTTATTTTTGGGCTGGATAGTTTTGCTGAAGGAGTGGATTTAAAAGGTGATAACCTTACCCATGTTGTCATTGCCAAATTGCGTTTTAGTGTACCTACTTCACCCATTGATAAAACATTAGCTACTTATCTTAAATCACAAAATAGAAATCCTTTTATGGAAATATCTCTACCCGATGCATCACTTAAACTCATTCAAGCTTGTGGTCGCTTGATTCGCACAGAAACTGATACAGGAAAAATCACCATTTTTGACAATCGCTTGGTTTCTAAATTTTATGGCAAACAACTACTAAACGCCTTACCAAACTACAATATTATAGTAGAGTAACCTTTACAGTGTGTTTAAAAACGCCAAAAAGCCTTATGCAACAAAGCCATTAAGGTTAATATTTCTAGTCGTCCTAATAACATTGAAAAACTTAGAATCCATTTTGCTGTATCGCTAATATTGCCATAATTAGCAGCAACATCACCCAAACCTGGACCTAAGTTATTAATAGACGCTGCAGTTGCTGAAAACGCACTCACTTGCTCAAGACCAGTAAACATCAACATAATCATAATCATAACAAAGGTGATTACGTATAGAGAGAAAAACCCCCAAACTGACACCAAGGTATTCTCAGGAACACTTTTTTGATTAAGTTTAATGTTGATTTGTGCATTAGGATGAATAAATTTTTTAATCTCTTTCATGGCTAATTTAAACATTAATAATATTCTAACAACTTTAATACCGCCACCCGTAGAGCCAGCACAAGCACCAACAAAACTACCAAAAATTAAAAACACAGGTAGCACGAATGGCCATAATGAGAAATCTGTACTGACAAAGCCTGTAGTGGTCATAATAGAAATACTTTGAAATACGCCATATCTAATCGCCTCTTTAATAGTTTGATAGTAGCCTTTATCAAACAAATAACTTGATAGTAATAAAATTGATGTACTTAAAATTAACAAATAAGTTTTGAATTCAGAGTCTTTCAAATAAATAAATATATTGCGCTTGCGCCAAACAAGAAAATGTAGTGAAAAATTAATACCTGCCAATAGCATAAAGACCATTGCCACTAACTCGATTGCATAAGAATTAAAATAGCCAATTGATGCATCATGAGTAGAAAAACCACCGATAGCAACCGTTGCATAACTATGTCCAATTGCATCAAATCCATCCATACCCGCAAGGTAGTAACCCAATGCACAAACAACTGTCAAGCTAATATAAATTTTCCATAGTGCTTTGGCAGTTTGAGCTAACTTTGGCGTGAGTCTTTCTTTAGAAATACCGCTTGATTCTGCATGGTAAAGCTCCATACCACCAACCCCTAACATGGGTAAGATAGCAACTGCTAAAACAATAATACCCATGCCACCCAGCCATTGAAGTTGCTGACGATAATACAACAGTGCTTTAGGTAAATCATCTAGCCCAGAAAGTACTGTTGCACCTGTGGTTGTCAGCCCTGACATGGATTCAAAAAATGCATCACTAAAGGGCATATCCAAAGAGGTTGATAATAAAAATGGCGTGGTCGCAAATAAGGATAAAACAAGCCAAAAACTCACCACTACTAGCACTCCTTCACGAATCCTAAAACCTTTGGTTGATTTTCTAAAAGGCAGCCATAAAACAAAACCACTTAACAATGTTAAAGAAAAAGCGGCGAAAAAAGATGGGGCTTCGTTTTGAGCATAAATAAAATCAACAACAATGGGTGGTAATTGCGTTAAACTAAATACCATTAACAATAAGCCAATGGTTTTAAAAACAATACTAAATTGCATTTTTAATAATCATTAATCAAAATATCTTTCAAACAACTCTTCCACTTCGTGAATTTTACTCACATCAGTTAATACCAACAACACATGGTCTCCTTCCTTGATAACTAAAGTGCGCGACCCCATAATAACCTCATGATTTCTAACGACTGAACCTACGACCACACCATCTGGTAAATTGATTTGCTCAATGGTTTTACCCACAACATCTGAATGATGTTTATCACCATGCACAATAACCTCAATTGCCTCTGACTTACCTTGGCGCAATGAGTACACCATCATAGTGTCACCCTTGCGAATATGTGCTAAAATACCACTCACTGTAATTTGGTCAGGTGATATAACCATGTCCACATCTTCACTTTGCTTGGCTAAATCTTCATAGACATTGCGCTTAACCAAAGCAATCGTCTTATGTGCGCCTAAGCGTTTGGCTAAAATTGAAACGATAACATTAATTTCATCAGAATCCGTTAGGGCTAAAAATAAATCTGTACTTTCAATACCCTCTTCTAATAATAATTCCTCGTCAGAAGCATTGCCTAAAAGTACTAATGTATTATTAAGCTCATCAGCAATCTTACTAACACGCTCTTTATTCACCTCAACAATACGAACATGATGATCCCTTTCTAAGAACTTTGCCAAATTAAGACCAATACGTCCACCGCCCGCAATAATAATATTTCTATAAGCTTTATCTTCACGCCTAAATTGCTTTATCACTTTAGAAATACTAGCCTTTTTGGTCATGAAATAAACCCGATCGCCATCACGAATAACTGTTTCTCCTGATGCAGGAATAGCCTTACCATTGCGATACAAACTAACAATGCGCACCCGTGTTTTTGGCAAATGTTCGTGTAAATCTTTAATAGGATGCCCTACAATTGGTGTGCCTGCATAAGCTCTAGTTTCTACCAATTGAACCAGCCCATTTTCAAATTCAAACACCTGCTCAGCACCTGGCTCTTCAACCACACGTTTAATATAATTAGTCACCAATTCTTCAGGTGTAATAATAAAATCAATTGGAATGGCATTAGGTGAAAATAACTCCTTTCTATGCAAATACTCAGCGGTGCGTATACGCGCTACTTTTTTCTCTACTTGATACAAAGTGTGTGCCATCTGGCAAGCCAACATATTGCCTTCATCTGAGCGCGTTACCGCAATGACCATGTCCATGTTCTTAATATCTGCCTCCTCTAGAACATTAGGATATGAAGCATGACCACACACGGTTTTAACGTCTAAATGACGTTGTAGGTTTGATAAATTAGACTCATCTTTATCAATAATGGTAATGTCATTATCATTATCTGAGCCTAAATATTTGGCTAATGTTGCACCAACTTGTCCTGCACCTAAAATTAAGATTTTCATACTATTTTATTTTTTATCAATACCTAAATCTTTTAACTTACGATATAAAGTGGTTCTTTCTAATCCTGCAAGTGTTGCAACTTTGGCAATATTATGGTTGTTCTCTTGTAAGTGGTGATTGAAATATTGTACCTCAAAAATATTTCTCGCCTCTTTAAGTGGTGCATTAAATTCAATACCACTAATAGTGTATCCAGATTTCTCTAGTACTTGCTCCGATAGAGTCTTACGCACCAATGGCAAAATATCATGCAGTGGTTTTTTCAAAAAATCAACCGCACCTAGTTTAATTGCTCTGACTACATCTTGATGTTCTGCATGACCAGACATCATCACAATCGGTGTAGAAAAACCAGCCTGAGTCCATTCTTCTAACAACGACATACCATCCTGTCCAGGCATCCAAACATCCATCATAACCAAGTCAAAAATTTGATCTTTTATAATGGTTTTGGCTTGGTTGGCATTAACTGCAAGAACTACATAGTAATTAACATCTTCCAGTGTATCCATCATCGTTTCTGCATTAATATTTTCATCATCAATAATAAGAATTCTACCAATGGCTAGTGTGTCATCCATAACCCTTTCCTTTTATTTATTACAATAAAACTCGATGGTAATCATCGCACCATGCGGTTTAACATTGCCAGCAAATATTTCACCCTCATGCTGCTTAATAATATTTTGCACAATCGCCATCCCTAAACCACTGCTCTTAATTTTAGTCGTTACATAAGGCTCAAACACTCTATCAAGTACATACTTATCAAAACCATCTCCATCATCTGTGATACTTAAACGCACAATGGCTTGTTTTGGTAAATATTCTGTTGTGATTTTAACGTTTAAATCACGCCCGTCAATCATTGCTTCACTGGCATTTTTCACTAAATTAATCAACACTCTAGAAATACTATGGCTATCTAAAAGTAGTAGTGGAATACCAGCAGACAAATCAAAATCAATACTCATATTGCTTATGTCGTCGTAAAGCGCGATAGATTGCTTAATTAACGCATTCAAATCACAAGGCTTCCTTTCAATTTGAGGTGTATTAGCATAATCAGCAAATGCACTCACCATGGTGTCCATGGATTGAACTTGGTGAATGATGGTATTTGTAGTTTTATCAATAACATCTAAATCTTTGCCCTTTAAAGAGCCCATAAATCGATTTCTAAGACGCTGAGCAGATAATAAAATGGGCGTTAGTGGGTTTTTAATTTCGTGTGCCATGCGCTTTGCCACTTTCCCCCAAGCAGCTTTTTTCTGAGCCCTGTTTAATTTCGAGATGTCCTTAATCACAATGACAAAGCCCAAGGTTTCATTGTCATTTTTAAGTGCCGCACCTTGGCACGATAATAACAAATGTTGACTAGCCAAAGTAATTTCAATCTCTTCACTCCATTCACTTTCATCTCGTTTAAATTTATCTTGTGTCATTAAAAACAGAGGTTCTAAATTTGAATAGCGATTAACAATAGTGTTGCATTTTTTACCAATGAATAGCTTTTCATCTTTAATGCCCAACATTGTACCAATCACTGGATTAATGAGACGTATCTTCCTATTTTGATCAAGCGCAATCACGCCATAAGAATATTTAAGAATCGTTTCCAAATACAAATTGTGTGTATCTAAACCCTCACGAGATGCCTTGATTTGTCTAGACATGGTATTAAATTGCTCAATCAAACTACGCACATCTTCACTTTCTTTTTGTTTAGCAATACGTACATCATAATTACCTTTGGCAATTTCTTGCGTGGCGATGGATAAATTATTCAGTGGCTTCATTAGCCGTTCAATCATACGAAAAACCACCATAAGTACACTAAGTATTGCCAGTAATATAGTGGATGAAAAATCAATCATAAAACGTTTTTGAGTGATTGAAGTATTAATCTCGAATTTAATATTTTGCGCTGCACTAGCAAATCCTCTAACTTGTGACAAAAACCCTAAAAGTCCTGGATCAGTTGCATACACTACATCAACCACAAACAAATCTTGATTTGATATGCTTGAAAGATAACGCGTTGACATTTTTACTTGGATAACATTTGCAGTCTCATCTTCGTTAATCATGCGCGGCTGTGTATCTGGCAATGGCTGCTCTTCAATCGCCATACAATTAGTCACATCTGCTGTTTTAGCAACCACCTCTTCTTGAGCATTTAACAATGTAATTTGACAAGCCCAGCCTTTATCAATTAGGCCATCAAGAAATATCTGCATACTTTGTGCATAATTTTTAGCATCTTTTTGGAAGCTGCCAAAGGAAGTAATTAAAGTTAGTAATCTTTTTGTTTGTTCAGTATAACGTTCATCTCTGATTTTTTGTACACCACTATATAAACCATTGACTTGCTGAATAAAGTTTTGACTAAAAACATTAAACGCTTTTTCTGAATCTTTAACGTTGTTTTGAATCGTTTGGAATGAGAATATATAAAAGGACAATACAGGCACAATCACCAAAACTGGCACAATTTTAACAAAAGACCAAGTAAATTTAGAGCCTACAATATCGCCTTTAACATCACGCTTAAGGCGTAATACATCCGCATAAATATAATAAATAGCAACCAAACTCATGATGATATTAAATCCAACCAAATACCCCCACCAGTGTGCAATAAAATCAGGGTTAAGCCCTAAATAAAACGTGCCAGAAATAGACAGTAAAAAAACAAACACCCAAACCCATGCAGGTGGTGTCTTTTTTAAACTTAAATATTGACTAAAAATCATAGAAAGTAATACAGAATGATCATAATTTTTTAAGCAATTATCGCATAAAAAAATAAATATCTGTACAAGTTATTCATTAAATACAGCTTGAATAACCTGGTCTATCATTTAAGGTAGAGAAAAAAACTTTCAATATAAAGGAGCACCCAATGTCACAAAATCTAGCAACAAGCACGTTCAAGAATACTCCCAAATTCTTTAGTTTCTAAATCGCTTTTAAGTACCCCGAGTTTTCTCTAACCTCTAACCCCCTCAAAACCCAATTCCTTTGTGCTTGTTCTTTTTTAGTCTTTCATTTTTCATTGGTGCACAAACCACTGATACTTTCGATAAACCCACTTACCTAGATTTAAACACTAAGTACAGTTAAACCGTTGTTAACAAAAAAAACCCCAAAACAACCACCTTACTCAAAGAAGAGGGTAGCACACTACGCAACGCCCTAGGCTCTACAAACTCAGACAATGCTAGTGATTTAAGCCATTAATAAAGCCGAAAACTTGATGAATGACAAAGCCAATGAGTTTTTTAATCAGTTTGGTTCTGGTCGCAGGTGGTATTACTTGCAGTATTGTCACCATTGACAGCCAAACCTAGACTGCTGAAAATATGAAACATGCGGTTACTACTGGCAATGATTCGAGGTACACTTAGCGGGGCCGCCGCGACGCTGGTGGTTCTTTATATCGAGACTCGGGTGCGTACTTGTGAAGCTCTATTGAGGTTGAGGTTAATGCTCAGTTACCGTCTTCTATTTAGTGGCAATGCTCAAGTGCTTCCTAATTCGCGTAGTAAGGATTTCGGCTTTAGTGTTCAGTGCCTAGGATTAATTCGACTATTTTTTTGCCTAGGCGGCGCACTATTCAAACTTTGTTTAAGATCTAGCTTCTAGGTATGACTCAGCAAAGCTGAGTCATTTTTTTTATAAATATTAATAGGAGGTTATTTAATAAAAGAATATTTCATTATCATCAATCTTAATGAGACATAAGATATAACCCCCATGCTGAATCCCAAAGTCTTTGTAATATTAGAAAAATCCTTATGCCTTATAACATTTTGAATGTAGTTAAAAAATTTATACTCTTAAGACTAATCATATTAAAAACCAATTTATAATTTGGTGAATGAGTGGCCTTATCGGTATAAAATACGACAAATGATTCAAACACAAACACAACTAAGTCAGTTTTTAAGTTTAATAAAACATGAAACCGAACTGGCTATTGATACTGAATTTAAGCGTGTTAGTACTTACTATCCAGTACTATGCTTGGTGCAAATAGCCAGTAAAAGCGCAACTGATTGTATCGATATTCTAGCAATTGAAGATTTAAGCCCACTATTTGAAAAACTTTACCAAAAGGATTGCTTATGGATTGTTCACTCAGCACGCCAAGACATTGAAGCAATGTACTATTTATCCAAACAACTTCCTAAACGCTTGTTTGACACTCAAATTGCAGCTAGTTTACTTGGTCATCCTATGCAAATTTCTTATCAAGTACTGACTCAAGTCTTGCAAAATATCTATTTGGAGAAAGCTTATACTCGCCTAGATTGGACCATACGTCCATTGCCAGATGAGGCGCTTGAGTATGCGCTTGATGATGTGCGATATTTGCTTAAAAATTTCTATCAACTTGAAAGCCAATTAAAAACTGAGCATAAATTACACTGGATTGAACAAGAGGGTAAATTATTATTAAACACCAAACTTTATAACCCTAACATCAAAAACGCATGGAAAAACGTCAAAGGATTTTCGCGTTTAGCTAAAAAAACACATCATCTTGCCGCGCAATTAGCCATGTTTAGAGAGTATCAGGCTATTCATAAGAACAAACCTAGAAAATGGATAATGAGTGATGATAAATTAATCAACTATGCGCTCAAAAAAGAGCCATTGCCTTTTGGCATAAGAACTACATTTAATAAATTTTTAGTCAGCAATGAACAGCTGAATGAGGCTGAAATTATTGTTAATAAGCACATACTATCAACAAAAACTGAAAAAACAAAGAAAAATGAATTACAAAAACTGGTACAAAATATAGCAAATCAGTATAGTCTAAATGATAAAATCATCGCCAACAGCAGATCATTATTGAGTTTTATTCGTGGTGACCGCTCAGTTATTTTCTTAACAGGTTGGCGTTTTAATCTTTTAAAAGAGGAGTTAGAAAAATGCAAAATAGTTTAAAACCAGTCTCAGCAGGCAATATACCTGATGAAGTCAATGTTATTATTGAAATTCCAGCAAATTCATCACCCATTAAGTATGAGATTGACAAGGAAACAGGCGCCATGTTTGTAGATCGTTTTATCTCAACACCTATGTTCTACCCTTGCAATTATGGTTTTGTACCAGAAACATTAGCAGATGACGGCGATCCAGCCGATGTCTTGGTGATTACCCCTTATCCACTAATTCATGATAGCGTTATTACAGTACGCCCAATTGCTGTTTTACGTATGACTGACGAAGCAGGAAAAGATTCAAAAATTTTAGCCGTACCTATTGATAAATTATGTAAATCTTATCATGATATTAAATGTATTGATGATGTCGGTGTTACACTTAAAAATCAAATCGAGCACTTTTTTACTTACTATAAGGACCTTGAAGAAGACAAGTGGGTGAAAATTGATGGCTGGGGTGATTCTGTTGAAGGCAAAAAAGAGCTTCAAGACTCTTTTAACGCCTATCATCAATAATTCTTTCCAAGTTGTATCAGGTGAATATCGGGGCAGAAAATTTAACTTTCCCGATACGCCTAGTTTAAGATCCACATCAGGAAAAATTCGAGAAACCTTATTTAATTGGATTCAATTTGAATCATACAACAAAACTTATCTAGATTTGTTTACTGGCAGTGGAAGCTTAAGTTTTGAAGCACTGTCCCGTGGCGCTAAACAAGTCATTAGCATTGAAAAAGACTTCAACGTCTATCAAAATTTAAAAAAAAATCAGGCCTTGTTAAAAACAAACAAAATAAGTATTTTTAATCAAGATGCACTAAATTTCTTATCTGAAAAGAGCACACAAACCTTTGATTTTGTTTTTTTAGATCCACCCTTTAATAAAAATTATCTGCCAAAAACTTTAAAAGCACTTTCAAAAGGTAATTTTGTTATTTCAAATACAAAAATCTATATAGAATCTGAATTTAAAATTTTTAAAAATGAAGCGATTGAGTGGTTATCAACAAACATTCGAATTAATAAACAAAAACACACAGGGCAAGTGCATTATTGCCTAATAACTCTATTATAAAACCTTAACTGGGCACCTTATTATGAAAAAAATCGCAATTTATCCAGGCTCGTTTGATCCAATTACCAATGGTCATATTGACTTAATTAAACGCGCCAGTAAATTATTCGATGAAATTATTATTGGCATTACTCAAAATAGTAAAAAAAAGGCTTTTTTAAGTATTGATGACAGGGTTAACATAATCAATACTGCACTTAAAGATATTAACAACATTAAAGTGTTAAGCTTTAACACACTATTGGTTGACTTTGCAGCCAAGCAAAACGCACAAGTGATTTTACGTGGACTACGTGCTGTTAGTGACTTTAAATACGAATTTCAACTCTCAGGCATGAACAAACATCTTAATCCTAATATTGAAACTCTATTTATGACACCTGCCGAACAGTACGCCAATATATCTTCTTCTTTAGTAAGAGAAATTCTAGTATTGAAGGGTGATATTAGTGTTTTTGTACCTACATCAGTAGAAGAGGCATTACTCAAACAGCACTTATAAAATTTTTACCCTTAATCCTTGAAAAAAAAAATGCCCATCCCTATATAGGACGTATATTAAATACTAAGGAGTAAAACATGTCAAAGATTATTGGTATTGACTTAGGCACAACCAATTCATGCGTGGCCATTATGGATAGCGGTAGCGTTAAAATCATTGAAAATTCTGAGGGTGATCGCACCACGCCATCTATTATCGCTTATCCAAAAGATTCTGAAGAGGTTCTGGTTGGTCAGCCAGCAAAACGCCAAGCGGTCACCAATCCTGAAAATACACTATACGCAATTAAGCGTTTAATTGGTCGTCGTTTTGATGAAGATGCTGTACAAAAAGACATCAATCTTGTGCCTTACAAAATTGTCAAAGCTGACAATGGTGATGCTTGGGTTGAGGTTAAAGGCAAAAAAATGGCCGCGCCTGAAATTTCAGCAAAAGTCATTGATAAAATGAAAAAAACTGCTGAAGATTATTTAGGTGAAGAAGTTACTGAAGCAGTTATCACAGTACCTGCTTATTTCAATGACTCACAACGTCAAGCAACTAAAGATGCTGGCAAAATTGCAGGCCTTAATGTTAAACGCATTATCAATGAGCCAACTGCAGCAGCATTGGCTTATGGTGTTGATAAAGTTAAAGGTGATAAAGTTGTCGCTGTCTATGACTTAGGCGGTGGTACATTTGACGTATCTATCATTGAAATGGAAGATATTGATGGTGAAAAGCACTTTGAAGTGCTCTCTACCAATGGTGATACTTTCTTAGGTGGTGAAGATTTCGACCAACGTATTATTAGCTATTTGGTGGATGAATTCAAAAAAGACCAAGGTGTTGATTTAACCAATGATCCTATGGCACTACAGCGCTTAAAAGAAGCAGCTGAAAAAGCCAAAATTGAGTTATCTTCTTCTGAGCAAACCGAAGTTAACTTGCCTTACGTTACTGCAGATGCTACAGGCCCTAAACATCTTAATATTAAAATCACTCGTGCTAAGTTAGAATCATTGGTTGAAGACCTACTCAAACGTACTATTGAGCCATGCAAAACTGCACTTAAAGATGCAGATTTATCTGCAAGTGATATTGATGAAGTTATCTTAGTGGGGGGTCAAACACGTATGCCTAAAGTCACAAAAATGGTACAAGACTTCTTTGGTAAGGAGCCTAAAAAAGATGTCAACCCTGACGAAGCAGTAGCAATGGGTGCTGCGATTCAAGCGGGTGTATTAGGTGGTGATGTTAAAGATGTATTGTTACTAGACGTAACGCCATTATCTCTAGGTATTGAAACCATGGGCGGTATTATGACCAAACTAATTGAGAAGAATACAACCATCCCTACCAATGCAAGCCAAATTTTTTCAACCGCGGCTGACAATCAATCTGCAGTAACTGTACATGTATTGCAAGGTGAGCGTGATATGGCTAGTGCTAATAAATCATTAGGTCAATTCAATCTTAAGGGTATTCCAAATGCGCCCAAAGGTCAACCTCAAGTCGAAGTAACATTCGACATTGATTCTGATGGTATCTTGGATGTATCTGCTAAAGACAAAAATACTGGTAAAGAGCAATCAATCACCATTAAAGCCTCATCTGGTTTAAGTGATGAAGAGGTTGAAAAAATGATTAAAGACGCTGAAGCACATGCTGACAAGGATAAGAAATTCCAAGAATTAGTCACCAGTAAAAACATGGCGGATTCCTTAATACACTCAACCAAGCAAACGTTAGAAGAGCTAAAAGATGAAGTTTCTGATGATGAAAAATCAGCGATTGAAATGGCCATTACCGAGCTTGAAAAAGCCATAAAAGACGATGACAAAGAAGTCATTGATGCCAAAATTCAAACCTTAAGTAAAAAGGCACAACCATTAGCTGAAAAAGCACAAGCCAAAGCAGGTGCTGAAAACACTTCACAAGAAGAGTCAAACGTTGATGACGATGTGGTTGATGACGATGTGGTTGATGCTGATTTTGAAGAGGTTAAAGACGATAAATAGAAAGTTAAAAATTAAACCACTAAAACCTTCCCTAAGAGACAGCACTTGAGGAGGGTTTTTTTAATAATAAGGCAAACATGTCACAAAGAGATTATTACGAAGTACTAGGTGTTGCAAAAAATGCAGACGCTAAGCAAATTAAAAAAGCTTACAAGCATTTAGCAATGAAACACCACCCTGATCGCGTTAAAGACGACAAGGCATCGGCTGAAAAAAAATTTAAAGAAATTCAAAAAGCTTATGCCATTTTATCCGACATCCAAAAACGTCAAACCTATGACCAATTTGGTCATGCGGGTGTTAACGGCAATACAGGCGCCACTGGTGGCAGTGGTTTTGGTGATATTTTTGGTGATATTTTTGGTGGTGGACAACAACAGCCAAATAATCGTGGCTCAGATTTGCGTTATGATTTAGAAATTGATTTAAAAAAAGCGGCACAAGGCACTACCGTTAAAGTTCGTATTCCAAAAAATGAAACTTGCGATACCTGCTCAGGCATAGGTGCAAAACCTGGCACCAGTGTTAAGACCTGCTCAATTTGTGGTGGTGCAGGACAAGTACAAGTACAACAAGGATTTTTCGCTGTACAACGCCCTTGTAGTACTTGCTCTGGCACAGGTCAAAGAATTGAATCTCCTTGTGGCACTTGCCGTGGACAAGGCGTAGTACGCAAGCAAAAAACCCTATCAGTCAAAATCCCTGCAGGCGTAGATACAGGCAATCGTATTCGCTTAAGTGGTGAAGGAGAGGCAGGTGCTAGAGGCGGTCCTAGTGGCGATTTATACGTACAAGTTCACGTTAGAAAGCACGCCATTTTTGAACGCAAAGACAACGATTTATATTGCGAAGTACCTATTGATTTTGCAACTGCAACACTAGGCGGCTCAATTGAGGTGCCAACACTCGATAATAAATTAAAAATCAAAGTCCCGGCAGGCACACAAACTGGAAAACTGTTTCGTTTACGTAGCAAAGGCATTATCCATCTTCAGCGTGGTGGCTCTGGTGATTTAATCTGTCAAGTTAAGATCGAAACACCTGTTAATCTTAACAAAAAACAACAAGACTTACTGCAAGAATTTTCCAGCTCATGCGGTAAAAAACATCACCCTGAATCAGATTCATTTTTTGGTAAAATGAAATCATTCTTTGAATAAAAAACAGGACGTATTTAGTGAACATTAAACAAATTAAAGCAAGAGAGGTTCTTGATTCTAGAGGCAACCCAACCGTTGAAGCAGATGTCATCCTTGATGATGGCACAATCGGTAGTGCAATGGTGCCATCTGGCGCATCAACGGGTCAACGCGAGGCTTTGGAATTGCGAGATGGAGATAAAACGCGTTACCTAGGCAAGGGGGTTTTAAAGGCTGTTGAATTTGTCAATACAGAAATTTGTGATACTTTGATTGGCTTTAGCATTGCTGATTTAAGCAAGATTGATCAAGCGATGATTGATTTAGATGGCACTGAAACCAAATCAAGATTAGGTGCAAATGCAATTTTAGCAGTCTCGTTAGCTGCTGCTCATGCTAACGCCAATAGACAACACAAGCCATTATATGTATCATTAAACCAAGGTGGGGATTACAAATTGCCTGTACCCATGATGAATATTATTAATGGCGGTAAGCATGCTAATAATAGTGTTGATATTCAAGAATTTATGATCATTCCTGCTGGTGCACCAAGTTTTAAAGAAGCGCTACGTTATGGTACTGAGGTGTTTCACTATTTAAAAGCGGTGTTAGAGGCTAGAGGAATGAACACCGCTGTGGGTGATGAGGGTGGTTTTGCCCCTGATTTAGCTTCAAATGAAGAGGCTATTAAAATTATTTTAGAAGCGATTGACAATGCAGGCTATAAAGCAGGCAAAGATATTTTTATTGGCATTGATGCAGCAAGTTCAGAATTTTATAAAAATGGTACTTATAATTTAACCTCTGAAAACAAGTCCCTCAATTCCGAAGAATTTGTTGATTATTTAGCCAACTGGGTAGAAAACTATCCAATTATTTCAATTGAAGATGGCATGGATGAAAATGATTGGGATGGCTGGGACTTATTAACCAAGAAAATCGGCGATAAAGTACAATTGGTTGGTGATGACCTATATGTAACCAACAGTAGGATTTTAAAACAAGGCATTGAGAGAAATATTGCCAACTCTATTTTAATTAAAGTGAATCAAATTGGTACACTAACTGAGACCTTTCAAGCCATGAAGATGGCAACAGATGCTGGCTATGCCTCAGTTATGTCACACAGATCGGGTGAAACTGAAGATACGACCATTGCTGATTTAGCAGTGGCTACTGGCTGCGGTCAAATCAAAACTGGTTCATTATCAAAATCAGATCGTTTGGCAAAATATAACCGTCTACTTCGTATTGAAGAGGAATTAGGAACAAAGGCAATTTATCCAGGACTTAATGCTTTCAATCATTTAAATTGAACTCATCACTTTATATAACAAGTTAACACAATTGATTGGAATCACTCTCAACTTTTTGGCTTAGTATCATCCTTTTTGGACTAATACTAAGTTCTGCATTTTTCTCTAGTGCTGAAACTTCAATGATGGCAATTAATCGTTATCGTCTGAAAGTCTTAAGCAAAAATAATAAAAATGCAAAACGCACTGAGCATTTACTTAATGATTTGGATCATCTGATTGGTACAATTCTATTGAGCAACAATTTTGTTAATATTTTTGCTTCTAGTATTGCAACCATACTAGCCATTAAACTGTGGGGAGGGGACTCAATTGTGTTAGCTTCTTTGACGTTAACTTTTATTATCTTGGTTTTTGCAGAAACAACCCCTAAAACATTTGCCGCTAAAAATCCTGAAAAAATTGCCCTACCAGCCTCAATTATCATTGCAGCGCTAATCAAGTTGTTTAAGCCTTTTGTTTGGCTAATTGCCCAATTATCAAAGATGATATTGGCATTATTTGGTATGAAAAACGAACCATATAACAATCTTATTAGCTCAGAAGAGTTAAGAATGGTGGTTAGTGATGCAAAGCCCGTTATTGCTTCTAATTATCAAAAAATGTTGCTTAATATTATTGACTTAGAAAAAGTTAAGGTTGAAGATATTATGATTCCTAGACACGAGTTAATCAGTATTGATATTAACAAGCCTGATGAAATTTTAAAACAATTTGAACGTATACAGCACACCAGATTACTTACTTATGATACATCAAGTGATAATATTACTGGCGTATTACACATGCGTGATATCGTAAATTTATACGCCAAGGGTAATTTTAGTATTGACAATGCATTAGCACTGGTTCGCACACCTTATTTTGTGCCAGAAGGTACTAGCCTTGCTCACCAATTAGCACATTTTCAACAACAAAAAAGACGACTGGGTTTGATTGTAGATGAATATGGAGAAGTGCGTGGCATGATTGTGTTAGAAGACATTTTAGAGGAAATTGTAGGGCAATTTACCTCAAACCAAAATGAAAGCATTGATGAGATTACCAAACAAAAAGATGGTAGTTACTTGATTGATTCTAGAATCAGCATACGAGAATTAAACAATTTATTGCAATTAAACTTATCTATTACTAAGGCAAAAACGCTAAATGGCTTAATTTTAGAAACATTGCAAAGCATTCCTAAACGTGGTGTTAGCTTAAAAATTGATAATATGTTGATTGAAATTATGCAAATTTCTGAACAAACTATTAAGTTGGTTAAACTAACCAAATTAGACTAGAGCTTGCCCCATTCTAACCACCTCAGCTTTCTTTAAGGAAAATTTATTGGCTTGATTTGGCATCAGCATAATCACAGTTGAACCCATATTAAACCGACCCAGTTCTTGACCTTTTTTAAGGCTTATGTTTTCATTTGAATAATCAAAATGTTGGATTTGTTTTTGATAAGGTGGATTAATTTGACCATGCCATACAGTTTGCATTGAACCTACAAAAATAGCACCTACTAAAACAAACACACACAAACCAAATTCAGTCTCAAAATAGCACACAATACGCTCATTCCTAGCAAACAACCCATCCAAATTTTCAGCAGTAATTTGATTCACTGAAAATAAATCGCCTGGAATATAGCTCATTGAAATTAGTTCGCCATCATAAGGCATATGAATGCGATGATAATCTTTAGGTGATAAATAAATAGTGGCAAAAAAACCCGCCTTAAATTCAACACTTCTAGCATCATTACCCAGCAACTGTCTAACGCTATATCTATGGTTTTTAGCTTGAATAATTTGAGTGTTATTAATATTGCCAACTTTCGATACTTTGCCATCAACAGGGCAAACAATCAAGCTGTCAGAAATTTTTCTAGCATTTGGTTTTAATGCTCTGGTAAAAAAATCATTGAAATGTTGATAATCTTCAATATTTTCGCGTACTGCTTCGGATAAATCAACCTGATAAGATCTCACAAACCAAGCAATAAACCTATCTTTCAGCCAAACATTTTTAATGCGGGCAAAACGAAACATTAGCTTTGAGAGCCAATGCTGAGGAATAACATACTGCCACCAAATCATATTTTTTATATCAGTTTAGATTGAATAAATGACAAAGCATCGTCAAATATCACTTCTATTTTATCTGACTTATCTCTAGCCTTGTATTCCACATTGCCATTATCAGCATGAGTATCACTAATCACCATTCTGTGTGGAATGCCAAGTAGTTCAGAATCAGCAAACATAATGCCAGCACGTTCTTTTCTATCATCCAGCAGGACTTCAATACCTACCCCAATAAACTGCTGATAAAGCTTATCAGCCAATGCTTTCACACGAGTGGATTTATTATAATTAATGGGTACAATAACGATTTGAAAAGGCGCAATCGCTGAAGAAAATATAATCCCTTTGTCATCATAATTTTGCTCAATAGAAGCTGCAATAATACGCGTCACACCAATGCCATAACAACCCATTGTGGTTGTAACTGCTTTACCAGACTCCCCAATAACATTAGCTTTCATGATACTAGAATACTTGGTACCCAATTGAAAAATATGCCCTACCTCAATACCACGTTTAATCATTAATTTTCCCTTACCATCTGGAGAATCATCTCCTTCTACAGCATTGCGTAAATCAGCATCAACAAATTCAATATCCTGCCAATTAGCACCCATTAGATGATAATCCCACTCGTTAGCACCACAAACAAAATCACACAATACACTAGCTGAATAATCAACAATCAAATCAATGTCTAAATCTTTAATACCTATAAAGCCTTTCTTTAAATCTAAATTCTTAATTTCATCATCTGTTGCAAACTCAAAATCACCAAACAAGTTATGGATTTTGATTTCATTTAATTCATGGTCGCCACGTAACGCTAAAGCTTTAAAACCATTTTTGGTTTTAATAATTAAAGTTTTAACACAACTTGATTTTTTAACATTCAAAAACCTTGCAACATTCTTAATACTGGTCTGTTTTTTAGTCAGTATCCTTTCTTCGGTGGTTATAGATTGACAAGTTTTTTCCTGTTTTGAAAAAGAGACTTTTTCAATATTAGCTGCATAATCTGACCCGTCTGAGAAACAAATGGCATCTTCTCCACTTTCTGCCAATACATGAAATTCATGCGAAGCATCTCCGCCAATTGAGCCAGAGTCTGCCAAAACTACGCGATAATCAAGGCCCAATCGGTCAAAAATATTTGAGTAAGTTTGATGCATTGCATCATAAGTTTGTTGTAAAGAAGCTTGGTCAAGATGAAACGAATAAGCATCTTTCATGATAAATTCGCGCGAACGTATCACCCCAAAACGAGGACGAATTTCATCCCTAAATTTGGTTTGAATTTGATAAAAATTCATGGGTAGTTGTTTATAACTACGCAAATATTGAGCAGCCAAATGCGTAATGACTTCTTCATGCGTTGGCCCTAGACAAAATTCACGTTGGTGACGATCGGCAAAACATAACAATTCAGCGCCATATTTATCCCATCTGCCAGAAGTTTGCCAAAGTTCTGCAGGCTGAGCAACAGGCATAAGCACTTCTTGAGCGCCTGATTTATTCATCTCTTGCCGAATAATGTTTTCAACTTTGTGCAATACTCTTACACCCATTGGCAAGTATGAGTACAAACCCGATGCCAATTTAGAAATAAGCCCTGCTCGAATCATAAGCTGATGCGAGATAATTTTCGCATCATTTGGTACTTCTTTTTGAGTCGGGATTAAAAGCTTCATTGTTTTCATTTATAATAACAAGAAAAAATACTCAATTTTACCTATGCCCGATATTCAAACACTTTTAATTTGGACAATCCCCGTACTATTTGCAATCACTGTGCATGAAACAGCGCATGGCTGGGTTGCCTCAAAACTAGGGGATCATAGTGCTAGAATGATGGGCAGACTTACCCTTAACCCTATCAAGCATATTGATCCAATTGGCACTATTTTAGTGCCTGCATTTTTATATTTCACCTCAGGATTTATTTTTGGCTGGGCCAAGCCCGTACCTGTTAATTTTAATGCACTTAAATCGCCTAAAAAAGACATGCTTTGGGTAGCAATTGCTGGACCTGTGTCAAATTTCATTATGGCAATTGCATGGCTAATAATCATTTTACTGGCAGTTAATATCGGTTCCCAATTTCTAATTAATATGGGACAAGTTGGCGTTCAAATTAACCTGATATTAGCAGTGCTTAATCTATTACCTTTGCCACCACTTGATGGTGGTCGCGTTGTAAGCTCATTACTACCAAGTAAACTATCTTATCAATATGACCAATTGGAGCCTTATGGTTTGTATATTTTGTTGGGTTTGTTGTTTTTAGGCGTGTTTCAATGGGTTGTTTTTCCCGCTGTTAAAATCATCCAGCAATTTATGTTTAGTGTTATTGGTCTCATTTAAGAACAACAGCTTACTGCAAGCCCTTGTGCGCCCAATAAGACGCTTCATAAGTGTAAGATTCCATGTCTTGATGAAGCTTCAAAGGGCCTGATTAATAAATCAAACAAAACTTTTAGTCTTCTGCCTTTCGAATTGGCCACCCTCTGCTAAGTAATTATATAAAATATAATTAGAATTTACGCTATTATTCATCACGCTAATTATATTGCGATTATTTTCTTGAGATATACGCTTATTATACAACTCAATTCAATCATTAAAATTAGTGTCAATAGCTAATTTATCCACATCAGACAACTGTCTTAATGAATTGGTGTGGTTGTTTTAATGGCTGGGTACACCAATGTCTGAGAAAAGATCACGACTCAGTGTAGCAAAATCTAGCACGCTTTCAAGACAACTTATTCCTAAGCAGTTCGTTAACTTGTTTAGGATTGGCCTTGCCAGCAGTAAGCTTCATGATTTGACCGACAAAAAAGCCAAAAATCTTATCATTGCCCGATTTAAACTGAGCCACTTGTGACACATTATTAGCAATCACCTGTTCTACAATTGCCTCAATTTCACCTGTGTCAGTCATTTGCTTTAAGCCTTTGGCTTGAATAATTTCATCTGCATTATCTTTGCTATTCCACATGGTTTTAAACACGTCTTTGGCAGTTTTTTCAGAAATGGTATCATCACTAATACGACTGATTAATAATGACAAGGCTTGTGCAGTAATGGGTGAGTTTTGGATATCAATTCGATGTTTGTTTAAAGAAGCTGATAATTCACCCATAACCCAGTTGGCACAAAGCTTAGCATTGCTAGCATGATGCTCAAGCATGATCTCAAAATAGTCAGCCAAAGGTCTTTGCAAGGTAAGCACATCTGCATCATAGTTACTCAAGCCCAATTCTGCAACAAACCTTGCTTTTTTTTGAGCAGGCAATTCTGGTAACGTTTGTCTGATTTTTTCTAATAACTCATCAGAAATTTCAACAGGCAGTAAATCTGGGTCTGGAAAATAGCGATAATCATTGGCTTCTTCTTTTGAGCGCATAGAGCGAGTTTCATGCTTTGCTGAATCATACAAACGAGTTTCTTGCACAACTTTACCACCCTCTTCAAGAATATCCTGTTGACGCTCAACTTCAAGATTAATCGCACGTTCTAAAAATTTAAATGAGTTGATGTTTTTTAACTCTGCACGCGTGCCAAGCTCCTTTTGTCCTTTGGGACGAATAGAAACATTCGCATCACAACGAAATGAACCTTCTTGCATATTGCCATCACAAATATCAATATATTGCACCAAGATATGAATTTTTTTAGCATACGCTACTGCTTCTTTAGCGCTGCGCATGTCAGGCTCGGAGACAATTTCAAGTAGTGGCGTGCCTGCACGGTTTAAGTCAATCGTAGTATCATCATCAAACATATCGTGTATAGACTTTCCTGCATCTTCCTCCAAATGCGCACGTGTAATGCCGACTACTTTGGTTTGATCACCAAGGGTGATTTCAATTTTGCCTTCGCCCACGATAGGCCAATCCATTTGTGAAATTTGATAGCCTTTTGGCAAATCTGGATAAAAATAATTCTTTCTGTCAAATATATTACGCTGGTTAATATGTGCATTAATCGCCACACCAAATTTAATTGCCTTATTAACAGCCTCAACATTAAGCACAGGCAAAACACCTGGCAGCCCTAAATCAACAGCGCAAGCCTGTGAATTAGGCTTTTGACCATACTGAGTTGAGGCGGCTGAAAAAATTTTAGATTTGGTGTTTAATTGCGCATGAATTTCCAAGCCAATGAGTGTTTCCCATTCCATACTAGCATTCCTGTGGCGTTTTTAAATGCCAGTCAGTTTTCAATTGGAATTGGTGCGCGATATTAAGAAGCTTAGATTCTGACCAGTAGTTTCCAATGAGTTGCAACCCTACTGGTAAATTTTGTGCAAAACCTGCTGGAATACTCATACCTGGTAAGCCTGCTAAGTTAGCACTGAGTGTATAAATATCTGCTAAATACATAGAAACAGGGTCTTTGACTGAGCCTAAATCAAATGCAGTTGTGGGGGAAACTGGCCCCATAATCACATCAACTTGCTCAAATACTTTTTTAAAATCATCACTAATCAAATGACGTACTTTTTGCGCCTTAAGATAATAAGCGTCATAATAACCTACTGATAAAGCGTAAACACCAATCATAATACGACGCTTAACTTCTTCACCAAAGCCTTCTGAACGCGAACGAAAATATAAATCCTCTAAGTTTTTTGCATCTTTAGTACGATATCCATATCTAACACCATCTAGGCGTGATAAATTTGATGAACATTCACAAGGTGCAACAATATAATAAGCAGGAATAGCATAGGCTGAATTAGGCAACGACACTTCTTTAATAATCGCGCCCATGGCTTCAAACTCTTTAACAGCAACCATAATATTACTAGCCACTTCATCATCCAAGCCAGATGAAAAAAATTCCTTTGGCAGTCCAATGGTTAAGCCTTTAATTGAATCATTAAGATTGTTCGTATAATCTGGCACTTTTTGTTCAGCACTGGTTGAATCTTTTTCGTCAAATCCAGCCATAACATTTAATACAATGGCTGCATCTTGCGCTGTTCTGGTCATCGGTCCTGCTTGATCAAGACTTGATGCATAAGCAATCATACCATATCTTGAGATTCGACCATAAGTAGGTTTAAGGCCTGTAATGCCACATAAACTTGCAGGTTGACGAATAGAGCCACCTGTATCCGTACCTGTGGCAAAACAGCTTAATCCCCCTGCAACACTCGCCGCCGAACCGCCTGATGAACCACCTGGTATTTTTAAGCGGTTCCACGGATTTTTGACCGCGCCATAAAACGAATTTTCATTGCTAGAACCCATGGCAAACTCATCCATATTAGTTTTACCCAACATCACTAAATCTGCTTGATTAAGCTTCTGACTTACCGTTGCATCATAAGGCGATACAAAAGTATCTAACATTTTAGAGCCTGCTGAGGTTTTAACACCCTTGGTACAAAAAACGTCTTTATGAGCGTATGGAATGCCCGTCAATATGCTTGCATTGCCTAAAGCAATTTTATCATCTGCCAGTTGAGCTTGCGCTAATGCTAATTTATCAGTTACTGTAATAAAAGCATTTAGGTCTGATTGATTAATGCGATTTAAATAATGTTGCATTAATTCAACACAAGAAAAAATTTTATCTTTAAGGCCTTGTGACAGTTCAACAATGGTTTTTGTGTGCATATTATTCAATAACGGTAGGCACTAGATAATAGCCATTACTAGTTTTTGGCGCAATTGATTGAAACAATGCTGATCGGTCTTTTTCAGTAACAACATCTTCTCTAAGACGTTGAGACATGTTCAGTGGATGCGACATTGGTTCAATACCGTCAGTCTCAATATTAGCCAATTGCTCGAGCAAACTAAAAATAGCATTTAAATCTTGTGTGTTGTCTTTAAGTTGCGCTTCATTTAGTGACAAACGCGCGAGGTAAGCAATTTGACTTACTTGCTTTTCAGATAATGACATAACTACAACATTGGAATGCTATTAAAAATCCTAAGTGGCTTAGAAAATGAAGAGCGCAAAATGTTTAAATCACGTTGCATCCACTGCATAGACTCTTGCATGCTTGCCATGTTTTTATTCATCTCTTCCATATTAATGAGCATTGGCTCTAAAGAATCCATTTTCAGGCTCACTTGCGTTAAATCTGCTGAAATAGCATCTAAATTATCAAGCTTGCTGGCAATAATGTTCATATTTTTATTGACTCGCTGAAAGTCTTTTTGCATATAAGCCACAGAGATAGTCATTTGCCCAACATTATTTGATAGGCTATTAATGCTTTTAACCATAGATGACATGTTGCCACCCATATCTGGGTCCATTGAATTGGCCAAACGTGTCATATCTGAGGTAATTGAATAAATAACAACAAAAAATCCCATAATAATAGCACTAAATACTGCAAGTGCTGGTAGAAAAAACTTTTCAAACTTAGTATCAGTACGTCGATCTGCGTGTTTTTCAACACTTTCAAGCATTTTTTCCAAATCAGAAATACTAGAAGTAATCATCACTTCATCATCTTCAACCTTAGGGCTTTTTTTATTTTTATCCGTCATATTATCTTACTGGCAAAATTCATTAATTACTTGGTTTAAAAGTTGATTTTTATAATCATCGCAAACAAAAGCATGACCTAATTCTTTTAATAAAACCAGACGTATATTGCCATTAATCACTTTCTTATCAACTAACATTGCTTTCATAAAATCAGTAACACTGATTTTACCGATAATAGAGATGGGCAAATTGGCTTTTTCTAATAAATCTTGAACTTGGACAACTTGATTGCTAGACAAATATCCTTCAAGTTGAGATAGCTTTATTGCCATTAACATGCCTACTGAAATTGCCTCACCATGCAAGAAAGTACCATAACCAAGCGTATTTTCAATCGCATGGCCAAAAGTGTGCCCAAAGTTCAATAAAGCGCGCTTGCCCACTTCCAACTCATCTTGAGCAACG
Organism: Candidatus Ruthia endofausta; assembly: GCF_013342985.1. NCBI lineage: Bacteria > Pseudomonadati > Pseudomonadota > Gammaproteobacteria > Pseudothioglobaceae (SeqCode) > Candidatus Ruthturnera > Candidatus Ruthia endofausta. Next base: position 221,605 of record NZ_CP054490.1, on the reverse strand, counting down.
ATATTGGTCTTATATTGACAAGAATGATAAATTATTTCAGCTATTAAAGACTTATCTCTATCCGTTAAATCTTGAATATTTTCTTGCAAAAAATTAAAGAAGTTTAAATGACCTAATAAACCATATTTAATCACCTCAGCCATACCTGCTGAGTATTGCTGATTATCCAAAGTATCAAGCGTATCTATATCAATCAGTACGCATTTTGGCTGATGAAAAGCCCCAATCATGTTCTTACCAAGTGCGTGATTAACACCCGTTTTCCCGCCCACACTAGAATCAACTTGGGAGAGTAACGTGGTGGGAATTTGAATAAAATTAACCGCGCGCTGATAGCTAGCCGCTGCAAACCCTGTCATGTCACCCACCACACCACCACCAAGGGCAATTAATGTACAACTACGATCAAATTTATTTTCAAGCAGTGCGCTGAAAATACAATTAAGTGTACCAAGTGTCTTATATTTTTCACCATCTGGCAGAATTACTTGTGCAAGTTCAAATGATGAAAGCAAATTTTTCACCTTCTTAAGATACAAAGGTGCCACTGCGGTATTAGTAACAATCATAACTTGCTTACCACTAATATGTTTTGTTAATAATTCACCTTCTGACAATAAATCTTGCCCAATATATATGGGGTAAGATTTTTCTTGCAAATCAAGGTTAAGTGTCTTCATTTAAGAAAATTTTCTTACTTCGCCATCACCATCTACATTCTCAACACAACGACCACAAAGCTCTGGGTGTTTGGCATTATTACCCACATCTTCTCTATGATGCCAACAACGTACACACTTTTCATGTTTTGATTTACTCACTTTAATAAATACACCCTCCATCGCCTTAATGCAATCATTATTTTTCTCATTAAGCGCATGAATCCTAACATAAGAAGTAATGAAAACAAATCTTAGTTCATCATCTAATTGAGTAAGTGCACTAAAAATATCAAGTTCACAATAAATATCAACCTCTGCCTCAAGCGAAGAGCCAATTATCTTTTCACTACGCATACTTTCCATTTGTTTGTGGATAAATGGACTAATTTCACGTGTGATATCAATGGCTTTATTTTCATACTTGAGTATTAAATCTTCATACCAAGATGCTAAAAAAATACTAGTATTTTTTTCACTCGGCATATTTTGCCAAATTTCTTCAGCTGTGAATGATAAAACTGGGGCTAACCAGCGTACCATTGCCTCAGTAATATGATACAACGCACTTTGCGCGCTTCTTCTGGCTAAAGAGTTTGTCTGCGTGGTATATTGCCTGTCTTTAATAACATCAAGATAAAAACCACCAAGGTCATTGCTGCAAAAATTTAAAACCAATTGAACCACATAATGAAAATTATATTGTTCATACGCTTTGATAATTTGAGCTTGTAAATGAGCAGTTTTAGCAACAATCCATTTGTCTAAATCTAGCATCTGTTTATTGTCAAGCAAATGCTCAACAGAATCAAAACCTTGCATATTCGCCAACATAAAACGCATAGTATTACGAATACGGCGATACGAATCAGCGGAGCGTCTTAAAATCTCATCACTAACCGTCATTTCGCCTGTGTAATCTGTACTGGCAATCCACAAACGTAGAACATCAGCACCTAAGTTATTGACTACTTTTTGGGGGCTCATCACATTACCAAGCGATTTAGACATTTTCTTGCCATCTTTATTAACAACAAAACCATGAGTTAATACGTTTTTGTAAGGCGCTTTATCATTAATAGCGACCGAGGAAATAAGTGATGACTGAAACCAGCCTCGGTGTTGGTCTGAGCCTTCTAAGTATAAATCAGCCACATCAGACAGTTCTTTTCTTGCCTTTAGCACGGCAAAATGACTCACACCTGAGTCAAACCAGACATCAAGTGTATCCATGGTTTTGTCATAATCACTCGCATCATCGCCAATAAAATCTTGGGCATTAGATTCAAACCAAGCTTCAATGCCACTTTTCTCAATCTTATTTGAAATTTCTTTGAACAGTTCTTGAGTTCTTGGGTGTAATTCACCCGTTTGCTTGTGCACAAACAAAGTAATTGGCACACCCCAAAACCTCTGACGAGAAATACACCAATCAGGACGGTTGCCCACCATTAGTTCAATACGTTTTTTACCCCAATCTGGCGTCCACTGTATTTTTGAAATTTCCCCATTAACTGTATCTCTAAGACCATTTAGCTGCATAGAGACAAACCACTGAAGGGTCGCTCTAAAAATAACAGGCGTTTTATGTCGCCAACAGTGTGGGTAAGAATGCATTAGTGGCTCATGCTTAACCAATGTATTAGCCTGCTTAAGAATTTCAATCACACTGGCATTGGCTTTAAAAATAAACTGACCGCCTAGAAGTTCAGTCTCTTTAAAAAATACACCTTTACTATCTACTGGACACTCAACAGGTAGATTGTATTTTAACCCCACAATAAAATCTTCTTGACCATGTGCAGGTGCAATATGTACTGCACCTGTACCAGTATTAGTTGTTACATGCTCGCCTAGAATAATTGGCACTTGCTTATCGTAAAACGGATGTTTTGCTTTTAATCCTTCTAGTTCACTACCAGAAAAAGTCTGTTTGCTAATAGTAGCCTCAAAAGCATAACGGCTAATTAAATTCTCTGCCAAAGCTTGAGCAAATAACAAATATTCACTACCAATATCAACCAACACATAATCTACTTCTGAATGGAGTGCTACAGCTTCATTAGCAGGCAATGTCCAAGGTGTTGTTGTCCAAATAACAACTGAAACTGGCATATTTACATTAAAAATTGAATCATCAATAATTCTAAATTTAATATCAATCGCCTCTGATTGTTTATCTTTATACTCAACTTCTGCCTCTGCTAAAGCAGAACCACACTCAGTACACCAATACACAGGCTTATAGCCTTTAGACACATGACCATTTTCAACAATCCGGCCTAGGGCGCGAACAATATCAGCCTCATATTGAAAGTCTTTGGTTAAATATGGATTGTCCCAATCGCCCAGAATACCCAAACGTTGAAAATCTTGTTTTTGCTTGGTTACTTGTTGGTCGGCATATTTTCTACATTCTGCCCTAAACGTATTAGCATCAATTTTAATGCCTACTTTGCCATGTTTTTTTTCAACATTAAGCTCAATTGGCAAGCCGTGACAATCCCAACCTGGGACATACGGCGCATCAAAACCTGACAAAGATTTTGATTTAACAATCATATCTTTTAAAACCTTATTAACCGCGTGACCAATATGAATATCGCCATTTGCATAAGGAGGACCGTCGTGTAAAACAAATTTTGGTTTGCCTTTGTTTTGATTACGAATTTGTTTATAAAGTCCATCATCTTGCCATTTTTTTAAAAATCCGCCTTCACGATTGGCAAGATTTGCCTTCATGGCGAATTGGGTGGCTGGAAGGTTTAGACTGGATTTATAATTAGACATTAATACTTAAAAAAAAATAAAGATTAAAAGTGCAATTATACGTGATAGCACTGGATTTTTAAAACGATAATCCATCGCTAAAAAAATTCAAGTACACGAACAAAACAACACTAAACACGGTGAAAATCATAGCGCCAAAAAACACCGTCTGTATTTAATTCATTCATTAAACATTTTATCTCTGCCTTAACCAAGTTTAAGTTAAGATATTCTATCAATAAAATTGATAGCAGTAATTAACTTACACATCAAGTTTTTTACAAGAAATAAAGTTGTTATCGTTCTACAGCATCAAGCAATAACTTCACTTGCCCAGGTTTTAAATAATCATATTGATTGGCTTTAAGATTATCAGGCAGACGAATCTCACCAAAACGAATACGGATAAGACGTGATACCTTAAACCCTAATACTTCCCATAAACGCCTCACCTCACGCTTCCTCCCCTCTTTAAGTACGACTTTATACCAACGATTAGCGCCCTGACCGCCACCAAATGTTATTTGGTTAAACTTAGCAAAACCGTCATCAAGCTCAACACCTTGAGTCATTTTTTTTAAATCCTTACTCTCAATCTGACCCAATACCCTAACCGCATATTCTCTATCAATTTGCGAGCTAGGATGCATGAGCTTGTTAGCTAAATCGCCATTATTCGTAAAAAGCAATAGACCAGAAGTGTTCAAATCAAGGCGCCCCACCATAACCCAGCGCGACTCTTTAGGCAATAAACTATAAACACTTTTTCGCCCTTTATCATCTGAATTAGAACAAATAACGCCTGCTTGCTTGTTCAAAATAATAACTTTCGTTTCTTGCTCAAGATAGCGACTTAAATCAATTTTTCGCCCATCAATCTTAACACAATCCGTTATTCCAACCTTATCACCAATACTGGCGGTTCTGTTATTAACCTCAATACGCCCCTGCTCAATTAAGCGCTCTGCCCAACGGCGAGAACCATAGCCTGCGCTAGCAATAAGTTTTTGTAATCTTTCAGTCATTTAAGATATCGATAAATTTTTCAAACTCTATATACAAAATTCGGGTTTTTATTTTACTCTCTAAGACACGTAATAAAAGGTTCAGATTGTTTATAAATAGCAATAATCATTGATTTTTAAGATTTTTTAATCATCTCAATATCAGCAGCAACACCAGCACTGATATTTTCATAAAAATTAAGCAAATTCCTAATTGCGATAGCCTCTTCTTGCAAATGAGTTGAATTTGCATAAATTACAACATCATCATCTTCACTATTATAGATGTGTCTTAAAATTCTCATACCAGGCTTTAAAGAATCATCTTCCAAGTCTTCCATTAATAAAGAAATGGTTTTGTCTTTTTTGATGGTTTCTCTTTGTTAATTGAAACCTACGCAACGAAAATAGCCATTTATAGTGACTATTTGTATGATTTGAAAAAATATTTGATTACTCAAGTCCGTTTGAACCCTTCTTGTAAAATAATCATTATTTCCTCCTTTCTAAGTGTACTATCAATAGGCAGATAATTATAGCATAATGATTAGGTATTAATAATTAATACCCATTGCTTCTCGAACCTCCATCATGGTCTCTTTCGCGACACTTCTAGCTTTTTCAGAACCCTCAAAAATAATTTGCTTAATAAGCCCTGAGTCTATCTGGTATTTAGCAATGCGCTCTTGTATAGGTGCTAACTCCTCTTCAATGGCATTAATAATAGGCTGTTTACATTCTACACAACCCATTTTCGCCTTAGTACAGCCTTCCACCACCCAATCACAAGTTGATTTATTTGAATACACTTCGTGTAGTTGCCATACTGGGCATTTTTTTGGATTGCCTACATCGGTCAGCTTGATTCTAGCAGGGTCAGTTGGCATGCGCTTAATTTTAGCTTGTGTTTGTTCGGCACTATCTCTCAAGGAAATCGTATTACCATAAGATTTACTCATTTTATGACCATCCAGCCCTGGCATTTTTGAAGCTTTTGTTAATAATGGTTCAGGTTCAGGCAAAATGATCCTACCCACACCTTCAATATAACCTAAAAGCCGTTTTTTGTCACCCAGAGTAATATTTTGTTGTTGCTGTAGTAGAGCTTGCGCCTTTATTAAAGTCTCATCAACGCCTGTTTCTTGGTAGGCTTTACGCAATGAGCGGTACGATTTAGCTTGTTTTTTACCCATTTTACTAATGGCAATTTCAGCCTTTTCTTCAAAATCAATTTCACGACCATAAAGATAATTAAAACGCCTAGCTACTTCACGTGTCAGCTCAATGTGCGCCACTTGATCTTCACCTACTGGTACAAGCCCTGCTTTATAAATTAATATGTCTGCACTTTGCAATAAAGGGTAACCCAAAAATCCATAAGTTGTTAAATCTTTAGTGTTTAATTTAAACTGTTGATCCTTATATGAAGGAACACGCTCCAGCCAACTTAAAGGCGTTGACATGGAAAGCAACAAGTGTAGTTCTGCATGCTCAGGCACTTTAGATTGTACAAAAATTGTTGAAATATTTGGATTAATACCTACAGCCAACCAATCAACCACCATTTCTATGACGTTAGTATTTAAATCTATCTTATCTGAATAATGCGTAGTAAATGCGTGCCAATCAGCCACAAAAAAGTAAGAATCATATTCATTTTGTAACGCTAGCCAATTTTTCAAAACGCCATGATAATGGCCCAAATGAAGCTGGCCTGTAGGTCGCATGCCTGATAAAATTCGTCTGTCTTGCATTATCGTCTTGACTTAAAATTAAATGAGTAAATTATACCAAAGCTGAATGCAACGCTTTATTATGTTTGCGCGTAGCTATACAAGCCCTCTAGCACTAAATTTTGATGAAGTTTAACCTGATGATGAAGTTTTAATGCAATTATCTTAGCATCACCACCTGTCAGTAAAACAATTAAATCACTATAATTATTCAAATATTGCTCAATTTGTGTATTAATAGCACCTATCATCATCTGACTTGTACCAACTAGCCAACCTTCTTGGGTGTTATTTGTAGTCAAACCTAAAGATAGTTGTTGAGCACCGCTAGAAAATTGAGCAAAACTATGTCTTAATGCACTCAAACCAGGCATAATAAGCCCTCCTTGATGTTTACCATTAGCTAATACTAAGTCAAAAGTCAGCGCAGTACCTGCATCAATAATTAGCAAATTTTGTTTGGAATAACGTTCAATACTAGCCAGCATTGCCAACCAACGGTCAGGGCCCAATGTAGACAGAATTTGATAGCCACATTCTAAAGATTTAAACATACGCTCAATCTTAACAAAATGCACATTATTAAGCCCATCTAATATACGACAATCACCCACACAACTAACAAAAATTTTATCTGCTTTTGGTAATTTAGTTATATTGAATTCTTTAATAAGTGCTGAATTAGTTTCATCATTCAAGCGCCATTTGATAGCAGTATTACCAATATCAACTAATAAGCATAGCTCAGACTGGCACATCAAATAAAGCGTCGTTCATTAATAGATGCGCACCAATACTTGCAGCATAACCAAGTGCAATCACGCCCGTCCACCTAAGATGTGAGCCAAATGTATAAAGCCCTTTTGATTGGCCCATTAGTGCTACACCTGCAGCAGAACCCACTGAAAATAAACTACCGCCCACCCCTATTGTGAGTGTTACTAATAACCATTGACCTAATGACATATCAGGGTTCATGCTTAATACTGCAAACATCACTGGAATATTATCGACAATGGCAGACAACACACCCACCAAAATATTAGCATAAGTTGCCCCTAAAGATAAATACATAATCTCAGAAGTAAGTGCCAAATAACCCATAAAGCTTAATCCCCCAACACTTAAAATCACCCCAAAGAAAAATAACAAAGTATCCCACTCTGCATTTGCTACTTTTTTAAACACATCAAACCCATCTTGCTGCAATTTACGCTCAGATTTTCTGATAAAGTAAGCAACAATCATAAGATAACTCAAACCCGTCATCATGCCCATTGCTGGTGGTAAATGTAGAAAATTATGAAAACTAACTGCAGTAATAATGGTAATAATAAAGAGAACAAGAATAGTAATACCACCCAATTTAATATCAACTTTACTTTGGCTGCCCGTGGTGGCTACCTCGTTTTTAATAGAAAAATGCATGATAGCGGCTGGCACGATAAAATTAATTAATGATGGTACTAGCAAACTAAAAAATTGCGAGAACTCAACAATGCCCTTTTGCCATACCATAAGCGTGGTAATATCACCAAATGGACTAAACGCACCACCTGCATTGGCAGCCACAACAATATTAATAAAAGCAATGGATACAAAACGTGGATTACTTGCACCTACTGCTAACACGACTGCACCCATAATAAGTGCTGTGGTTAAATTATCAGCAATTGGCGAGATAAAGAAGGCTAAAAATCCTGTCAGCCAAAAAAGTTGTCTAAAAGTTAAGCCTTTATTAACCAGCCAAACTTTAAGCGCTCCAAATATTTGTCTTTCACGCATGGCCTCAATATAAGTCATTGCCACTAATAAGAATAAAAACAACTCTGAATATTCTAATATATTGTGTCTAAGCGCTACTTCAGCAGAATGTGGTAAACCTTGACTGGCGTAGACCCAGCCAATTAACCCCCAAATAACCCCTGCCACCAAGATAACAGGCTTGGATTTTCTAAAATGAGTAAATTCTTCCACCATTACCAGAATATAAGCCAACACAAACAACACAAGTGCTATATAACCTACCCAATGACTGGTTAGGTCTAAGGTTGTAAGCGGCTCACTAGTTGCAAAAACACTCACGGGTAAAAGTGTTAATAACTTTAATAATTTAATCATTTTTAATCCTTGTTAATTTAGCATCGTTGCATGTAATTTCGCTATCTTGATACTTGACTTCAATCGTTGCTAAATACCTTAATTTATCAGCTGATTTTACACAACGCACCACAATGCCCGATGCTTTTGTTGATTTTGAGCCAAGTGCAATCAATTTGTCACCCACGTTAAGCACTTGTCCACATTCAAATAACCGCATAAAACGCTTAGGCTTACCTAAGTAATGCAAACGTGCAACCACTTCTTGCCCAGGATAACAGCCCTTTGAAAAACTAACTCCAACTTCATCAATATCTAAATTTAGCTCTTGTGGTACAAATTTTTCACTAGTTATTAAATATACTTCAGGATGTTTCATCACATCAATTGGTGGATTAGTATTTAAAGTGGCTTGTTTTATTTCAACATTTGCCATTAATATAAACATATTAAGACGCTTTAGTACTTTGTTTTGCAAATTGTCAGGAAAATTCAAATAAAAATTACCTTTAACTTTGGTAACCCAAAATAAAGCAATTACCTTACCCTGATGCTGGCAATAAGCATTTAACTGCCACTCATTCTCTCCAATAGAAGCAATATTGTTACTCAACTGTCCTTGCAGAAAACTCTGTGCATCTGCCCCATTTATTTTTAAAGTTACTCTATCTTTCATGGTTTTTTATTTTTTAAATTTAAAACTTAACTGTCTGAATTTTATCAGGCAGTTAAGTTTTAAATTTAAAAAATAAAAAACCCTTAGTCTTATTTTAAGACTAAGGGTTTTTAAATTTAACTTAAATTTCTATAAATTTAAGTTAAATTTTTTGCAACTTTAAGCTTAAAACTTAACATCAAGTCTAAGACCTGTGTTAGTGGCATTAAAGCTCTCAACATCAAAACCAGAAAGCTTAGCAATGTTAACTGTTAAAGTAGCGCCACTTAAAGGACGACTAACAATTAACTCTGTACTTGCTACTTTATCACTAGCACCGTAAGTGTCTTTAGTAAATATAGCCTTAACTGTATTACCTGCTAACTTAGTACTAACTGCGACACCTAAGATTTTAGTAAAGTCACCAACATTAGCAACAGCTGTTGCTGTACCACCACGAGCAGCTGTACCAATTAACATAGAACCTAATGGTGCTAACTTGTTATTAGCAGAACTAATATATATAGCGTCGTTTTTGATTTGTGCTACATCCCATTTAAAGTTATTTACTTTACCACCAACATGAATTAAAGTTATGTCGTTATTAATATCTGTTTTGTCGTTCCATTGTTCAACTTCAACTGAAATATCGTTAAATGTACCTTTAAGAGTTAAATCTGTAAAGTCTTTAGGGTTGTGTACTAAACCGACTGTAATTGGACCAATTTTACCAGAAACACTCATATTTGTATTGTCACGAGTATTGCTATTAGAGCCGTCAGCAGTAAATATGCCAAACTTCCAACCGCCAACTTCAGTTGATGCAGAAAATGCATTTGCCTTGCTTCTACCTAAAGAACGTGCACCTAAACCAATTGTATCCCAGTAGTCACCAGCTTTAATGCTAATAGGACCTGCTTTAGTTGTAATATACAGACTATCCATGTGAAGACCTTTATTGTTATCTATCTCTGTAGGTGATTCATCTACACGAGTTTGGCTACCACTACGAATAACTGCAGTAACTTTAGTATCACCAGTATCACCAGCAGAGCCAACTACTTTTAAACGAACGCGCTGGTTGTCGTTATTCTCATTTCCATCAGGAACTAATCCAACTCTTTGTGAAGCAAAAGATATATAAGCATCACCTGTAATTGAAATGTCTGCTATAGCAGCTACTGACATTGTTGCTGCAACAGCAGCAATTAATAATTGTTTTTTCATTTTTTGTCTCCAAAAATTTAAAAGTTATGCCAAAAGAAATTTCCAATCTTTTAGCTTCGGTTACTCTGTATTACTACAAAGATGTGATAAATTATACGCATTTGTTTTTAACAGTCAAGTTTTTTTGTAAAAAAGATACAAAAATTGTAAAAATACTACAAAAATATGAATTCTATTTGTCTTAAAGTGCTTTAAATCTTTCTGTAACTAGACTTAAATTCGCTTTGTTAAAGATACAAACATTAAGTTAAAACTAAGGAAGTCTTACCTCCTTAGTTTTAATCTAGGTTGCAATTTACCAAGAATCATGTTTTAGGGTCAATCTTCTGTCTTGATTAGAAATTGTTTCTGCTACATTTTTTGCTTTTTGCTCTCTGCACCTTGCTAAAATAAGTGCTTCGGTTATCATTGTACTCATCTATCATTCTCCTTTAAATCTTTTTCATTATAGGATTATAACAAAAAACCGAGGCTTGCCTCGGTTTTTTGTTTTGTAAGTTCTAAGATTTATTTTAGTGCCATGCAAGCATGGTTAATAACATTGGAATGGATAAAATAACATTAATACTTGATGCCAATGCTGCATTTTTTTTTGCTATTGTAATTTCTTCTGCAGTTGCCTCTTTCATACCTAAAATCTTTTTCTGATTTGGCCAAATGATAAACCAAACATTAAATGCCATTATGGTACCCATCCATGCGCCGATACCGATAACTTGATAATCTTGTGCAAGGGTAAATGCGCCAATAATACCGTTCATGCCGCGAGATTGTAGTGCTAATAACATCAAACCTAAAATCCAAGTAGTTACTGCTGCCATGCGAAACCACAATAAAGCACGAGGCGCAATATATTTGCTAATGGCTGCTGGACCAGGGCCATCAGTGTCGGCCAGCGCTTGACTCACACCTGGCACTTGAACAAAGTTAAAGTAATAAAGCAAACCAATCCAAACAATGCCTGCCAATACATGTAGCCACACACTAAAAGCATAATGCTGATTGATAATGACATCCATACCTACCAAATAAACCACAATCGCAGTAGTAATAAAACCAAGCGCTATTTTACACTGAACCAAATTGATACGATTAAACATATTTCTCTCCGTAGTTATTAAAGTTGATTATTATAATAAGGTATTTTTCTTGATGTATGTTATTTTTAACCTTTTTATATGCCTGAACTTCCAGAAATTGAAATCACTAAGCACGGGCTTACACCTTTAATTATCAGTCAAAAAGTGAATTGAATAATATTACATCGAGAAAATTTTCGTTGGGCTATACCTAAATATTTAATAACAACATTGGCTAATAAAAAAAATTAACACAATTGAGCGTCGTGGGATCTATGCTTGTGAGAATTTGTTTATGGTAAGTATTAATCCGCAACGTAAAACAGGTGACACAACCTTGCAAGATTTTCTCAAGTTGATGGCAATCCTGAGCATTTCACCCAGAATTTATCTGTGTATGTTTGTGAAAATAAAACATGCCATCTTTGCAAGGGTAAAATGATTAGAATTATACAAGATCAACCGATTCACATTCTATTGTAAAAAATGTCAGACTTAGATACGCCACAAGAACTATTTCAAACAAATTGCTCAACCAACTCTGAGCCATTTGCACTGCAAAATTTAGGTAACTACATGACGCCAGAATTTAGTGAAAATTGCATTGTCATTATTGATCCTGGCATGCAAATCCATAATCGTGCTTACGCTATTGTACGTTTTGATGATGAGCTATATTTTCGCCAGTATATTGAGCGTGGTTCAAATAAATTTTTAGTCTGTTTAAATACCCAACATGATGATATTGAACTCAAAGGAGAGTTTGAAGTCGTGGGTTGTGTGGTGCAGCAAAAACAGCGCAAACAAAAACCACGGCATTATTACCACCTTAATCCATTTACTAAGGAAATGGATTTTTACGCAAGTGGCAAACTCAAAGATAACAAAGAACAATAACCATGGAAAAGAAAATACACTCTTTTTCCTGTCCAACGGTGCATTAATTTCCGCCACTGATTATCTTAACCTCTAAATCATTAAGAATAAGCTGTACTCAATTTTTTATCCTTGGTAATAAATTGTTCAAATACCTCATTGCTGCACCAAAATGTATTAGTATTAATAAATCGTACTCGTTAAACCGGGGTGATAAACGACCCGATCACGCCGTTTAAAATCCCTTGCCAACCCCGCATCATAAGCAATACCGAGTCATCACCACGTAAACCACACCTTTTTACTTTTTCACAAGTAATAACAGTAGACTGGTAAGCAAATATTAGACGGCATCAGGAATGTCGCCTGTGTGCGTTGAAAGATTCAGATTATCATAATGACCAACACTCGCGCGTCATCTTCTAGATATCGCGGGGTTGAGAAAACAACTTAACACCGCTTGGAAAGTTTGGCTTAGTTTGCATCAAATTTGGCTAATACTTGCAATAAATTTTGCATGTCTTGCGGCAATGGTGCTTTCCATGACATTAATTCACCAGATATTGGGTGTGAGAGGGTGAGTTTTTTGGCATGAAGGGTCTGACGATTGAATTTTTTAAGTACGTTTTTTAATTGCTCGTCTGCTTTTTTGGGAAAGCGAATTTTACCACCATACATCGGATCAGCAATCAGCGGATGTCCAATAAATGATAGGTGTACTCGAATTTGATGAGTGCGCCCTGTTTCTAAAATTGCCTTAACGTGGGTGTGGTATGCAAAACGTTCAATAACGCGATAATGAGTAAATGCATCTTTGCCACCCTCAACGACTGCTTGTCTAATTCTATCTTTAGGGTCACGACCTATTGGCTCATCAACCGTGCCGCCAGAAATCATATGACCATAGACAATGGCTGAATATTCTCGTGAGATGCTATGGGTTTGTAATTGCTCGGTTAAATACTTTTGTGCATATTCACTGCGTGCAACAACCATCAATCCTGAGGTATTTTTATCCAAGCGATGAACAATGCCAGCTCGGTCAAGATTGGCTAAAGATGAATCGTAATGTAATAATGCATTAGCTAGTGTTCCTGCCCAATTGCTTGCACCAGGGTGTGTTACTAAGCCTACTGGCTTATTAACAATGATAATCGCTTCATCTTCATACACCACGTCAATGGCAATATCTTCTGCCAACCACGCGTTGGTTTTTTCAATTTTTATTGATAAGGCAACCATCTCACCACCTAAGACTTTCTCCTTAGGTTTAAAAGTTTTATGATGAATTAGGGCATTGCCAGATCTTATCCACTGGGTGATTTTAGTACGTGAATAGTTAGGCAACATTTGCGCCATTGCAGCATCAATACGCTGACCAATGAGTCGATTTGGGATAATAATACTTAACAAACTCATAACAATATTAGCACTCATGTGAACATGAAATGGCGTCGCGTAAGAGATTTGAACTCCTGTTACTAGGATGAAATCCTAGGGTCCTCAGCCAGACTAGACGAACGCGACAAAGGTATTTTAATTGAGAACTTGTAGGTAAATAAATTAAATATTTTGCAAACAGGCAAAATAAATGGCATCGCCTAGGAGAATCGAACTCCTCTTACCAGGATGAAAACCTGGGGTCCTAACCGATAGACGAAGGCGACATAACGTTTTCTTTTGCTTGTGGTGGAGCTAAGCGGAATCGAACCGCTGACCCCGACACTGCCAGTGTCGTGCTCTCCCAGCTGAGCTATAGCCCCCAAAACACCACCATATTACTGACTTGTCAGCAGACAAATTTAGATTATAATCTCTAAGTTGAATTAGTCAAGACATAATTGGTAAAATGAATGACATGGACATAGGAACTTTTAAAGAAAAAACTTACACACTGGAAATACTCTACCACATCGGCGCTTTAGAAGACTCCATTCACTTTGTCTTTGACCATAGCACAAAAACCTGCGCCATTGTTGATCCAGCATGGGACGCACCCTTGTTTATTCAACGGATACATGATAAAGGTTACACACTCACTGATATTTGGTTAACTCATTGGCACTTTGACCATACCAATGCCGTTGATGAAATTGTAGAAGCGACAGGCGCTAAAATAACAGTGGGTGTTAATGAAGTACCCTATTTGCAAATTGACAGCCTACCTGAAACAGTTGAAAACAACGACACTGTTTTTATCGGCAATACACCAGCTAAAATTATCAACACACCAGGACACAGCGCTGGTGGTATTTGTTATTTGTTAGATGGGCATATTATTACTGGTGATACTTTGTTTGTTTATGGGGCGGGGCATTGTTCATTGTCTGGTGGTAATATTAACGAATTGTTTCATTCCATGCAAAAACTCAAACGTATTGATGATGATGTAATGCTACATTGTGGGCATGACTACGGCGCAAAAGTTAACACAACAATGGGTGAACAAAAACAAGGGAATGCTTTTTTATTGCTTGATAACGAGGCCGATTTTGTTAATTATGTTAATGGTATGCAACAAGGAAAAATCCCTTATCCCGAAGATGCGCTAACCCAAGCAGAAATTAAGGCTATGTTATGAGTATTGCAAAAAAGCCTAAGTTTTGAATTGTTTACAATGATTGGCTTTTTTGGTGGCTCGTTTGATCCTGTTCATTATGGGCATTTGAAAAACGCCGCTCAACTTAAAATTGAGCTTGGATTATCAAAATTATTTTTAATGCCTTGCGCTGAACCTGTACATAAAGAGCAACTCAATTTTAGTGTCAATCAACGTATGGATATGTTGCACTTAGCCGTTAAAGAATTTAACATGCTTTCAATAGATGCTAGAGAAATTGAAAAAAATAGAGACTCCTACACCATTGACTCACTCAAACACATTCAATCAGAACATCAAAATGATTCTATTTGTTTAATCATGGGGATGGATAGTTTTAACACACTGAACAGTTGGAAAGAATATCAAACTTTTTATCAATATTGCCACATAGTGGTCATTGCTAGATCTGGTGCTTTAATACATCAAGAAAAATATGGTTTTAAATTAACCAGTGTGGTTAATGATTTAACAAAACAAAAGACTGGGTTTGTCTTTTTTGCAAATAATCAAATGCTTGATATTTCTTCAAGCACTATTCACGGTAAAATACACAACTATAAAAACTTATCTAGACTATTGCCAGAATCTATTATTGATTATATTAATACCTCATGAATTTAGAACAACAATTAAAGACCGTTACTGATACCATTGAAGAATTAAAAGGTGAAGATATCGTCACCTTAAAAATTTTAGAACAAAGTGCTGATATTGAGGCCATTGTTATTGTCACAGGCCGATCCGTTCAACATGTGCGTAGTATCGCCAATAATCTTAAAATTGAGGCCAAGCGCCTTAATATGAAAATGTTGGGCATTGAAGGCACTGAGACTGGGCATTGGGTGTTGATAGACTTGGCAGAAGTTGTGGTTCATATTATGACGGAAAAAACCAGAGAATTTTATAAATTAGAAAAACTTTGGTCAGGATTGGAAAACACTTAATATATACAAATAAGCCTGATTGTAATTAGTCAAAAATACTGCCCATCAATTATGGGGTTTGTCAAATTTAACATTACCACACGCATTTGCAAGGTTACTAGCGGTGAAGCAAATTTATCGCGCCCATTCATTACTTACTAATCACCCTTATCACAGAGGATAATACAACAATCAATCGAGGAATTATGAAACTAGAACTGATCAGCTTTAAACTTTGTCCATTTGCACAACGCGCCATTATTTTGCTAAATAAACAAAAACTTGATTTTGAATTAAACCACATCAATCCAATGAATCCACCTGATTGGTTTAAGCAAATTTCCCCAACTGGACAAGTGCCTTTATTAAAAGCAGATGAGAGAATTATCTTTGAATCTTCCGTGATTACTGAATTTATTAATGATATTAGCAAAACCAATCTACACCCTAGCAACCTTATTCAAAAAGCTGAGAATCGTTCATGGATTCAATTTTCATCAACCCTATTTGACGATCTATTTGGTGTAGTAACGGGCGATGAGGAAAAATTCCGTATATCAAAAAGATCTTTGTTTGACAAACTGGCCAAAATTGAAGTTGTTAAAAATAATGCCAAGTTTTTTAATGGTGATAGTTTTTCAATCATCGATGCCGCCTTTGCACCAATATTTATACGCCTAAGTTGGATTAATGAATTTACCAAAAATATTTTATCACTTGATGATTTTAAACATCTAAGTGCATGGAGTAAAGAGCTGTTGCAAGTAGATGTGGTTAAAAGTTCAGTGGTTGAAGGACTGGATGATGCTTATTACTCTAACATTGAAGCACGTGAAGGTCATCTATCAACCCTACTTTATTGACTAAAGCTTTCCAAATGAATTTAGAGAATGGACAAAACATTTTCAGGTGGACGACCGATAACAACGCCTTTGTTTGTTCTTACAATGGGTCGTTCAATTAATTTTGGGGTTTTGACCATGGCACTAACTAATTGATTTTCAGTTAAAGCTTTATGATCTAAACCTTGTTCTTTGTATTCAGGTTCACCTTTGCGCATGAGTGATCTAGCCTCAAGGTTCAAATCGGTTAATAATTGTTTGAGTTCGCTACTGGTGAGTGGATTTTCTAAATATTTAATTATTTCAAAATCAACATTTTTTTGTTCTAAAATAGCTAACGTTGTTCTTGATTTCGAACATCTTGGATTGTGATAAATGATTGTACTCATGACTAAATAAATATGGCAAAAAATTCCATTATACCCACAAGGCGCACATCTCAATTAGGCAATAAAATTGTCAAATTTGGTTTTATATGCTCGCTATTTTTTGCTTTAAATATTGTTCAGGCAATCAGCGTTGATGACATTGTCAAATCTGCTAATGATGTGTGGCAAGAGGAGAGAAGAATCAAAGTGCCTGATTTTTCTCTAACCGACCTTAATGGCAATATACATACCAATAAATCCACTCAAGGTAAATACTTAGTGGTTAATTTTTGGGCAACTTGGTGTCCACCTTGCTTAAAAGAAATTCCAGCTTTTGTTGAATTCTATGAAAAAAATAAAGACAAGGTTCTTATTCTAGGGCTTGATTATGAGCAAACTGATAAAGCAGCCATTATTGAATTTACTGATACATTTATGGTGAATTACCCCATCATCCTTTTTGATGATAAAAACGGCGATCAATTTACAAAATTTGGTGAAGTACTTGGCATGCCAAGTACTTATATTTATAGAGCAAACGGCAATTTGGTTGATTACCACATGGGTGAAATGGACATGATGGCTTTAGAAAAAGCTATCTCAAAGTAGCCAATCTTTAGAATGGTTGCCATTATCACGCACCAGCCTAGGCACCAAATATCCGCTTAAGTTGTTTTTTAATTGCTGATGTAGTTGAATGGCATAATCATCTTTAACTAAAAAATCTTGCGCGCCCTGCACTTTATCCAACATGTGTAAATAATAGGGGAATATGCCCAAATCAAATAACTTCAAACAAAGCTCTGTCAGTTCTTCTATTGAATCATTCACACCTTTTAATAATACTGATTGATTGAGCAAAGTAATACCGCTCAGCTTGGTAATCTTTTGTGCAAATTGAGCGGACAACTCTTGTGCGTGGTTTGTGTGTAATACCATGACAACATTTAATCTTGACTGGTTAAGTATATCCGATAATTTGTTAGTTATTCTATTAGGTGTCACAACAGCACTACGCGTGTGAATGCGTAGTGTTTTTATGTGTGCAATATTTGCAATATTATCAATCAATACGCTAAGTTTATCGCCACTCAAACTCAGCGGGTCACCGCCACTTAATATCACTTCATTAATTTTTATATTATTAATAATATAATTTTGTACTTCATTCCAATTGCTAATAGCATCGTGCTCAGTATAGTTAAAGTTTTGCCTAAAACAATATTGGCAATGAATGGCACAAACTTGTGAAGCAATTAATAATACTCTATTTGGATATTTATGAATAAGTCCAGCCACAGGGGAATACTTTTCATCTTCTAGTGGTGATAAACTAAAATTTGCGCTTTTTGATAAAACTTTAGCACTGATAACTTGCTTTAGCAAGGGGTCATTTTTGTTGTTTTTATCAATCAGTTGTGCAAATTCTAAGGGAATTTTAATGGGAAAAGTTTGGTCTTTGAATGCCTTTGTTTTGAAAAAATCGTTACTTTGGTTGGCGCCTTTAAGCGCATATCTTGCATGATATTGCCAATTATTCTCCATCATGGTTAACGCATAAAAAAACCCGATAACGGGGTTTTTCTTATAAGATTCTTTTAAACGGTCTAGCAGAAGTTTGTAAAGTTGGTGTCTGTGCGCTCTTTACCATCTTCATAACCTGATTCCCACTCGTCAGTAATTCTTTGCTCTTCAATTTCAGGATTATTTAAGAAACCTGCAACCCAGCCTTGAATATAGTTATCGTTTACGCTCATTTCTTCCATTTTTTTAACGCCTTCATAATAAGTCATTACTGATACTCCTTAATAGTGTTTATAATTTTGTTTACTTATATCAACTCATCTTTCCAATTAATATAAGAGAAAGGTAATATTATAACCATTTAATCCCATAAGACAAGAAAAAAATGAATTTATCTGAAATAACGAATGGCCTAAACGACAAACAATGCCAATCAGTCACACTCAATAATGAAAAAAATGTTTTGATACTAGCAGGTGCAGGCAGTGGCAAGACCAGAGTTTTAACCCATAGAATTGTCTATTTAATCACACAAAAAGATATTCGCATTGATGCCATTCTGGCGGTTACTTTTACCAATAAAGCTGCTGCTGCAATACGTGAAAAGTTAAGCATTCTATTAAGGCGTCCTATTCAAAGTATGTGGGTGGGAACATTTCATGGCTTGGCACACCGATTATTGCGTGCTCATTATGAAAAAGCTAGGTTGACTTCTGGCTTTCAAATCTTAGATGCACAAGACCAATTTCGCATTATCAAACGTTTAATGAAAGAAAATAACATTGACGAATCTAAGTTTCCCATTAGAAAAGTGCAGTGGTTTATTAACAATCAAAAAGACGAAGGTATTCGCGCACAAGACATTGACCCTGGTTATAACTATTTTATTAAAAATAATCTTGAAGTGTTTGAACTCTATGAGGCACACTGTCAAACAAATGACTTAATTGATTTTGCAGAACTACTGATACGTAGTTATGAGTTATTAAAAAATAACACGGACTTGCTTAATCATTATCAAGCGCGCTTTGAGCACATTTTAGTGGACGAGTTTCAAGACACCAATACGGTGCAATATAAATGGATTAAATTATTGTTTAGTGGTAATAATAGAGTATTTTGTGTGGGTGATGACGACCAATCTATTTATGGCTGGCGCGGGGCCAAAATAGAAAATATCACCAAACTATACACAGATTTTTTTCCCATTGAAACCATCCACTTAGAACAAAATTATCGTTCAACTGGTAATATTCTAAACGCTTCTAACGCCTTAATTGCCCATAACACCAATCGTATGGGTAAATCTCTTTGGACTGATGCTGGCAATGGTGAATTGATTGATGTTTATAAAGCACGAACTGAAACAGATGAGGCAGATTATGTCATCAGCAGTATTCAAAAATTAATCACTGATGATGCATCACCTAGTGATTGTGCCATTTTGTATCGGTCTAATGCTCAATCTCGCATCTTTGAAGAAGCGCTAATAAAATACAACATTCCTTATATTATCTATGGTGGTTTAAGGTTTTTAGAGCGTGCTGAGATTAAAAACGCTTTAGGCTATCTGCGTTTGATAGAAAATTCAGCTGACAATGTTGCCTTTGAGCGTGTGGTTAATTTTCCAACTCGCGGTATTGGAAATACAACAGTTGAAAAAATACGCACATTTGCACAAGACAACCACACCAGTCTTTTTCAAGCAGCCATACAAATATCATCCACCTTACCAACTCGTTCTGCTAACGCATTAAATGGATTTATCAAGCTAATTGAGCAAATGACAGATAACACAAAGTACCTAGGTTTATCTGAAAAAGTAGCCAACTTGCTTAACACATCAGGATTAATGGTGCATTATTCTAATGACAAAACTGATAAAGCTGGTAGCAAGAAAGAAAATCTAGAAGAGC
This sequence comes from Candidatus Ruthia endofausta, assembly GCF_013342985.1. Taxonomy (NCBI): domain Bacteria; kingdom Pseudomonadati; phylum Pseudomonadota; class Gammaproteobacteria; family Pseudothioglobaceae (SeqCode); genus Candidatus Ruthturnera; species Candidatus Ruthia endofausta. The sequence goes on along the minus strand of NZ_CP054490.1, from coordinate 201,328 downwards.
TAATCACCGCAGCGCAACAATATAACCATGAACAAGATAGCGAGATGAACGAAGTGGTAGGATTTATCTCTTTAGCATCACTAGATTTTAGTGGCGATACCATTAACCAAAATGTGCAACTCATGACTATACATTCAGCCAAAGGGCTAGAATTTCCATATGTATTTTTGGTCGGCATGGAAGAGGACTTGTTTCCTTCCAGACAAAGCAAGGATGAACCACATTTAATGGATGAAGAAAGACGGTTGTGCTACGTGGGCATGACTCGCGTCATGAAAAAATTATCACTTTCTTATGCCATTAAACGCTTTTTACACGGAGAGTTTTTACACGCTTATCCTTCACGTTTTTTAGACGAAATTCCAAGTAGATATTTAAATAAAATTAAGGCTAAATTTAGTGCAACAATACAAAATTACAATGCTGATAATACTTTTAATCAAAATATCACACCCAAATCTGATGGCCAATTATTCATCGGTGCTCCAGTTAAACATGCCAAATTTGGATTAGGAACAGTGTTGAACTTCGAAGGTCAAGACGATTCTGTCAGGATACAAATAAAATTTAAGCAAGTGGGCACAAAATGGCTGATTAGTTCGTATGCAAATTTAGAATTTGTATAAACCCGTCTCGCATAATAAAATTATACTGTAATGTCATACAAATATGACATGTAATACTTAGGAGTACATCATGCTATCAGTCAGACTAAATAAAAATACCCAAGCCAAACTAACGAAACTTGCAGAAGTGACCAAACGCCCTAAAAGTTTTTTTGTCAAAGAAGCGCTGAATAATTGCCTAGATTATATGCTAGATTACCATCAAGCACAACAACGTTCACAAGACAAAAATCGCAATCTAATCAGTATAGATGAGTTAGAAAAATCACTTGATTTATAAACTACTATTTGATGATAAAGTTGTCAAAGACCTTAAAAAGATTGATAAACACCAACAGAAAAAAATACTACATGCCATCAGAACTAAACTTACCAATAATCCGAACTTGGGGAAGAGACTGATAGGCGAGTTATCACCCTACTTTAGAATGCGTATAGGCAGTTTTATTGGGTTATTTAGGAAATTATCGAAAAACAAGTAATTATCACTATCATCAAGATTAAACACCGAAAAGAGGTTTATCGAAAATCTTAATTTAAAGTTTTCTTTAAATCATCAATTGAAAAACTTTGCACAGTTTGTTTATCAGTGTAAACAGGTTTCATCCTAGTATGAGAGCCTGAAGATTTTTCAATGGCAATTTGTCTACTGGTTACAATATCTAAACAATCGGTTATCATTTTTTGTGTTGCTTGACTAAGCGGGTGCTTTAATCCTGATTGGGTCATAGTGTCTTTAGCAACAGCAATAAGGGTTTTTCTGACTGCATCTAGAAGCCTAATTTCAAAATTTTGTGTATTGTCATTGTTCATAATAAATCTCTAATGGTTGTTAAATGTTGCTGATGGTTGATTTTATCGGACTTAAATCCATAAAAGCCTTGCATTGATTGTAATTTTTCACTCACCACACCCCAATCCTTGTCAATTATTTGCGTGACTAGCTCAGGATGATTACATACAAGCACCATGTCGCAACCACTATTCAATGATGTTTTTACTCTATCGGTTATATCTTTAATAAAATGTGCGCCCTGCATAGATAAATCATCACTAAAAATAACACCTTTAAATTTGAGTTGATTTTGCAAAATATCTTTAATCCACTTAGAGGAGAACCCTGCTGGTTTGTCGTCTACTTGAGTATAAACAACATGGGCAGGCATGAGTGCATCAAGTCCATGATTAATTAACCCCTGAAAGGGTTCCATATCTTGTAACAAATCACTCATTGGTCTGTCATCTATTGGCAAGTCAAGGTGTGAATCTGCGGTGACAAATCCATGTCCTGGAAAATGCTTACCAACACATTTCATACCCGCTTTGTGCATGCCATTAATTAAACTGTTTGCTAATTTTACAATCACATCAGAGTTAGAATGAAAAGCTCTGTCACCAATCACTTTGGAAGTGTCATAATTAACATCCAACACAGGTGCAAAAGAAAAATCCACACCAATGGTTAACAATTCATACGCCAAGACAAACCCACAAGAAAATGTTTTATCTATCGCTATATTTGGATTTTTATCATACAATACACCTAATTTTGCCATGGCTGGCAAGTGAGTAAATCCGGTTTGAAAACGTTGCACTCGCCCACCTTCGTGATCAACAGCAATCAGCAAGTTTTTATTAACTTGGCGAATGTCTTTAATTAACAAAGTTACTTGTTCAATAGATTCAAAATTACGCCCAAACAGAATAACACCACCAATAGAGGGTTTAATCAATTGTTGTTTTTCTTGTATGGTCAGTGCCAATCCTGACACATCCATCATAATAGGACCCATTATATAAATAAATGTTTAAATTTTTTGCCAATCCAAAATAGCATAATAAGGCTAGGAATGACCATGAGTGCCGTAATGGCAAAAAATACCACCCATTCGCCACCAAAAGCAACGACCCAGCCTCTACCTTCTAACCTATCTACCAACAAGCCACTGCTACTAGCAAATAAAATTTTACCCAAATTACCCATAGAGGACATTAAAGCGTATTGTGTGGCAGTGTAAGTTTTATTAACCAAATAGGAGATGAATGCCACAAATGCCACGGTTGAAAAGGCGGAAGTGAAATTATCTAAAAATATGGTTAATACTAAAAACTCCTTGTCTGCTCCAATTGTTGCTAAGTAGCTATACATCAAATTAGTCAATGCCATTGATACGCCACCAATAACCAGGCCCTTAAGAAGTCCAAAACGAATGCTAACAAAACTTGCAATGATTGAAAAAATAATGGTCAAAGTTGAGCCTAGAAGTTTTGAATAGGTAGCTATATCAGTCTTAGAAAAACCGATATCATCATAAAAAACCAACGACATTTTTCCAAGAAACGCTTCGCCAATTTTAAAAAACATAATGAACAGTAAAATTAAAATAGCCGTTGTGCCAAAACGGTTAAAGAAATCTTTAAGCGGGCTAAAGAAAGTTTCACCTAACCATTGTTCTGGCGTGTCAGTGGTTGTTTGACTTGAATGCGCCTCCTTTGGCATGAGTAGCGTTGTTAGCATAAAGCCTAGCACAAAAAAACTCATGACAAAATACACCATTGACCAATTGTTAGAATAATCTGCTAAGTAGAGTGAGAATGCACCCAAAAAGCCAAAGCCAAACCACCAGCCACTTGTTGAAGCGGCGGCGGCAGCAGCAATTTTACCATCCTTGCTTTCGCTAATTATTTCAATGCGATAAGCATCAATAACAATGTCTTGAGTAGCTGAGGTGATGGCAATTAATAATGCGAGTAACGACACCCAAACGATACTTATTTTAGGGTCTGTCCATGATATAGCGATGATTAAAAAAAACAATAAGACTTGTAAAAGTAGCAACCAACTGCGTCTAAAACCAAGTGTTTTTAAAAATGGGATTTTAACTCTATCAAGTAATGGCGCCCATAGCCAATTGATAGAATAAACGAAAAAAATTGAGCCAAAAAAACCAATTGCCGTGCGTGTTAATCCGGCATCTTTAAGCCATAAAGTCATGGCTGAGCCGATAATCACCCATGGGAAACCACTAGCAACGCCATTTAAAAAGATAAACAACATACGTTTATCTAAATAGATATTTAGTATTTTACTCACCTAACATTGCAACCAAGGTATGCCATTATGACGCCAACCATTTAAATTGCCTCGCTGGTCATTTTCATCAAGATCCCCTTCAAAGCCACTAACGACATGCGCCACATTGGTAAAACCATGCTCAATTAAGCATTTTCCTGCATCATTTGAACGATAACCACTACGACAAATTAAAATAATCTCACGTTCTAAGAAATTATTTTTCTCGCCAATAAAACGTTTAATAGCGGCAATAAATTCACCCTCATTAGGCTCCCAATCAGGGTCATCAAGCCAAGGTACAAAAATACATTCAACAGGTCTGCCAACAAATTTATTTTCTGCCTCACAACGCACGTCAATCAAAACTGCATCTTGATTGGTTTGCAAATGTTCGAAGGCCTTCTTTGGCAAGTATTGTATTAACTGATTCATCGTTCAATTATAGCAACATCTTCCCCTATGTGAACCCTTTCAAATAATTCAATAATATTTTGATTCCGCATGCGAATATAGCCTTTTGACTTAGGAATACCCATCATAAATTCATCGAGCAAACCGTGAATATAAATATAGCGCTCATGCGTGTTTTTATTATGTTCTTTCAACCCCATCAAGCCATAAGATTCGAGTTAATATCCAATCTTTATCGGCTTGTTCATTAAATAATTGTTCTGAATAAATCTCACCTGTTGGCATTCTGGCAATAAATACAGTATCTAATTCTACATTATCGCCAATTTTTTCACTGATTTTAAATCGTCCAGTTGGCGTACAAAATGAACCTTTCGCTTCGTCCACACCGTTGATTAAACTTGAAATTGGATAAGATTTCTGCAAGACGTTATCTTGATAATAATCCAAAGTTTAGGTGCTGATATTGATACTTATCATCGAGTGAATAAAGCAATGGATTCTACATGAGCAGTTTGAGGAAACATATCCATCACCCCTGCAGTTTCAAGCGTAAATCCAGACTCAATTAACTTGAGCGTATCGCGTGCTAATGTTGCAGGATTACAAGACACATATACCAACCTTTTAACACCTAGTGTAGGCAGTAACTCTACAATTTCAACCGCACCAGATCTAGCTGGATCAATGAGCGCTTTGTTGTAAGTCTTACCTCTAAACCACTCAAAACCTGCCACTTCTTTAAATAAATCTGCTTTATAAAAATCAACATTGGTAATGTTGTTTTTTTGTGCATTATACTTTGCCCTTTCAATCAATCCTAAATCACCTTCAATACCCAGCACATGTTTAGCATGTCTTGCAATTGGCAAGGTAAAGTTACCCAGACCGCAGAATAAATCAATCACCTCATCAGACTCATTAAGTTCAAGTAATTCTAGTGCCAAATCAACCATTTGTTGGTTAAGTTTAAAGTTCACCTGAACAAAATCAGTGGATAAAAATTCCATGACAATATCATGATTAGGATGTGAATACGTTAGCACAACAGGCTGGTCTAACGGCTTAACACTATCTAAACCACCACTCTGGGTATAAAAAGTAATGTCCAGTTCTTGGGCACAATCTGCTAATATTTGCTCATCTTTTACACTCAAAGGCTCAAGATGTCTTAAAGTAAGCACTGTATTATTCTCAGCAATCGCCACTTCAAACTGTACAATACTGGACTTAATGCTAAGCCTTTCAATACAATCAGCAAGCACTTCAAGATGTTCGCCTATGGACGGATGCAAAACCTCACAGCGACTCATATTGGTGATAAATGAAGATTTTTTTTCTCTAAATCCAACCAATACTTTGTCTTTTTTAGCCACATATCGAATACTCAATCTAGCTTTGCGCCGATAACCCCAACTTTGAACTTGAAGCGGCTCTAGCCAAGTCTTTGGCTCAACTTTTGCCTGATTGGCAAGCGCATCTTTTAGCCAATCACCCTTAACCTGTATTTGATCTTCACTAGATAAATGTTGAAACGAACAACCACCGCAAATACCAAATACGTCACATTTAGGTGTGATTCGATTATCCGTAGGCTTTAATACTTGCCTAACATCAGCCTCTTCAAATTTAGCACGTGAAAATGTGCGATTAGCAATCACAAGCTCACCTGGTAACGCCCCGCTCACAAAAATAACCTTATCTTCAAAACGTGCAATCCCTCGCCCTTCATGGGAAAGCGACTCTATGTTTAACTCGTAAGTTTTGGCTTTTGGTTTTCTTCTTCTACCCATAGATATTTGTATAAATTAATTAAACTTGGTTATCCAATAATTCAACCCAATGTTTAACAGGAATTTTTGCCTGTTTTTGCAGATGTATTAAACAGCCAATATTTGCGGTTACAATCATTTGTGGGCTGGTTGCTTGTAAATGTTTGAGCTTATTGGCTCTTAATTGTTGTGATAATTTTGGCTGAAAAATAGAATACGTGCCTGCAGAGCCACAGCATAAATGTGAATCAACAACAGGCATTTGCTGATAACCCAGTGAATTCAAAATAGAATCAACCAATCCGCCTAATTGCTGACCATGTTGCAATGTACAAGGCTCATGATAAGAAATATCAACTTTTTCTAAATTAAGCTGGCTTAAATTTTGGTCAGCTAAAAACTCAGCAATATCTTTGGTTTTATTAACAATGAGTTGCGCTTTTTGATAATAAGGGTCTGATGCTTCAAACATAGATACGTAGTCTTTAACCATTAATCCACAACCACTAGCACTAGAAATAATTACCTCAGTCTCAACTTTAAGCCAAGTGTCAATATTTTGCTTGATTTTAGCCAAGGCGTCGTGACTAGCACTTAAATGTTGGTCAATCGCCCCACAACACTGTTTTTGCGGGGTTTCTATAGTTTCATAGCCTAATTTTGCTAAAATATTTTTAATACTGTGATTAATATTAGGTGCAAGCACAGGTTGCACACAGCCACCTAACAACAAAACTTTGCCTATTTTTACAATAGATTTAATGGATTTTCCTTTGACTTGAGAATGCCTAAAAATAAACCCAATTGAATTAAATAAAATAGGGGTGGTTAAGAATTGACGAACAAAGTATCGATACACCTTTTGCCAAAGTGGACGTTTTTGCTCTACAAATTCACGCCCAATATCCGCCAATTGAGCATATTCCACGCCTGACGGACAAGTGGTTTCACATGACCTACACGTTAAACAACGATCCAAATGAATAATACTTTGTTTAGAAAAATGATGATTTTCCAAGGCTGATTTAATCAAATAAATACGCCCACGAGGTGAATCCAATTCATCACCTAATAATTGATAAGTCGGACAAGTGGCTAGGCAAAATCCACAATGAACACATTTTCTGATAATGTCATTGGCTTTAAGATTTTGAATGCCGATGGTTTGCATTAGTTAAAAATACCCCTAGGATCAAACACTTGTTTTAATTTTTGCTCAATTTGTTGGTGCAATTGTGAGGTGATTGCTCGTTTAATGGGTGCTGATAATTGGGTCATATAAGAGATTGGCATAACCTTAAAACTAATTTGTGTAATTACAGCCAACTTGCCTTTTGAGCCAACCAATAAACGTGCCACATCATAGCCTGCTACATTTTTCATCACCTGGCCACCAAAGTTTAAATACTCCCCAGTACCATCAATAATCTTCACACCTAGCACGCAATCTGATAAATCCTGAGCACCGTGCGCATAAGCAGCACCAATACTCATATCAACCGTTTTTATAAAAAATGGTAGCGTTTGGTTATGCTTAGCTAATTGAGTTTGAATATCACTAATTTTAGTGCCAGCTTTGATTGTAATGACCAGCTCTTCTGGAAAATATTCAATCACACCTGTATGCGCTAACCATTCACTATTAATGTGTAAATTATTAGTATCTTTAATCAGTTGTTGTAATTGATTAATTCGATTTGACATTAAAAGCGCTCCAATTCAGTATGAGGCAATTTACCATGATGCACATGCATCGCACCTAATTCTGCACAGCGATGTAATTCTGGCACGGCCTTTCCAGGATTGAGCAAAGATTTAGGGTCAAATACAGCTTTAATTTTGTGAAAAATTGCTAATTCTTTTGCATTGAATTGATGACACATGGCATTTAACTTCTCAACACCCACGCCATGTTCCCCTGTGATAGTGCCGCCCATATCTACGCTGAGTTTTAAAATTTCAGTACCGAATTCTTCCACTTTTTCTAATTCGCCCTCTATATTTAGATCGTATAAAATAAGCGGGTGCAAATTACCATCACCCGCATGGAAAACATTGGCGACTCTGAGTTGATATTTCTTGCTCAGCTCGTTAATTTTTTCCAACATATCTGCCAAATGTCGCCTTGGAATTGTGCCATCCATACAATAATAATCAGGAGACAATCTACCCACTGCAGGAAAAGCAGACTTACGTCCTTTCCAAAAATTGAGTCGCTCTTCTTCACTTTCAGATACTTTTAAAGTCGATGCGCCTGATAAGACTTTTAATACGCTATCAAGTTCTGCTTGTACTTGCGTCTGCGTGCCATCAAGCTCGCAAAGTAATAACGCCTTGGCATCTAGCGGATAACCAACTTTAGCAAACCCTTCAGCCGCTTCAATGGCAAAACTATCCATCATTTCTAACCCAGCAGGAATAATGCCAGCCTTAATAATATCAGCTACTACATTGGCACAATCTCGAACAGAATCAAACCCTGCCATCACCACTCTAGCAAGAGCAGGTTTTGATGTAAGTTTAACTGTAATTTCAGTAATAATATCCAACAAACCCTCTGAGCCATTCATCAGTGCCAATAGTCCTAATCCATCATCTTGGCGAGACAGTATTAACTCATCACCATCAATGGTTAACATTTTAATTGCCTCAACATTATGCACTGTTAATCCATATTTTAAGCAATGCACACCGCCAGAATTTTCAGCAACATTTCCGCCAATCGTACAAGCAATTTGGCTTGATGGATCAGGCGCATAATAAAGGCCGTGCTGCCTTACTGCCTCACTAATGGCAATATTCCTTACACCTGGTTCAACCACAGCCAACCGGTTTTCCACATCAATTGATTTCACTTGATTTAACTTAGACAAACCCAGCACAACTGAATTTTCAAGCGGCATCGCCCCACCCGCCAAACCCGTCCCCGCACCCCGTGTTACCACTGGCGTGTTATTGTCCTTACAAATTTTCAATACTTGCTTAATTTGCGCAATATTTTCTGGCAATACTACTGCCAAAGGCTTTTGCTTGTACACACTTAAACCGTCACACTCAAACGGACGAGTGTTTTCCTTGCTCATAAGGACAATACCCTTAGGTAGTTGTGTTAGAAGTTGCTGTATGGCTTCCATTAATCAAATCTGTTTTAGCTATCAGCAATATTTTTATCTTCATTCAATCTTATTGCGTATTTGTTGCTTATTCTTCTCCCAATTCATAGGAAGCTGACTACCACCTACATATTGTTGTTCGCATGAATTTAAAACAGACTCATGCCAGTTGGACAATTCAAACGAACTATGTTGACACAAGTCGTTCCAAAGCATCTCCATAGTAGATAACTCCTCTGTCACTGTCATATCTTTCAGGCAATATTGTAATCATATTATTTTCCCCAATTAACTGTAAAAATCATTTATATTTTGAGATATCATTGTCTATTATTTCTGATTATTAACCATCTCTTCAAATAGATGTTTTTAAATCTTGATCTAAATATGGTTCATTATTTCTATTTTCTGAAGGTGATTTAATGTTCGCATAATAATCATCTGCAATACCCTCAGATAAAGCAAGCGATAATTCATAAATAATTGACATCTAAGCCATTATAATAGCTTTTTATTTATTTTAATCCTATATAGTATTATGCAATCATTTAATCCGCCAGTAAGAACACTTATGGGGCCGGGCCCTTCTGATGTACATCCAAGAATTTTATCCGCTATGGCAAGACCTACTATTGGACATCTTGATCCTGTTTTTGTGGGCTTAATGGATGAAATCAAGGAGGGCTTAAAAACCATCTTTAAAACTGAAAATGAGTTAACCATGCCTGTATCAGCACCTGGTTCAGCTGGGATGGAGGCTTGTTTTGCCAACTTGGTTGAGCCTGGCGATAAGGTGATTGTTTGTATTAATGGTGTGTTTGGTATGCGCATGAAAGAAAATGTAACTCGTTTGGGAGGCGAGGCAATTATTGTTGAAGATAGTTGGGGCGAGGCAGTTAGTGCTGATAAGTTAGAAGAAACCCTGAAAAACAACCCAGATGTTGTTATTGTTGCTTTTGTACATGCTGAGACTTCAACGGGCGCACAATCTGACGCTAAAGCTTTATGCAAAATTGCACACCAGTATGATTGTATTACTATTGTTGATACTGTTACTTCTTTAGCTGGCACTGAGTTACGTGTTGATGAATGGGGAATTGATGCGATTTATTCAGGCACACAAAAATGTTTGTCCGCCATGCCAGGTATTTCGCCTATTAGTTTTAGTGAGCGTGCTATTAAAAAACTTAGCACACGAAAAACATCGGTTAGTAGTTGGTTTTTAGATCTTAATTTAGTGATGAGGTATTGGAGTAAAGGCGCTAAACGTACCTACCATCACACTGCACCTGTTAATACGCTATATGGCTTACACGAGTCATTAGTAATGATATTGGAAGAGGGTGTTGAAAACTCTTGGGCACGTCATCAAAGAAACCATGAACTATTAAGAGATGGTTTGGAGGCAATGGGCATTAACTTCTTAGTGAATAAAAAAAACCGCTTGCCACAATTAAATTCTGTGTTTATCCCTGAAGGTGTTGATGACGCACAAGTTCGCTCTACCCTACTTAATGATTACAACCTTGAAATTGGTGCGGGTCTTGGCGTTTATGCTGGCAAAGTTTGGCGTATTGGTTTAATGGGCTACACCTCAAGAAAAGAAAATATCGTTTTATGCCTATCAGCGCTTAAGGAAATTTTAGGTAAATAAATAATAGTTGTATTTCTTCACATTGGCTCTTTGTGCGGTGTGAGAAAATAAAAATAGTTAACAAATCATGTCAACTGAACACTAACGCACCGGTTGAATTCAAGTACGTCATCGCCTAAAACTAAAACCAGCCCACACCATGTGTCTTTAATTGTCCCTGTATAATCCATATCAACAACAAGCATTCTTTATAAACTAAAAAATAAATAAGAGTCTCCCTATAGATCACTTGCCTAGCAACAAGCAAACGCACCTAAGGCAAATTTGTCCAAGTCATTCGTGAAGAGTTTAATGAGGTTGTTAGGCTTCGTCTCAGGCAAGAAAAAACAGGTAAACTCATTAAGGTCATTACTTTATGGCCCACATGCTACAGGGAAATGGGTAAATAAACTACAGATTGGTTATATCAGTGATTGTTAATCAATTTGACTTGGTTACAAATTATGATTTTTGGGGTACTATCGGGGATAAAGTTAGAATCTTCTTGTCACCACCTTTTAAACCAGAGTGTAATTTAATTGTACACACCTTGGACGAGGTAAACAGTGCCTTAAAAGAAGGACAATACTTCTTTACTGATATTAAAGGAATAAGAGTTTAAAATATAGCAGCTTTTGATTTACACCAAGCTACAGAACATTACTACTCTTGCCTCTCTTTAGTGCTTATTCAATATAAGCCTTATTCTCATAATTTACAACAATTTGCTTCATGACAGTCCATCAAAATGAAGTATTAATGTCTTTCCACAAGACAACAAGCTTAAACGTTGTTGTTCTCAGTTGCTTAAACAAGCTTATGTTAAAGCACGTTACTCGGAGCATTATAAAATCACAGAAAAAGAATTAAACTATTTAAGTGAAAAAGTGACTTACTTGCAAACTTTAACCAAGCGGCTTTGTGAGGAAAAGATTAAGTCATTTGATTAAAAGATAAGTTTAAGTCTGATTAACTTATGTATCAAGTTTTTACGATAAATAAATCAAGCGTAGATTGTTTTTGCTACTTTATCTTGGCCAATAATTCCTCTTCAGTTTCAACACGATCAGGATCAGACAAGCAACAATCAACTGGGCAGACTTCAACACATTGTGGCTCGTCAAAATGACCTTTGCATTCTGTACACTTATCGCCATCAATTTCATAAATTTCATCACCCATATAAATGGCCTCATTGGGACATTCTGGCTCACAAACATCACAATTAATACATTCGTCTGTAATCAATAAAGACATGGCCTTCTCCTAGTCTATTGTAACAATAAATTTAAGCCATATTTTACCGGTTGTTGGTATCTTTTATGTTTAGTTTTTAGGTATCATAATTGTTTTTCATCAATCATATTATTGATATGACATATCGCTTACTCTTACTATTAACATTGATTATCTCATTGCCATCACAAGCCAAATTAGAAGAGGGTTTATACGCCAATTTGCACACAAATCAAGGGGATATTACTGTCAAACTTGAGTTTGAAAAAACACCGCTAACCGTGATTAATTTTGTGGGTTTAGCGCAAGGCAGAAAGCATTCAAATATTCAAATCGGAAAACCTTTTTACAATGGCTTAAAGTTTCACCGAGTGATTGATAATTTTATGGTTCAAGGGGGTGATCCAAAAGGTAATGGCACTGGCGGTCCAGGTTATCAATTTATGGATGAAATTACCGACCTTAAGCATGATGGTGGTGGTATTTTATCTATGGCAAATTCTGGCCCTAATACCAATGGCTCACAATTTTTTATCACCCATAAAGCCACACCTTGGCTAGATGGCAAGTATACTGTCTTTGGTCGTGTTGTGAGAGGTATGAGTGTGGTTAATCGCATTAAACAAGACGATTTTATTCGCAAAGTTAACATTATTCGTATTGGCGACAAGGCGAAAAACTTTCAAACTGATGAGGTAGCATTTCAAGCAACTAATGCAAAATACACAAGCAAAGAAGAGAAAAAACTGACTCAGAAAAAACAAAACTTAGTCAAATTTGTCAAGCAAAACTATCCAAATGACACCTGGTGAAAAGCACATCATCATCGCCCCTTTTAACCAAATTTATGGCAACAGTAAGCGTGGCAATCTTTCGCAAAAGGCTATTTTAATTTTTAAGTTAAAATTATTATCAATTAACGACATTCATTAAGCTTTATGTTTTTAGAATTAATCAACTTTCTTGCTCAGTTTGATGCTAGATTTAGTGTTTTAAACTACCTAACTGTTCGTGCTGTACTTGCCATGCTAAGTGCGTTGTTTATTAGTCTTGCTTTAGGGCGTGTTTTTATCAATCGATTACAACAATACCAAATTGGCCAAGTGATTAGAACTGATGGTCCTGAATCACACCTAATCAAAGCAGGTACACCAACCATGGGCGGCATACTGATTTTATTTGCATTTATGGTTAGTGTTTTAATTTGGGGCGATTGGTCTAATATCTATCTATGGATTGTTATTGTCACTTCTATTATATTTGGCACTATTGGTTTTACGGATGATTATCTCAAAATTAAGCATAAACTATCAAATGGCTTAAGTTCTTCAATAAAATTTCTAACTCAATCATTAGGTGCTGTTGTGATTAGCACTTGGATTGTGCTAATCTCTCAAGATTCCATTCAAACACAATTACTTACCCCATTTTTAAAAGACGTGACATTGCCATTAGGTATTGTTGGTTTTTTAATATTGTCATATTTTGTGATTGTTGGTAGTTCTAATGCGGTTAATTTGACTGATGGTTTAGATGGCCTTGCCATTATGCCAGTTGTGCTTATATCAGGTGCATTGGCTGTTCTTGCCTATCTCAGTGGTCACTATAATTTTTCAAGTTACCTTAATATGCCATTCATACCAGGCACTGGCGAATTATTTGTTGTTTGTGTAGCACTTATTGGTGCTGGATTGGGGTTTTTATGGTTTAACACTTATCCTGCTGAAATTTTTATGGGTGATGTAGGCTCGTTATCTTTAGGTGCCATTTTAGCGGTGATTGCCATCTTAATTCGCCAAGAAATTTTACTGTTTATTATGGGTGGTGTTTTTGTAGCTGAAACTTTGTCTGTCATTATTCAAGTTGCTTGGTATAAACGCACCAAACAGCGTATTTTTTTAATGGCGCCCCTGCATCATCATTTCGAGAAAAAAGGCATGTCTGAGCCAAAAATTATTGTACGCTTTTGGATGGTTACTTTAATTTTAGTGCTGGTTAGTTTAGCATCAATTAAAATACGCTAATTATGGGTATATTGGATAAATGGGATGAGCGTTACCTATCACTAGCAAAAGAAGTATCTACTTGGTCAAAAGATTCTTCTACACAAGTAGGTGCAGTTACCGTTGGTCGTAAAAAAGAGGTACTTTCTCAGGGGTTTAATGGCTTTCCACGAGGCATTCATGATACCGATGAGCGCTATAATGACAGAGAAACCAAATACAAATTTGTGGTTCATGCAGAAATGAATGCCATTTATAATGTCACTTATTCTGGCACTTCACTTAACGGGGCAACTTTATATGTTTACGGATTGCCTATTTGCGCAGAATGCGCCAAAGGCATCATTCAAGTTGGCATTAAAAGAGTAGTGATAGAAAAATCAAAAGAATTAGACAATTGGAATCAAAGTGTGGAACTTTCACAAGAAATGTTTACCGAAGCAGGTGTTGAACTGGTAATTAAAGACTAATGAATGAGATATCCAAACGTCGTACTTTTGCCATTATTTCTCACCCTGATGCTGGCAAAACTACTGTTACCGAAAAGCTACTGCTATATGCAGGTGTGATTAAAACAGCAGGCAGTGTAAAAGCAAGAAAAGCCAACACACATGCAACGAGTGACTGGATGGAGATGGAAAAAGAAAGAGGAATTTCCATCACCTCCTCCATCATGCAATTTGAATATGAGGATCATGTGATTAACTTATTAGACACACCAGGGCATGAGGACTTTTCTGAAGATACTTATCGCACCCTCACAGCAGTAGATTCAGCACTTATGGTGATTGACGTTGCTAAAGGCGTAGAAATGCGAACTGTTAAGCTTATGGAAGTGTGTCGTTTGCGTGACACGCCAATTCTAACTTTTATCAATAAGTTAGATCGTGAAGGCAAAGAACCGATTGATTTACTAAATGAAGTAGAAACCGTGCTTAATATCGAATGTGCGCCCATTACTTGGCCAATTGGTATAGGCAAACGTTTCAAAGGTGTTGTTCATCTACTTGAAAATCAGGTTTATTTATTTGAGACTGGAAAGAATTCTGAGATTGGTGAAAATATTATTATTGACGGGGTTGACAATCCCCAGCTTGATGGAATTTTAGGCGTGGATGTCGCCCTTGAAATGCGTGAAGAGGTTGAACTTATTCGTGAAACAACCACACCTTTTAGTTTAGATGAGTTTTTGACTGGTAAACAAACCCCAGTATTTTTTGGCTCAGCCATTTCAAACTTTGGTATTCAAAATCTGCTTGATGGCTTTATCCAATACGCACCTACACCACAAAACAGAGAGTCTGATATTCGCGAAGTAGCTCCAGATGAAATCAAATTAACCGGTTTTATCTTTAAAATTCAAGCCAATATGGATCCAAAACACCATGATCGTCTTGCTTTTATGCGTATCGTTAGTGGACAATACAAAAAAGGTATGAAAGTCCTGCAAGTATCAACCAATAAACAAATCAAAATTAGTAATGCGGTGACTTTTATGTCGCGCAAACGCGCCTCAACAGAGGTGGCTTACGCTGGCGATGTGATTGGTATTCATAACCATGGTGGTATTAGTATTGGCGATACCTTTACTCAAGGCGAAAAACTCACTTTTCAGGGTATTCCAAACTTTGCACCAGAGCTTTTTCGTCGTGCTCAACTTAAAGATCCACTCAAAGCTAAAGCCTTACAAAAAGGCTTAAACCAACTTTCAGAAGAAGGGGCAACCCAAGTATTTCGTCCAATTATCAACTCATCGCAAATTTTAGGTGCTGTTGGTATTTTGCAATTTGATGTAGTTGCACATCGCTTAAAATATGAATACGGTGTTGATTGTCAATTTGAAATCATTAACATTGTAACGGCGCGCTGGATGACAGGCAGTGACAAAGACATCGAGCAGCTTAAAATCAAAGCAGGTAACAATGTTGCTATTGATGCAAAAGGCATGCTTACTTATCTTGCGCCATCTAGTGTCAACTTACAATTAACCATAGAGCGCCACCCTAACTTGGTTTTTTCAGCAACCCGTGAGCATTAATTAAAAAAAATTGTTTGAACAATATAAGGCGTTCATTCATCACGCTATTTAACCCTTAAATCCTCTTGCCAAACATCCTTTTTAAAGTACTGTCTTTGTCCATAAAATGATGTTTAATAGCACCCATCAAATGTAGAAAAATAGCAATAATCATAACCCAGCCAGAATTGACATGAGTGCTGTGCATAAAACCAGCAAGGGCAGCATTATATGCAATTGCTTTTTTAGCCACTAGGTCAAAATTAGCGGCAACAATCTCCAAGCCAAATACTGAAACACCATGACCGCCTGTACCCGACATAATAAACCCTGAAATTGGCATAACAATCATTGCAATGATTAATACCCAATGTACAATTTTTGATAAATTATGTTCGATCTTTGTGTAATTAGCTGCAGGCTGTAACCAGCCATTAACAAAACGCCAATAAACTCTAATCACAATCACAGTAAAAATCAAAACACCGATTGACTTATGAATAGGATAAAGTGCAAACACTTCATTCTCGCTCATATAAACGCCTATGACTGTTAAAGTAATGATTACCAAGCCAACCAGCCAATGCAACAGTACTGTCAAACCAGATAATTTCTGTTTCGTATCTTTATTTATCATAATATTTAACTTTCCATCCTTAAATAAATTAAAATTTTAAAAGAAAAAACTGTGATTAAAAGCTATCCAACTGACACATACCAGATTATTTAGCTAATTAAATCTATATCTAACGATTCAAGTAATCTAACTGCTTCATAACGACAAAATTTGCCTCTGCAAGGTTAGTATTACCGAATAAACTATTCATTAAATCTGTGCCAGAAAAGTTTGCACGACTAAAATTCGCTTCTCGAAAATCACAAGAACTAAAAATGCAATAGTCAAACTTTTTTCCAAACAAAGATACATTGGAGAACTCTTGATTGTAGAATTCTTCTTTATTAGTAATAATGCTTTCCAAAAACCTCTATGCTTAAATTTAATCAGGTGTGTTTGGTTTTATCAAAAAAAGTATTTTTATTATTCTGTGTCATTTTCACTTTTCACTTCTTCATCTTCTGTTTCAGCAATTTTTACAACAGAGACTAATTTTTCATTTTTAATAATATTAATCAAGGTTACGCCTTGAGTGTTACGACCAATGATAGAAACATCAGCCGCTCTAGCACGAACTAAAGTGCCTTTGTTGGAAATTAACATCATCTCATCTTCATCAGTTACCTGAATAGCGCCAACAACTTTGCCGTTTCTATTTGAAGTTTTAATGGAAATAACACCTGAGCCACCTCGTGCTTGAGTACGATACTCATCAAGCTGCGTACGCTTGCCAAAACCTTTTTCAGTTGCTGTCAGAACTGGACTGTCTTGATTGGCAACAATAAGAGATACCACTTTATCAGCATCTGCTAATTTAATGCCACGTACGCCAATGGCTGTACGTCCTACGACACGCACATCTGATTCTTTAAATCGAATGGATTTACCATTGGCTGAAAATAGCATAATATCATGCTCTCCTGAGGTGATTTCTACGCCAACAAGCTGGTCGTTATCTCTTAATTCGATGGCAATAATGCCACCTTTGCGTGGTTTTGAGAAATTAGTAAGTGCTGTTTTTTTACACGTGCCACTATTGGTTACCATAAAGACAAAATGATTTTCATCAAATTCTGACACTGGTAAAATAGCGTTAATGACTTCTTCTTTTTCTAGTGGTAATAAGTTAACAATCGGCTTGCCACGCGCTATGCGTGATGCCATTGGCAACTCAAAAACCTTAAGCCAGTACGCTCTTCCTAAGGAAGAGAAGCACAAAACTGTATCGTGAGAATTGGCGATAAACAGCTGATCAACAAAATCTTCATCTTTTACTTTAGTGGCTGCTTTACCTTTACCACCACGGCGCTGTGTTTGATAATCACTTAAAGACTGTGCTTTTACATAACCACCATGAGACAAGGTGACCATACGCTCTTCTTGAGTAATTAAATCCTCAAGTGTTAAATCAATCTTGTGTTCTAAGATTTGCGTCATACGGGCATTAGCATAGTTGCTTTGAATCTCTATTAACTCTTCACGAATAACTTGTATGAGTCTTTCAGGGGTTTGTAAAATATCTAGCAGATACTTAATGCGCTCTAACAATTCATTAAATTCATCAAAAATCTTATCTTTTTCAAGTCCTGTTAAGCGATGAAGTTTTAAATCTAAAATAGCTTGCGCTTGTTTTTGTGATAATTGATAATCGCCATTCATTTGTAAACCTAATTCTTTTGGCAAATCTTCTGGCTTGAACGTCGCCATATCATGATCGCCAATCAGCTCTTTAATCACTGAACCTCGCCAAGTTTTGGCCACTAATGCTGTTTTTGCGTCTGCTGGGTTTGAAGCAGATTTAATCAACTCAATAATGTCATCAATGTTATGTAGTGCAGCTGATAAACCTTCTAACAAGTGTGCACGATTTCTAGCTTTATTTAAATTAAAAATAGAGCGACGAGTCACCACATCACGTCTATGAGCAATGAACGCCTCTAGGATGCCTTTTAGTGTCATTAACTTTGGCATACCCTTGTCAATCGCCACCATATTAATACCGAATACAGTTTGCATTTCAGTCAGCTTATACAAATTATTAAGCATCACTTCTGGCACTTCGCCACGATGCAATTCAATTACCATGCGCATACCATCTTTATCAGACTCATCACGAAGTCCAGTGATACCATTAATACGCTTATCTTTAACAAGTTCTGCAATTTTACCAATCAGTTTGGCTTTATTAACTTGATAGGGAAGTTCGGTCACAACAATACTTTGCTTGTCTTCGTCTTCAATATGAGATACTGAACGCAAGTAAATTTTACCTTTGCCAGTCTTGTAGGCTTGACGAATATCACTTGCACCATTAATAATGCCTGCTGTTGGAAAATCTGGACCTGGCATGATTTCCAACAACTCATCAATAGTAATGTCTTCATTATCAATGGTTTTCAAACAAGCTTCAATCACTTCACCCAAATTATGAGGTGGAATGTTAGTCGCCATACCGACTGCGATACCTGATGAGCCATTGACTAAAAGGTTAGGTATACGCGCTGGTAACACTACAGGTTCTGATTCTGAGC
This sequence comes from Candidatus Ruthia endofausta, assembly GCF_013342985.1. Classification (NCBI taxonomy): domain Bacteria; kingdom Pseudomonadati; phylum Pseudomonadota; class Gammaproteobacteria; family Pseudothioglobaceae (SeqCode); genus Candidatus Ruthturnera; species Candidatus Ruthia endofausta. The sequence goes on along the minus strand of NZ_CP054490.1, from coordinate 182,294 downwards.
CATCATAATTGTCAATAAAGTCAACGGTATCTTTTTCTAGATCTCGCAATAACTCATGCGAAAGTTTAGCCATGCGAATCTCTGTATAGCGCATGGCAGCAGCTGAATCACCGTCAACTGAGCCAAAGTTACCTTGACCATCAATTAAAATATTGCGCATTGAAAATGGTTGCGCCATACGTACAATAGTGTCATACACAGCAGTATCACCATGTGGATGATACTTACCAATCACATCACCAACAATACGCGCTGATTTTTTATAGGACTTATTATAATCATTACCCAAGATCTCCATAGCGTAAAGCACGCGACGATGCACAGGCTTAAGTCCGTCTCGAACATCAGGCAATGCACGCCCAACAATAACACTCATTGCATATTCCAAATAGGAATTACGCATCTCATCTTCAATGGAAACTACTGGTAAATTTAGCTTGAAATGGGTGGGGTATTCAGTATACTCAGACATGATAAAAGACTTAGTTTAAACTAACCTTTATTTTACCTAATTTGAGTGCAAGTATTGATTTCATTTCAAGCTAAAATCCCGCCTTATGATAAATCTCCCATGAAGAAGTAAAGCTTTTTTAGTGTAAAATTATGTGTTCAGTTTTCAGTTTTGGACTGATGATGCTAGTATTTTAAGCAGATTTTCAGTATCTTGCCAGCCAAGACAAGCATCAGTAATACTAATGCCGTATTCTAACGATTTTAACTCATCTACCGCTTGAGCGCCTTCATTGATATTAGACTCAATCATCACCCCAAAAATCTTATCTAAGCCTAAACTCACTTGCTTGGCAACTTCATCACCCACTAACAATTGGTTTTTAAAAATTTTCTCACTATTAGCATGGGAAAAATCAACCATAACTCTACCTAACAAACCATCTTTTATTAATTTCTTAGCAGCATTGTCCACATTTTCTTTGCTATAGTTAGGTCCATCGGCAGCACCACGAAGAATAATATGACAATTTGGATTGCCAGTTGTGGTATAACGATTTGCCACACCTCTTTTGTTAATCGACCAAAACATGTGTGAATTGGAAGCCGATACAATCGCATCAATGGCAATTTGAATGTTACCGTTTGTGCCATTTTTAAAACCCACTGGACAAGAGAGGCCAGATGCCAATTCTCGGTGCGTTTGGCTTTCGGTTGTTCGCGCACCAATTGCCCCCCATGAAATCAAATCAGAGATATATTGTGGAGTGATTAAATCAAGATATTCTGTTGCACTTGGCATGCCCATTTTTGACAAATCTAACAATAAACTTCGAGCCAAATCAAAGCCTTTTTCCATATCAAAACTGTTATCTAAATCAGGGTCATAAATAAGCCCTTTCCAGCCAATTGTGGTGCGTGGTTTTTCAAAATAAACACGCATAACAATAAATAAATCTTGGTCTAATTCTTGTTTTATTTTTAACAATCGTTGCGCATAATCTCTAGCAGCTTTTGGATCATGAATGGAACAAGGCCCAACCACAACTAATAAACGCTTATCCTTGCCCGAGATGATATCGGCAATAGTTTTTCTTGAGTGGATAATAAAATTAGACTGTGATTTTTTGACTGGGTATTTTTTAATAAAGCCTATTGGTGGAGTAATGGATTCTGCCTTGGTGATGCGAATGTTACTAATTTTATTTAAGATTTTTTTTAGCATTTTTGATTTTCAATAAGTGCATAAGCTGAATGGTTATGAATCGATTCAAAATTTTCCGATTCAAGACGGTAATAACTAATTCTATCATCTGCATTTAAATCGACTGCAATATCACGCACTAAATCCTCAACAAATGCAGGGTTATTATACGCTCTTTCAGTCACCATTTTTTCATCATCGCGTTTAAGAATGGCGTAAAGTTCGCACGAAGCTTTGCGTTCAGCCAAATCAATCAAATCTTCAATATACAAAGTTTTGCCTTTGGCTGCTTTAGCCTTAATAGTAATGTGTGAGCGTTGATTATGCGCCCCATATTTAGAAATACTTTTTGAACAAGGACATAGACTAGTCACGGGTACCACGACTTTCATCACCACTTGTGCCCCACTTTTATTTAACGTACCATATAGAGTCACTTGATAATCCATCATTGACTCAACGCCTGAAGATGGGGCTCTTTTCTTCCTAAAGAAAGGAAAATTAAGCGTGATGTGTACAATATCTGATTCAAGTCTTTTTCTTACTTTATCAATAATTTTATCGAAATTGTGCGCACTAAACTCACAAGGGCCTTCATGTAAAATTTCAATAAAGCGTGACATGTGCGTACCTTTAACATGCTCGGGTAAGGATACTGTCATGGTAAAAATACCTATTGTAGGTATTTTATTGCCATCACAATCAATATAAGTAATAGGATAAGTAATGTCTTTGATGCCTACTTTATCAATGATAATTCGACGAGTATCGGCACTATTCTGTGTGTCAGGTAAATGAGTCGCGCTCATAAGTCTCCTTGGAAATAAGTTACAGATGCTCTAGGTGTTTCCCAAATAGTCACTTCCTTAACCTTGATATCATTAATATTAATTAGTTGATCCATTTCATCAAAAAAATACTTGGCAATATTTTCTGCAGTAGGATTAGTTTATCAAAAGGCACTATCTCATTCAAATATTGATGATCTAGAAGCTTTACAACAAAGTTAGTTTGTTTTTTAATTTCTCGAAAATCAACAGCAATACCATTACTATTTAATTTGCTAGCAGCAACCATCATTTCGACTTGTCAATTATGACCATGCAGACGTGAACAATCATTGGATACTCCCTGTGAATGGACTGATGCGAAATCGGTAACAATTTTTAGGACGAACATTTTCGGAAGAATTGGTAAAAGCATTGATTATACCTATGACCTGCTAAAAATTACACCCTGAATTGATGGGTAGATTATTGGCTTATCTAAAATATTTTGATTTAATCAATTACCTCAATAGAAGAAACGTTTTGATAGCCTTTAGGCAAAAGATTACCACGACGCGCTCTGGCACTTATGTAATTGCTTAAATCTTGGAACTTGATGGTTAAATGACGTTTACCTGCAATAACTTTTAAATGTTGAGTTTCTAGCAAAATACAAACACTCATTACAAGCTTTTGTCTAGTCTTAATATCTTTGGTGGGAATTTGAATAAGCTTGTTGCCTTTACCTTTGGATAATATTGGCAATTCAGATATTGGGAATACCAATAAACGCCCACGATTTGTTGCCAGTGCAATAAACTGATTGTCCAAATCATTCACATTAATAATTTTCATCACTTGTGCACCTTTAGGTAACGAAAGAGATGCTTTTCCTGCTTGTCTTGAAGATAGCAAATCACCAATAGTGGCAATAAAACCATACCCTGCATCAGAAGCCAATAGAATGTTTTGACTTGTCTTACCCATCACTACATCGAGAAATCGCGCCTCTGAAGAAGGCGGATTTAGTTTACCTGTTAATGGCTCGCCCTGCCCTCGCGCACTAGGCAATGAATTAGCCGGTAGTGAATATGATCTACCTGTTGAGTCAATAAAAATTGCAGGTTCATTGCTTTTACCTTTCACACTGGTTAAATAACCATCGCCTGCTTTATAATTAAGTGTTGTCGGGTCAATATCATGGCCTTTAACACTGCGCACCCAGCCTTTATCGCTAAGTACGACGGTGACATTTTCAGTAGGTGCTAAATCATCTTCACTAAAGGCTTGAGCAGTATTTACATTGCTTTTAATGTTAGATCTACGCTCATCACCAAAATCTTTAATAATGGCTTTTAGCTCTTTTTTAATCAGGGTTTTAAGACGCAAGTCACTTGAAAGTAACAGCTCTAATTCTTCTTTCTCTAATGCTAATTCTTGTTGCTCAGCTTGAATTTTAACCTCTTCTAATCTTGCAAGATGACGCAATTTTAGCTCTAAAATTGCTTCTGCTTGAATATCACTCAATTTGAAATGATCGATTAATACTGGCTTAGGCTTATCGCGCTCACGAATAATGGCAATCACTTCATCAATGTTTAAAAAAGCAATGAGTAAGCCTTCTAAAATATGCAAACGCGCAAGAATTTTATCAAGGCGATAGGTTAAACGATTAGTCACAACTTGCATTCTATAACTTGACCATTCTTTAAGCATCGGAATGAGTGGCAGAACGTTTGGTTTACCGTTCAAACCAATCACGTTCATATTAACGCGGTAGCTTTTTTCAAGCTCAGTTGTGGCAAATAGATGTAGCATTAATGCATCCGCATCAATCCGATTAGAGTGTAGAACAATAACAATACGTGTTGGGTTTTCATGATCCGACTCATCTCGAATATCATCCACCAAAGGTAGTTTTTTCGCGCGCATTTGCGCTGCAATTTGGGTGATTACCTTGGCACCAGAAGTTTGAAAAGGCAATGCTTCAATCACAATATTGCCTTTTTCTTCTTGATAAATAGCACGCATCTTAACTGACCCATGACCTGTTTCATAAATTTGCCTAAGATCTGCAGGTGAAGATACAATATCAGCATCAGTGGGGTAGTCAGGTGCTCGAATAATTTGCATGATACTGTCTAAATCCATAGATGGCTTGTCCAATAGTGCAATACAAGCACTCACCACTTCGGTTAAATTATGCGGTGGCACATCAGTCGCCATGCCCACAGCAATACCCGAGGTACCATTTAGCAACAAATTGGGTACTTGTGCAGGCAGATTTTTAGGCTCTTGAAGCGAGCCATCAAAATTATCTACCCAATTAACTGTGCTTTGATTAATTTCACTGAGCAATAAATCTGCATAACAAGAAAGTTTACTTTCGGTATAACGCATCGCTGCAAATGATTTAGGATCATCTGGTGCACCCCAATTTCCTTGCCCGTCAATAAATGGATAACGATAAGAAAATGGCTGTGCCATCAACACCATCGCCTCATAGCAAGCACTATCACCATGCGGATGGAATTTACCAAGCACATCGCCCACCGTACGGGCTGATTTCTTAAACTTTGCTGTAGATTTCAAACCAAGTTCACTCATCGCATAAACAATGCGCCTTTGTACTGGCTTTAGACCATCACCAACAAAAGGCAATGCGCGATCAAGAATAACGTACATTGAATAATCAAGATAAGCACGCTCACTAAACTCGGCGACACTTTGTTGTTCAAGACTAATCTGATTCATTTAATAGTGCTAAAGATGACTAAAATTAGACTGTATTTTAATTCAACTCTTGGTAGTAAAAAAATAAAATTAAAGGTGATTTTTATAACATCTAGATAAGTGCTTTAAGCACTACTACTAAACGGTGTGCAGTTGGCAGCACCTTCACTGTCTAAATTTAACAAACCCACAAACAATTTCCACTTGACACTGCAATAAAAGATATGAAAACTATTGCAGATTCTGGCAAAAACAATATTCACATTCTAACCCCTGAATAAAAACAACAGTGGGTTGTGGCAATGAAACCAGTTTGGACTAAATTTGAGAAGCAAGTTGGTAAAGATTACATCGCTGTAGTTCAGCAATATAATGCTAAAAACTAAAAAAATGATACGACAGTTTGTGCAAAATGAATTGTGTCATTCATGATGAAATTATCCAAAATTTTTAATCACCTTGAGCAGTGACTGATTACATTATTATTAGCCACAATGACGCTATTAACCTTTTCACAAGTTGTTGCCCGATATGTATTTAACTCAGGTGCAGTTTGAGCGTTAGGAGTCGCTACTTATTTATTTGCTTGGTTAGTCTTACTAGGCGCATCCTATGTTATTAAGTGTGGCACGCATATTGCTGTTGACAGTGTAGTCAATCTTTTTTCTGAGAAAAATCGAAAAAAAATAACACCTTTTGCCGTATCTGCTTGCATGGTATTTGTCATTACTATGTTCATAGATAGCTATGAATATATTTCATTGCTAAAAGAGATTGAAATTGAAATGGAAGATTTGCCAATACTTGAAAGGCAAGCAAAAATCATCTTACCTCTTAATTTTGCACTGATGTTTTATCGGCTTGTGGAAGTTATGATTGATGTTATTAAAGACAAAATCCTGCTCATATACTAATGATTACCAAGAGTAGTTAAAAAAATAATGGTAATTTTTTGTCTTATTTTTCATGCTTTTTGGTCTAATGGCATTAGGCGTGTCTGTGGCTTTTTCCCTAGATTTATCCAGCGTTAGTGCGATTTTATTATTTGGAGATGAATCTCTAGCCTCTCTTGCTGGGCATATATTTGGCTCAATGGGGCACTATACTTTAATGGCCATTCCGTTTTTTATATTAGCGTCCTCCTTTTTGTCAAAAGGTGGCGCGGCACAACGCTTGGTTGACTTTGCGATTGATAGTATTGGCTGGATTAAAGAAGGTTACCCGCAATCTTATGCTGCAAACGTGATTAGTTCTTCTGACACCATTGAGCATCTTAATTCCGCCCTCAATTATTATGGTGGTATATTTACACCCACTGAAGTGGCGGTAGTATATGCCTTTATCTTGGGCGTTTTTGTTTATAAAGATATAAAAATAAAAGACATTTCTTGGGTCATTACAGACTCAGCAAAAACTTCAATTATGTTGATGTTCATTATTGCAAATACCATACTATTTGTTTTTGTATTAACTAACAAGCGCGTTCCTCATGAAATTGCAGAAGCAGTACTCAATCATGGTGTCCATCTTGTTTCCAATCGCAATAGAGCTTAGTATTATTACGGTTGTTAATATAGAAATTGGCATGCTAAACCCCACCCTGTAGGGCTTAACTTATTTGTTACCTCAAGCATTACAGGCATACCTTTAATAAACGTCATTAGTCATAGGTGGTTAGTTAGTATAATTTTGGAAGGTGTGAAATATTTTCTATTACATCAATAGCAAAACAACACAATCACACTGATTTAAGAAAAGAATAAATTTCTAAACTTTTCACTTAGATAAAAAAACCAAAACTATCGTTAACAACTTTTTTACTATAAAAGCCAGATTCTTTTAAATTGTTTTAAATAAAAGTGGATTAAAGTGTCTAAAAGTGGTATAAAATTTTTCTTAAAAGTTAAATTTAAAAGAGATATTTGCGTGAAAAAAATTAAATTGAAATTTGTGCTTAGTGTGTTTCTATCTGCATTTTCTCTAAATGTTTTAGCTCTGATAGGCGTACAACAAAACCAAATAAACAATACCAAATCATTCTTAATTATCACTATTGTGGCTTTAATATTAGGTGTCATGGCTTATATGCAAAAATATCAACAACATCGCTAATGTTTAGAGGGGTGCACAATTTAAGCGTTGACACCAAGGGAAGGGTAAAAATACCAACGCACCACCAAGCGCAAATTAATGAAATTTATTCAGGCAAGATGGTGCTGAGTATTCATCCAGATGATGAATTTTTGTTGTTATATCCTTTGAAAGATTGGCAAATATTGGAAGAAAAAATCAGTGCTTTGCCTTCGTTAAATATTCACACAAAACGGCTAAAACGCAAACTCATTGGTCATGCTACTGATTGTGAGTTGGACAGGGTGGCGCGCATTCTAATTCCTTCGACACTTAAACATTATGCTCACATAGATAAGAAAATTATCATGAGTGGTCAAGGGCATAATTTCGAATTGTGGGATGAGAATACTTGGCATAAACAATTTGATAGTCTTGACACACTCAGTAAACAAATCCAAATCCCAATAGAACTTGCCCAATTATTGCTATGATGTCTAATCACCATCAATCTGTGATGTTTAATGAATCAATTGATGCACTTAATATAAAAACTGATGGTATTTATATTGATGCAACTTTTGGTCGTGGTGGTCATGCTCAGGGCATACTAAATAAATTAGGCGAGCAAGGAAAATTAATCTCCTTTGACCAAGATATTAGTGCGATTGAATGCGCCCATAAAAATTTTACTGATAATCGCCTAACCCTTATTCACAGTGCGTTCTCCAATATGCTAAGCATCATAACTCAGCAAGGACTAATAGGTAAGATTGATGGTATTTTAATGGATCTTGGTGTCTCATCACCTCAGTTGGATAATGCACAACGTGGTTTTAGCTTTAAGGCTGATGGTCCACTAGATATGCGTATGAACCAAACCAGAGGCATCAGTGCCGCGCAATGGCTAAAGTCGGCCAATGAGAAAGAGATTGCCAATGTTATTTATCAATTTGGTGATGAAAAAAAATCACGACATATCGCTACTAAAATCAAAAAATACCAACAAAACCACACATTAGAAACCACTTTAGCACTTGCCAATATTGTTAGTGAAGTGGTAAAAGGGCAAAAAAACAAACACCCTGCCACGCGAACTTTTCAAGCCATACGCATCTTTATCAACCAAGAACTTAAACAGCTTGAAGATGTATTGAAACAATCCAAAGATATTTTAAGCAAGCATGGCAGGCTGTCTATTATTAGTTTTCACTCGATTGAAGATCGTATTGTTAAGCGTTTTATTCAAACAAATTCACGACAAAAAACCCTACCAAAAGGCTTGCCTATTATTGAACATAAAACTGAAAAAACTTGTCTAAAAGATTTGGGCAAGCACTTTGCTAGTAAGGCAGAAATTAGTAGCAATGCCCGTGCTCGAAGTGCAATTTTACGAGTAGCAAGCAAGAATTAAAATGCTCTTAAATATCAACAAAACCAAACTTAATGTTGCACTAATACTAAGTTTGGTTTTGTTGAGTATTTTAACCATCTCTTGGCATCATCAAATGTATCTTTTATATACTCAATCAAAACGTATAGAGACACAAAACCACCAATTAACTGCTCTGCATAAGCAATTATTAATTGAACAATCACAAACAATCAGTGGTAGCACAATTAAAGCAAAAGCTTTAAAAATGCAAGCACCTAAAAGACAAAGAGAATTGTTACTATGAGTGGAAAGATATCAACCATTTCAAAAACATTGATGCTAGGACGGGTGCAAAATTACTGGCGCAGACAAGGTGCGGTTAAGTACTTTTTTGTATTTCTTTTTAGTGTTTTTGCTTATCAAACCACTTCTATATCACAATCTAATACCATAAGTTTGTCAATACAAGATAGAGCTTATTATCAAGCCGTTAATTTGGAGACAAAAATTGCCCAACGAGGTGATATCCTAGATAGAAATGGACATATCCTTGCCAGTAATTTGCTGTTAAAACGCCTTAATTTAGACCCAACACTGATTCAGGTCGAATTTATTCCCAAATTAGCGCGCGTCCTAGATATAAAAGTTCAAACGCTCAGCAAGTTGCTCGCATCAAAACGAAAAATTGGCTCAAGATATTTAATTATCAAGAAAAATATCACACTCACCGACCCTATTATTAATAAATTAAAGCAATTAAAATTAATGAGAATTTCAGTCTGTGTAAATAAAAAAATGGCTAATAAATTAAGTTTCATTGAGCACATTTTTAACACCTTAAACCTACAAAAGACAAAAACAACCTACGCCCTTGTTAAACGATGCAAAAAAGCAAAAATTGCTGGCGTAGCATTACAACAAGACACAAAAAGATACTATCCAAAATCTGCCTCGCTAGCACCACTATTAGGTCGAGTTAATGCCAACAAAAAAGGCACTTCTGGCATTGAGGGAGAATTTGAAAATAGCCTTGCTGGGCGTAATGGACAAACGCTGATTAATTTTAAAGCCAACACCAATGAAGCGTATTTCAATTCTAAAATAATCACTCAGAAACAACAAGGACAAAATATAATACTGACCATTGATACTGACATTCAATACCATGCTTATGAAGCCATTAAAAAATCGGTTCAAAAGCATGAGGCAGATTCAGGCTCAGCCATTATTCTTGCACCAAATGGTGAAGTGCTAGCCATGGTGAACTACCCTGCTGATAATCCAAATGATAATAGCACTTACAATGCTGAACATTATCGCAATAGAGTACTATCTGATAAAATAGAGCCTGGTTCAACTATGAAACCCTTTACTATGCTTTTGGCATTGGATAAAAATCAAATAACAGCCACTAAAGATGAATTTATTGATGTTTCAAAACGCATTGGCCATATCAAACCAGATGGCAAATATAAGCAAATGACGATTAAAAAAATATTGCAAAAATCTCACAATCTTGGCACTGTTAATGTCTCCGAAAGGCTTGAGCCAGAAGCCATGTACAATACTTGGAACAAGCTGGGATTTAGCCATCAACTAGGTCTTATACCAAGCATTGAAAATTCTGGTTCATTAAGACACTTTAGCTCATGGGTATTAAGTGATAAACGCACTTTATCATTTGGTCATGGTCCAATGGAGACTAATCTGGCGCAATTAGCTAGAGCTTATTTGGTATTTGCTAATGAAGGTGCGATGCCGCCATTAAAACTGGTTAAAAATACCAGTATTTATGAGGACACGACTCAAGTATTTAACAAACAATCTATTGCAAAAATTGCTCAATTATTAAGCGCAGTCACCTCAAATCAAGGGTCTGGATATCGAGCACAAATCAAAGGCTACAACGTGGCTGGCAAAACAGGAACAGCAGAGATGGTGGTTAATGGCTCATATAATAAAAAAGGCGCTAAGCGTACTTTCTTTACCGGCTTTGCGCCTGTTAAAAAACCTAAATATATTATGGCAGTGAGGCTTGATTATCCTAAAAAATGCTATACCTCTTGGGACCCTAATCTTCGCAGTAAATGCGAAGGGTCAAACTCAGCAGCAATGGTATTTAAAGAGGCAATGGGACATATTTTAACCAATGACATTTCAATCAAATTAAGCATGAAAGACTAGCTTTTAAGTTTGCCTTTTCTTGCCTGTAAACTTTTTGTATATTCTGCTTCATTTGTGATTGATAAAGCATCTTTCTCTTCTTGTTTTTTTTCAATCTTTAATAAAGCATCCAAAAACTCATTCTTATAATCGTAATTTTTTAATACCTTTTTCTTATTGTATAAATCAAGCAATTGTTGTTTTTTCTGAGGAAATGGCTTTATCATATCCTCTAAAGCAATATCTTCTTGCAACAAAGCCGAATTAGCCAACTCTTGCAACACATTTGCATCATTAATTTTTCTTACCCTGAGTTTTATCCTTTCATCAACCATAGAAGGATGGTTTAGCAGCAAACCAATCATTTGATCAATTAATGAATTATTACCCTTAGTAGATATTGGCGTTAATGCTTGATAATTTTCATTAGCATCATAAAAATCAGGCGTAGGCAGCTCTTCATAATTTTGTGGTATATCAAATGTATTGGTTTGAGTGAATGTATCTTGTCGCTCTAATATAGATTTAACCTGTTCAACACTTTGATTAACCTCACTTGCTAACCCTTCTAGCAACTGTTGTTGGTAAGTTTCATAATTTATTTTCCCTAGTAATGTTGATACTTTTTCTAAAAATAGGGTTTTGCCTTCAATTGTGTCAAAGTCCACCTTTGCCTTGATATGGCTAAATAAAAATTTACTCAAGGGTTGTGCATTGTCAATACGTTTTACAAACACTTTGCTTGATTCTTTTTTAACCAAAGTGTCTGGATCTTCCCCATCTGGCAAAAATAAAAATTTAACAATCATGCCTGCTTTAATCACTGACAAAGTGGTATTTAACGCCCGCCAAGCGGCTTTCTTTCCTGCCTTATCGCCATCAAAACAAAAAATGATGATGTTTGTTGTGCGCGATAAAATATTTAAATGCTCTATCGTAGTTGCCGTACCTAACGCAGCAACCACTTGTGATATACCTGCTTGATGAAGGGCAACCACATCCATATAACCTTCTACTACCAAAATATAATCAATCGAGCGTGAATATTTACGCGCTTGATACAAGCCATAAAGCTCTTTTGATTTTGAAAAAATAGGCGTTTCAGGTGAATTTAAATATTTTGCCTTGGTATTTTTACCAAACGCTCGACCACCAAAAGCAATAATATTGCCTTTGGCATTATGAATGGGAAACATAAGACGATATTTAAAAAAATCGTAATATTGCCCTGAGCGGTATTGATCATCACTTAGCAATCCCATCGCCTTTAAATCAGCAATATTTTGATCACTTTGTTCAAATTCAGATAGTAAATTACTACTAGGTGGTGCAAAACCCAACTCAAAACGCTTAGCAATTTCACCACTAATACCTCTATTTTTAGCATAATTAACCGCTTTGTCTTTTGCAGGAGATTGCTTTAATTGCTGAATATAAAACTGACCAACTCGTTGCATTAGGTCTCGATAACGAGTTAATCTTGAATCTACAGGTTTGACATTCTCATCATACACCACGCTGATGCCTGATCCGCCAGCAATGGTCTCTATCGCCTCAACCAAGCCTAGGTTGTCAAACTTCATAACAAAGTTAATTACACCGCCACCTTCGCCACAACCAAAACATTTATACATTTGCTTTTCAACTGAAACGCTAAACGATGGGGTTTTTTCATGATGAAATGGACAACATGCTTTGTAATCTTTACCTGCCTTCTTAAGTGGCACACGCCGATTAATTATATCAACAATATCTACACGATTAGGTAAATCATCTTTAAAATTTGCATTAACAAACGGCATTCTGTAACTCGATACTAAAACATTTAAATATTACATTTTAATGACAAAAACAAAGTTTTATCATCCTAAATTTATACCCACCTGGACTTTAATTGGCTTGATGAAACTAAGCGCTAAATTACCGCTTAAAATCCAGTTAATGATGGGCAAAATAATAGGTAGAATTCTATATCTTCTTTTAAGTAGATATAGAAAAATTGCTTTTGTGAATATCACTAAATGTTTCCCTAATAAAAATAAAGTCCAAGTAACCCGTTTAGTTAAACAACATTTTGGAGCATTAGGTATTGGACTGTTTGAAATAGCAAATTGCTTTTATTTAAGCGACAAAAAACTCAAGCAACGCTACCATATTGAAGGTTCTGAGATTTTACAAAACGCCTTGGACAAGCAACAAAAGATTATTTTACTCGTTGGGCATTTTACAACCATGATGCTTGCTGGTAGGATGCTACTACAAAACTTTAATTTTGCTGATGTTTACCGCCCACAAAACAACGCCTTATTTGACAATCAAATGCAAAAAATATTCACCCAACATGGCAGTTTGATGATTAAGGTGAAAGACACCAGAACCTTAATCCGAACTCTAAAATCAGGCCTACCCATTTGGTACACACACGACCAAGATTTAGGTGCAAAAATTAGCATTTTTTCACCTTTTTTTGACATACAAACTGCCACCATAAAAGCCACAGAAAAACTAGCTCGCATTGATAGTACGGTCGTTATTCCTTTCTCCTTTGTTCGTCAACACACAACTTACACACTAAAATTTTCTCCTGCTTTGATAGATTATCCTAATGACAAATCCCAACAAAATACACGACTAACCAACCAAATATTACAACAACAAATTTTAAAAGCGCCAGAACAATATTTATGGATTCACAGGCGCTTTAAAACTAGACCAAATAATGAACCATCTTTTTATTAACTTTTAAAGAACAAAGCAATTAGTGTATAATTTATAATTTTGATTATAGGTTTTATTATGTCGGTTGATACTCAAGCAATTATTAAAAAATATCAGAGCAAAACTGGTGATACTGGTTCGACCAATGTACAAGTCGCTTTATTAACAGCTCGCATCAAACACCTAACTAAGCATTTTAAAGCTCATAAAAAAGATCACCACTCAAGAAGAGGACTTCTACATTTAGTTTCTCAACGCAAAAAATTACTGACCTATCTTAAAGGCACTAATACAACTGCATATTCAAACTTGATTACCCATCTAGGACTTAGAAAATAATTTATAACATTTTTATAAAACCCCATTTTGGGTTTTATACCTAAAATAACAACCATAGAACCCTCTTCGCCCACTTATCAAAAAAATCCAAAATTTAAAGCAACGCACAATTGCCTTATCAATAGACATTAATTTAGAAGAAAAACAAGCCCGCCTAGAAGAAGTTTTATTGGAAATGGAGAATCCGGACATCTGGGCAAATCCTGATCAAGCACAAGCCTTAGGAGAAGAAAAATCAAGACTAACATCAATTTGTCAAACCTTTGAGCAGGTGAATGCTATTTTAGAAGATGCAAAAGAATTGTTAAACTTAGCTCAAGCAGAAAATGATGAAGACACAGAAAATGGCGTCATTGATGATTTAGATGCCACCCAATCTGCCATTGAAAAACTTGAATTTAAACGCATGTTTAGTGGCGATTTAGATGTTAACTCTGCTTATTTAGATATTCAATCTGGCTCAGGTGGCACAGAAGCTCAAGATTGGGCAGAGATGGTGCTGCGTATGTATTTGCGTTGGGGCGAAAAACACAATTTCAAAGTCAAACTCATGGAAGTCTCAGCAGGTGAAGTTGCTGGTATTAAATCTGCAACCATCCATTTTGATGGCGAGTATGCATTTGGCTGGTTACGCACAGAAATTGGCATTCATCGCTTGGTTAGAAAATCCCCATTTAATGCCAACGGCAAACGCCACACTTCATTTTGCTCTGTATTTGTCTCCCCCGAAGTGGATGATGATATTGACATTGAGATTAATCCGTCGGATTTACGCATTGACACTTATCGCGCTAGTGGTGCAGGCGGCCAACATGTTAATAAGACTGAATCAGCCGTACGCATCACCCATTTGTCCACTAACACCGTTGTGCAATGCCAAGATGGTCGTTCACAGCACGCTAACAAAGATCAAGCCATGAAACAACTAAAATCTAAGCTTTATGAGTTAGAAATGCAAAAACAAAACGCTGAAAAGCAAAGTTTAGAGCAGGCAAAATCTGACATTGGCTGGGGGCATCAAATTCGTTCTTATATCCTTGACCAATCAAAAATTAAAGATTTGCGTACAGGTGTTGAAAGTGCCAATACAGGTGATGTGTTAGATGGAAATTTGGATAAATTTATTGAAGCTAGTTTAAAAACTGGGTTATAGTTGTCTTTGTTTTTTTGGTGATTCTTACCCCATTTTTCTAACGATAAAAAAATAGTGTTTTTAAGTGATTCTCCCTGTTTAGTAAGGCTGTATTCCAACCTTAGGTTGGTACAACTTTATACACTTCTCGATGAATTTGGAATGTAAATAATGTAAATAGAGAGGTTGATAAGCTTTTATGGTTTATATTACACCAATTATGTGGTTTAATATGCCCGTCCTATTGGTTAAATGGCTTGAGGAGATTTTACTTTATGAAAAAACTTTTATTACTACCGACGAGTACGGAGAAGGTGGATAAGTGCCGACCAATAAATTCATGATTGTAACCACTTCAAATCTGAAGAGTAGTAATCTGGATAAGGTATTACGTCCACTTATAATGTTTATCTAAGTATCCACAACCAACTTCCAACTTCTCATACGGATAATGTGATTTCAGATGATACTAATCTTAAACATCTTGATGAGCATTTTTAGTGTTTGGTTGTAAAAGCAAACTCAATGCTAAAATATTACCCTGATTGGGATTGTTTTTACGATAGACAATATCAAGGCAAAAAAAGCGTGTCCATTTTGACGCACAAAAAGATTTAATCAATACAATTGACCAAGGACAACATGCACAAAGCAATTATGTCTTTGATGGAGGAATTAGAAGCCATTGATTGGTATAATCAGCGATTTTGGTACACATAATCATGATGAAGAAAAAAGAACACGCATCAATGGTCTTAGAGTGGGTTAGATGCAAAGATAAGACTTTTGATAAAGAGCTTAAAGACTATCTTTTTACTGGCAAACCGATTGCACACTAAACCCAACAAGTTAGAGGTTAAGGGAGTGGGGAACTCCTTTTTATTTATTGGAGAAAAAAAATGGCAAAACATTACGATATGATTGCAATTGGTGCAGGCTCTGGCGGTCTTTCAGCTGTTGAACGCGCCAGCGAATATGACAAAAAATGCTTGGTGATTGAGGTAAAAACTATTGGTGGTACTTGTGTAAATGTCGGTTGTGTGCCTAAAAAAGTGATGTGGTTTGCCGCCAATACTGCCACACAGATTGACAGTGCCCAAGGCTTTGGTTTTGATATTGAGGTTAAAAATTTCTCATGGAAAAAACTTAAACAAAGTCGCGATAACTATATCAAAGGTATTATTAACTGGTATGACAGTCATTTAGAAAAATTAGGGATTAATTATATTCATGGCTTTGGCCAATTAGTCGATAAAAATACGGTGTCCGTAAATGGTGAAACTTACACGGCAGATCATATTGTATTATCACCCGGTGGTGAGCCATCTGTTCCGAATATTAAAGGTGCCAAATATGGCATTACCTCAGATGGTTTTTTTGAATTAGAAACATTACCCAAGAAAGTAGCAGTTATTGGTAGTGGCTATATTGGTGTTGAGTTGGCTGGTGTATTGAATGCACTCGGCAGTGAAGTTGAGATTTTCGGTAGAGCTGACATCTTATTGCGTGGTTTTGACCCGATGATTCAAGAGGTCTTGGATAAAAACTATACCTCTCACGGTATTATCCTTCATCATGGCACTACAATTGATAAAGTCTCAGTCGATAAAACGATATTTACTAATCATGGTGAGTTTTCTGGGTTTGATAGCATTATTTGGGCAGTTGGTAGAGACCCAATGACGCAACATCTTGGTTTGGAAAATGCAAGTGTTGAATGCGATCAACGTGGTTTTATTCCAACAGATAAATTTCAAGTGACCAATGTGGATAATATTTTTGCACTCGGTGATGCCACAGGCAGAACGTCACTAACGCCTGTAGCGATTGCAGCAGGCAGAAGATTAGCTGATAGGCTGTATAACAATATGACCGATAGGCATTTAGATTACAGTAATATTTCCACTGTGGTTTTCTCACATCCACCGATTGGCACTATCGGTCTCACGGAAATTGAGGCCAATAAAGAATTTGATAAAGTCAAAATTTACAAATCAGAATTTACCCCAATGGCAGATGCTTTGCTTAACCAGAAAACCACCACAGCACTTAAATTAGTCTGTGTGGGTGATGATGAAAAAGTTGTTGGTTGCCATATTATGGGACACGGTGCTGATGAAATGTTGCAAGGATTTGCGGTAGCTATCAAAATGGGAGCGACTAAAAAGCAGTTTGATGATACGGTTGCTATTCATCCGACTAGTGCCGAAGAATTAGTAACTTTAAGATAGTTATCACTTGATAAGGCTCAAGCTTGTCAAAGTTATGCTAGGTTTCTATAAACCACTGAAAAACACTATTTTTTAACTTATTATCTATAATACTAATAACCAACCAATACAAACAACTGAGCAAATAAACGCAAATAGACTGACTACTATCTATGGTTATGATGATACTGATAGAGTCAATGCAATTGCTAGGCTGAGTCATAGCAGATGGATAGTGGCACAACAAATTATCGTTATGACAAATATGGTAATATTACCAATACTACTCATGCAATTGATGGGCAAAGCTTTATTACCCATTATCAGGTATAACGCTAATAATGATATCACTCATACCCACTACAATACGATAAGGTTCCGACCCTGCCCATATGACAAACTAACGAGGGTTAGACTTACGCCATTTATCTTGATAGATGATTTGTAAAAACCCCAAAAACCACGTTTGTTTGCCTTAGCGTTTTCCTCTTCTTTTTGATAAGCATTTTTATAAGAAGATGCCGTACCTTGTGTCATCATATACGCCTCAATATCAACATCATCCTTTAAAATACGCACTAAAACACGATTGTAATAATCAAACCCCCATTGGTTTAATTGATAATTTACCTAGCAAACCTTCTAGTATTTCTGGCGTATCAATGCCTTTAATTCGCAGTTGTAAACTAATGCTATCACCATCAAGCACATATAACGTTTTTTCGCTTGCCAATGAAAAATTATCTAGGTTTGCAAATGCACTAACACTTAATAAAAAACATAAAATAAATAATCTCATACAAAGTCTCTCATCTGGCGGTAAAATTAATCGTTTTATCTTAAGGTCTTTATAAAGCGTGGGTGCATTAGAGCAAACAAAATTTGACGATAAAGGCCTGATACCTGCAATCGCTCAAGACTTTAAAACAGGGGAGATTTTGATGTTTGCTTGGATGAATCAAGAATCTTTAGCACTGAGTATTGAAAGACAACAGGCGGTATATTACTCTCGATCACGTCAAAAACTTTGGTTTAAAGGTGAGCAGTCAGGACACACACAACTCGTTAAAGAAATCTTTACAGATTGCGACAATGACGTTATCCTGCTTAAGGTTGAACAAGTTGGAGAGATTGCTTGCCATACAGGTAGAAAATCTTGTTTTTTCCAAAAATTGGATGAAAATAACTGGAAAACCGTTGCTAACATATTAAAAGATTCGAAAGATATTTATGGATGATATACTAACAAAATTAGAAGAAGTTTTAGAACAAAGAAAATCTGCTAAAGTAGATGAATCTTATGTTTCATCTTTGTACAACAAAGGCATGGATGAAATTTTAAAGAAAATTAATGAGGAATCTGCCGAGGTGATTATGGCAGCTAAAGATAGTGCGAACGATAAAATCATCTATGAAGTGGCTGATCTTTGGTTTCACACGCTTGTACTGCTTCGTTTTAAAGAGATAAAAGTAGATCAAATAACGAATGAATTATCCAAACGATTTGGCTTGTCTGGTTTGCAAGAAAAAGCCAATAGAAGAAACAACTAAACAATAGGAGAAAAATCATGATGCCAGGACCATTCGAACTGATTATTATTTTAGTAATCGTACTGCTTCTTTTTGGCGGAAAGCGCTTAAAGAATATTGGTGGTGATTTGGGCAACGCCATTAAAGGCTTTAAAAAATCTATGAAAAAAGAGCCAACAGATAAGATTGATGCAAAAGACGACATTGTTGAAGCCAAAATTATCAAAGAGGATACAAAACAAGAAAAATAAACTATGTTTGACGTTGGCTTTTGGGAATTTGCCTTAATTGGTATCATTGCACTTATTATAGTTGGGCCGGAACGTATGCCCGTAATTGCTAGAAAAGCAGGCACTTATATTGGCAAAGCCAAGCGCTTTATTGCCAATATTCAAGATGATATTAGTGATGAGTTTGAGATGGACAAACTTAAAGAACACCTAAATGCTGTGGATAAAAAATCCAATATTTTAGAGATTTTTGATGACACAAAAAATACTTTAAGTGACGCTAAAAACACCTTGAATGATATTAAAAACAACACTGATCAAAAATAATGACCAATAAAGAAATGACTTTTATTCAGCATTTGATTGAACTTCGTAATATTTTGTTGCACTCAGTTATTGCTATTTTTGTTATTTTTATTGGCATTTTTCCCTTTGCTAATGAAGTTTATGGTTTTATTGCAGCACCCATTATTAACGTACTACCTCAAGATACTAACATTATTGCCATCGGTGTTATATCGCCATTTTTAACACCCTTAAAAATGGCACTCATTATTGCTGTCTACGCGGCCATGCCCTATCTTTTATATCAAATTTGGTCGTTTATTGCACCTGCACTTTACAAGCACGAAAAACAAATGATTTTGCCTTTGGTTGTTTCATCAACCATTTTATTTTATGCAGGATTGTTGTTTTCTTTTTATGTTGTTTTTCCTGTTATATTTGGTTTTCTGTCTAGTGTTGGTCCCAATATTGTCGACTTTACCCCAGATATTCAATACTACTTAGACTTTGTACTCAAAGTTTCTTTTGCCTTTGGTGTAGCTTTTGAAGTGCCGATTGCCACCATATTGTTGATTATGTTTGGCATCACAACAGTTGGAAAGCTAAAAAATAATCGACCTTATGTTATTATTGGTGCTTTTGTTTTGGGTATGTTGTTAACACCGCCTGATATTATCTCTCAAACCTTAATCGCAATTCCAATATGGTTGTTATTTGAAGCAGGTCTAATTTTTGCACCATTATTCAAAGAAAATAAACAAAAAACGCCTGATAAGCCTTCTCCAAACTCTAGCAAAGCTTCTTCAGAAAAAGAGTCAGTTTCAGATGATGACGATTGGAGTGATGATGAGATGGAGGCAGAAATGGAAAAGATTGATGCCGAAATGGAAAAACTAGACAAAGAGTAAAACTCTACTCTAACAACTCAAAAGCGTTAATCACACTTTCAGCCACATCAACAATGCGCTTGTTTTTATTCATAGCCATTTTACGTAACGATTGGTAAGCCTCATCTTCATTAATACCCTTATGCTGCATTAGTAAGCCCTTGGCTTTTTCAACTACTTTACGCTCTGAAAGTTGATTACGAGTCGCATCCAGCTCGTCTTTAAGTGCTTGAAACTCTCTAAATCTAGCAATTGCTACATCAATAATGGGTTGCACTCTATTCTCTTCAAGCCCATCAACAATATAAGCATTCACGCCAGATTTAATGGCAGAACTTGCCATCCCGGGGTTTGATTCTTCGGTAAACATAACAATAGGCCTGGGTTTGGTTTTGTTAATATCTGTTAAATTTGCAAATACCTGTTCATCAGGAATATCTGCATTAACAATCACCACATCCACATGGGTCATTTCATTGCTATCTTGCAAATTTACACTGTCGCTCATACGACAAATCACTTCATGACCCTTGTCCTGCAAAGCCCTACGTAACATAGCTGAGCGCCCTGTATTTTTATCAACTAGGATAATTTTTAAAGCGGTATTCATTTAATGCGTGATTTAAAAATAGCTCTATGTACGTCACCAATACTAACAATACCAACTAATTTATTGTTGTGAGTTACTGGGATTCTTCTGAAATTTCTAAGCCACATGGTTGATGCCGCCTTAAGACAAGGCATGCTTAAATCAATACTAGCGACATCTTTAGTCATCAATTTACCGACTTTAACATTCATTGTGTCTTTGTAATTATGCTCCATATTTTCAAAGTCAAAATGCGTATCACTCATCACTTCATCTAATTTTGGAAACATGTGTTGTAGAATATCTTTTTCAGAGATAATGCCGACTAAATTGTTATCATCATCCACCACTGGTGCGCCACTAATATGATCCATCACCATAATAATAGCAACCTCTTTGACCAGCTGATTAGGGGTAACTGTTTTTACATTGGTTGACATAATATCTTGAACTTGCATGTTTATACCTCAGTATCTTTTATTAAAACTTTCATTCTACCTGATTTCTCTTAAATTCAAATAAAACATAAGACAGAATACCTTATGTTTTATTGATAAAAGTTATAACAATTTTTTTATATAAAACCAAACTTGGCTAGTAACACAGAATTCTTTAATACATTAAGAACTTTTTCTGATACTAAAAAACAACATAGCTCTCGCTATTCACCATCTGTTGGTTTAGATCTATTCTAAGCAATGGTATAATCAAGTCCACCCGTAGATTTATGTAAGTGTTATAGAATGGTATTTATTACTATCTTTATAATCGCCATATACCAATGTGGATCTCTGTTCCTGATAATTCTAAATTATCATTTGCGCCATCACCCCCCAAGTGCAAATTCATTGTTAAAATCATAATTCAATCCACCTGAGATAGTCACTTCTTCCTCATAATTGTTTGCACTATCAACATGTTGTGCTAGTTCTCTCCAAATGTAGTCATTAGCAATAGTAATATTATCACTAATTGGCAATTGTGCTTCTTCAGCTAAAGATGTAAAACTCATTATTGAGGTTAAACCAATTACTAATAATATCTTTTTTGTCTTGTTTTAATTTTAAAAATTTTATTTAAAGTAAGCATCAAAAACGCTTACTTTTTTTGTATTACTTGTTATCTTTATTTGGCAAATTCAGGATAAGCCTTCAAGCCACATTCTGAAATATCAACACCTGAGAATTCTTCTCTTCTTCAGAGACTCGAATACCCATCACTACTTTAAGTGCTAACCACAACATCATTGAAATTGCCAAATACCCAGATAAAGATGTTCCTACACGTGCCTAACTGGCCACTAAATGACCGCCACCATACATAATGTCATAACCAACCACCATGTACATCGTACAAGCAATCGCAAACAGTCCAATATTTCTGGTCAAAATTTCAGCTGTATTTTCACTACGAACCAATCCCACTTCTAGCATCGAAAAACCAGCAGACATCCACATAACCAACCCGCCCATTACTAAAAATTATCTAGGACGAATTGCATTTCAATTAATGTATTTTTCATGTTGCCCCTTAAGTACTACTGAGCCAGTTTCACCCGTACGAATACGAAGTACTTGCTTTAATGATGAAACAAATATTTTTCCATCGCCAATTTTTCCTTCACCTTCTGATTTAGCAGCGGTGCTAATAGCCTCAACCACGCCATCAACTTGATTTGCTGCAATGACAATTTCTAGTTTAACTTTGGGTAAAAAATCCACCGTATATTCTGCACCACGATAAAGCTCTGTATGTCCTTTTTGACGACCAAAACCTTTGACTTCTATAGCTGTAATACCTGAAACACCCATACCAGAAAGCACCTCTCTAACATCATTAAGCTTAAACGGTTTAATGATTGCTGTTACCATTTTCATTTAGTTTTTCCTTTCTTAAAAACAAAAAAGCCAGTCATTATGCTTGTAAAAAAATACAAACTTAACGACTGACTTCAATGCCTTATTTTCAGCTCCATCATGAAACTGATAAAAATTAAATTTTAGATAAATAATCAGCTTCAGTCATTACTGCCACGCCAAATTTTTCAGCATCTTGGATTTTCTTTTGTCCAACTTTATCACCAATAACTAAATAATCTATTTTAGCACTAATGGTAATTGAAACTTTAATACCAATTGATTTAGCGTGTTTTTTCATATCATTTCTTGAATAACTCATTTTACCAGTAAAAACAATCCTTTTATCAAATAGTTCATGTGCTAATGTTTGTAAATTTTTGGTTAATAAGGTTGTTTCCAAATTAAAACCATATCGATATAATCGATTAAACTCATCAGCAATAGGAATTAACCCTTGTACAATTATTTGCGCTGTTAATTCAGCAAAGCCGTCAATATTAGCTATTTGCTCTAAATTTAAATTAAAAATATCATTCAGATAATGGAACTTTAAAAGGTTTTCACAATTGCCCAAACCCATTCGATGTACACCAAATGCTGCTAAAAAACGCCAGTCTTCAACCTGCTCACTAACAGAGCGATTTAGCTGGTTAATAAGATTCATACTGGTTTTTTCGCCAAACCCCATTGTTACTAAATGCTCTATATTTAAAGCATAAATTTGTGAAACTGATCTAATATCATATGCATATAGCTTTTTAATAGTAACAATACCAAAACCGTCATTATTAGCCAGTATCTTAAAAAAATAGGCCATTTTCCCAACAATTTGAGCAGGACAATTTTTACGATTAATGCACGTTAAAAAGTCTGATTCCCAAACAAGTAGCTTACTACAACTTGGACAATTATCAGGAATATCAACAGGCATAGGCTTTAATACGGATATAATTTTAGGGATAACCAGCCCAGAACGAGTTAACTCAACTACACTACCTACACCAAGGCCTTGCTCTTTCACCAACCCATAATGATGCCCTGTTGCACGTACAATAGTTGCACCGCTTAACAAGGTAGGTTCTAATTCTACTACTGGGGTTATTTTTCCACTACGCCCTACTTGAGGTGTCACACTAAGCACTTTAACGTGTGCCTTGTCTTTGTTTTCTTTAAAGGCAATTTGCCAACGGTGGAATTTTCGATTAGCGCCCATTTGTGTTTTTAAATCAGCATTAATGACCTCAAAAACTACACCATCTACATCAAAATCTACCATCACCAACACCTGAGCAACAATTTGGTCAAATTTAGCAACCATTTCAGCTGTAGAGCCTGACCAAATAGGTAATTGAACAAACGGAAAAAACAAAGCGGCCTTGTCTATAATGGCTTTTTGAGCTTGCTCACTTAAGGCTTTTTCTTTAATAAGACTAGCTTGAAAATTACGTGGGTATTCAAAACTGTGTGCTAAATATTTTTCAAAATAGCTTTTCTTAATCACAATTTCACCGGCACCAAGTCCACGCTTAGCATCGTTAAAAACACACAAACCTCGCTCGAATACCCGGGAAATATCGCTGCCTTTTTTACCATCACCCCGTGTGTAAAGCCGATTACCATCATCAAATCCAGCAAAACCATCTAGTTTAGGAGTGGCTTTAATTTGAATGTCACTCAAACCCAGCCCAATCTGCATAGCTGATTTTTTTAACCGTTCTATCCATTTGCTTATTTCACCCCATGAATACGCCTTGTCAATGGAAAGCATTTCCTTTGGTAATAAGACTTTTTCCTCAGAAAAAGACCACCCCTCTGGCTCTATAGATTTGAGTAACAAATTGTTGGGGTCTCTATCCTTAAGTGCAGCAAGATAAATAAAATCATAGTCTTGGTCGCTAATAATAGGCTTTCCAGCTCGATAAGCTAGATTGGCTATTTGGCAAAATTGTGCTAATTCTTCATCTAATAACTCATCCGTCAATATCTCTTGGTGGGTAAGTTTATCAACAATGTCTTGCGACAATATCACCCTTTATTTAACTAAAACTGCTTGGCAATATCGCCTAAGAATTGATAACTAAAGTCAATTGTTGCTTGCTTATTCTCTTCAGACAAATCGTTAAAATAAACTTCTGTTATATTGCTACCAACTTGCCTAACAACAATTTGAAAAGATTTTTTAATCGCATCATCGCCAAACAATCTTGAGAATATACCCTTATCCTCTTCTTTAACAATATTGATATAAAAACTACCTTCTTTAACATCTTTATCCTCAACATCAATACCAAGTTGGTCCAACGCCCAGCCGACATTATTCCAAGTTTCATATTGCGTTAATAAGAACATCAACTTGGCATAACCACTAATACTTTTAGCAACCTTCACCGTTAACTTTTGTCGTCCTTTAGCGGCCATAATCTTCTCTCTAGCAAGTGCATGGTCACTACCTAAAAAGATCATTAATCGGTATAGCATCTCTGTTTCAAGTGTGTGATCTTTGACTTCGGATTGCCAAATAGTATTTTCATCATCACTACCTTTATTGATTAATACTTTTTGCATTGAAGTAAGTGATAAATAAATCTCAGTTTTATTGCCATTGTCAGTCGACTCAATACGAAGTCTATATTTATCAGCAATCGGTAGTGTATATCTAGTTTTTGTTACCTTTCTAAGCATAGAATGAATAAAACCCAAAGATTGATCAGGAATTTCTGGATGGTTCTCTAAAAAATCAGTCTCCATAACGCCAATTTCTTTATTAGCTTTCTTGATAATAAAGCCGTGAGATTTAAAGAAACTTTTGGCCAGCCCCCACACTGCATCTGGTTTTTTATCAACCACTAGCCAACGAAGACTACCGGATTTCTTCACCTCAACATTAGAAAACGTTTTTAAAACACTTGAAGCTTCTTTAATTACGCTATTTTTTTCAGAAAAACTAATCAAATCCTCTTGAATATTAGCAACATACTCACTTAACTTTAAGGAATTTTGGGCACTAGGTTTAGTCAAATCCGGTGGGATTTCTAAAGAAGTTAATGTTTTATTTGAATAATATTTAATGTCTCTTTCGCCAAGTCCGTCTTGTTTTTGTATTTCTTTACTACCTGAAGAAATACAACCACCTAAAGAAAACACCAAAAGCAATGTTGTTAATTTTCTGATTACCATTATTATATAACTCTTAAATTGGATAAATCTTGCTTTAGCATTGCTTGAGCTTGTTGTGATAATATCGTTAAGGGTAAACGAATACCATGATTGCACTTGCCCATTTTAAACATTGCCCATTTAACAGGAATTGGATTAGACTCAATAAACAAATGTTGATGCAAATCAGTCAGTACTGCATTGGTTAATTCTGCTAATTCTCTGTCACTCTCAAACGCAAATTGATAGGCAGAAGCTACCTGCTTTGGTGCAACATTAGCCGTCACAGAGATACCACCATGTCCGCCCATTAAAATAAATTCAACCGCTGTTGCATCATTGCCACTATAAAGCAAAAAATCATCTGCACATTGTTCAATCAATACCTTTGCAACATTCAAATCACCCGTTGCATCTTTAATGCCAATGATATTATCAATGTTGGACAAACGAAGTGTTGTTTCTACACAGAGGTCAACTGCCGTTCTACTGGGCACATTATATAAAATTTGATCAATATCTACTGTTTCAGCAATCAACTTATAATGCTGATATAACCCCTCTTGAGTCGGCCTATTGTAATACGGTGTGACTAAAAGGCAAGCATCCGCACCAATTGCTTTAGCAGCTTTAGTAAGTTCAATAGCTTCAGAAGTCGAGTTTGCACCTGTGCCAACAATGACTGGAATATACGAATTAGCATATTCAACCGTTGCCCGCATCACTTCAATATGCTCATCCCGGTTAAGCGTTGCATTCTCACCTGTGGTGCCCATCGAGACAATTGCCTTGGTACCAGCATCAATATGAAACGCCACCAATGATCTTAGCGCACCAAAATCTATCGACCCATCATTAAACATCGGGGTGATTAGAGCAACCATTGAGCCAGTTAGTGGGTGATTTATGCGCACTTTGATTACTTAATAAAACTAATTAGTGTGAATTGAAACCATTGCATTAACTCAGTGCGACTTAGAAAAATGTAGAGCATAGTGCATTTTTCATCCAAAAATAAAGAAAATAACCAGCTATTTGAGGAGTTTTTGGGTAGAAAAGGTACTGTTTTATACGTTTCATAAATTGAAATGAGTTAATGCAATGGTTTCATTATATACGAATCCGTTTTTACCAACATAAAAAAAACCTGCTAGATAGCCTAACAATTAGCAGGTTCAATTAAGCTTAGTTTGGCTTACAAATCGTAGCCTTTTTCTTCATGAGAAACAATATCCAAACCCTGTTGTTCCTCCTCTTCACTCACTCTTAAACCCGTTATAGCATCCACCACTTTAAGAATAAGATAAGTGACAACAGCCGTATAAACAACCGTTGCTACTACACCTGTAAATTGAATTTGTAATTGATCAGAAATCACAATTGCCTCATGGTCCCAGCCACCTTGTCCAGAAAAAATACCCAACTCTTTAGAGGCAAAAAATCCTGCCATTAAGGTACCAATAATACCACCCACACCATGCACAGGAAATACATCTAATGAATCATCAATTTTAAATTTTTGCTTGATGATAATCACCGCATTAAAACACACAATACCCGCAATAAATCCAATTACTAAAGCACCTGTAGGGCCTACAAAACCTGAGGCTGGTGTAATTGTCCCCAAGCCTGCGACCATGCCTGTTACTGTACCTAATGCAGTTGGTTTGCCAAATTTAATCCACTCGTAAAACATCCACGTAATCGCAGCCGTTGCTGCTGAGATGTGCGTCACCAAAATAGCCATCGCCGCATCCCCACCTGCTGTCAAAGCAGAACCACCGTTAAAACCAAACCAACCAACCCACAACATCGCCGCACCCGTAATGGTCATGGTCATGTTGTGCGGTGGTATAGGTTTTTTAAAAAAATCTTTTCTAGGACCTAAAACAATAGCCGCTACTAACGCCGCAATACCTGCAGTAATATGAACAACTATACCACCAGCATAGTCAAGCACATTCTCTAGCCACCCGCCACCCCACACCCAATGTGTAATAGGTGCATAAACCACTAATAACCAAATAGAACTAAATAATAACACCGCTGAAAATTTCATTCTTTCTGCATAGCTACCAATAATCAAAGCCGGAGTAATAATGGCAAATGTCATTTGAAACATGATAAACAAAGATTCTGGAATTGAGCCATTGACTGTATTTATACTGACTTGTGTCAAAAGTACATTAGAAAAATTACCAAAGTAAGGGTTATCACCTGAAAAAGCAATAGAATAACCCACTACAAACCACAAAATACTAATAATGCCCGTAATAGCAAAACACTGCATTAGTATTGATAAGATATTATTAGTGCGAACTAGTCCACCATAAAATAACGCCAAACCTGGCAATGTCATAAACAACACCAGAGCTATTGATGTCATTATCCAAGCCGTATCAGCGCCATTAATATCTTGTGCAAACACACCCATTGGCAGACACATCAATATTGTTAATATTTTCTTCATTGCTAACTCCTTAAAGCGCGTCTTTATCAATTTCGCCTGTACGAATACGAATCACCTTGTCTAAATTAGTCACAAAGATTTTGCCATCACCTACTTTACCAGAATTAGCCACATTACTAATCACCCCAATCACTTCATCAAGTCTTGAAGCTTCAATCGCAATTTCTAATTTAATTTTAGGCAAGAAGTCAATTTGATACTCCGCTCCTCGATACAACTCTGTATGTCCTTTTTGACGACCAAAACCTCTCACTTCAGTCACCGTTACGCCAGACACACCAACTTCGGATAACGCCTCCCTAACATCGTCTAATTTATGCGGTCTTAAAATCGCTGTCACAAACTTCATATTTCTCTCCTATTTTCGTCATTAATCTAAACCATCATGCAATTTTCATTGCCATACATCGCCTGATTATAGAAATTATTTAGAAAAAAAGCAATAGCCCATAGCGGCCTTTTATAGATACTTAAAAAAACAATTAAACCATTTATAGCTGATATATAATCATTGACACAAGATTGGGGTTTAGGTTTAATGAACTTGAAATTTATATCGTAAGATTGTTGTAAAGTAGGCTAAATAAAAAATGTTATGCGCAAATAATAGGGACAGGCGGCAATTCCCATTATCTTTTCGAAGACGTAAGCAATGTGTTTGTTTCGGTATATTTATATCCCAAATTATTGGCAACAAGCTTTATAAGTAACCTTTCCTTGGCAAATATTCAATCCATTTAACAAATGCTTATCATTGCTTAGTGCTTTTTTTCAACCCTGATTGGCAATGGCAAGAAGCCCTGAAAGGGTTGCATTATTAAGTGCATAAGTAAAGGTGATTGGAATGGCGCCTGGCATATTAGCAACACAATAGTGCACAACACTCATCTATAACATAGGCTGGGTCCAGGCCTCGTGCGTGGTCGTATAAGAAGTCTCAAAACAACCGCCTTGATCAATGGCAACATCAACTAAAACACTGCCTTGTTTCATGGAAGATAACATAGTTTTATTAATGACCTTTGGCGCTTTCGCCCCAGCAATTAAAACACCACCAATAATAAGATCGGTTCTAGCAATATGCGCTTTTAATATACTATCATTAGAATGCAAGACACGTACCTTAGCACTAAAACAATTACTAAGTTTTTCCGCCGTATAGGCATTAGTATCAAGAATTGTTACATCTGCTTATAAACCAACAATACCTCACCCAATAATCATAGCACTTGCTGAAACAACACCGCTAACACCACCCAACAAAACCCCTCTACTGCTATGGTTTTTTCCAAAGCGCCAGCATCAACTTGAATAGACGAGCGCCCTGCCACTTGGCTCATAGGCTTAAGTAGTGGTAGTTCGCCTTGGTCATCAGTAATAGTTTCATAAGCAATACAGACTAGCACCAGAATTGACCAACACTTTATGCCCTGTTTTTGTTGCACTAAAAACCGACTCAGGCATCCATCTCTACACGATATTCATTATTTTTAATTTCTCTTGGAACCCCAATAATCATTTTTTTATCCATCTATAAAAACAACACTATAAAGATAACAAGCTATCATAACTTAAACTGCATTTTTCCATAAAGGATGCCGATTATTGTAGGCAGTTTTTATAGATAGACAACAAATCCTTGCGTTTTTTTTGGGTTTTTTTGATGGATTGTTCTTTTCTCCAAGTATCAATATTAGCTTGATGTCCACTTAGTAATACTTCAGGCACTGCTTGGTTATCAATAACTTTAGGGCGTGTATAGTGCGGATAGTCTAGTAAATTATTTGTAAAAGAGTCGTTTAATGAATCAACATTGCCAAGTACGTTTGGAATTTGCCGACTAACCGTGTCAATAAGTACCATAGCTGCTAATTCACCACCACTAATAACATAATCGCCAATGGATATTTCCATATCAATATCATACTCAATAATGCGTTCGTCTACGCCTTCATAGCGCCCACATAGTAGAGTAATTGAGTCAAGCGTAGATAATTCTTTAGCTAATTTATGCTTAAGTAGTTGTCCTTGTGGTGATAGATAAATAACTTTTGTTTTTGGGTTGGCTTGTTTGATTTTGTTAATACAATCACGAATAGGCTTGACTTGCATCACCATGCCACCACCACCACCATAGGGTTTATCGTCAATATTTTTGTATTTGTTGTTGCTAAACTCTCTGAGTTGCCAAGTGTGGATTGAGAGGTGTGATTTTTTGATGGCGCGTGCAATAACACCTTCATCCTTAATGGAATTAAACATATCAGGGAATAGGGTGATAACATCAAAGCGCATAGGCTAGGTGAGTATGTTTCTTAAAACATGATAATAAATATCGCTCAAATCTTCTAAGTCTTGGGTAGATACGCATTCATCAACTTGATGAATGGTGGCATTCAAAGGACCTAATTCTACCACTTGAGCCTTTAAAATTGGTGCAATGAAACGCCCATCAGAAGTGCCGCCTGAGGTGGATAGTTGGGTGTTTATATTTTTGACGGTTTTAATCGCATCAACACAGGCATTAACCAATTCACCCTTTGGGGTTAAAAAGGGGTGACCAGAATGCTTCCAAGTAATTTGATACTCAAAATTATGCTTGTCTAAAATCACGCAGACTCGGCTTTGCAATTGCTCATGAGTGTTTTTCGTGGAATAACGAAAGTTAAAAATAACATCACTTTCATCTGGAATAACGTTAGTAACTCCTGTACCTGAGTGGATATTAGAGATTTGAAAACTGGTGGCTGGAAAATACTCATTACCCTCATCCCAAACCTCATTGCACAAATCATCTAACGCTGGTATGAGTAAGTGGATAGGATTATTTGCCAAATGCGGATAGGCAATATGCCCTTGTTTTCCAATGACTTTTAAAATGCCATTTAGAGAACCGCGACGACCATTTTTAATCACATCTCCTAGCTCATTAGTGGCTGATGGCTCGCCCACTAAGCAATAATCAACGGTTTGATTGATTTCTTTTAAGTACTGCGCAACTTTAACAGTGCCATCAGTAGCAGGGCCTTCCTCGTCAGAGGTGATTAAATACCCAATTGAGCCTTTATGATTAGGATAATCTTTAACAAATCTATCCGTGGCACTAAGCATAGCTGCCAAAGAGCCCTTCATGTCAGCTGTTCCACGGCCATGCAACATGCCATCTTTAACTTGGGCAGAAAAAGGCGGTGTGTACCATTTTGACTCATCACCCACAGGCACGACATCGGTATGCCCTGCAAACACAAACACAGGAGATTGCTGACCACGTACTGCCCAAAAATTATCAACCTCGCCAAATTTTAAATCAATAATTTTAAAATTAAGATGGCTCAAATAATTGCTCATAATGGACTGGCAACCTTTGTCTTTCGGGGTGAACGAATCTATACTAACGAGCTTTTTTGCTAATGCTAAGGTTTCACTCATA
The DNA here is from genome assembly GCF_013342985.1 of Candidatus Ruthia endofausta. Classification (NCBI taxonomy): domain Bacteria; kingdom Pseudomonadati; phylum Pseudomonadota; class Gammaproteobacteria; family Pseudothioglobaceae (SeqCode); genus Candidatus Ruthturnera; species Candidatus Ruthia endofausta. The sequence goes on along the minus strand of NZ_CP054490.1, from coordinate 150,697 downwards.
GGGTTATTTTACTTCCAAGTGAATGGATGGATTATCAGCCACATTAATAGCTTTGCTAAGCACTTGTATATCGCCCACACCTCGCATGGCGGAGCCAGTTGCGCTAATACGCACTACTGCAATCACTTGCTCGTGGGTTGACAGTTGATTGCCTTGTATAACAGAATCTTGGTCGGTTAAAACCATCTGGCCTGTAAAATCTTTTAGCTTGATTTTTTTAATCGCAATTGGCATTGGTTTGCCCTTGACTGCTTTGACATAAATCATGATAAAATCTTCGCTAGACCTTGACTTTAGTATCTTGTCAGACACATCGACACGCACACTAACAAAACGCTTAGGCGTGTTCTTATTCCCTTCAGCCGCTTTTAGCTCAGATAAAATATTAACCAAAGCCACTCGGTCAATACTATCCTCTGGCAGGGCACTAAGTGCACGTTGCCAAAGCCCTTTGGTCAAAATAAAGTCTCGTTGGCTCACGGCAAACATACCTGCTAAATACAAGGCGTCTGGTGCGTTTGGCTCAATCTCTAGAGCTTGTTTAATTAATTTAACAGAGTGGTCTGAAAATTGATTGTCACTAGCACTAATCATCATAGAGGCATATTCAACTAACAATCTTGGGTCTTTAGGGTTAATTTGATAAGACTCTTCATAGGCATCTATTGATAAGTCTAATTTTCCAAGTTCAAAATATGTAAGCCCGAGCATTCTCCAAGCCTCGGAATCATCCTTGTTAGTTTGCAAATACTGCACAATTTTGTTAGCGCTTTGCTCTAAACTTAATGGCTTTTCTGCACTTTCAAGTGGTTGACTCATGTTACTCTCTGGTGTCAAATATTGATAAACACTAATGGACATAACAGGCAATAATACCAATATTAATATCAAAACCCATGTGTTATTGCTGGCATTATTTTGAATATTACTCACTTCTTGAAGTTCAATAGCCAGTGTTGTTGAAATCTCTTCTTTGGCTTGGTTGAATTGTTTCTCATCAATCAAATTCTGGTGTAAATCTTGCTCAAGTTCTAGTAATTTTTGTTTGCCTAGGGTAATATTAGAACTTTCAAGATTAATTTTATTGGATTTAAGAGGTCGATATAAAAACCAAATTATCCAAGCAGAGGAGGTAACTACCATTAAAGTAAACCATAGATATAAACTCATCCTTTCACCCTCAATCGATATCTTCTGTCAAATGCAGCTAGTAACGCACCTAATGTAATCAAGAAGCCTCCTAGCCAAATCCAGCGTATGAGGGGCTTGTAATAAATCCTTAAACTCCATGAGTCCTCTTCTAAAGACTCACCCAGTGCAATATAAATATCACGATATAAAGATGGATCAATCGCCGCTTCGGTCATAGGCATACCTGTGACGTATTGGCGTTTTTCAGGCCTTAAATCTGCTATTTTTTCATCCTCAAAATAAACTTCTACATGGCCTTTATTGCCTTGGTAGTTTTGACCAGATAGGCGTGTCACGCCTTTAAAGATAAAATCATAACCTGCTATGGTGATTGGTTTATCAATATCCATTTTTATATCTTTTTCAACGCCATACTGGGTTGTCACTGTCGCACCTAATAAAAATACAGCAATACCAATATGAGCACAAATCATGCCGATGAAAGCAAAACTCATGCTACCTTTTTGACTCAACCTTTGAAACAAAAGTACCAATGAGTGTGCAACTATCCAAATAAACAAAAAGACGGCTAATAAAACTGAGGTATTATCAACCAATAATACACTAATAACAAACAACAAACCGACACCTGCCCACACCCACTTTAATAAACCCGCTAGTCTTTGTGTGGTATCTTTCTTCCAACGGAAAAAGGGGACAATCACCATGACCAGTACTGCTGGTATCATAATAGGCACAAACACTGCACCAAAATAAGGCGCACCTACTGAGATTTTTCCTAAACCTAATGCATCTAACAGTAGTGGATAGAGCGTGCCTAAAAAGACACTTAACATTGCTGCCACTAATAAGATATTGTTAATTAGCAAACCGCTCTCTCTTGATAAAAGAGAAAAAGTATTACTACTTTGCATGAGTGAAGCGCGCCAAGCATACAGTGCCAACGAGCCACCAATCACAATCACTAAAAATATCAAAATAAACAAACCTCTAGCAGGGTCAGCAGCAAATGAATGTACAGAAGTAAGAATGCCTGATCTGACTAAAAACGTGCCTAATAAACTTAATGAAAAACCAGAAATGGCTAATAGTACAGTCCAATGTTTAAATGCACCACGCTTTTCACTCACACTTAAAGAATGCACCAATGCTGTTGCCACTAACCATGGCATAAATGAGGCATTTTCTACTGGATCCCAAAACCACCAACCACCCCAGCCAAGCTCGTAATACGCCCACCAAGAACCAAGTGTGATGCCAAATGTTAAAAATGCCCATGCGATTAATGTCCAAGGGCGTGACCACCTGAGCCAAGTAGAATCTAGCTGTCCACGAATGAGTGATGACAAGACAAAGGCAAAAGGAACTGCCATCCCCACATAACCCATATACAACATAGGTGGGTGAATAATTAAACCAAGATCTTGTAGCAAGGGATTAAGCTCTCGCCCTTGTACTGGTACAATATCTAGACGCTCAAAAGGGTTAGAGGTTAATAATAAGAACAGTAAAAACCCAATACTAATTAAACCAAGAATAATAAGAGTATGGTTCAATACTTCAGCAGGCAAACGCCTAGAGAAGATAGATACTGTCACACTCCAAGTAGCTAAAATTAAAGCCCATAACAATAAAGAACCTTCGTGCGCGCCCCAAACGGCTGACATCTTAAAAATACTAGGCAGGTTTGTATTTGAATTACTTGCAACATACTTAACAGAAAAATCGTCCATCACAAAGGCATTCATAAGGATGGAAAAAGCAATCAAAATCCAAAAGAATTGCACCCACAATAAGGGTCTGGATAAGCCAGACAGTACGACATTGTGTTTAATTATACCTATAGTGGGCAAAACAACTTGTAACAACGCAAATATCAAGGCAAGCACTAATGCAAAATGTCCAATTTCAATTAACATAGATGGTTATGGATTAAATAAATCTATTATTTTATTCAATCCACTGAAGTTAATGACAATATTTGCATGCTTTATAACGCTAGGCTTGGCGTGATAAGCAACACTCAATCCAGCAATACGCATCATGTTTAAGTCATTAGCGCCATCACCCGCTACAATAACCTGACTATATGACAAGCCTTGTTTATCGCACAACTCCTTAACAAAATCTGCCTTAGTCTGTGCATTAATCATCAGGCCTTTTGTAACGCCAGTTAATTGGTTATTTTCAATTGCTAGTACATTAGCACATGCATAATCTAGCGCTAAATCTTGAGCCAAACGATTAGTAAAATAAGTAAAACCGCCTGACACGACTGCTGTTTGGATGGACTTGGTTTTAAAAAATGAGATAAGTTCCTTACCACCAGGATTGACTGATAAACGTTGAGTGTAAACCTTATCTAGCACATCAACACTAAGCCCTTTTAACAAGGCAACACGTTTAATTAAAGAAGCATCAAAATCTAATTTACCTTGCATAGTAAGCTCAGTAATGGCTGATACTTGTGGTTTAATATTGGAAAAATCAGCAATTTCATCAATGCATTCAATATTAATCAAGGTTGAATCCATATCACTGACAAATAACTTAATATTGGAAAAATCAACCCCAGGCAAATAGTTAAAATCAGTTTGATATTGTTGTCTTAAATCATCAAGATTGGCTGATACCATTTGATGACGGATATGAGTGTTGAAAACTTGAAATTTGCTTGAAATTTGCTTGGCAATATTTTCATCTAGACTGTGTTGAATAGTAGTTTGCATGCTTAAATTAACAATCTAATATTGGTGCGGAAGGAGAGACTCGAACTCTCACGTCTTTCAACACTGGAACCTAAATCCAGCGTGTCTACCAATTCCACCACTCCCGCATGTGAATCTAACACCCTCTCAGGGAGTTTGAAGATTTGAAATTATACCTAATTAATGTTATAGTGACGGCTTTTAAAACATGAAGGAGAACGCATGACAGTTAATAACGTCGTATCAGCAATGGCTGGCATTATTATTATGATTTCACTACTACTAGGTGCACAAGCAATCAGTCCATTTGCTTATAATTCTAATTGGTTGTGGTTAACAGCATTTGTTGGTTTTAATCTATTTCAATCAGCATTCACAGGGTTTTGTCCAGCGGCAATCATTGCAAAAAGATTGGGTGCTAAATAATCACATCTACACACGAACCTTCACCTACTAAATAAGTAAGGCTTGTGACTTCTATTATTTTTTATATGATGCAGATTTAACGTCAAACCAATTTAATTTTTCTCTTAGTTTCACCACCTCGCCAATAATAATCAAGGTAGGGGCGTGGATGATTTCATTTTCTACTAAGTCTGGCAATCCTTTTAGGGTTGTGGTGTAAACCTTTTGCTCAGGTGTTGTACCTTTTTCAACCAATGCCACTGGCATATCAACACGCATGCCATGTGTGATTAATTGCTTTGATAAATGTCTTGCGCCGTTAAGTGCCATATAAAATACAATGGTTTGTTGTTCAAGTGCCAACTCATGCCAAGGCAGATTCATACTGCCGTCTTTTAAGTGCCCCGTTACAAAACGACAAGATTGCGAATAATCTCTATGTGTTAATGGAATACCTGAGTAAGTAGAGCAGCCAGAAGCCGCTGTAATACCAGGTACTACTTGAAAAGGTATGCCGTTTTCAGCCAACGTTTCAATTTCTTCACCACCACGACCAAAAATAAAAGGATCCCCCCCCTTAAGACGACAAACTCTTCTGCCTTGTTTGGCTAAATCTACCAACAATTGATTGATATCGCCTTGTGGCACAGCATGGTTATCACACTCTTTGCCAACATAAATCAGTTGTGCATCGCGCCTAACCAGCTCCATCACACCTTCTGAAACCAAACGGTCATACAAAACAACATCTGCCTGTTGCATAAGACGCAAAGCTCTGAAGGTTAACAAATCAGGATCACCAGGGCCGCCGCCCACCAAGTAAACTTCGCCCACTTGGGCTTTAGTGGTACTATCAAGTTGTGCTTGTAAATCTACTTTGGCTTCCGATACTTTACCTGAGAATACTTTTTCAGCAATAATGCCAGAAAAAGCTTTTTCCCAAAAGTATCTCCTGTCTTCAATGTTGTTAAACTTTGCTTTAACTTTGTCTCTAAAATCGCCCGCTAATTCTGCCAATTTACCATACGTATGTGGCAATGTGCTTTCTAGTTTTGCACGGATTAAACGTGCCAAAACTGGCGATTTTCCTGCTGATGAAATAGCAATTACAATTGGCGACCTATCCACAATTGAAGGCATAATAAACGTACATAAATCTGGGGAGTCAACCACATTAACAGGGACATTATTTTGGCTGGCTAATTCAGATACTTGTTTATTCAGGCTAGCATTACCTGTGGCAGAAACAATTAAAACCTGCCCTTTAACATCAGATAGCTCAAAGCTTTTTTCAATAAAAATAATTTTGTTGTCATTGACTAATTTAGTAATATTTTTACAACAACTTTTTGCCACGCAAGTAACTTGCCCATGGGCTTTCAACAATAAATTAATTTTCCGATAAGCAATATCACCGCCACCAACAACCAGACAAGGTCTTTGTTTAATCTCAATAAAAATAGGCAAATAATTCATAGATTGTTTAATGCTACTAACAAGCCAGCAATAAGTAAGATAAAAGTTTATATTATAATGTCTTAATAATCCATAAAAACACAAAACACTTAATTGTTATGCCCAATAAACACTATACCTGCCCTTTCTCCCACCTGATACTTAGCGGTAGATGTGGTTGTAAATTTGGGGCGAAAAACTGTATTGCAGAAAAAGAATTTGGCGCTTGTTTGGACGAATCGTCTTCTAAACAATGTCAATCGTTGTATGCTTATTTACGCGATAATAGCGATTTCGTCTTAAACACGCACCATCAAAATAATTTATCAGTCGGACAGCAATCAAAAATTAAAATGGGTGGACTGTTGGCTTTGCAAGAAATACTTGACATTGAAAATAGCAATCAGATCAAGGATATATCTAATTTAGTAAAAGTTGTTGAAGAGAAATATATGGATTTTAAACACATCCCTTTCTCAAAACTCATGCCTAAAATTGCACAATTCAAATTTAGAAAAAAACCTTAGATACCCAGTGTTTGTTTAACAAAGGGGATGGAAATGTTACTCTTTTGCTGTAATGATGCTTCATCTAAAACACTAATTATGTTCAAAACATCATTCAAATCACGTGAAAGAACTTTGAACAAATAATAGTATACCTTGCTATTTATGTTGATATTCTTATCCACCATTTTACGCTCAATAATAAGAATTTTTTGCTCATCATTGAGCGTCTCTAGTGTGAAAGCAACCGCTAAAGACAAGCGTGTTTTCAAATCCTTTAATAAGTTCAACTCACTAGATAAACCGCTTGCAGAAACAATCAACTTAGTGTTGGTTAACTTAATTCTGTTATGTAAATCAAATAACGCCTGTTGTTGGACAATACTCAAACAATCAACGTTGTCAATACAAATCCAATCAACAGGTGCTAAATCACTTATCACCTCCTTTGGTAGTTCTTGCTTTATATCAATAAAAACAACATTTAATCGCTTATCTAGTGCACTAAGAGCACAACCTTGCAATAGATGAGTTTTACCACTAGATTTGACACCCGAAATAAAGACAACAGCTGAGCCTTTTTGAGTAAATAACTGATTAACAAAATCTAGGACTTGCTGATTTCTCTTGCCAATAAAATTGGACAACAACATTTTTGAATTCAATGAAAGTGGCAATCCAAGTTGATTCATTGAGGATTTTTTTTTTCTTGCAAAATGACTTGTTCAATCCAAATCCACACATAATCTGCACCGCTAAGCACGGTTGATGTGGCTGTAATAATAAAGAAAATAGTGTTGTATTGTGGCAAGACTGGATAAATTTGCACCACCACTAAAAACAAAACTAGTGCAATTTGCAGCACGGTATTAATTTTAGAAAGTTTTGAGGGTGATAATAAATCATTCTTAGAGGTGCCTGAGCCAATAAAACACCCAACTGTGCCTGAAACAATCATAAAATCACGCAAAAAAACCAACACTAATAACCACAGCGGCAATAATTCAATCACGTATAAAGCCACAAAACTACTGACTAATAGCAACTTATCCGCCATTGGATCTAAAATAGAACCTAACCTACTTTGAAAAGAGTAGCGTTTGGCAATCCATCCATCCAGCGCATCGGTAATACCTGCAATAAAAAACAGCACCATTGCCAAAAAATATTGGTGATTTAACAAAGTCATAACAACTGGCACTGTTAAAATAATGCGTAAAATTGAAAGCGCATTAGGCAATGAAGAAAAACTCATTTTTTATTTACTAAAAAGAATTCATAAAGAAATTAATTATACGGAAGAACTATCATGTCATCACTCTCATACCTTGACTCAGGTATTGACATTACCAAAGGTAATGCGCTGATTGAACAAATCAAACCGATTGCTAAATCAACCACTAGATCTGGGGTATTATCTGGTCTTGGCGGCTTTGGTGCGATGTTTGAATTGCCTATTAATAAATATAAAACCCCTGTTCTAATCTCAAGCACAGATGGCGTTGGCACCAAACTCAAAGTGGCGCAAATGTTAAACAAACATGATACGATTGGCATTGATTTAGTTGCCATGTGTGTCAATGACGTAATTGTCCAAGGTGCTGAACCATTATTTTTCCTAGATTATTATGCAACAGGCAAGTTAAATATCAAATTGGCTACATCCGTTATTTATGGCATTGGTGAAGGTTGTAAGCAATCAGGTTGTGCTTTAATCGGTGGCGAAACAGCTGAAATGCCAGGTATGTACCAAGGTGAAGAATACGACCTTGCTGGTTTTTGCGTGGGCATTGCTGATAAAGACAAAATAATTGATGGCACAAAAGTTACTAAAGGCGACCATATCATTGCCCTATCATCTTCTGGTCCACATTCTAATGGTTATTCACTAATACGCAAAGTTCTAGCGCAATCAGACCCAACTGACGCACAATTAAATGCACTAATTGATCCTACTAAAATCTATGTAAAATCAGTATTATCATCGATTGAAAGGTTCTCAGTACATGCTATTTCACACATTACAGGCGGTGGTTTATTGGAAAACATTCCTAGAGTATTGCCTGAAAATTTGAGCGCAAAACTTGACGCCAACTCTTGGCAACTACCCAGTATTTTTCAGTTTTTACAAGACAATGGCAATATTAATATGATGGAAATGTATCGAGTATTTAACTGTGGCATAGGTATGGTTATTATTGTGCCAGAAGAACAAAGTACTAGTGCCATTCAACACTTAAATGAGCTGGGCGAACATGCTTGGCTAGTGGGTGAAATTACGAACAATCAAGGCTCTCAAGTTATCATTTAATTTGTATATTAAGCATGAATGGCGTTGTTTTAATTTCTGGTAATGGTTCAAACCTACAATCAATTATTAACCATTCTACTGCTATTGATTTAGACATTAAAGCAGTTATTAGCAACGACAGCAAAGCCTATGGACTAAAACGTGCTGGATGTGCAAACATTCCTACCCATACACTGAGTCACAAACATTTCTCATCTAGAGAAAAATTTGACCAAGCGTTAAGCAACATTATTAATCAATATAATCCTGAAATTGTTATTCTTGATGGCTTTATGCGCATACTGAGTGCGGAATTTACACATCAATATTCAGGTAAAATGCTTAATATTCATCCCTCATTATTACCAAAATTTCAAGGACTTAATACCCATCAAAGAGTGATAGAAGCTAAAGAAAATCAGCATGGTGTTAGTATTCACTTTGTGACTGAGCAGCTTGATGGAGGCCCTATTATTGCCCAAGCTAGTGTTGATGTCATTGACACAGATACAACAGAATCTTTGGCAAAACGTGTTTTGTTTGAGGAACATAAATTATTCCCAAAAGTCATTCATTGGTTTACAGAAGGCAGGCTAAAACTTGAAAAAAATCACGCCATGCTAGATGGAAAAGTCTTATGAGATTGTTTACCTTAATTACATTTTCAATTTTAATTAACTCCGTAGCGTACGCCTTAAAAGCACATACTGCCAACTATCAATTATCTATTAATGGTTTTAAGATAGCTGAAGAAGTTAGGACATTACACAAACTAGATAAACATTATTTTTATACTGCAAATGCTAGAACCTCAGGACTTGCAGCCTTCATAAAAGACTATTCTATAGCGGCAAGCTCTACCTTTTCGATTAGTCATCAAGGTGTTGATGCCATACATTACCAAATCATAGAGCAAGAAGACGGGGAATTGGTCAAAAATTATGCCTTTGACATTTACTCAAAAAATCATACTATTGTGCCTATTCTCACTAAGATCCAAACAAAAATTAAAACTTGGCAGTCTAAAGGTGGTAATATTGTTGACCCTCTAAGTTTGTTTTTAGCTTTATCAAATGATTTAGAGCATAACCCTAATCAATCTATATTTACCTACCAAGTGGCCAATGGAGAATCAATCGAACAGCATCAATACAAAAGAGTCAACGAACGCCTGATTAAAATCAACAACCAATCTGTTAAAGTTATTAAAATTAGTAGAATCAATACTAGTAATAATATAAAGGCCTATTTTTTACCCAAGTATGGATATTTACCCGCATTGATAGAGCGAAATAAAAACGGCAAAAACTACACATACAAACTTACCAATTTACAAATTGAAAATGGAGCCAAAGACAAACCTACAAGTAAGCTTTTAAATATTGACCCGTATACGAGCCTTTAACTTTTACCACCTCTTCTGGTGTACCAAACGCAATAATTTGCCCACCCTTATTACCCCCTTCAGGGCCTAAATCAACAATCCAATCTGCAGTTTTAATAACATCAAGGTTGTGTTCAATGATAACAATGGTATTGTTATGCTCGCGTAATCTATTGATAACTGATAACAAAAGTTTAATATCATGGAAATGTAAACCTGTTGTCGGTTCATCAAGAATGTAGAGTGTTTGTCCAGTATCCATTTTTGACAATTCTTTTGCTAATTTAATGCGTTGCGCCTCACCGCCAGACAAGGTGGTTGCATTTTGTCCAAGGGTGATATAGGAGAGTCCAACATCCATTAAAGTTTGTAATTTTTGTTTAATTTTGGGCATAGGTTGAAAAAATTCACAAGCCTGTTCTACGGTCATATCAAGCACTTGTGCAATACTCTTTCCCTTGTAAAATACTTCTAAAGTTTGTTGATTGTAACGTTGGCCTTGGCACACATCACATGACACATAAACATCTGGCAAAAAATGCATTTCCGTCTTAATCAGCCCGTCACCCTTGCATGCTTCACATCTACCACCTTTAACATTAAAACTAAAACGCCCTGCTTTATAACCGCGCGTTCTTGCCTCTAAAGTTTGTGAAAATAAATCACGTACTAACGAAAACACGCCCGTATAAGTTGCTGGATTAGAACGTGGCGTACGTCCAATTGGGCTTTGGTCAATATTGACAATCTTATCAAAATAATTTAAACCTTCAACTGATTCATACTCAGCAGGCGTTGTCTGTGCACGATTAACTTCTCTAGCCGCTAAAGCATACAAAGTGTCGTTAATTAAGGTTGATTTCCCAGAACCAGACACACCTGTCACACAAGTTAATACGCCTACAGGGATAGACAAGTCAACCTTATTAAGATTATTACCTTTAGCACCTTTAATACACAACCACTGATTGGCACTTTTACGTTTAGCAGGTACTTCAATACTTTGACGACCACTTAAATAATCACCCGTTAAAGACTTAAGGTTGTTTTCAATGTCTTTAGGGCTGCCCATTGCAACAATTTCACCGCCATGAATACCAGCACCAGGACCGATATCAATCACATAATCAGCCTGTTTAATTGTCTCTTCATCATGCTCTACCACAATCACTGTATTGCCAATATCACGTAAATAGATCAGTGTATTTAATAACTTTTGATTATCTCTTTGATGCAAACCGATTGATGGTTCATCAAGCACATACAGCACACCCATCAGCCCTGCACCAATCTGACTAGCCAAGCGAATGCGCTGCGCTTCACCACCTGACAAACTATTTGCTCTACGGTCAAGACTTAAATATTCCAAACCTACATTAATTAAAAATGCCAAACGCTGAACAATTTCTTTTAAAATCTTATCCGCAATTTGACCACGAGCACCTTCCAACTTCAACTCTTTGAGAAAATCATAAATATCAGCAATAGAAAGTTTGGTGATATTTGATAAGTTCTGCCCATCAATAAACACATTTCTAGCTGATTCATTCAACCTATCACCATGACATTGCTCACAATCCTTGCTCACTACATAACGAGAAAGCTCTTCTCTAACACTACGAATCTCACTTTCTTCATAACGTCGCATCATTCTTGGAATAATGCCTTCAAATGGCTTAGCCTTATTAGACCAGCCTTTACGTCCTTTTATTTTGGAAAAATCAATGTCATCTGTACCACTTCCATAAAGAACAATTTTTTTATGCTTATCGCTTAATTGTTCATAAGGAGTTTCAATACTGAATCCGTAATACTTACCTACCAACATTAGCATTTGATAAAAATAAGCATTTGAGCGCCCCCAACCATAAACAGCACCATCTGCCAAACTCATGTTAGGATTAGCCACAACTTTTTGTTTATCAAACGTATCTTTTACACCCAAGCCATCGCAAGTTTGACAAGCACCAACTGGATTGTTAAATGAAAAAAGTCTAGGTTCTAATTCACTTAATGAGTAGCCACACTCAACGCAAGAAAATTTAGCAGAAAACACCTTTTCTTGCCAAGATGGATCTTCTTCCATAGGTACAACTCGCACCAAACCAGCGCTCAAATTAAGTGCAGTTTCCAACGATTCAGACAAGCGTGAGGCCATGTCTTCTCGTATTTTTAAACGATCAATGATAATTTCAATAGTATGGTTAACCTTGCCATTAAGCATTTCCATTTCATCTATATACACGACTACGCCATTAACTCTAGCCCTTAAAAAACCTTGGTAGTTTAATTCTTCCAATAATTTTGCATGGCTGCCTTTGCGATTTTGCACAATGGGTGCTAGCAGCATGATTTTCTCACCTGTTGGTAATTTGACAATACTATCCACCATTTGAGAAATGGTTTGAGACTCAAGATTAATTTGATGTTTTGGGCACTTAGGAATGCCTGCGCGAGCAAATAATAATCTTAAATAATCATAAATTTCTGTAATTGTGCCAACCGTTGAGCGGGGGTTGTGTGAGATGGCTTTTTGTTCAATGGAGATGGCTGGAGAGAGTCCTTCAATATAATCAACATCAGGTTTTTCCATGAGTGACAAAAATTGACGCACATAAGTTGATAAAGACTCCACATAACGACGCTGCCCTTCTGCATAAATAGTGTCAAAAGCCAGTGAAGATTTACCCGAACCAGACAAACCAGTAAGCACAACTAACTTATTTCTAGGGATGTCAATATCGATATTTTTTAAATTGTGGACTCTAGCGCCATGAATACTAATTTGATCCATATGAAATATATCGGACAAAGAGTTAATTATAACCATCAAGACAGGTAAAATCCTTTAATATTATGACTTTTAGAGCACGTTAATAATGAGGAAATACAAACGTATCTTATTAAAACTCAGTGGCGAAGCTTTAGCCAGCACTGAAAATACAATTGACCCAGTAACACTAAACAAAGTGCTTGGTATTATAAAATCAGTACTTAGTCAAAATGTTGAAATAGCAATTATTGTTGGTGGTGGTAATATTTTTAGAGGTGCAACACTCGTACAAGCTGGTATGAATCATATTACTGCTGACCATATAGGTATGTTAGCAACAGTTATAAATGCACTTGCTATTGCAGATATTTGTCAAAAAAATAAGGTTGATACATTGGTCATGTCTGGTTTTCCAATTGGTGGTAGTGTCTGTGATTCAATTAACCATGTGCGTGCTAAACAAGCTTTAGACAAGGGCAAAGTCGTCATTTTTTGTGCAGGCACAGGCAGCCCATGTTTTACCACTGACACCGGCGCAGCACTACGTGCTATTGAAATTGATGCAAATATTGTATTTAAAGCTACTAAAGTAGATGGCATTTATACTAGCGACCCTATCAAAAATCCTGATGCAAAACGTTATGATTCATTAAGTTTTGATGAGGCAATTGAGAGAAATCTTCAAATTATGGATATATCTGCATTTGCACTATGTCGTGAACATGATTTAGAAATTTGTGTATTCAATATGCTAGAAAACATCAATACATTATCAGATATTTTAAAAGGCGAACCTTTGGGCACCATCGTAAGGAAATAAATTATGTTAAATAAAATACAACAAGACGTACAAAACAGAATGAATAAAAGTGTTGCTTCACTTAAGAATTCTTTTAGTAAAATTAGAGCAGGTCGTGCACATCCATCACTACTCGAACAAATTCATGTGGATTATTATAGCTCTATGGTGCCACTATCTCAAGTGGCTGATATCAACGCAGAAGATTCACGCACACTTAAGGTATCTCCATGGGAAAAGGACATGGTCGCTGTGATTGAGAAGGCCATTATGACATCAGATTTAGGACTTAACCCACAAACCATGGGAGAAGTCATACGCATTCCTTTGCCGCCACTTACCCAAGAGCGCCGAGGCGAGTTGGTAAAAGTCGTCAAAAATGAGGCAGAGCAAGCTAAAGTTGCCATCCGCAATATTCGTCGCGACGCCAATTCTGATTTTAAAGAACTGTTTAAAAAAAAGGAAATTTCAGAGGATGAAGCTAGAAAAGCAGAAGATGATATTCAAAAAATTACTGATACATATATTAAAGAAATAGAAACCAAACTTGGTGAAAAGGAAAACGCTCTATTAGAAATTTAATCTAAGTTTTAAACAGCTAGTCAATAAAAATCCCGTTTTATATCGGACTTTTTATTGATTTAATAAGTACACTAATAATTAATCTTGATGATTTTCTACGCAGGTGAAATAATCTTCCCATCTCTTTGGTGAAAACAATGTACCCATTTCATCAAGCGGACCTGTACTATACAAAAAGCCACTCGCAAGTGTTTGTTTGAATCTTTCTATATTGGTATTAGATAAATCAAGTCTATCTTTGCAAGTCTTATGTGCTGCTACTACAACCGGAATTCCGGTTGTAGTTTGCTCAATCACCTTGGAGGTGGTTAGTGTCATTGTGTCAGTATTATGCTCACCCTTCACCACAACTTTATCAAAAATTGGCTCAACAGGTCCCATATCACAATCGTCTCCACCAGCCATTACACTACTTACTAATGCAAACGTTATAACAAGACTCAGTGTTTTATTTATCATTTTTCTATCTCCAAATTATTCAAAGTTGACTTATTTCCCCTTTTGATTCTATATTTTATTTTATACTACTTATTATAAGATAGCCACCTTTAGATAAGTTTATGCTTAGTGATTTTTATAAATGTGCCACATCAACACAATTAGATTTGATATGTACACAACTTATCAACTTATCAACCCGTGCATTTAATGCAAATAACGGCAATATACCCAAATGGGAACAAGCCATTGAACAAATTAAAACTCAAAATACTGGCAGTCTTGATTTTATAACGCCTTATTTAAATATTAGTGCTCACCATATTAATAATCTCACTTTAGAAAAATCTTTAAAACAGCTTATGCCCTGGCGCAAAGGGCCTTATCAAATTGGCAATTTACAACTTAATAGCGAATGGCGTGGTGATATGAAATGGCATAGACTCATTCCCCATATCAAGCCACTTAAAGATAAAGTTGTGCTTGATGTTGGCTCTGGCAATGGCTACTTTACTTATCTTATGGCCATTTCAGGTGCTGAAATTGCACTAGGTATTGAACCCTTCTTATTATTTAATTATCAGTTTCAAGCTATTCGCACATTAATTAACAATCCACCAAATGCATTTGTATTACCATTACTCTTAGAAGAAATGCCAAAAAGGCCCTTATTTGATACGGTATTTTCCATGGGTGTTTTATATCACCAAAAAAACCATAGGTTACATTTGAAACAACTAAAAGATGTTATGAAACCAGATGGAGAGCTCATCTTAGAAACATTCATTATTGATTTGGAAAAAGTTGAAAAAATCATTCCAAAAGGACGTTATTCTAAAATGCGAAACGTTTACTGCTTGCCATCAGTAAATACACTACATACTTGGCTTGAAGATGCAGAATTTAAAAACATTAAATTACTGGACATTACCAAAACCACATCAAAAGAACAACGAACCACCCATTGGATTGGCAATAACACACAATCTCTTAAAGATTTTCTTGACCCAAATAATAGCGACTTAACTATTGAAGGGTTGCCAGCACCCAGACGTGCAATTTTTATTTGTCAAAAATAAATTGAATAGTATAATATTCTTATTTTTAGAAAAAATTATTATGATTTTTCGTTCACTCTTAGCAATAATAATCCTGTTACTTTCTGTAAATATCTTTGCAGTACAAAATATTGTAGTCAGTATTAAGCCCATTCACTCTATTGTTAGTAGCCTAACTCAAGGAATAACAGAACCGAAATTATTACTAAAAACCAATCAATCAGCGCATCATACTCATCTAAAACCCTCTCAATTATCCTTATTGAGCCATGCGGACTTAGCTATTTTTATTCACCCTACTTTTGAAGGCGGGCTTAAAAAAGTATTGGCTAGTCTTGATGCTAATAAAAAACTAATTATTGGCAATGTGGAAAATATTCATCTTATTCACAATGAGGAACATGAGGGAGGCGAAAAACATGAAGAGAGTGATGAAGAACATGGGCATGATGAGCATCAGGAGGTAGTCAACTATCACCTCTGGCTAGATATAAACAATATGCAAATATTTGCAAAAAAACTGATTGAAAGATTGATTAAAATTGATCCTGATAACCAATCAAATTACACAGTTAATTTAGACAAACTTAACAAAAATTTAGACAAACTCAAACAAGATATTAATCAAGATATATCAGCTTATAAATCTAAAGTACTTGCAAGTTATTCCAATACTTTTGATTATTTTACCAACGCCAACCAATTAAATAAATCGATTAATATTACGAGTTATCACGGTGAAAGATTGAGTATATTTAAAATGCTTCAAGCTAGAAAGATAATGAAAAATACTCAAACAAAATGTTTGCTCACCATAGAAGTACCAAAAAAACGTACTAATTCATTAACCGAAGGTCTGAATATAAATTCAGCAAACATTGACATTATAGGTTTTAATATTCAGCAAGGATCTGGTCATTATTTTAAACTAATGCATCATATCACCAATAAAGTTGTCCAATGTCTCAGGTAAGATCTGCCTTTAATAAAGCCTCAAATAATTATGATGATCATGCATTTTTACAAAAAGAAATTGCTGTTAGGTTGGATCAAAAACTTAATACTATTTCATCCAAAGCTGACATCATTCTTGATCTTGGTGCAGGCACCGGTTTACTTAGCCAACAACTAACTAAACGCTTTTCGAACTCAGAAATTATTTGTCTAGATTTTGCCCAACAGCCTTTAAAATATAATCCATCTAGTAGTAAAATTTGTGCCAATGCTAATTATTTACCACTACCAGACAATAGCGTTAATATGATTACTTCTAACTTGATGATGCAGTGGTGTCCAAATCTTAACACTTTGTTTTTAGAATGTTTCCGCGTGCTTAAAAACAATGGATTAATTCTATTCTCTACCTTTGGTCCAGATACGCTAAAAGAATTAAAAAAAAGTTGGTTAATTGTGGATGATAAAACACATGTCAACACTTTTATTGATATGCATGATATTGGCGATCAAATGCTACAAAACGGGTTTCAAAATCCTGTAATGGAAATGGAAACCTTAACACTCACTTATCAAACAGTCATTGATTTATTGCACGATCTTAAAGCTATTGGCGCCCAAACAGTTACTAAACGCTCAAAGTCCCTAACTGGTAAAGACAAGTTCCAACTGATGATTAAAATGTATGAATCTTACAAAAATAATGGGAAATTACCAGCCACTTACGAAGTTATTTATGGACATGCGTGGAAAAAAACAACTGGCGTTGGTAATATCACACTTGAAAGTCAATAAATCTTTTTCTAATTAAATTCTTGTACTTTTAATATAGATGATTCAACCATATCCTGGCGTTCAAAATCAATTAATATTTTATCTACTATAGGTTCACACTCATGTCTGCGTAAAGGCGATTATCATAAAGGATCTTTGGTAGTAAATCATCCAAACCTCTTAATAAATCTAGTACACTTTTGTCATTTGCAATGGAAGGGCTTAGCCCCATTTGGAAATCCCATTGCTCACGTTAATTTCTTAACAACACAAGTCTGGCAATAAACCATAATAGTATTGCATGATCAACAGAAATAATAACCAGTGCATTGGTTAATTCGGATTTCTTATTATGCTTGAAATTTAACAAACAGTTACTTTGAGTATCGAGATTTTTTATTTTGATGTTGGTATAACGATTAATCGCCAATTTACAATGTGCTTTTTTGGTTAACAGTATTTTAAAATTGGGATTCTTATCATCTTTATTAATAATCACTCTTGTAATTTTAGATAAATCTTGGAAATGGTCTTGGATAAGTGCTTCAGCAATATCAAACCCGGACGCATCTAAATTAAAATAGCCAACCCGGTATCTAATTGGTTGTTGCCAACGTCTTAATTTTGTTTGTCTTAACTGATACTCGTTCTTATAAGCAACTTCAAAAATGCTCTTTTAATATAGTCCTTAGATTACCATGGTCTCAATAAGTCAGCATATACAATGCTTGAGTAAAAACAAACTAATAATATTCACACTCCACTCAAAAACGATATTTGATTACTTCTCGTTAAGAGCACCACTAAAGCCACGACTAATTGGCTTGGTTAAATAAGTGAATAAAGAACGCCTTCCGACTTTAATATCAATCGTACCTGACATGCCTAATTTGACATTAATCGCCTTGGATTTGACATTATCCTCATGTTCTGGCCCTTCAATTTTGACATTTACTTGATAAAAAGTCATTTGCCCTCCAGAAGAGTCTTTATCTAACAAAGTGTCCGAACTGATGTAATTTAGTGTGCCTTTTAAACCACCAAAAATAGTATAATCAAATGCATCAAGTTTAATCACCACTGGCATACCCAATTTTAGTCTACCAATATCAACAGGATTAATTTTTGCTTCTAAAATAACACCACCTTGAGAAGGGGATATTTCCATCAATTGCTCTCCAGCACGTAAAACACCACCAACAGTGGTTACTTTTAGCTCTTTAACAATACCTGACACAGGTGAATAAATATCAGTATATTCTAAGACACTTTTTTGTTTTTTAAGTTTATATAGATTTTTAGCCAACTCACCTTCCAACTTTTCAATTTCAGCACTGATTTTTCCGTAATATTTATTTTTAGTATCTGCCACTTTACGCTTAAAGTCTAATACTTTCTGTTTAGCTCTTAAAACTTCTAATTGACTAACATCACCTGTTTTTTCTAAACTTTGAGTAATTTCCCACTCCTTAGTACTCATTGCAAGACTTTCCTCCAGCATGGACACCTCTTGATTTAAAGAGCGCTTCTTTTGAACATACAAAGCTTTTTGTGCACTCATAAAATCAGGATAATCTTGGGTTAATTCATCAAATACAATGGGATTTTCTAAAATTTCTGCATTGGCTCTTGCTAATGCTGACTTCAAATATGCTACTTGAGACCTTACCTCGTAATAACTCGCTTGTGCACGATCTTTTTCAAGTGTTGCTAGAAGTTGCCTCTGCTTAACGTGCTCACCCTCACTAACTAATAATTTAGATAAAACACCGCCATCAACCACTTGAATAATTTGGCTACTACTATTAGCAACCACTTTACCTTGACAACGAACTGTTTCATCAATATCAAATAGTGATGCCCATAGTATAAAAGCAATGAAGCCACCTAATAAAACATAAACAATCGAAAATGAATGCTCAACTTTTAATAAAATTTTCTCTAAATTCATGACTTGGCCTCTTGTACTTTACCAGAAAGTTGTGCAATTACATCAGCCTTTGGTCCATCCATCACTATTTGATTTTTATTAACAACAATTAAACGCTCAACCAATTCTATCATTTCCATTTTATGCGTTACCAATACCAACGTATCTTCTGCCTTTATTGTTTTCTTAAACATGTTGATTAACAACACTTCTAAGTTACGATCAACAGATGCAGTTGGTTCGTCTAATAACCATATTTTTGGTGCTCGTAAAACTACCCGAGTTAAATTAAGTAATTGCTTTTGTCCACCAGACAAACCTAACCCACCTTCAAATATTTCTTGTTCTAGCCCTTTTTCAGTAGTAGAGATAACACTATTTAATAAGCCTGTTAATTTAGATACTTCCAAAATTTTATCATCACCCGGATCGAGCAAACCTAAAATTAAATTTTCTCTAAGTGTGCCTTTGAATAGTCGCCCTTCTTGTTGTAAAAAACCAATTTTTTCAGCTAAAACAGGTTTTGAAATATGGGCCAAATCAATGTCGTCTAATAAAATCTGACCAACATTGGGCTTGTACATGCCACTTAACAGACGTAATAATGATGTTTTTCCAGAGCCAATAGGTCCTAAAACACCAATTTTTTCACCTGGGTTGATTCTCATTTCTGGCAAAGCTAAAGCCACCTTTTCGCCATAATTTATTTGTGTTTTCGCTTCAATACAAAATTCACCACATATATCTTCAGGCACAATAGGCAAGTCTATACCATCATGGTCACATTTTAAATCCCAAATCACATCTAGTAATTTAATTGCTGACTTAGTATTTGCCCATTGAACTAGGTGAGATGGAATTTGTGCAACAGGTGCCAAAATTCGACCTGACAAAATAGAGCAAGCAATTAATCCACCCATAGTCAAACCTCCACCACTAATCAATAATGCACCTGATGCCACCATCAGCACAAACGAAGATTGTTGAAAAAACGCTACCATATACTGAGATTGGTCAGTCATTCGCTTCATCTCTAAATCATAACCACGGCCTTCGTCAGTGATATTCATCCAATTAGAAAGCATGCGCCAACCACCTTGGCCCGATTTAATCGTTTCAGCGCCTTCAATTGACTCCACCAATAAACCCACTTTAAGATTAACAGATTCATTAATATTATCTGCTAGCGTTTTTATCTTCTTATGGAAATATAATCCTGTTAAAGTTGCTATAAAAAAAAATATCATAGGTACTAAGGCCAAATAACCACCAATAGCAGCGATTAATAAAACATAGAACAGCACAAATGGAACGTCAACTACCAGATAAGTCGTAATGGCAGATAAAAAACTACGTACTGATTCATAACCTCGCATTTGCGAAGCCAAACTACCCACACTTCTTGGCAATTGATCCATTCGTAATGCCAAAAACCGTTTGTATACATCTCTAGATAGGCGTCTATCTATATTATCAATTAACTTTTCGTATAGCCCTGCACGCACTAACTTAGCAATAAAATCTAATACGGTTATTGCTAATACGCCTATTGTCAGCACCAATAAAGTTTGTTGAGCGCCTGTTGGCACAACGCGGTCATAAATCTGCATAGAATAAAAAGCACTAACCACAGCCACAATATTAATCAAAATTCCTGCTAAAGAAGCGTCAATCAGCCATCTCTTATGAGTAATTAATTCAGTTTTAACCATTTGAAAGATTCGACTATTACCTATATCGAACTTTTTTTTCATTTTTATGGCAAAAATCTCATACTCACCCAAATCATCAAGTATTACTTCTAACCAAGAATTTTTCTCTTTAGAGAACCATTCTGCTACCCATTCGCCTTTGGTATTAAAACTTTTAATAATACCCCATTGCTGGAATTCATCAAAAATCAATAAAGGCAACAAAGAGGGGTCGTTAATAGATTTTAATGCTTTAGGATTAGGAATTAATAATGCATGGCATACATTATGCAACATTACCAATTTTTTAATTAAGCCATTACATTCATCCTCAATAACCTGTTGTAATTCTAATGCATCAAAACGAGACCTTTGCAACTGCGATAAACGTTGTAAACTAAATAATAAACTTTGCTCCATATATGTACTATTAAAGGTTACTTAGAAAATTTAGAAGTAATTTTTTTACACAGCGTCAGCGTCTAATACAGAAAAGTTTGAGTAACATTACTTTAAATAACTTAGCCTCTTCAAGTGGCAGATCAATCGCAACTAATTTATTAAAATTACTTTTCTTAGAAGATAGATATACAAACATTTTTTGAGTATTAGCATTGTACATTAGATTAGAAAAATAAGGAGCTCCAGCACATTAATAATACTCATGTTAACAAAATCTAAATAAACATCTTCACTACGAAACTTTCTCTTTGTTTTTTCTCATCAGGAAGATGGGTATTATAAGATTCCAATGCTTGATTATAAATAACTATTTTTCCTTATGCCTCTTCTCTACAAGGTAGTTTTTAGCCCCAATTTCTTTTTGAACTGAAATAACTTACAACATTTGATATGTCGCCACTATTATATAAACACAATACGTACTCATAACCAACATAATACTTTTATAAGCACTCTTGTGTTTGAACAGTTAATTCTGTATATCGAAAAAAAACAATTTTGGATGTTAAAACACTCTTAATAACTGGAGTACTTTTAGCAAATGAAGGGATTTACTACTTCTTTATTTAAGCCATTTTTCTTCTGCTTATTACTATTATCAGCAGCAAAAAACAATTTTTTTCACTGCTTGATTTTAATTGATTATTTTGGTTTGGCCAAATTTTACCAAAAAAGCGCCCTGAAAGTACCGTGACAACTACACCTAATACTAAAATATATTTAACTAAACTCATATTTTTATCCATATTATTTATATATATAAATCCACCAAAACCAAGATAAATTATAACGCTGTAACACTCATTAGTATATTTTTTTCACTTTACACTCACTCCAAAAACAAGTCTCTTTATTAAAACTGCTTCTTACGCCATATAATCTTTATAATCTTTTTAGTAGACTGTCTGTTGTTTAAGAAGAGTCTTTGTACTTAATTTGATTTTAAATATTTTTTTATTAAGGTTTTTTTGACTTTCTTCCTCTTTCTTAACGTTGTGTATTTTGTCTTGAACACTTTTACCTAAAGCATTAGATATGACTTTGACTACTCCACTCTGTTTTTTCCTGTAATTGACGCTTTTTTCTTTTGATTAATTTTTGCATGGCATTGCTTTGTTTTTTTATCCTATTCTTGATTAATATTTATCTACTCTTTTTGTGTAATACCCTCTACTGGAGCCATTTTTGTTGTCTTTTTTTGAATAGCAACTTTAGTTAATTTTTCACGACTAGACTTTTCTTCTTCATCAAAAAATTCTACAAATGTTACGAAATCTCTTTTCTTTAAAGAGGATTTAAAGTCTTGGGTACTATCCATATCAGAATACCAGATAATTTTTTCTACCGGCTTTTCATCAGGTATGACAAAATTTAGCATTTTATCAATGGCACTTTGCTCTTCTTTAGAGCTCATTGTTGGATGCCGCAATATCTTATCTGTTTGATTAAATGCTAAACTTTCATTAAAAGTTGTCACAACAGCGCCAATATCTTCAACATAGACAAAAATACGCCAATTGACTAGTATTATCTCGCCGTAAACACTAGCTAATTGAGACTCCAATTGAGAAATCTCACGAATGGAGTTCATAACATCTTGCCATGTTTTTCTACCTGCCAAGAATTGTCGATAATAAGATTTTCGTACTTTTTCTGTATTGGCTAGTGATGACTCAAGCAATGTTTTTTGTTTCTTCAAAGAGATGGAAGACATCCAATCTAGCTCAATTTGACGCACGACTTTATTTTCTTCATCTTTAATTTTTACTTGTAGAGATTGATAGCGACTCTTAATTTGTCTAATCTGTGAAAAATTAGACAAACCTGCATCAAAACTACTGTTAAGTTCAATAAAAACACGATTCTCAGTCTTGACATCTTTATCAGTAAAACTACCCCACTGGCGCTCCAATTTAAGATTAACATCTGGATAAAGTTTGGCACGACTTTGATCTAGTTCAGCCTCAATCACCAAACTTTCCGCTCTAATTTGCTTAATTCTAGGATTGGTTAGTAATGCCCTTTTGCTTAATTTAGCTTGACTAGTTTCAAACTTAACAATGCTAAAGTCTCTAATCAAATCTTTTGGATCTAGCGAAGTACCCAATAGTTCTTCCAAATTAAGCAGACTATTTTCATGTTGAATAATGGCCGAATTAAGGCCAGCCTCTGCCTGAGTTGAGCGTGAATTTGCCAAATTTAAATCACTACTAGAAGACAATCCTTGTTTAATACGACGCCTTAGACGAGCGCGCAATATGTCATGCTCCTCTTGATTCTTACTATACGACTTTTTTTTTAAATAACTGTCATACCATTTACTATAAGCATTGATTACTTTTAAAGCTAAATCTTGCTGTGTGGCCTTGGTTGATGCCTGAGCTAATAAAAGTTGAGCTCTTGATTTTGCCAAACCTGCATCAATAGACCCACCCGCCCAAAGCGGTTGCGTTAAACTGATAATTAAAACACGACTATCACTATTTTTATAACTAAGGTCTGTACCAGAACTGTCAACTTGACTTACTGAAAACTTAGGGGTTGGAAAATATTGCCATTTAGCACTGGTAATTTCATTTTTAGCAGCGTCTTCTAAAAAAATATTACTTTTAATAGAAGGGTGATAGGTAATTGCTTTATTGATTAAATTAGATAAATTAAACTCACCTTTTGATTGCTCTTGTGCACTCGCATTACCAAGAAAAAAACTAAAAAATAATAATACAACCGTTCTTTTAATCATTTTTAAATCTACAACACAATTAAGTTGTTCGCCTCAATATTAATCACAACATCTCCAGCAGAACTACCATCTGTGACGCTTAAAAAGTCATTCAAAGTATCTCCTGTTTGATAACTTAGTAAGTCTTTAAGATTTAGTTTATCACCATTGCCTATGACAAAGTCGGTTATAGCGTTGTAATCAAAAGTATCGACACCGCTATTTTCTGTAAGCGTATTATTGCCCAAACTTTCTTTAAAGGTATCGTTAAAGCTTATGCCAGTTAATGGAGTATCAGCATCTTTTGTGCTAATTTTCAAGTTATTAACCAAATTATTTTCTTTGTCTTTTATAGATGATAGCTTATCGCTACTATGTCTTGGTGTAGCTTATTTCAATAGCACTAGCATCATCAACTGTATTCTGAACAGAAAGATATGCTTTGTTGCCATCAGTTTTCACTTTACTAACTATGTTATTTTCAACAGTAAATACACTTTCAGACTGGCCACTTTTGAATTTTACTGTGTTTTTTATCTCTCCCCATGATACGCCTTTTGCTACCCTTGACGTCAAATCTAAATATCGTTTTTCGGCTAATTTTACCCAAATTTCATCTACATTTTTATCCTGTTCTGACTCTAATGAAGAGATTAAACAATGAGCCATTAGCGCTTTTTCACTTGAAGAAAGTGCACCAATATTCTCAATAACTTGCTTAAATACAACTGACATGTAGCCTCCAATATTTAAATATCTTTTATGAATTTTAACACATCAGTATCAAGTCACTAATATAAGCAATGATTATAAAATTTTCACAATAAAATTAGGTACTATCAATATTTCACTGTTACTACAAAAGATAGGTCTGTCATTTATCAAATATCAATAATAAATAACACTACTCAAGCACCAAGTTACCATCAGTAATCATGGTAAGCAAATTAGCCCCAGTCACGCCTGTTAAAGTAATGCTAATATCTTCAGCAAATGCGCCACCAACAGCACCATTCTTACCAACATTAATGATCGTGTTACCGCCACTTTCAGTTAAGTTGATAAAGTCAGTTAAGTTTGTAGAATTATAACTGCTGAGTAAGTCTTTAAGGTTAAGAGTGTCATTGCCAGCACCAGTGTCGCCAATGGTAAAGTCAGCAATGCTATCAGAACTGCTGCTTGCTGCGGCATCACTCCATGATTTATAGACAAAGGTGTCGTTGCCGCCTCTGCCATAAACTGTTTCATTGAAGGAAGACATATTAATGGTGTCATTGCCTGTTGTGCCAAAGTTCACAACTTCTTGGGTGGCACTGTAGTTAAGTATAGTACCTTCATAGACAATACTATCACCGGTGTCCATCAGAACACTTAGGACAGGAACGTTTGTGTCTAGTTGTGTATTGTTGATGGTGAGTGTGTTAGTTTCGCCATTTCGCATGTGGATTAATTCAATAGAGTTTAACGCTACTGTGGTTGTGTCTAAGTTGCTTGAGGCGCCTGATAGAATCACTGTGTCATAACCAACTTTACCATCAATGCTTGCTAATGTAGTCTCCCCTGCGTAGGTAAAGGTGTTGTTGACAGCGGTACCTAGGAAAGCTGTTGGGTCTGTTACAGTGGTGTTGGAATTATTGGTATAGAACAAAAATTCACTAATCATCCCCGATTGAAACCCTGTACCTCCATATCCAAAAGTTGCAAGATACCAAGTAAAACCAAGAACTAAAGCTGAATCCAATAGATTGTCATCAGCCCCTTTAACTTCCCCATCAACAAAAATAGCTTGTTTTGCATCTACTTTATTTTGAGTAAGGGTTCCAGCACCACTATGATTATAGTTCGCTGTAAACACCAATTGTTGCACTTGATTTACTGTTTGGATGTTAGCAGCAGATAAACGAGCGTCACCGACTGCCGAGCCGGCATCCCAATAAGTTATTCCAGTGCTCCACGGAGAATGTACTGATATACGACCAGTGCTTACAGCAGTTCCTATATTTACCAGAGTTCCATTAGAAGTAGCGGCGTACTGATAAGTAAAATACATCTCTATATTAGTAGCACTTCCCCCGGTTCCGGACATGCTCATCCAGTCATTATTACTGCCATTCAATCCTTGATTAAAGCTGATAGTCCTTGCCCCATCTGATGTGGTAACAAGTTGTCCATCATCTATAATCACCCCTTGTTTGCTATTAATAGTTTGTGTTAGGTTTCCCCCTCTAGCCGACTGATCATACCAAGTCGTGACATAACCTGTGTCTCCTGTGCCTGTGCCAACAAAATTTAGCAATGCTTGTGTATCCAAATTACCATACTTATCAAATCCAATATCCAACTCAGCATCATCACTTGAACGTCTAACCCTAATTGCATTACTTGCTAAGTCTGCATTTATATCTTTTAGACTAAACGCACCGCTCATCGCTGAAACATCCACCTCACTAATCTCACCAATACCCGTTGCCTTAGAAATTGCACCTTCTGTTGGATTGGTTAAATCAACAATGATGTTCTGATTCACTTCTTTATAGTAATCACCATTCACTATAAAGGTAATCTCTTTAAAACTTTCACCTGCTGCAAAAGTAACTGTGCCACTTACATCCCCATCTCCGTCTACTGAATAGTCATCATCAATACCATCAGCCGTACCACCTGACTTAGCCAAACTTAATGTCGTGTCTACTGCATAATCAACCGTCCCTGCTGCTGACAACCCCCCCTCTCTAGTCACCATAAAAGTCATGGTCTTTCTCCCTGTTATGCCTTCAATCACTCTTGAGTCAGAGATAGAGTAAGAAGAGTCTTGCTTGGTTGCTATTCCTGTTCTGGTTGTCATATTGCCCGCAGCATCGGTGATGCTTACTTGAACACCCAGTTGAGTATCAATACTTGCAAAGGTAGATGCAATGCCTGAAATAAGTGAGGCAACACTGGTTAAGTCTAGCGTCCAGTTACCAGTGGTATCACTAGTAACTGTATAAGTGACATCATCATAGCTATTGTCATTGTCTGTATCTAGTTTAATCTCTACAGCTATACTGGCGCTAGTCTGTCCTGTGATGGTTGGCAAGTCAGTGATGACTTCATCAATCACCACAGTGCTAACAGGTGCTGTCTTATCTACAGTGATATCTTGTGATAGTTGTGTGGCAGGGTTGCCATAGTCATCACTGGCATTAACAGTGACTGCATAAGTTGTACCTTCCATTAGCGCGCTTGCGTCTGTTGAAGGAATGTTAACATCCCAACTGCCACTAACGTCTGTCACTGTTGTTGTATAAGTTTGAGTGTTAAGTACAATACTCATCTCTCTGCCTATTGCTAAGCCTGTAGAAGTGCCTGTGATACTAAAGCCACTGGCAGACTCAGCAATGTTAATGACATTGTCTATTGCAATGTTGCCTGTTAAGCTCAGGATTGGTACGTCAGTATCAACCCTGACTGTTTGTGTGCTTGATGCGTTTATGTTAAGAACACTACCTGTGACATCGGATTGTATGGTGTAGCTATCCCCATTGATAAGTCCACCATCACTGATGGTGGCTGTCCATATGCCTGTTGCATTATCATAAGTAGCGCCTGTAAATACTACATTACTACTATCAGAAACCTTAGTCGCTGTCACACTAAAGTCACCAAGCAATAAAGCACCTAAGATAGCAGATGTACTACTAATGGTTACTGCAATGGTAATGTCAGTGGCATTCTCTATCGCGTTAACCTTGTTGTCTGTAGCAACTGCAATGATAACATCCATTTCATTCACAGTAACATTCCAAGCAGTGCTGCCAGTAATGGCAGTGGATTCATTACCTGCAGTGTCTTTAAAAGCACCTGCATCTATTTCAACATAGTAACTTGTTCCTGCAACTAACTTAATATCGGTTGGGTTAATGGTGACCACACCTGCAGCATTAATACTAACTTGTATGCCACTATCTGCTGTAATGGCTTCTATCACAGTGTCATCACTAAAGCATTTAATAACAATGCTCTTACCTATCACTGCATTCATATTCTCTGCAAAGGTTAAGACAAAGCTGTCTGTGCTAGACATTGTGCCACCATCTGCAGGAGCAAGCGTTGGCGTGTCAATGGAAGTATCAACCGTAATATCAGTAATGTATTTAGTAATGTTACTGGTTTGCCCTGCATTGTCCGTTTGTCTAACTCGAATAAGATTAACACCATAAGTGCCCGCTGCTAAAGTAAAGCTAGTCACAACACTGTCTGAAACAGTTGCCCAGTTCACACCACCATCAATACTATATTGCCATGAAGCAAGATCAACAGCAAGATTAGTAACATCCATCACGCCATTATTAGTAATGCCATCAGTAGCGCTTGTACCTGTATCTGTATTTAGGGTGAGGATTGGGTCAGAAGGTGGCTGAGTGTCAAAACTTTGGGCATCAGCAATATCTTGAGTATGATTGATGTCAAAAGGGTCATTGCCATAGATATCTGTCAAGCCTGTTTTTTTTATTTTTAGACGTACCGCAGTAACATCAATAGCGTTAAAGCCAGAAGGCGGGGTGACTGAAACAGTCCATTGAGTACCAGAACTCCCTGAGAGCTCAGTAAGGATGCCTATGACCCGATCCATGGTATCTATTACCTCTCCTGAATTATCTACTAAAACGACATCGTTTGAGGTGAAACTCGAATTTACACCGTGACTGAAAGTCACGGTGTAAATTACTATCCCAGATGTGACTTCTTGTCCAGACTGATCATGGTCATCTGTCACACTAGTAATGGTTGGGGCTACTGTTGCAACAGTAATAGATTTAGCTGATGAAGTGGCTATATTATTAATATCAGTTGCTGTAGCAGTGATGCTTTCTGAACCTTGACCCATGGCAGTGATGTCTGCGTCTGTTAGTGTATAGCTCCAAGTTATGCCTGTAACTGCAGCAATTCTAGTGTTGCCGCCGATAGATAGTGTTATAGTGCTATTAGCTTCGCTTGTGCCTGTAATAGCTGAATTTTTCTCAGAAAAGTTGATTACATCATCTCTAGCTATTGTATTAATAGTTGGTATTGTCGGAGCTGTTTGATCAATTAAAACTTGTGTACTACTACCACCACTACCTGTAATACCACCACTTGCAGTTAAACTCACCTCAATTGTATAGGTTTCTCCATCTACTAAAGATAAAGTAAGAATATTAGCGTGCATTAACTCCCAAGTACTTTCGTTGGTATCACCACTTAGAGTTGGCATACCGCCAGAGTAAGTAATATCATTGTCACTTCCACTTGCCGCTTTAAAAACTATCCTATCTATAGTAACACCAGTAGCTGCATCACCTATATTGGACAAGATACCTTTAATAGATAAAGCACCAAATTCAGCAATATTAATACCATTTGATGATACATCAGTTGAGCTATTAGACCATATGGCAGATGTTGTTAAAGCGGCTGCGGTGAATGCCCAATCTGCTGCGTCAGTAATACCAGCATATTCATTACCTGCTATGTCTTTAAAAGTGCCAGTTTCTATTGTTACATAATAATCTGTATTAGGCTCTAAATCAACAATTGGATCAATTGTTACTCTGTTGTCAGTAATGCTCACAGTTCCAGTAACATCATTGCCAATAATAGTAGTGTGGACAGCTGTCGCCTCACCAACTTTATGAATCTTGATTTCTTTGCCGTCAATCTTTGTAACGTCTGCATCAAATGTCATGATTAAGTTTACTACTGGCGCTATATTACTACTGAGTGTTGCTGTTGGTGCAGTTGTGTCAACAACGATAGCGCTTATATCTGAAATGTTACTACCAGAAGGTAATGTGTTACTAGTCATTGCATTGCCTGTAACATCAATTACTGCGTCTGCTTCCGTTCCGATTACAAAACTAACAACGCTAAGGTCTGCAGTGTTATCAGATGAGCCGATAGTATAAGTACCTGTTAAGCTAGCGCCGCCTGCAGCAATAGTTAATACTGCGGCGCCACCTGAATTTAGTGTTACTGTAATTTTACCGCCTGCTTTAATTGACTCACTTACTGTGGCAGTAATGTTAATTTCACTGCCTGCTTTGTAAGAATTGTCTGCTGTTGTTGAAATAAAAGAAGTAATAGTTGGTGCAACGCCGTCTATGAGAATGGCACTATCGCTAGCTTCGATGTTGTCTGAGATATTTTTATCAGGCACTCTCGTGCCAGTCATTTCATTGCCTGCAATGTCAACAATGATTGAACTGATAGAAAAACTGGCTACTTTTAAGTCTGTCGTGGCGTCGTTAGTATTTACTGTGTAGTCTCCTGTCAAAAGGGTTTTGTCATCTGCTGACACTATTAAAGTTACTGTTTCGCCTGTATTTAGTGTCACTGTGATTGCGCCTGAAGTAATTTCTTCACTCACTGTAGCAGTGATATTAATCTTACTACCTACACCATGAGAACCACCAACTGTGCTTGAGGTGAATAAGATGACACTAGGGGATATATAGTCAATAGTTATTGCATTTAATAGAGTGGATTGAGAATCATTATCATACTCGTCTACTTTTTTAACCTGTACTTGACCTTGCACATAAGATTGACTTGATAGTTCAAATGATGAGCCTGAGCCTTTTTTCCAATTTCCACCACTATCAGTAGAGTACTCCCAAATGCCGCCGCCAGTTACATTAATTACTTTATTACCGGTAATTTTATCACCAGCAGTGCCTGTGTCGCCATCAGATGCAAGTGTTAATGTGGCATCGATAGTAAGAGTTGATACATCTATTGATGCTACATCGTAGTGAGAAAGAGTTACGGCATTTGAGTCATCTTGACCTGCTACTTTAACCTTGATATTGCTTTGTAAAATATCACCTGTTTCTTGTCCTGGAATTAATAATTCAAAACTACCATTGCCTGTATCACCTGGATTCCAATCTGTGCCGCCATTAATTGTGAACTCCCAAGTAACGTTAGAGCCAGTAATTACATTAATAGTGGCATCTTTTGTTTTACCATCAAATATATCATTACCTGTATCACTGTTAAGGTTTAATGCTAGACTTGACCCTGTAATTTCTACAGCATTTTTAAGTATTGTAGACTCATTGCCTGCAGCATCTATTTCTTTAACTTGTATTTGATTTGCTGCATGGACGACATTAGCAGCCAAAGAGAAGCTAGTACCTACACCTACTTTCCAAGTGCCATCGGCCCCATTTTCAGTAGAATACTGCCAAGTATTGCCGGTTGCTATTGCTACATCTATCACTGAAGCAGTAGACGAACTTAATGCTGTTGAAGTGGCTCCATTTGGCGCTTCTCCATCAACAAGAATTGTTCCAGTACCTAGTATCACTTCAGTACCATCTTTACCAGAAAGGCTGCCAGTAGGTCGAACCATAATGTGTTCTTTGTTGTAGGCATTTGCGTTTTCAGCTAAATTAAAGCCAACACCAAGCTCAGCATCTGTAACGCCTTGAGTCCAACCCACACCATCATTAGTTGAATAAAACCAATCTGAACCAACACCAACAACATTAATTCTTATATTTCCAGTAGCAACAGTGCCAACAGTCGGGTTATCATCAGCATCGATAGCCTGAACAATATCATCTGTTGCACTAGTGCCTGTATCTTCAAAACCTAACATAATCTCGATGCCACTAAAACTGTCAATAGCATCAGTACTTTTAATGGCGGCGGCTAATCCTGAAGCAACATCAATCTTGCTATTGCTTGTTTCGGCTTTAGAGGCACCAGCAAGCAAATCTTCTTGCCCATTTCTGGTTAGTTTTAAATCAGCGCCCGTGCCTGTTAATTCTTCTTCAAACTGCGTAATGGTTGCAGCCATATCACCTGAGTTTTTCTCTGAGTCTACACCAGATAATGCTGCTAAAGCATTACCATAGGCATTGGAAGTAGAGGTTTCGCCATCTTGTGTTGTTACTGTTTGTACTCTAGTGGTGACTACATCAGCATCATTGCCTAAACCAAAGGCCTTAGCCACGCCTTTATTGGTGTTATTAATAGTGGATGCATCCAGCATTACCCCTGTAGGTAATTCACCAGACGTGGTTAAATCCATTCTAAGTGCAGCTATGGTTGTTAATGGTGTAATACTAACGTCAATATTGCCACCTTTAGAGGTGTCAATAACTGCTAATAATATAGCAGATATGTCGGTATCCACGCCTGTTGCTTCGTCTCTAAAATCAGCGTTGTCGCCATTAGTATCAATTAATTTGGCAACAATAATACCTTCATAACTACCAATAGAGAAATCTTGCGCGCCTGAATTGTTCAGATCCACGTCCGTGAAAAAGTTTAACTTGCCAGTGGCAGGATTGTATTTGTATAATTTAACAAGTCCACCATTATTTTCAATAAACTCACCTGCACTAGCGACTATCTGAAGGACAACATCTCCCAAAGAAGAAATGTCGCCGCCATCTACACCTGCTGAGCCACCTAATATTTCACCGCTACCTATACTTAAAGATGAAAAAAAACCAATAAGATAAACTTCGCTAAAACTTTCAGAAAACAAGGAAGATTGATAAGTAGCGATGGCTGATAATGCAGATTCATCGCCATAAAAATGAATGATTTGAGAGCTATCAGCAAGCGTGACAAAATTACCCTCAACAACATAATAAATACCGCCTTCGCTTGGTAAAGATACTAAACAAGACAAATCACTTGCACACACTTCAAAATATCCATCAAACACAACAGTGGTATCATTAGGCAACAACACTTCCAAATCATCGCCTACTTTTTTAGCAATTAGGTCAAAGTCTTTGCCATCTTCGATGCTTAGCTCATAAGCACGATTTGGCACGACCCTAATGTGTTGCTCACCTTTGGTGACAACAACAACTTCTTTACTTAGCGTTTGGGAAAGAACTTGTGCTTGAGTTTGCAATGCTTTTAATTGTGCTGTTGTTTTTGTGCTGTTAGTTTTTATTATCTTTTCCTATTGTTGTATTTTTTTACTTATTTTTTTTATTGTACTTAAGTTTTTCGGTGTTTTACTCGTAATAACAATAAATACCGAAGGTTATTTTGTGTTTTTCACCTTCTTTGTCAGAAATAGGCCACGCCTCATCAATGATTTTCTTTATAAACTTCTTTCCAAATATCAACATTAAATTTAGACAAATATTTAGCGCTGTTCTTGTGAATGCCATCAACTTTGACGGCTTGTTCTAAAAACGGTACATAGGATGTGTTTGTTAAATCGCCAACACCTGCCAATGCATGTGCTTGAAGATTGTCAGTAAAATCAAGCAATAAAGTTTCTTTACCAGTTGCTTGATTTTCATCAATACTAACAGGGATGAATGTCACCTTATTATCAGTTACGCTGACTTGCTTTAAGCGCACCAACTCATCTAAAATAACTTTGATGAATTTATCTAAAGTAACGCCTTTGGCCAATGTGGCAATATCAGGCGTGTCATCTTCAGAAAAATAAGAAATGACTGACTCTAAGTCTTGTGCCACCCAAGTAACAAGAATTCTTACAGGAGTGCTAACCCATTCACGACTGGCTTTGGTTTTGTTGTTAATTAGTTGAGTCACGTAAGTTCTTGATAGCCCGCTAATAATACTAACAGCAGCATCCATTACTTTACCACCCTTGTTTTTAACAATTCCATTGGCTTGCTCGACAAACATTTGCTTTATTGCAGCATTAAACTCTTTATACGTGATGCCTAACTCTAACCCCATGTTCACCATAGGAGCAATCGTTTTGGGAAAATTTCTAATAATTTTTTTTCATAGTTCGTTATTACATAAACAAAAGTTATTTCTGCAAGTTTATTTTTAACTTTTTTGTATTGGTGATTTGTTAAGTATAAATTTAAACAGGTATTCTTAGTCAGGCATTGAGGTTTTTACTGCTTAAAATCTTAAAATAAGAACTGGCTTAGAATAATGACAGTGCTAATTTCATCCAAAAATCTGGGAACAAGCCAACTGCCAATATTAAGATAGCATTGATTGACAAAACTAACTGTATATCTATTGACGCTTGGATGGTTATGTTTTTATCAGTCTCATCAAAATACATGGATTTAATAATTTGTAAATAGTAATAAGCGCTAATAACAGCAAAGATAACAGCAATAACTGCAATCATTATAAACCCTGCTGATATCACTTCTTGAAGGATGAAAAATTTGGAATAAAAACCAACCAATGGTGGAACACCTGCCATAGACAGCATGATAATGAGCATCATCAGTGCAAACCATGGGGCGTGTTTACTAAGTCCCCTAAAGTCAGAAATTTGATCAACTTCAAAGCCTTGTTTATTGAGTAAGATAATCATGCCAAACGCTGCCAAACTCATCAGTACATAAACCAACATATAAAATGTTGCTGCACCATAACCCGTTAGCGTCCCAGTGACAAAACCAAGCATAATAAAACCAACATGTGAAATGGTTGAATAGGCCAACATGCGTTTGATGTTGGTTTGCATGAGCGCAACAACAGAGCCCAGTGCAATGGACAAAATAGACAGCACCATGAATAAATCTGACCAATAAGCGTGCATACTGCCCAAGCCATCAACCAAAATGCGCAGCAACATAGCAACTGCTGCGATTTTAGGCACAGTTGAGATAAATAATGTGACTGAAGTTGGTGCGCCCTGATAGACATCAGGCACCCACATATGAAAAGGCACAGCGCCTAATTTAAAGGCAATACCAATAACCAAAAATACTAAGCCAAAATTAATAATCAGTGTTTCTCTTGGGGCAAGATTGACGTTGGATACAAAACTAGCAATGTCGTTAATATTAAGACTACCACTAATGCCATAAATCATACTCATGCCATATAATAACAAACCTGATGCAATTGCGCCTAGAACGAAGTATTTAAGTGCTGCCTCAATGGCGTCTGCCCTTTCACGTGCAATAGCAATAAGTGCATACAGTGACAAAGATAAGATTTCTAAACCTAGATATAAGGTTAGTAGACTGTAGCCCGATATCATTACCATCATACCTAGTACTGACAACAAGACTAAAACAAAATACTCCCCCCTAAAAAGGGAGTGCGCTCTTAAATAATGACGCGAGTAAACCATGGCAACCATGGTAGCACCCATCATAAATACTTTAAACACGGATGCCATATTATCCAACACGAATGAGTCATCAAAAATGATTGTTTGGGGGTGGTTAATTAAATTAAATGCCAGTAGTCCAGTGACTAATAAACTGAATTGAATTAAATAATAGGTAACTTGCTTAAAACGCTTGTCTAGAAATAAATCTAGCAATAAAATGACCACAATTGCACTGAGTAAAAAAATCTCTGGTAGAGCAATCCACAAAGATGATGCGTCAAATTCGATAATATTATTCATAAGTTAAAGTTTAGACGTTAAGGCTTGATATAATAAATGCTCAATTGAGGTATGTATCAGCTCAATCAGTAGCTGTGGATACAGGCCCATGACCAGTACTGCCACTGTCAAAATAGCAAGGATTGAAAATTCACGAGCATTAATGTCTTTTAGAGTTGCCACAGCAGGATTGGTAACAGCGCCCCAAAACACTCGTTTTACCATCCATAATGTATACGCCGCACCTACAATAAGCGTGCTTGCCGCTAATACGCCGTACCAGATATTTGCTTGAATGGCACCTAAAATGACCATAAACTCTCCCACAAAACCTGAGGTACCTGGCAAGCCTGCATTGGCCATTGCAAACAGCACAGCAAAACCCGTGAATTTAGGCATAGAATTAATCACACCACCATAAGTTGATATCTCTCTTGAATGTAAACGATCATACAACACACCCACCACTAAGAACATAGCGGCTGAGATAAAACCATGTGAAATCATTTGTACCATAGCGCCTTCAAGACCCAATAACGCGCCTTCTATTGCGCCTGACTTGTAGACTAAAAATAAGGTGAATACACCCAATGTTACAAAACCCATGTGTGAAATTGAGGAGTAGGCGATGAGTTTCTTCATGTCACGTTGCACCAGTGCAACAAAACCAATATAAACAATGGCAATAAGGGATAATACAATGATGATTTCTGAAAATTCTAATGAGGCGTCGGGCGTGATAGGAAGTGAAAAACGGAAAAAACCATAGCCGCCCATTTTCAACATGATTGCCGCTAGAATAACAGAACCACCTGTTGGTGCTTGTACATGTGCATCTGGTAGCCAAGTGTGCACGGGAAACATGGGTACTTTAACCGCAAATGCCATAAAAAACGCCCAGAAAATATAGCTTTGCTCCGCAAGACTTAATTCTAAATTGTGCATATCAAGGATTGAGAACGAGCCACCTTTGTTATACATATAGATGAGCGACACCAACATAAATACCGAACCTAAAAAGGTATACAAGAAAAACTTAATAGAAGCATACACGCGATTGTCCCCACCCCAAATGCCAATAATCAACAACATGGGGATTAATGATGCTTCCCAGAATGCATAAAATAGAATGGCGTCTAATGAGGAAAACACGCCAATAATCAAACCTTCCATCATCAAAAAAGCTGCCATATAATGGGCGCATCTTTTGGTAATTACTTCCCAGCCTGCAACAATAACTAAAATTGTTGAGAAGGTTGTGAGGATAATCAATGGTATAGAAATGCCATCTATACCAATATGGTAATGAATGTTAAATTGTGATATCCAAGAGACTTTTTCAACAAACTGCATTAAATGCGTTGATGAGTCAAAGCCTGTATAAAGACTTAGTGACATCATAAAAACAAGTACTGAAATGATGACACTCACCCAACGGGCTGTATTGGCGCGATTGTTACCAATAAAAATCACCAGTACACCAGAGAAAATCGGCAACCAAATTAGCAAACTAAGTAATGAATTTTCCATAATTAAAGTTCAAGTAATGGATTATCGCCTGCAAACAGCGCCCAAGTTAAAATAATTAATAAACTAAAAATCATAAAAAAAGCGTAATGATAAACATAGCCTGTTTGAATAGGACGCACAATCTTGCCAATAAAACCAATAAATTTTGCACTGCCATTGACCAGTATCTGATCAATCAAACCAATATCGGACACCTTATATAAAAGATTGCCTAATTTCTTAACACCACTGACAAAAACAATATCATTAAAACGATCAAAACCGTACAAGGATTCAAGTACGTAGTTGGTACGGTGGTATTTCTTTTGTATCCAATCAGCCCATTGTGTTTTATAAATTGAAAAAACCCAGGCAGTGGCAATACCACTTACCATCATCCAAAATGGCAAGGTCTGTATTGCATGGGGAATCATTGAGGCTGCG
This sequence comes from Candidatus Ruthia endofausta, assembly GCF_013342985.1. NCBI lineage: Bacteria > Pseudomonadati > Pseudomonadota > Gammaproteobacteria > Pseudothioglobaceae (SeqCode) > Candidatus Ruthturnera > Candidatus Ruthia endofausta. The sequence continues at coordinate 113,320 of NZ_CP054490.1, read as the reverse complement.
CCATGGAATTCGCGATTTAACTCAGCCATAGAAGCGTGGCTTGAGGCAATGGTAATTGCGTTATCTAACCAGCCATTAAACAACATAGGCTCAATCGTTAAATATCCAATCACTAGGGACGGAATGGCCAAAGCAATGAGCGGAAATGTCATTGAAGATGCAGATTCATGTAGGTGTTTAGCGGTATGTTCATCCACCCTAGACTCGCCATGAAAGACCAAGAAAAACATTCTTAATGAATAAAAGGCAGTAATAAATACGCCCACTACCACCGCAATATAAACCCAACTTGCATATGGTAATAATGAAAAGTGCACCGCCTCAATAATCATGTCTTTTGAGTAGAAACCTGCAAAACCTGGAAAGCCAATCAGGGCTAATGTGCCAATTAGTGCAGTCCAATAAGTAATTGGCATTTTTTTACGCAATCCGCCCATCTTGCGAATGTCTTGCTGATGGTGCATAGCAACAATGACTGAACCTGCGCCTAAAAATAATAATGCTTTAAAAAATGCATGTGTCATCAGATGAAAAATGGCAACCGAATAAGCACTCACACCTAGCGCAACCGTCATATAACCCAATTGTGACAAGGTTGAGTAAGCCACCACTTTTTTAATGTCGTTTTGTACAATGCCAAGCAGCCCCATAAACAGAGCAGTGATTGCACCGACTATCATCACCACTGTTAGTGCAACGTCACTTAGCTCAAACATGGGTGACATGCGTGATACCATGAAAATACCTGCGGTTACCATAGTAGCAGCATGAATTAAAGCTGAAATCGGTGTTGGGCCTTCCATTGAGCCTGGCAGCCAAACATGCAGTGGCACTTGTGCAGATTTACCCATTGCGCCGACAAATAGTAATAAACAAATAATAGTAATAAGATCTAAACCCCAAAGTTGTTGCTTCATCGTCTTATCAAGACTTAAAAATACTTCCATGTAATCTAATGAGCCACTAAACGCCAGTACCAAGCCAATACCTAGTAAAAAGCCAAAATCACCCACACGATTAACCAAAAAGGCTTTTAGGTTTGCTTGTACTGCGCTTTCCTTGTGGTGCCAAAAACCAATCAATAAGTATGAAACCAATCCAACCGCTTCCCAACCAAAGAAAAGTTGCATAAAGTTATTGCTCATCACCAACATAAACATTGAGAACGTGAACAGCGAAATATAACTAAAAAATTTCGTATAACTCGCATCGTCATGCATATAGCCAATGGTATAAATATGCACCATGAGCGAGACAAAGGAGACCACCACCAACATCACGGACGTTAAATTATCAATTAAAAAGCCAACACTGACGTTTAGATTATTAATTTGCATCCAAGTGTAGAGATTTTGATTAAAAATCTCGCCCTGCTCTAAAACGTGATAATTAAATACATACAAAGACAATACAGTTGAAATCAACACACCTAAAATAGTCAGCATGTGTGTGGCTGTTTTGCCAAGCATAGTGCCAAAAAACCCTGCAAGGATTGCGCCTACTAAAGGTGAAAGTACAATTGTTAAGTAAATATTTTCCATGCTTTATTGACTGTTAATATCGTAAATAATCGTATCAGAGCTAAAGTCTTGTCCATTTTTCCATTCTATGTCATACTTAGTGGCGTACACAGTACTAAAATAGCCTTTATTTTTAAGCTCTTTAAATGTATACCCATTCAAATAGGGTTTTACATCAAAAATACCATTGACGGTTCGCATTTGCATCTCAATACAATAGTTGTCTAATGATTTTATGTTTAATACTTGTTCCATTTTTTATCTAAGTGGTTTAATTTTAAGACGTCGTCATCTTTGAATGCTAAATTCCAATCTGCTATTAATTCTTCTTGATAAATTTCCATCCAAATCTGAACCAATTCTATCTTTTTATTGGGAATTGAACCGCTTATAAAGCCTCCCTAGTTTCAATCTCAAAACTGGCCTCAAATTTGCCATATTCTGTGTCAATATGAGCAACACTATGTTTACCTTTATCGTAAAAATAAAGGCGAATGATAATTTCATAAAACATCGATACTACTAGCATACCTATCCCTTTAAACTATTAGTAACATCAACACTAATAGAGCCACGCTTTCTAAATAATAAGGTCAAGATCGCCAAACCAATGGCAACCTCAGCTGCCGCTACTGTCAAAATAAAGAAAACAAAAATTTGCCCTGCTTCATTGCCTAAAAAATGTGAAAAGGCGACAAAATTAGTATTAACAGCAACTAAAATCAACTCTACACACATCAACAATGTAATAATATTAGTACGATTAACAAAAATACCCACCAAGCCAATGCAAAAAATAACATTGCTTAGCATTAAATAATCACTCAAACTGACCATTTATTTATCCTCCTTACTTGGCGAGGTAATTGAAACAAGCCTTACCCTGTCTTTGGCTTGAACATTTACTTGTTCAGAAATAGATTGTTTTTTATGGCTTGTGTCGTTTCTGTACACCAAGGTAATAGCGGCAATAATTGCAATTAATAACAACACTGCGGCAAGTTCAAATGGATAAACATAGGTGGTGTAAAGTTGCATTGCCAATACCGTAATGTTGCTATAATCTGCATCGTGACGAGTTGGACTACTGAACACGTCTAACCCAAATTGATTGGCACCTAGTACCAAACTCATCTCAGCAACAATAATAGCAGCAACAATAAGCCCTAACGGCAAATAGCCTGTAAATTTTGCCCTGAGTGTTGATTTGTCGATATTAAGCATTTTAATCACGAATAAAAATAACACCATGACCGCGCCAACATAAACCAAAATCAAAGTAATGGCTAAAAATTCAGCCTCAAGTAAAATCCAAATACTGGCAGCACTAAAAAATGCCAGTACTAAAAATAAAACCGCCTTTGCTGCATTGCGTGAAAAAATCATCAAAAAAGAGCTAGCGACAAACCAAAATGAGAGAATGTAGAATATTATTTGTTCAGATTCCATGATTTACCTTTATTTATACTTAGCATCTTCAAACCTAGCTTGGTTAATGGCTTGTTCATTTTGACTGCCTACTTCTAATAGGCACTCCTTGGTCATAATACTGCCCTGCCTTGACTCAAAGACATAATCAAAAATTTGTGTCTCAACAATCGCATCAACGGGACAGGCCTCTTCGCAAAATCCGCAAAAAATACACTTAAATAAATCAATGTCATATTGAATAGTGCGACGCGTGCCATCATCACGCATTTCAGATTCAATGGTAATAGCATTGGCAGGACAAACAGCCTCGCACAATTTGCAAGCAATGCAGCGTTCTTCACCATTGGGGTAGCGACGTAATGCATGTAAGCCTCTAAAACGTGGTGATATCGGGGTTCTTTCTTCTGGGAATTGAACGGTAATTTTTTTGTTAACCAACTCTTTTGCCGTAATTTTCAATCCAGTGCGTAATTCATTCAGGGTGAAATCTTTAACCAATTTACTTAATTTTTTAATCATAAGATATACTCACTTAAAACCACGGACCTAATTGTAATTGGGTCATTAACGCCACAACAAATATCCAAATAATGGTGATTGGTAAAAACACTTTCCAAGACAAGTGCATAATTTGATCATATCTAAAGCGTGGAAAAGTAGCACGCACCCATAAATATAAAAACATAAAGAAAGTAGTTTTTGCCAATAGCCAAATAATACCTGGCACCCAAGCAAATGCGCTTTCAAGATAAGGGATAGCCTCAAAAGGAGAATGCCAGCCACCAAAGAACATCACTACAGCAAGTACCGCCATTAAAATCATATTGGCATATTCTGCTAAGAAAAATACTGCAAACGTCATACCTGAATATTCAACATGTGTGCCGCCCACAATTTCTGACTCGCCTTCCACAACATCAAAAGGCGCACGGTTGGTTTCCACAAGGGCTGAGATAAAAAAGATAACCATCATGGGAAACAAAGGAATAAAATACCAATGAACAATACCGCCTTGTTGCGCTTGAACAATGGTGTTTAAGTTAACACTGCCAGCAATCATCACAACTGTTGCCAGTGCAAAACCAATAACAATTTCGTACGAGACCAACAAAGATGCACTTCTAAGTGCGCCCAATAGTGGATATTTGGAATTGGAGGCCCAGCCTGCCAAAATAATACCGTAAACCCCAATAGAGCCAATCGCTAAAACATACAACAAACTAATATCTAGATTGGTGACATAAATACCTTCATCAAATGGGATAACTGCCCATACTGCAATGGCAGGTGCGATTGCTAATACAGGTGCCAATAAAAATAGATAGATATTTGCCTTAGTAGGAAAAATAATTTCCTTGGTCATTAGCTTTAAAGCATCGGCAATGGGTTGCAACCAACCTTTTGGACCAACACGATTAGGACCGATACGTAGTTGCATATAGCCAATCACTTTGCGTTCAGCGTAAGTAAAATAAGCCACCACTAACATTAGTGGCATCACCAAAGCAATTGCCTTAATCAAAATAATCAAAATATTAACCACTGTGCCATCAAGCCAAGGAATAAGCGTATACAGCATTTGCACAAAAGCTTGCCAAAGCTCCATTACGCTTGTTCCTGAGTGTTGGTTGCCTGATTGGCATTGATAAATACACAATCATCTGCCACTGCACTAGTAATAACCACAGGCACCCCTAAATATTTATCATCGGCTGATAAGCCTAATGTTTCAGCACTCGCTTGGTTCATATAAGCACTGTTCATTTGCCCGATTTTAGTTTTTTGCAATGCGCTACTGTGTCTTAATACAGCATCAATACTGTAAGGTGAACTTTGCCAAATTGTGCTAATGCTATTATATTTACTGGTGAGATTGATATGCTCATCATGAGTATGTTTTGCATATGGTTGATGAGATATTTCAGCCAAAATCTGAGTAGAATCTGCATAATGAAAACCTGGCAGTTCTAGTAAATCAGCCATAACTTTTAAGACTTTCCAAGCAGGTTTAACTTCATTTGGTGCTTTAACTGCTGCTGTATAAGATTGCATATCATTATTAATATTAAGTTGCGTTCCTGAGGTTTCATAAACACTGGCAATTGGCAAAATAACATCTGAATAGTCAGAGACGATATCGTCTTTAAAACCATTTAAAGAAATGACAAAAGTATCATCTTTTGTGAAGGCTTTAACGGCTATTTCTAAATCATGAAAATCATACTGCGGATAAATATCTAATAAAATAAAACCGCGCATATCAGATACAAGCATTGTATTAACATCCATGCCAGAATTTTGCGGTACAAACCCAACCAAATTAGCCGCTATAGTGTTTGCTGTTATACTCAAATTAAGCGTTTTACTATTGACATTTCGAGCAATTTGGGTAACTAAATTAGCAATGACTGAAGCATCTTCATTATTAATAATATGCTCGCCTAAAATAATAACTGAACTGCTAGAATTTAACAACTTAAAGGCTATATTGTTAGCCACTTCATCAACCTTAACAGCTGCCAAATAGCCAGGCAATTCTTGGGCATTGTTAGTTATGATTGACTTAAGCACACCTGCCAACGTAGGCACTATTTTGTTTGGTGCGGTAATATTTTCAGTATTAAGCAGGTAGTTAAAATCAAACGCCATTATATTCAATACATCAATATCAGCACCTTTTTTTGTGGCTTTGCGCAAACGATGATTAATCATGGGTTGTTCTAATTGAATATTAGCACCGACAATGAGTGCGTAATCTATCATTTCCAATGCATCCAATTTGATGTTTGAATCAAGTGTAATGGTGTTGTCTAAGTTTTTAACATTTAAACGATGATCGATATTGTCACAACCGACTTCTGTTAGGATTTTTTTCAATAAATAAAGCTCTTCCATGGTCGCTGTGCTTGATACTAGACCACCTAATTGATTGGCTTTTTGATGCTTTAAAACATGACTATTAAGCCCTTTTACAGCATAATCCAATGCCACTTTCCAGCTCACTTGCTTCCATTGTCCTTGGACTTTAATTTGAGGTTCTAACAATCTATTTTTATGTGTTAAACCTTCATACGAGAAGCGATCACGATCAGAAATCCAAGTTTCATTAACCCAATCATTATCAGCAGACACAACCCGCTTAACCTTACCTTTGTAAGTTTGTACAAACAGATTTGAACCCACCAAATCATGCCTTGCAATACTAGGCATTGAATTCATTTGCCATGACCTTAGTTCATATCTAAATGGCTTAGAGGTGAGTGCGCCAACTGGACAAACATCAATCATATTGCCTGACAATTCAGACTGAATACCTTCTCTCAAAAATGGCTCAATCTTTAAATTCTCGCCTCGTCCAGTGCCACCCATCTCCATCATGCCAGCAATTTCTAAACCAAAACGTACGCAACGTGTGCAATGAATACAACGTGTCATATCCGTTTGAATCAGTGCACCAATATCACTATCTGGCACAATGCGTTTGCCTTCTGAAAAACGAGAAACATCTGAGCCGTATTCAACAGCCAAATCTTGCAACTCACACTCGCCACCTTGGTCGCAAATCGGGCAATCAAGTGGGTGGTTAATGAGTAAAAATTCCATCACTGCTTTCTGGCTGGCTTTGGCTTTGTCGTTTTGTGTATGGACTTTCATACCCTCATTCACAGGCGTAGAACACGCAGGTTGAGGTTTGGGTACACCTTCCACATCCACCAAACACATCCGACAAGAAGCAGCTACTGACAACTTTTTATGATAGCAAAATCTTGGCACACTAATGCCTTCTCTATCACTGACTGTGATTAACATTTCACCTGCTTTGGCGTTCACTACTTTGCCGTCAATTTCAATTTCAATATCAGCCATCAAATTACCCCTTCACCATTGATTTGCCATGCTTAATATAATATTCGAATTCTGGTCTAAAATTGCGTAAAAAACTCTCCACTGGCATTGCTGCAGCATCGCCCAGTGCGCAAATGGTGTTGCCCATAATTTTATCTTGCACACCTAACAACAAGTCAATATCGCCCTGTTTGCCATTGCTATCAATAATGCGTTCTAATACGCGATATAGCCAACCTGTACCCTCACGACAAGGGGTGCATTGTCCACAAGACTCATCATAATAAAAATGTGCCAACCTTGTTAGCACTTCTACCATGCAAGTTGACTCATCCATAATAATCACTGAGCCTGCTCCAAGCATTGAGCCTACTTTTTCAATACCGTCATAATCCATGGTCATGCTCATGGCAACTTCTGCGGTGAGTATTGGGGTTGATGAACCGCCTGGAATCACGGCTTTTAATTTAGCACCGTCACGCATACCACCTGCCATCTTGAGTAAATCTTTAAAAGGTGTGCCCATAGGCACTTCAAAATTTGCTGGGCTTTTAACATGACCTGAGACTGAAAATAACTTACAACCGCCAGAATTTTCAACGCCGATATCTGCAAACCATTGCCCGCCACGGCTTAGAATTTCAGGCACACTTGCAAAACTCTCGGTATTGTTAATCGTGGTAGGTTTGCCAAACAACCCTACATTAGCAGGAAATGGCGGCTTAAATCTAGGCTGACCTTTCTTACCTTCAATAGATTCTAACAAAGCGGTTTCTTCGCCACAAATATAAGCGCCTGCGCCTAGATGTGTGTATAAATCAAAATTAACTGAACTGTTGTTAATATTTTGACCTAGTAATCCTGCCTCATAAGCCTCCTTTAATGCATCTTCAAAGCGATAAAATGGTTCCATAAATTCACCGCGGATATAATTATACCCAACACTGGCATTCATGACAAAGCCACCAATTGCCATGCCTTCAATCACGGCATGTGGGTTAAACCTTAAAATATCTCTATCTTTACAAGTGCCGGGTTCGCCTTCGTCTGAATTACAAACCACGTATTTTTGTCCATCAGAATAACGTGGCATAAAACTCCATTTAAGCCCAGTGGGAAACCCAGCACCGCCACGACCACGCAAACCTGAGACTTTAAGCTCATCAATAATGTGTTTAGGTGTTAGATCGCCTTTTAGGATTTTACGCCAGACTGAATAACCACCACTAGCTTCATAAGTCTTGAGCGAGTAACATTGGTCTTTGGTCAAATTTTTAAAGCAAACTTCGTTCATTTGAGGTTGTCCACAATTTGATCAATCTTATCACTGGTAAGATTTTCAGAATATTCATCATTGATCTGAAACATTGGCGCACCCACACAAGCACCCAAGCACTCAACTTTCTTAACACTAATCAGACCATCTGCAGTTATTTCACCCGTTTTAACGCCTAATTTATTTTCCAGATGTTTAATTAAATCATCAGCACCATTCAACATACATGAGATATTATGGCAAAAACGAATCACATGTTTACCGACTTTTTTATGATTGTAATTTTCATAAAAAGTTGCCACTTCTTGAGCGGCAATGCCTGGCATATCTAAATAATCAGCCACTGCTTGAATGGTATCAGAACTCAATCTATTTTCATTTTCTGCTTGAACAATTTTTAAGGCTTGCATAACGGCGGAACTTTGCCTGTCTTTTGGATATTTTGCAATCCAGACATCAATTTGTTTTTTTGCATCAATTGAAATCATCTGTCTATCTCACCAAATACAACATCTTGCGTGCCAATAATGGTCACAACATCTGACAACATATGCCCTCTTACCATTTCATCCATAGCAGCTAAATGCGCAAAACCAGGTGCTCTAATTTTAACTCTGTAAGGCTTATTGGCACCATCAGAAATCAAATACACACCAAACTCGCCCTTAGGATGTTCAACAGCACGATAAATTTCACCTTCTGGCAAACAATAGCCTTCGGTAAATAATTTAAAGTGATGAATTAAAGACTCCATGTCATCTTTCATATCAGTGCGTTTTGGGGGTGATACTTTGTGATCATCACTCATAACTGTACCTGGATTTTTTTGTAGCCACTTAACACATTGTTTAATAATATGGTTTGATTGACGCATTTCTTCCATATGTACTAAGTAACGATCATAGCTATCACCTGTCACGCCCACTGGAATATCAAACTCTAATTGGTCATAAACTGCATAAGGTTGGTTTTTTCTCAAATCCCACGCCACACCAGAGCCTCTAAGCATAGGACCTGTAAACCCTAGTTGCTTGGCGCGACTAGCAGAAACAATTCCAATGTTTACCAAACGCTGTTTCCAAATACGATTGTCCGTTAATAAGTCATCATATTGCTGAATACTTTTAGGGAATTCTTTAACAAAATCAGCAATAAAATCTAACAATGAGCCTTGACGATTTTTATTCATGACTTTCAATTCTTTATCCGTACGAAAACCTGATGCTAAATATTGTGGCATTTTATCTGGTAAATCTCGATAAACACCGCCTGGGCGATAATAGGTCGCATGCATGCGTGAGCCTGATACCGCCTCATAACAATCAATCAATTTTTCACGTTCACGAAATGCGTATAAGAAAATACTCATCGCACCCACATCAAGCCCGTGCGTACCTAACCACATTAAATGATTAAGAATTCGGGTAATTTCGTCAAACATTACTCGGATGTACTGAGCACGTTCAGGCACTTTGATTCCTAACATGGTTTCAATTGCCATGACATAAGCGTGTTCGTTGCACATCATTGAAACATAATCAAGCCTATCCATATAACCAATTGATTGATTATATGGCTTTGATTCTACTAATTTTTCTGTACCACGATGTAATAAGCCAATATGCGGGTCAGCGCGCTCAATCACCTCGCCATCAATTTCTAAAATAAGGCGCAACACGCCATGCGCTGCAGGGTGTTGAGGACCAAAATTAAGGGTATAGTTACGAATTTCAGCCATTTTATTTCCTGATTACCCTCGGTACGTTAATATTTGACTCAATACTCACCTTTTCATAAACCACTCGACCTAAGTCTTCATCATAACGCATTTCAACTTCACCAATCATTGGGAAATCTTTACGTAATGGGTGACCTTTAAAGCCATAATCAGTCAAAATCCGGCGTAAGTCTGTATGATTTTCAAACAAAATACCCATCAAATCAAAAGCCTCGCGCTCATACCAATCAGCAGATACCCAAATATCGGTGACTGACTTGATAATAGGTTCAGCCTCGTCAACAAATGATTTTACTCTAATACGTTTGTTTTTACTCACGGATAACAGGTGATACACCACAGCAAAACGCTGCTCATGTCTGTCTTTTGAGCCTTGATGATTGCGTCCTCTGGAAAAGCCAGAAGCGCTGGCATTGCCATTCCAATCTGATTGCCCATAAGTTAAATAATCAACGCCACATAAATCTATTAACGTGTCAAAAGAGAAAAAATCTCTTAATTTTAGACAGGTTTTAATAATATCCTGAGAATCAACTGTTAAAGTTAACTCGCCAAAAGCTTCAACCAAATGGTACTCGCCGAAAATCTCAATTAATGATGCTTTTAAATCTTGCATTAAGTTCTCGCAATGGTGTTAGTACGACGAATTTTATCTTGCAGTTGCATAATGCCGTATAGCAATGCCTCTGCCGTTGGTGGACAACCTGGCACATAAACATCAACGGGAACAATACGATCACAACCCCTAACGACTGCATAAGAATAATGATAATAACCGCCACCATTCGCACACGAACCCATAGAAATAACCCATCTTGGCTCAGGCATTTGGTCATAAACTTTGCGTAAAGCTGGTGCCATTTTGTTGGTGAGTGTGCCTGCAACAATCATTAAATCTGACTGGCGTGGTGTGGGTCTAAAAACAATACCAAAACGGTCTAAATCATAACGAGAAGAACCTGCTTCCATCATCTCTACCGCACAACATGCTAAGCCAAAAGTCATCGGCCAAAGTGAGCCTGTTCTTGCCCAGTTAATAACACTGTCAAGTGATGTGGTTACAAAACCTTGTTTCATTAAGCCTTCAATTGCCATTAGCTATTCCCATTCAAGTGCACCGTTTTTCCACTCAAAAATAAAGCCCACGACCAATAAAAATAAGAAAATACTGATCGCGATAAAGCCAAACCAACCAAGTTGGGACTGAACTACCGCCCACGGAAAAACAAAGGCAACCTCTAAATCAAACAAGATAAATAAAATAGCCACTAGATAGTAACGTACATTGAAATACATACGCGAATCATCAAAGGCAGGAAAGCCGCACTCAAATTGAGTATTTTTTTCTTCATATGGTTTGCTTGGCCCTAGTAAATAACCAATTAACATCGGCCCAACACCAAACGCAAGCCCCAAGAAAATAAAAACAATGATAGGCAGATAGTTTTCTAACACCTAATTCCTCCCAATCAAAAAAATAGAATTCTAAACATTATATCTAATTTAATCAATCAGTTTACCTATAACCAACAAATACATTTTTAGAAGTTCAATTACGCATTAACCTCAGTACCGCCCACGGTTAACTGGTCTATTTTTAAACTGGGTTGACCAACACCTACGGGCACACTTTGACCATCTTTACCACACACGCCAACGCCATTATCAAGTTTTAAATCATTGGCTACCATGGATATTTTCTTTAACACCTCATCACCAGAGCCTATTAGTGTTACACCTTTAACGGGGTGCATAATTTTTCCATTCTTAATAAGATAGGCCTCGTTAGCACTAAAAACAAATTTACCTGAAGTAATGTCAACTTGGCCGCCATCAAAATTAAGCGCATAAATACCATCATCAACAGAAGCAATCATATCCTCTAAAGAATCCTGCCCGTTTAGCATATAAGTGTTAGTCATTCTGGGCATGGGAATATGAGCATAAGACTCGCGCCTGCCATTACCTGTTGACACCGTATCCATTAACTTGGCATTCATTTTGTCAAATAGATAGCCTTTTAAGATGCCATTTTCAATCAACAAAGTATTTTGTGTTGGCGTGCCCTCATCATCAATTGTCAAACTGCCACGCCTATTTTCCAAGGTACCATTATCAACAATGATGCATTTATCACTGGCCACTTGCTCACCAATTCTATTGGTGAATATGGATGATTTTTTACGATTAAAATCACCCTCCAAACCATGGCCAATGGCCTCGTGTAGTAATACCCCTGGCCAGCCAGAACCCAGTATGACTGGCATGTTTCCAGCAGGTGCGTTTTTTGACTCCAGCGCTACTAACGCCTGTCTAATAGCTTCATTAACATAAGTTTCATCCAAAGCATGGTCAATAAAATATCGATAATCATACCGACCACCGCCACCACTTGAAGCGGATTCAGTTCTACCATTGTGCTCAACAATAACACTCACACTAACACGTACCATCGGACGATAATCTTTTGCAAATACGCCATCAGTTGAAGCGATTAACACTTCGCTAAACCCACCAGAAATCGAAGCACTGACTTGCTTCACTTTAGGCTCCTTTCTAGCAAGCTTATCAATTCTGTTTAGAAAATCAACTTTTTTTTGCGAAGAAAAACTATTGAGTGGATTTGAATCGCCATATCTAGCAACTTGTGGAATGGATTGAAAAGCCTGAATTTTTCCCATACCAGTTTGAGTCGATATTCCCTTGGCAAAACCAATAGCTTTTTCAATCGCTTTGAGGTTTAAATCATCTGAATAAGCAAAGCTAGTTTGGTCAGAACTCACAGCTCTAGCACCCACGCCATGACTAATGTGATAAGTGCCAGATTTAACAATATTTTCTTCTAAAAACCAGGATTCGATTACCGAATGTTGAAAATACAAATCTGCATAATCAGCACCCTTAATTGCCAAAGAAGACAATAAAGCGGTTATTTTTTCTTGGTTTAGATGATGATCATCTAGTAGTTGCTCAATCATAATACGGTTGATATATTCTCAATAATGGGCTCATTCCATGAACCTGTTATTTTATATCTAAATCCAACAACTTCATCAACAATCTCATTAATCAACTTGCCTTTAAATAGCATTTTATCCGCCAGCCAAACCCCTAAACCTGTCAAGCCGCCACCAGCTAAATAGGTAGCAATCGGCACGGCATCACTAATGGCGGGTAATACTTTTGCTTCTAAATGATACTCTTGTTTAACGATATTAGTTGAGCCTGTTAAGCTAATCGTGCTTGAGCTTGAGTCAAGTTTAAAATGGCTGATGATTGCCATAGAATTATGAATAGAAACTTGTGCATCAATCGCATCATAAACAAACCCTTTGCTAATCAAATCAGTGACATTCAATTCTAAACGCTTGGCAATAGATTTAATATTAAGCAATGATAGAATCCGACCAATATTAGGGTCTTTGTCAGTAAATACACCTTCTTTAACTTTCATTTTAATCAAGCCACTGGTGTCTTTAAAATTCATGTTCCATGGCGCACAATTGCAAAATAGACGCACGTCAAACTCAAATTGACCACCACGAACTTTCTCTTTGATGTTTAATTTGTCAAGAAATTCACTCAACTTACTACCTTTTGCTTTGGCAGTGAGTATGGTTCTACCATCAACCCAAGCACCATCAAAACTAAGATTTTGACCATCCACACCTATGCCTAAAAATTCTAAATTAATGATCTTAAGCACCTTGTCTTGTGATTCAAGCGTGGTATTAAAATCAGGCAGCTTGCTTTCACCCACTTGCATGCCTTGTACACTTAAATACATACTGGGGAAATCCTTTGCCTGAATACCCCAATTACCTTTTATCTTGTCTAATGCTGTTATTTGAAGATTTATTAGTCTCACCTCGGGTAAAGCACCTTCATTTAGTATAATTTTTACATCAGTTTTTAACGCATCGGACTTAAGATTTGCCCGCCATGATTGATCCGAATATTTAGCCAAGTAAAACTCAAAATTATCACTACTGTTGGTCAGTCCTACTTCAAATAATGCATCTAAGGTGTTATCTTGATGATTAGAATTGATACGAATATTAAATGATTCGCCTCGAATATTGCCTACACCCTTTGAGGTAATTTGATTATTATGCAATACTAATTGTGCACTATAGTTCTTAACCACAATTGCACTATCCAATGTTGTCAAACGGTTGCCTTGGATGCTCAAATCAATATACGATACCGGCTCTGTTTCATCCAGTGGTATAATCAAATCTACATTGCCTGAAACCTTGCCAGATAAACTAAATTGCCCAAGCACATCATTCACATTATCATTCAATGGCGCATCTTTTAAAAACTGAGTTAATATTTCACTTTGGGTGTTAATTTTACTAACGATGTTAATCTCTAACTTGTCTTTGCCCATGTCCAACATTTGAACTTTCACACCTTGTAGAGGCATGTCATTTAACGTAGCATGATTAACCATAACTGTGATTTTTTTACCATCAATAGCAATATTTGCATCTAATTTCTTAAGACTTTGCCAATCAGTATTAAACAATAATTCAGTATTACTTAAGTGTGCATCAAATTTTATCTTTGCTGGCAGTTGCTTTGAAAGATTTTTCTTGATATTGATATTGATATCATCCAATTCACCTGATTGAAATGCATGTTTAATCCATTGATGAGTTGCATCACCTGTCAATGCTATAGGTAAATAATCACTAATATTGATCACATTCATACGTTGAACAAGGCCACTAAATTGGATGAAATCATCACCTTGCTGGTTATACAATTTAAGGCTTGATAACAATTCAAAATCATCATCACTCAAAATAATTGGTAGCGTTAAAAAACCATTCTGATTAGTCTTGGCGCCAGAGAAGGCAATCATAATGTTAAGGTGTTTAATGCCAATATTCTGATTAGATATTGTTAATAAAAATTGCATCCCATTTCTTTTAAGCGTCAATGGTGCAATTTCAACTGTATCTTTAATAACTGTATCTTCAATAATTGTTTTATTAATATGCAAGGATTCAAAAAAATATAACGCCTCTAACGTGTCAAGTGAGGCCATATTTTTAATATCATCTATACTAAGGTCATCAGGATTAGAGTAAAGCACCAAGGTGTCAATATAAATTTGGCTAGGATGATAAATATCATCAAACAGACTTAACAGATTAATATGCCAAGATAAGTTTTTAATCATGGCCATTTTCTGAGCCTCACTAGACGCAATGGAAATATCATGCACTTTTAAAGTAATACCTTTATTTTCAAAATCGAAGGTGATTTTAGACAACTGAACATCAAGCCCAGTTAAGCTTGATAATTGAGTCTCAATCGGTGCTTTTAGTAACATTAGAAAAGTCAAAAAAAATAACACTACTAATACAATAATGAACGCAAAAATAACACTAACCCAAGTGTTTATTTTTGATACTTTAATACCACTTAAGCGTGTGTTTTTAATCATTTTTGATACTTGTTGCTGACTTGGCAGTATAATATTGTCCTCTGGGAATTATAACTTATTTCTACGAACGAGTCATCTATCGATATTGACACAAAGCTATATTAAAAACAAGAAAAAATACTATGCACTTTAAGAATTTAGTAGCGGCTATTATTGGCGTTGATGCGTTTTTTTAGTCATTTAATTAAAGTTAACTCTGTTGACACTTCAATACTTGAAGGCAGAATTAGACCACTAGGTCAAGTATATTTAGAAAATGATATTTGACGTTAACATCATCAAAGCACCCGTAGCAGTTGCTACAAAACCTCGCAGTGGCAAAGAGGTTTGTACTTCTGTATACGCTAGTTGCCATAGTATTGGTATTGCCGGTGCACCTAAGTTTGGTGTTAAGACTGACTGGACACCAAGGATTAAACGCGGTATAGCAAGATTTAGTCAAAGTGGCAATCTCGGAGTAGGTGCAATGCCACCGAAAGGCACCTGTATAACTTGTTCAGATGACGAACTAAAAGCAGCCATTGAACATATGACAAAATAAAATCTGTCGATCCCATTCAAAGGGCTAGGAGGATATAAAAATACCCTGTCCTTTGTTTTTCTCTACTTTGTCAAAATCAAACACTTGCCCATTCATAGCAATATAAACACCGCACTTTTTGGTTTGTACCGCACTTAAAGCCATGCCTAAATTAAACAAGGCATCAGAGCTTTTGATAGAATAAGGCATCATAGCACCAAATAAAACAATGGTTTTGTTATTAATTTCTTTACCCAATAGTTTTGCAGTTTTAACCATGGTATCAGTACCATGAGTAATTAAAATACGGTTTGTCTCACTTGCCTGACACTTTTGCAAAATCAATGCTCGATTAGCATCACTCATATCCAAGCTGTCTTTTAAGAACAGTACTTCAGACAAAGTATCAACCATTGACCTAGATTGATTAAGCATATCAACAAGATGAGTTTGTTTAAATACTAACTGACCAGTCAGTTCCTTATAAACCTTATCAATTGTGCCGCCAGTGATTAATAATTTAATTGTCATGGTGTGAACAATACCTTATCAAAATATTTAGAATTTAATAAATCATACGGTGTAAAAAAAGTAACCACCATCCTTATCAACATCTAAATCATAGCCTAAATCTTTAACAGTTTCCAATATAAGTACCAAATAATATACTGTGAGCAATAAAATACACTGCCATCAGTTTTTTCAACTATCTTATATTGCTTGTGTTTAGTATTGGGTAAATTTTTTAAAAAAGCTGTTTTAAACTTCTCATTAAATGCTTTATATCTTAGCACCGTAAATTCTTTTTTCTTGCTAAGGTAAAGTATCACATCCGTTTCGTAATATCCATAACACAACTCTAGGTATTCTCCAACTTTATACTTACTAACCATAATTGCAGAATGCCCAAACCATGACATTGGTTTTTTCCAATCTTTGCTGGTAATAATAACATCCCCAATTTTTACTAACCTTGTAAAGTTGATCCTTAGTTTCCCAAGTATTAAATTCAGGTATATGAGAAATAGAGCAATCGCCAAGAAAGGCGGTTGCTCTGAATAGAATAAATAATAATTTAATGCCACTAATCAGCATTTATTATCACCAGATGCATTAAGCACCTTTACATTCATTTTTTATTTGTGCTGTTTCTATTGCTTCTACCATACCTTTATATTTAGCAAGATTAGTTCTAGCATCTGACATTTGTGTGGTCAGAACTGCACAACCACCATCAGTATATCTTTCATGGAACATATAAAGATGCGACAATACTTTCTGCTCTGTTAGTACAACCTGTTGTGAGAATAATCGCTACCAATACCCTCCCCTCCCTCTTAATAAAAATCTCTTGTTCAATATAAACATGACCTCCTTTAAATAATTAAAAATAAAATAAATTTTATACTGAATGTTTATTACCTTGCTTTCTATTTAGGCTGCTTTAATTTTTAAATTCAAGCTAAAAAAGTAAAAGTGGTTGTATTTAAATCCTCTTGCCAAAAATATCTGTACCAATACGTACAAAAGTAGCACCACTAGCAATGGCTAATTCTAAATCATGACTCATGCCCATCGATAAAACATCCAAGTTGGGATGTTGCTTGATAACGTTTGCCATTCTTACAAAACTTTGTGTTGAGTTAGAAGGATTAGGTATACACATAAAGCCCCTTAAAGTGAGATTTTTTAGGCTTTCAAAATGAGTCATTAGTTCATTAATTCCTTCAACCAATACGCCTGATTTGCTAGGCTCATTATCAATATTAATCTGAAGAAGTACCTTTAATTTAGGTAAGTTTTTTGGGCGTTGATCGTTGAGTCTTTGGGCAATTTTAAATCGCTCTATACTGTGTACCCAGTCAAAATTTTGGGCAATTTTTAAGGTTTTATTTGACTGAATAGGGCCAATAAAATGCCAAATTAAGTTTTGACCCTTTAAGTGATTAATTTTTATCAACGCTTCTTGTAAATAGTTTTCAGCACAATGTTGCTGACCCGCATCAATGGCTTGTTGTAACTCATCTGTCGATCTAGTTTTACTCACTGCAATTAAAGTAACGGATTGAGTGTGATTGACGCTGTTAATCCTTGCTTGAACTTTTACTAAGTTATCTTTAATCAAAATACTTGGTAGGCGTCAAACACTGGACCATCAACACAAACACGCTTCATAGCAATGCCCTGATCAGTTTGCACTTCAACCACACACCCTGCACAACCGCCCACAGCACAAGCCATATTTTCCTCCAATGAAATTTGACAAGGTAAGTCGTATTCTTTAGCCAAACTAGCCACTGCCATTAACATTGAGTTTGGGCCACAAGCATATACTTCAACTTGCATTCTTTCATCAGCTGTTAGACCATCTAAATATACTTTGGCTAAATCAGTTACAAAACCCTTAAATATACCATCAAAACCTTGCAGGCTGGCTAAACGGCATTCAATACCCCAATCTTCTAATTCAGGCATGGTGTATGTTGCGCCTTGATAATTCTTGTTATTATCGGCCAACTTATCAGCAAAGGGAAATGGCACTTCAGCGCCTAGGATTGCAAAAGATTCATAGTCAAAGTCTTTTACTTGCTGTGCAATGGCAATCATCGGTGGCATACCCACACCGCCACCAATCAATAGTGGTCGTTTTTTATCAGTGAGTTTAAAGCCGTTACCGATAGGACCAATAATTGATAGCACATCGCCCACTTTACGCTGTGATAATTGGCGAGTGCCTTCACCCACAACCTTATAAAGCAAATCAAAAGTGCCATTTTCAAGATCAACTGACATAATTGAGATGGGTCGTCTCATAGCTAAAGCACTAGAGACAGTAAGGTGTACAAACTGTCCTGGTTTGGTTTGTTTGGCAATAATGTCTGATGCCAGAGTTAAAATATGTTGCTCGCCTTCAAACTGATAATGTGCCAAAATTTGACAATCACAAACCTTAATACTATCTTGATTAGACTTACTCATTGCAAGTAATCAATGTGCCTACACCACTATCTGTAAAGACTTCTAACAATACTGCGTGTGCAGCCCGTCCATCAATAATATGCGTAGATTTAACGCCATTTTTAACGGCTGATAGAGCGCAATTAATTTTTGGCAACATGCCACTATGAATCGTACCGTCCTCAATCAATTCATCAATAATATTGGTATCAAGCCCAGTTAATAATTCACCATTGGCATCTAATAAACCAGACGTATTGGTTAATAATATTAATTTTTCAGCATTCAGTGCTTGTGCAATTGCACCTGCAACCAAATCTGCGTTTATATTATAAGAAAAACTATCTTTGCCTACACCAATAGGCGCGATAACTGGAATAAAGTCCCCTTTTAATAATAAGTTAATCACCGAAGTATCAATTTTATCCACCTCACCCACATGGCCAAGATCAATAATTTCAGAGGTCGGTTCAATATAATGCTTTAATTTTTTAGCAGAAATTAAACTGCCATCTTTGCCAGTCAAGCCAATTGAATGACCGCCATGTTGGTGAATGAGATTGACAATTTCTTTATTAACCAAGCCACCTAGTACCATTTCAACCACGTCCATGGTTTCTGCATCGGTGACGCGCATACCATCAATGAATTGACTTTGTTTACCAATTTTCTCTAATATCTTGGCAATCTGTGGACCACCACCATGCACCACAATTGGATTCATACCCACTAACTTCATCAGCACAATATCGCGTGCAAAACTGGATTTTAAGGCCTCATCAACCATGGCATTACCGCCATATTTAATGACGATGGTTTTTCCTTGGAACTTTTGAATATAAGGCAAGCTTTCTGTTAAGACGCTTGCAATATTGTGTGTGTTATTAGACATGGTGTTTTGATGATTATTCATATTTATGCAAAGATCTCGTTTAACATATAAATTTATTAAAGCACTATTTTACTTAATGCTTATACAATAAATCTGATTATTTCTTTGACAACCAAAACCACCAGTATTAGCAGTATGGTCAGAAAAATTAACACTGGCCTTATCAACGCCATCAAGCTTATTCAAGGCATTTTCAACACTGGCAACACATCCACAAGCACAAGGCATGCCTAAAATTGATAAATGAATGCTGTTATCGCTCATACAAGCCCCATACTATAAATTAAACATAACTTTTTATCTACTCCTTACACATTAATAAAGTTTGTTCACTCTTTGCAAACAACGAATATAACTAATAATTTTAGAACATCCTTGCGTTTAATACTTTCAACAGGCGGCATATTCCCAAACCGCTAATGATGTGCTGTAACGCCATTCATGACTGCACGGTAAAATACCTCATTTGCATAGTGAGATGATTTGTAAAAGTTTAAAAGTTATGAATCAATGCGATTCATAACCATGGTTTTGCCATTAATACTAAAGACATCACCACCAAACATCATCATTGGTCCCATATACGCATTTGCAATGTCATTAAACGCTCATTAACATTGGGGGGCATCAGTTGATGCGTTATTAGTTGATTAGGAATGCTTCGGTTACTTGTTTGTGCACTTAAAGCATCAATTTGGAAAATAGTCAAGTCTTTATCGCGATTCATCATTCTACTCATCATGCCTATTCCCATACCTGATGATGTTTGATTGACATTATGTTTCAAAGTAGGCGTTTTCCCATCTGCCACATCAAGCAAAATTTCTACTCTTTCTGCTGGTACTAATTCTAA
Source organism: Candidatus Ruthia endofausta (assembly GCF_013342985.1). NCBI lineage: Bacteria > Pseudomonadati > Pseudomonadota > Gammaproteobacteria > Pseudothioglobaceae (SeqCode) > Candidatus Ruthturnera > Candidatus Ruthia endofausta. The sequence continues at coordinate 92,828 of NZ_CP054490.1, read as the reverse complement.
GTGAATTAACTTTGTTAGAGCGCTCTAACAAACCACCATCACTACCAATGATATAAAAAGTCCGATGATCATCAAAACTCAAATGATAGGTTCTAGCATTAGAGCCATTCAATAGGCGCAAGCGCAATAATGATTTCTTTGCTTCTAAAACAGAGTTAATAACACCATTAACCAAAACAGTTTATCCCTTCTTACTCATCATTCTATCTGGCATGGAGCGAATATAGGCAAATACACCATTTTTCTTAAAGTCCTTGTTCTGAATAATGACTGGAAAATCATCCCCACCATATTCCATAGGTGGACTTAAGTTTTTAGCGGATTCATCATCAATAATAAACATCCCTGCCAATCCTTGGCAAACCTGCCTACCTGTTTGATGAATTTGATGAGAGTGATACCATAATGTTGCTGCATCTTGAATAATATTAAACTCACTTAGCCAAGTACCACTCAGTTGAATTGGCTGATGAGGCCCACCATCTGCTTTGGCAGGTAGCTTCATCCCATGCCAGTGTAGCATGGTGGTTTTATCAAGGCTATTTTTAACCTTAATGTGTACTCGGTCACCTCTATTGCCTCTCAAAGTCACGCCTAAAAAAGACTGATTAATGCCTAATGTTGGGATTAATTGATTGGGCAAAATAGCACTTTATCCAGATTGGATCTTTAAATTAAAACACACATCTTTGCCAATCCTTTTACCTGTTTCTAGTATGGGTACTTGAAAACGATTTTTAAACAACCGCCTACTTGGTAAAACTATTTGCTTAGGCAAGGCCATCAAAGCCAAACCAGCTTGAAGAAATCGCCTTTTTCTAATCATTTTGAAAACCTTGCGTCATATTTTGCTGTATATCTTTAGACCACAGACTATGAATATGATCAAGTAGGGCTTGTTTTTAAGCCCTAACATTTACCCACCAAATTATACGCCACCGTTATTAATAGTACGTAATAATTGTACGGGTGGGGGTGATGCCAAGTATGCACCGTACCATTCACAGGTGGTGCTGGAAAATTGCCATCAGCTTGCCTCTTTTTCCAATCTTTAACAAGACCACCACCTGCTTTCCCGTGGCGCACTAGACAATTTTTATTAAAAGTTGTTTTTGCCTGCACATCACCACTATCAAAACAACTGCTTAAAAACAACACGCTTGATAACATTATTAATATTTTCATCTTTTTCTCTTTTCTTTTCTAAAATTAAAATATAGGTATTATAAGTTTATTACCACTGAGTGGTGCATCCAAAAAAGAATTAAGCAATGGGAGGAGGGTTAATAATAGGCTTACTCAAAGAGTGACAATTGATATTGACAAAAACATAAGGCGTGAGTACAAACGTTAAGCGTTGTAGAACTAAGCTAGTGTTTTGAATTGCCACACAAGCACTACAAACTGAATCACACTGAGCGTGTACGCTATCTGTTGCATAGTCTGCATAACATCAGCATCATAAGATGTGCAATGCGATGGCTCATCGCTAATACTAGACTGAGCATTTGCCAGAAATACCAATAAAAATTGGGTCATAATCAAAGCCATTATCACCCATTTTTTCACCTTCCCAACCACGTTGAATAATAATGGGTGTTGGATCATTTTTACACTCAACAAGAACAATCGCGCACCAAAATCGTTCAGTTCTCTCACCCTCTGGCACGTCCTTCATATCGGTTAATACTTTTTGAGTATTCGCCTCATCATCCCCATGACAATTCACATAACGTGCAGAATAAATACCAGGACTCGCCCAGTACATCTATCACAATACCTGAGTCATCAGCCAGTACTGGTAATCCAGATTATTCACTGGTATTTCGTGCTTTAATCAGTGCATTTTCAACAAAGGTTAGCCCTGTTTCTGGCACTTCTTCAACCTGCATATCTTACATAGATACAACTTGGTAAATACCGCTTAACATGACGTTAAATTCTCTGAATTTACCTTGATTATTGCTGGCAAGAATGATTTCTTTCATCGTGTATAATTTAATCTAATATTTAGATTACATGGAACTCATTATGACTCAAGACGAGATGAAATTCGCTGTTGCGCAAGCCGCACTCAAGTACGTAGTAAAAAATACCATTATAGGCGTGGGTACTGGCTCTACTGCTAATTTTTTCATTGATGCATTGGCAACAATGAAAAACGACATCAAAGGGACTGTTGTAAGTTCTAAAGCAACTGCACAGCGATTAGAAGGCCATGGTATTAAAGTATTTGACCTTAATGAGGTAGAAGCTATTTCAGTTTATATTGATGGTGCAGATGAATCAGACGGCGATCTAAATCTTATCAAAGGTGGTGGCGGTGCGCTCACACGCGAAAAAATTGTAGCAGTGGTGGCTGATCAATTTATTTGTATTGCTGATGAATCAAAGTTAGTGGCAATGTTGGGCAGCTTTCCACTACCTGTTGAAGTTATTCCAATGGCATCTAACTATGTCAAACATCAAATCACCCAAAGAATTGGTGGAGCGCCTAAAGTTAGAGAAAACTTTATCACTGATAATGGTAACTTAATCCTTGATATTAAAGATTTGAAAATTACCAACCCCAAAGCAATGGAGGTAGAATTAAACAGCATTACTGGGGTAGTGACTAATGGGCTTTTTGCTAATCGTGGCGCAGATGTTTTATTATTAGGCACGTCTAATGGCGTAAAAGTCGTAACTATCTAATTAGGTAAATTCTGGTACAAATCTGTCAACCACTTTAAGCGATTAATTCTGACTGTTAAAACATCAAACAAGTCTCGCGACTGAGTGACAGATTCTGCTCACTGATAACAAGTAACACCTTCGCTTAACCTACCTTGCAATACCAATACTTTGGCGTTGTGAATATGTACGCAATCTAACTTATCAGCATTTACATAATAAATATGAAAGTAACTTATGAGAATGATAAGTACCTATATTGTAAGTTTTAAATAACGCTTTAATATACTAATACCCTTAGTGATTTTATTATTAGCTGCATAGTATAGCCAGAATTTTCCTGTCTTCTCACTAAAACGAGTTAGATGATTTTGAGTAACGTGCGATATTTCATGAGAAAGAACACCTACAAGCTCAGATCCAGAATCAGAACTGAGCAACATACCAATATAACCATATGGACCTGCAAAAGCATTAATATCATCATCATTCAGCATAAAAAAATCAAGATACTCAGATGGGTTTTCACTATGAGCAGACAATTCATAACCTAATTTTTTTAAATAAACTTGGGTTTCAATATCAGCCACCACAGAATCTGCTATCCCAAAATAATTTGTAAAAATTTATTACCTTATTTTTGCTCCTGTAACGACTCGAATAGGGTCAACTCAGGCGCCTCTAATGCAAACGTAGGCAAAACTATCAATATCCACATTACTAAAAGTTTAATCATGCACTTATTATATTTGACTCTTTACCGATGGGCGACTAAAATAGCCGAACTTATTAGTTATCTCTAATATGTTTATTATTTAAACTTTAAAAAAATATAAGGAGTCCACAAAAATGGCTGACGAAACTTTAGATGCATCAGGCTTAAACTGCCCATTACCAATTTTAAAAACTAAGAAAGCATTATCTAAAATGGATACTGGTAAAATCTTAGACGTAATATCAACTGATACTGGTTCAGTAAAAGACATTGAGGCTTTTTGTAATCAAACAGGTAACAAACTTATATCCACTGTTGAAGAAAGTGGCAAGTACATCTTCACCATTGAAAAGGTTTAAGTTAAGTATTAATTATTTTATAGGAAAATCATTATGTCAGACAGTAAAAAAATGACCATCATTGCCACCAAAGGAACTTTTGATTGGGCCTTTCCGCCTTTCATTATCGCCTCTACTGGTGTCGCAATGGATAAAGAAGTTACCATCTTCTTTACCTTTTACGGGCTTAATCTTTTATTAAAAGATACCTCTAAATTACGTGTTTCTCCTCTCGGAAATCCTGGCATGCCAATGAAATTGCCTTTTGGTCCTGAATGGCTACAAAAAATTGATTTTGGTCCAAAAATTCCAAATATATTTTGGTCTTTGCCATTCACAGAATACTTAGCTACTTATTTAATGAAAAAAACCATGAAGAAAAATGGTGTTGCAACGCTTGATGAGTTACGCTCTATGTGTCAGGAATTTGATGTTAAATTTATCGCTTGTGAAATGACCGTTGATTTATTTGGCTATACTAAAGAGGACTTCATTGATGGCGTTGAATTTGCAGGCGCAGCCACTTATTTCAATGAATGTGATGGCTCAAACCATAACCTTTATATGTAATAATCTATTATTACCTATTCAATAAAAAACCTCCCTTTGGAAGTTTTTTATACCACTTTCAAAAAAATAACATTATACCCAGTCCAAGCGCTTCCAGCCTCGCTCAATTGCAAGGGCATTTAGTTTATCATCACCATGAACAACAATTGGATAATCTACCAATTCCAACATGGGTAAATCATTATACGAATCTGAATAAAAACTTGCGTCTTTGATGTTTTCGCCAGTCTCTTTCAGCCATTTATTAAGATGATTAATTTTTCCAGATTGAAAGCACGGTTCGCCCTCAACTTTACCTGTATATTGGCCTTCTTTAATTTCAGGATTAGTGGCTAATAAATGTTCAATCCCATATCTAGCCACAATGGGCATAGTAACAAAGCGATTGGTGGCAGTAATCACCATTACAGTATCACCTTTTTCTTTATGCATATCAACCACTGCTTGAGCTTTGGGCAATAAGATTTGCTCAATCTTCTGGCTCATAAACTGCTGATGCCATTGATTTAATGTCTGCATAGAGTATTGAGACAAAGGCATTAGGCAGAATTCTAAATACTCATTAATGTCTAATTTTCCAAGTGCGTATTGATCAAAAAAATACTGATTTTTGCTTTGATAAATATCTGCATCAACAGCGCCAATTTCACTTAAAAAAACCCCCCAAAGAAAATCACTGTCTCCTTTAATCAGTGTTTTGTCTAAGTCAAAAATTGCAAGCGCCATTATAACCTCCTTAATACTAGCTAGTATTTGCTCTATCTCATCAACAAGACAAAATAAATTTAAATCTTACTAACTAATATAGCTTTGCTGTGCAAGCGTTTTAAAGTAAGTAATGATGGGTAAGCAAAATGATACGTCCAGCAAAAAAAATGCGCCTTGATTTGTAACTTGCATAATGCCAGAACCAGCGCCCGTTAATATGTTAAACCTATTATCAGATAATAATTTACTCAACTGATAAGCTTTTTTGCCCGAATCACGCTCTTGGTTAATTCTTTCAACGCCAAAAATAGTGATATTGTTGCTAAAATTATCCAGCAACTTAGCGGCATTAGTCAACTCTGATTCAACCACATCAATCTTCATAAGAATTTATGCCAACTTTGCAAATGCACGTCCAGCCGCATCAATGGTATTTTGAATATCTATATCGCTATGAGCACTGGAAACAAAATCTGCTTCATAAGCAGAAGGCGCCATATACACGCCCTCTGCCAACATTAGGTGGTAGAATTTTTTAAACAATTCAACATTACATTGTGAAGCCCCTTTAAAGTTAGTCACTGATTGAGAGTCGGTAAAAAACAGACCAAACATACCGCCCACAACGGTAGTAATCATACCGATATTGTTTTCCTTGGCCTTGGCTAAAATACCCTTTGTTAGCTTCTGAACTTTGGCATTTAAGGTGGTATAAAAACCCTCATCTTTTGATAATGTATTTAACATTGCCAAGCCTGCTGACATTGATATTGGATTGCCCGAAAGCGTTCCTGCTTGATAAACAGATCCTAGTGGTGCAATCGATTGCATAATGTCACGCTTGCCACCAAATGCGCCCACTGGTAAGCCACCACCAATCACCTTGCCCAATGTTGTTAAATCAGGTCTTACATTGTAAAGTGCTTGTGCACCACCAAGTGCGGCACGAAAGCCTGTCATTACTTCATCAAAAATTAAAATAATCCCATGATCATCACACAATTCGCGCAATCCTTGCAAAAAACCATCAATGGGTGGAATGCAGTTCATATTGCCTGCCACAGGTTCAACAATAACACAAGCTACTTCAGCGCCCACTTCACTTAGCACTTCGCGTATTTGGTCAATGTTGTTGTATTCTAAAGTCAGTGTGTACTTTGCAAAATCTTCAGGCACGCCAGGTGAGGTGGGCACGCCCAATGTTAAAGCACCAGAACCTGCTTTAACCAGTAATGAGTCAGAATGGCCATGATAACAGCCTTCAAATTTGATAATTTTGTCTCTGCTCGTATGACCGCGCGCCAAACGAATGGCACTCATGGTTGCTTCTGTGCCTGAACTGACCATACGAAGTAGCTCAATTGAAGGCATTAACTCGCATACTTTTTCTGCCAATATTGTTTCAATTTGAGTAGGCGCACCAAAACCAAGGCCGTTTCCCAAGGCGGTTTTAACAGCGTCAATAACCGCTTGATTGGCATGACCTAAAATCATTGGACCCCAAGAGGCAACATAGTCAATATACTTTTTACCATCTACATCAAAAAGATAAGCACCCTCGCCACGGGTAAAAAAAATAGGGCTGCCACCTACACCATTAAATGCTCTAACTGGTGAGTTCACCCCACCAGAAATGACAGTTTTTGCTTGTGCAAATAAAGTTTCTGATTGGTTCATGTCTTCTCCTGTTTGTTAATAAACGAGCCTTATGCGTTTTGGGTAATTTGTGGATATTGCTTTAAATGAATAATATGCGACCATACAATTAAAATATTATCCAATAATAACTTAATATTAACGGTGGTTTTTGACAATTCAATAGCATGATAAATATCATCAAGTAGTTTAAATAAAAACTCAAATTTTACTGCCTTGATGACTTGATTAAGCTCAATCAGCGCACCTTCTTGATGAATGGTTTTTAACCTAATTCCTTCAATAATAATATTTTGTAAACAATTTAAAACCACCAACTCATCATCTTCAAAATTTTTAATCTGTGTCACCATTAATGGATTAATGGCAATATTAAGCAACTGGTTTTGATAATTTTGATAATAGATAAAACTGCCATCAGACAGCTCAGACAACACCTTAAATGGAACACCATGTGTATTTTCTAATAACTGCGGAATATCAAAATCTGCATTTTGAGTTTTACCAATATGCTCAATTAGCCACTGGCAAGTTTGCCGACCATACGCCGGTGCAATGTGTATATTTTGACATCTTGATACAATCGTGGCTGGCAAATTTTCAATATGGTGTGCTAAAATAATAATGAGCGTATTCTTTTTAGGCTCTTCAAGGGTTTTTAACAAACCATTGGCGGCGTTCATGTTCATTTGGTCGCCATAAAAAACAACCCCAATTTGTAATTGATCAGCAGTTTTATTCAAAGCATCACAAAAAACACGTACTTGGTCAATACGGATATCCTTAGACCTGTTTTTGCTTTTTTCAACCATCTCTCCTGCGCGACAATAAATCATATTAGGATAATTTGAACGCCTGATTAATACAGGGTAATCCAAATCCTCTCTAATATTGTCTTTTCTAATAATAACGTCATCTTTTAACAACACGCCCACTAATTGTTGCATGAGTTCAAATTTGCCAATTTTTTCAGCACCCGTAATCAATAATGCATGAGGCAGACGATCTTGATCAATCATTTTTTGTAGTTTAGACCACGCATTTTCGTGCCAAGGAAGATTCACTAATGTTTGTAAAATGGTTTTGATTTGTTGGGTTGTCTGCTTAAGTGTTTTTGAAGCGTCAATGAGCTTAATTCGTTCAGGAAATTGCTTAGACCTTTCAATATAACCATCTCTCACACGATTAAAAAAGTCATTTGTTTCAAGTTCAATTCTGTCCTTACAACTTCTAGATTCAACCCGTGACATGCCTAGTGCAACTGGCACATCTAATAGTAAAGTCACGTCAGGGGTAAAATCTTGCAACACCCATTTTTCCAACTGAGTAATACGTTCAATACTCAAACCCCTGCCGCCGCCTTGGTAGGCGTATGAAGCATCCGTAAAACGATCGCTTAATACCCAATCACCTTTCTCAAGTGTTGGCATAATTTTAGTCCTAATATGCTCATTCCTAGCAGCAAACATTAATAATAACTCAGTATCACCATGCATTGATTGGGTGTCAGTGCTTAGTAATAATGTCCTAATTTTTTCACCCAACTCAGTACCACCCGGTTCACGCGTTAAAATAACATTGATGTTTTTTTTGGCTAAATAGTCACAAATAAAATCAATTTGTGTACTTTTCCCAGCACCCTCAACGCCATCAATGGTGATAAATTTTCCTCTTTGCATGTCAGATATTTTATATAGATATTTATTGATTTTTTAGGTACTTGTTGATATTGTCTTTATGCTGCTGATAGGTATTTGCAAAAGCATGAGTACCGTCCTTTTTAGCAACAAAATAAAGTGCACTACCCATGTGTGGATGCATAGCTGCATATAACGAATCTGCACCTACTGAGGAGATTGGCCCTGGTGGTAAGCCTTTATTTCTATAGGTATTGTAAGGAGTGTCAAATTCTAAATCTCGTTTTTTGAGTGGTGCTTGATAATGTTCACCCAGCGCATAAACCACACTTGGATCAGTTTGCAAGCGCATACCTTTTTGCAAGCGACGAATGAACACGCCTGCAATTTTGGATTTTTCTTGTGCATTAGCTGTTTCTTTCTCAATTAAAGAGGCAAGCACTAACGCTTGTTCAGCGTTTTTCAAGGGTAGAGTGTGAGCCCTATTACGCCAAGCAAGTTCAAGTTTTTGACGCATCATCTGATGAGCTCTTTTAAATACACTAAGCACACTACTACCATAATTAATTTGATAAGTATCTGGCCAAAAATAGCCATCATACGGATGGTTTTGCTTAATTTCAATCATGATTTCTGTTAAAGTTTTACTAGATTTTAACGCTTTCATATTAACCAACTTTTGATAATAGTCATCAATAGTATTACCCTCAATTAAGGTGATACTTCTGGTCGCCACTTTTGCAGATGTAAAATGATTCAACAAATTAATCACGCTCATATCCGCATTAATATCATAATAACCTGATTTAATTTTTGACTCAAGATTGAGCGATTTGGCGAGTAGCCGCATAAAAATACTAGAGTTAATATAACCCAGATACTCTAGATTATTTGCAGTTGAATAAAGGCTAGCCCCTTGAGGTATTTGGTACACACTTGAGTTATTTACCTTGATATCATTTGCCCAATATATCCAAAATAGCAAAAAAATCGCCACAAACACAAAAATAAATTTAAAATAAAAGAGGTTTGATTTAAGCAAGACTGATAGATGAGTGGTTATTTTTAGAGCACACAAAGGCGCTAATTAATCGATTTGTGACTTGATGATGGCTAAATAGTTGCTGATTAATTTTAGCCACAGGCTTGATACCCATCACACTATTGGTAATAAATACTTCATCTGCCTCAAGTAGTTCAGTCAATGACAAAGAACAAGTTTCAAGTTGCAGACCTAATGCTTGTGCCAAATCAAAAACCACGAATCTTCGGGTGCCTTCAATACCACAATTGGTCAGACTAGGCGTGAGAATCACTTGCTTGCGAATGGCAAAAATATTACCTTGAGTCACTGAAATGACCTGAGCATTTTCATCCAACATAATACACTCTTGCGCTTGCAATTCTGACCTTGCAAGAATTTGCTCCAAGCGATTACAATGCTTAATCTCAGACAATAATTGATTACTTACGTAGCCACTAGAACACACATCCAACTCATATTGCCAAGGTAAATCAGGCATAGGAGAAACAACCACAATACGAGTTGGCTTGATGTTTTTCTCATAGCCATAGCCTCTTGTACTCTCACCACGAGAAAGTATGATTTTAACCACCGCCCGGTCTAATTTGGAAATGGCAAATGCTTTAGCAATTTCTTTAAGCCAAATAGCTTCACTCACTTGATGAATTTTTAACTTATCACAGCCTTTTTGTAGCCTTGAAAAATGCTTGGACCAAAATAACAATCTAGTATCTTCAATTAAACAAGTTTCAAACAAACCATCACCAAATTGAACAAGACGATTAAGCGCATTGAGTTTGGTTTGTTTTTTCCCGTTAATTAATAAGGCGCTATTCATAAGATAACATTATAATTCAATATATGAGATATGGAAATCACTTATAAAAAAATAAATTTTCATCATTTAGCTCAATAATTCTCATCAAAAAAAAATAACGCAAGCTCAAGGTATTCATGAAAAAAACTGCTCGACAGTTTATTAACAATCTAATTGATAGTGCTAAAGGTTTAGCCCCTATTATGGGTGTAATTGCTTTTTTCCAAATTGTTGTGCTTCAACAAAGCATTCCCAACTTAATGGACATTATAATTGGAACAGAGTTTGTTTTATTGGGTTTAACTTTATTCGTCTACGGACTCAAACTAGGGCTGTTTCCTATTGGTGAAATATTGGCTTACAGTTTTGTCAAAAAAGGGTCAATTTTTTGGTTGCTTTTATTTGCCTTTGCCTTAGGATTTGGCACCACAGTAGCAGAACCTGCTCTTATAGCAGTGGTTAATGAAGCAGCTAAAGTCGCTCAACTGGGTGGCATTATCAATACACAAACAGAACTCAATAGTTATGCGCAAATATTACGCTTTACTGTGGGTATCTCTGTGGGTCTAGCTGTGGTGATTGGCGTGCTCAGAATTTTAAAAGGTTGGCCAATACAATACTTAATTATTGGTGGTTACCTCCTAGTAATTGTTACGACTTTTTTTGCGCCAGACTTTATCATTGGCATCGCTTATGACTCGGGTGGTGTGACTACCAGTACTATTACTGTACCGCTACTCACTGCACTTGGCGTTGGCTTAGCAAGTTCAATTAGTGGCAGAAACCCGTTAACCGATGGCTTTGGCATGATTGCCATTGCCTCACTATTGCCCATTATTGCGGTGATGTTATTTGGTATATTGCTATGAGCCTAGTGGATAATCTTATTAGCATGTTTTGGGATGTAACCCCTATTGCGGTGGTGTTGTTTGGTTTTCAAATTATCATTCTTAGACAAAAAATACCACATTTAAAGAAGATTATTATCGGGTTTATTTTGGTGTGGGTTGGACTCACTTTATTTATTGTTGGCTTAGAAAAAGCACTATTCCCTCTAGGAAAATTAATGGCAAACCAGCTTACATCAAGTAATTTTATCGGCAGTGACAGACTTGGCTGGGGTGATTATTATTGGGTTTATATTTTTGCAGCTAGCATTGGTTTTGCCACAACCATTGCTGAGCCATCCTTATTAGCGGTTGCCATTAAGGCCAACCAAGTCTCTGGTGGTTTTATCAAAGTATGGCCTTTACGAATTGCAGTTGCCATTGGTGTGGCTGTGGGTATTGCCATAGGGAGTTTTCGCATTGTGGCTGGATTGCCACTACATTACTTTATTATTACTGGCTACGCTGTTGTACTGATACAAACCTATTTTGCACCTAAAAATATTATTGCACTTGCCTATGATTCTGGCGGTGTCACCACATCTACCGTAACCGTGCCACTGGTTGCAGCCCTTGGACTTGGACTTGCGAGTACAATTGATGGACGCTCTGCACTTATTGATGGTTTTGGTTTAATCGCCTTTGCCTCACTATTTCCCATTATGAGCGTGATGGCTTACGTACAAATTATGAAATTTTTAAAACAAGATAAAAAATAAGGGAGATTATGCACTTTAAACTAATTATCGCTTTTGTTGATTCTGACAAAACTGACAAAATACTTGAGGCTGCTAGAGCAAAAGGCGCCACAGGTTCAACCATTATCTCTCAAGCACGAGGAGAGGGTCTCAAGCACAATAAAACATTTTTAGGACTCAACATTGAAACACCTAGAGATGTCTTATTACTACTTGTAGAACAACATTTTTCTAGAGATATACTAGAAACAATTGCTGATACAGGCCACTTTGAATCCAATCCACAAGAAGGGATTGCTTTTCAAATTGATGTCGAGGATGCTGTTGGCGTCATGCATCAAATTCATGCACTAGAACACACCATAGAGGAGAAAATATAATGACGAATAATACAACACCAACCCTAGTAAAAGATGTTATGTGGACACAGGTCGATATTGTTGATTCAAAGTGTACCGTGCAAAATGCACTTAATGACATGCAACATAAAAAAACTAAAATGCTTTTAGTTGATAAATCTCATGAGTATGACGAATACGGCGTAGTGCTGATTGCTGACATTGCCTCTAAAGTCATTGCCAAAGACCGAGCCCTTGACCGAGTCAATGTATATGAAATTATGAACAAACCTGTCATCTCAGTTCGACCTGATATGGACATTCGCTATTGCGCAAGACTATTAACAAATTTTGGTTTGTCTCGTTGTCCAGTTTTGGATAATGAAAAAATTATTGGCATGGTTAGCTTAACCAGCATTGTTTTTAATGGTTTACGGGTTGTATAGTAAAAAATATTAACAAATTAACATATAGTGATATATTCACTATTTTATTTCAACCTGCTAGAATGCTGAATTATCTTAGTCTTAACAATAGGAAAGAGAAATGAGTGGAATTGTCAATCTAATCAAATGGTTGTTAATTGTCATCGGCGCTATTACAACTTATTATGCCGTATCACTACAAATCAAATACGATGGTGTGACTGGAAAGATCATTAGTGAAATGATTTCACCAAAACTACACCCAGAGTCTATGGCCAAAGTCTATATGCCAATGGCAAATACTTTATTGGATACAGGTGATATTACCATGGCATCTGTTGTGCGCGTTAAAGTAGCTGATGACGTTTTAAATGAGGATGTAGAAGAGGCGATGGAAAGTATCGCAACTGCTGAAAGTATTCGCTCTGTTGGCATGTTGCCATTGTCAGAAATGGTTGAAATTCAAACCAATTCAGAAGGCGTCACCAAAGGTCATCCAGATTTTAAAAAACAACGTTTCTTAAAAATTTACCAATATTGTTCACCGCGTACAGCCATGATTATGGTTGATCACTCAGATGCATTTTCAGCTTATTTACCTTGTCGTATCGCACTTATTGAAGACAAATCTGGACAAAGATGGCTCTATACACTAGACATGAATGCCATGATTTATGGTGGTGCCCCACTACCAGATTACTTACTTGAAAAAGCACTGGCAGTTCAAAAAACCATGAATGCTATTCAAAATGGCGGTGCAGAGGGAGATTTTTAGAAAAACCTCTCACTATATTCAAAGAACCGTCTTTTAGGCGGTTTTTTTATATCAGAAAAAAACTTAAATTTACTTAAAGGTATAAAAAATGAAGCCCATTTATCATGAATTAGGTTTTAATGTCACTTGCATTGACACACAACACATACGCAAAGACTTTGTGGCTAGCTATTTAATTGAAGACAATGGACAAGCTGCTTTTATTGATACAGGCTGCCATCTTTCAGTGCCAACCCTACTGGCTACACTAAATGCAAAAAATATTAGCCGTGAAAGTGTCGACTATATTCTATTAACCCACATTCATATAGACCATGCAGGTGGTGCAGGTGAACTTATCAAGCATCTACCTAATGCCATGGTTTATGTGCACGAATATGGCTACAAGCATTTAATTGACCCTTCAAAATTATGCGCAGGCGTTGTGCAAGTTTATGGCGAGTTGTTTTTTAAGCAATTTTTAGGCGATTTAATCCCCATATCAAAACAACGTATCATCATTGCCAAAGATAGTGATGAAGTAACGTTGGGCAAGCGAATATTAAGATTTATCGATACACCAGGACATGCACGCCACCACGTGTGTATTTGGGATGAAAAATCACGTGGCATTTTTTCTGGTGATACACTCGGTGTGAGTTATCGAGAATTTAACATTAGTCAAGGTAAGCTCATTTTCCCGCCCACTACTCCCATACAGTTTGACCCAGGAGTGTGGAAAAAAACCATCAATCAGTTAATGAGTCTTAAACCAAAATACGCTTATTTAACACACTTTAACCGCATTGATTTTGACCAAGATTCAGCCAATATGCTCATTGAACATATTAATGGATTTGTTAATATTGCCAACACCTTAAAAACACAACCTAATCGCGTTAAAGCCATTAAAGAAGCTCTTCTTAATTATCTATTAACACTTGCTAGTAAACAAGGTGTAACGCTTGATGAACAACAACAAATCAAACTCTTTAAGGGTGATTTAGGAATTTGCGCCCAAGGTCTTAATGTTTGGCTTGACCATCAAAACTAAATTAGAAAAAATAATCGTTGGCAGTGGTGGTTGAGTAACAAAGGTAAAAATAGACAAGGTATTAAAGAAATTAAAGATTTCAGCCAAGGGAAAAGACTCTTAAAACTAGAGAGTTTAAGGAAGTGCCACCTGTGCATATTATTCGAAAAAAGCTAAATCTATCTCAATTTAACTTTGCTAATTTAATCGGCGTTAGCGTTCTCGTACCATACAAGATTAGGAGCGAGGAAAAAGAAACCCAACAGGGGTCGCAAAATCCTTACTCAGAATTTCTGAACAAAAACCAGAAATATTTACGCAAATACACTAAAAAAGCACTTGCAATAAGCAACCATTTGTGAAAATTTAAGTACTAAACACCGACTTTATCCATAATAAATTGCGTTAATAGTGATACCGGTCGTCCTGTTGCGCCTTTTTTATCACCACTTAACCACGCCGTACCTGCAATGTCCAAATGCGCCCAGCGATAATCTTGGGTAAATCTAGATAAAAAACACCCGGCAGTAATAGAAGCTGCTTCACGCCCGCCAATATTTGCCATATCAGCAAAATTTGATTTCAGCAATTCATCATACTCATCTTCAATGGGTAATTGCCACACGCCATCAAGCGCAGTTTTAGAAGCGTTGATAATATCATCAGCCAAATCTTGGTCATTACTCATAAGCCCTGAATTGTGCTTACCTAATGCAATAATCACTGCACCCGTAAGTGTGGCAACATCAATCACCACTTTTGGGTCAAACCTCTTAACATAAGTAAGTGCATCACACAAAATCAAACGCCCTTCTGCATCTGTGTTCAAAATTTCAATCGTTTGTCCTGACATAGACTTAACAACATCACCAGGTTTAGAGGCATTATGCGCTGGCATATTCTCAACACTTGGCACCACAACAACTAAATTAATGTTTGGCTTAATTTGCGCAATAGCACGCATTGCACCTAATACGCAAGCTGCGCCACACATATCATATTTCATCTCATCCATACCTGCACCAGGTTTAAGTGAGATACCGCCACTATCAAAAGTAACGCCTTTACCCACTAGTACAATCGGCTTTTCATTGCCATTACCTTGATAACTTAAACTAATGAGTTTTGGCGGCTCGATTGAGCCTTTAGAAACTGACAATAGAGACTCCATACCAAGTTTATCCATGTCCGACTCTTCCAGGACTTCATACTCAAGATTAAATTCCTTAGCCAAAGACATGGCTGCATCTGCCAAATAACTAGGTGTACAGACATTGGATGGTAAATCCCCTAGATGACGTGTCAAAGACATACCATCAGCAATTGCCTGACCTTGCATTAAGGCCTGTGTATTGTCTATACTAGATTGAACAGCAATGTGCTCAATACTACTACTTGACTTACTATCATCACCTATTTTTTGAATTTCATAAGTTGCATTACGCATTACCTTAGCAGTTGTTTCATGTACCCACGATTCATCAAAACCTTTAATTTCAACATTCTGAATCATTAAATTTTTAGCCTTCATCTCAGCAAGTACAACACTCACAGCACTCAGCGCTTTAACATAATCTTTAGCGTTTACAACTGCATCACCAAGCCCAGCAACAATTATCTGTTTGGATTTAAAACCAGCAACCAAACTTAATAATAAAACCTTTCCAGACTTAGACTCAAAATGATTAAGTTCAATTAATTTTTGAACATTCTCATCATCAAAAACCGTATCAGCATTAGAAAATACAACCACGCCATCGCCCTCAAAATTCTGAATTGTTTCATTAATCAGTGAAAATTCCATCTCATTTACCTCATCAAAAATATAATGCCCATATTCTACCCAAAAAGGTAAAATTAATTGATTTATTCAACCAATTATTCATTATGTTTAAATTACTATTTATCGCAATTATCTTACTTGTTAATAGTGCTTTTGCAAACAAAGATACAATCATCAATAGTCTGTATCCATTCTTTGGCACAATTGGCAAACAAGATATTGTCAAAACACCGTTTGATGGTATTTTTGAGGTAATTGTTCATGACCCCATTGATTCTCTTTTAATATCTGAAGATGGCCGTTATTTAATCCAAGGCGATGTTGTTGATCTAACCACTAAACAATTAATGCCAATGAGTGGCAAGGTTAAATTGATTAAACAAACTTTAATTAACACAATTAATGATCACGATAAAATTATTTACCCAGCAAAAAATGAAAAATACATCATTCATGTATTTACTGATGTTGACTGCCCATTTTGTAAAAAACTCCATTATGGCATGAAGCAGATGAATGATTTGGGTATTACCGTTAAACACCTTGCTTCGCCACTCGCATCCTTGCATCCAACAGCGCAAGGAAAAATGGAAAAAATTTGGTGCGCTGATGATCCACTCAAAGCGATGGATGATTATAAGAAAAATAACATTGTGCCCAACTCAAAAGCTTGTCATAACCCAGTGGCTGATCAATTGGCAATTTCTAAGCAACTCGGTGTGAATGGCACGCCTGCCATCTTCTTGAGTGATGGCACTCATTTGCCTGGTTATGTGCCACCTGCCATCTTATTACAAAAAATCAAAGCAACGATTGAGAAATAACACTAGAGGCGATTTGTTCGGTTGTTCTTGAGAAAAAATCGCTCAGCGCTTTTAACTATCCAGAAGAGTAACCGTCCTTAATTAAATCTTTAGTTTTTGGCACAATTTGCTTTTATCATCAACTGAACGATATTGTTTCCAAACAATTAAATAAAACATCTCATCTCAACAGTTCACACAAGCTTTAGTGCTGGATAAAGCCATACATCTATGTGAGTTAGCACCACAATAGGGAGGCAACAACTGCCTGCTGATAATTTTGATGGCTTTTATTACATCAAAATCATAAAACTAACGTAAAGAAAATTCAATCATCACGCTATTCACTAGTAAAACTCACGCACGTTTTTTTGTTAATTTTAATTTAAATAGGATGAATAATCCTATCTTCAAAACTGATTGAAGGCGTGAGTTCAACTTCTATACCGAGAATATTGCCTTTGATGTTGTCGTTTAGCTCAGAGATGTGTTATAGTGATTTTTTTTAAAAAATGTTAAATATGAACTTTATTGATGATGATAATGTAGATTATATAAATTAAAAGATTAAATCTTAACCATAAAACATTAAAATAAAGTTTTGACAAAAAAATATTCATCTAGCAATGAAAATTAAAACTGGACTAGGACAAGACTCCCACGCATTTTGTGATACGAACAAACCACTTGTTTTATCGGGTGTTGTATTTGATTATTCAAAAGGCCTTAATACTAATAGTGATGGTGATGTGGTTTTTCATTCAATTACGAATGCGATTTCTTCTATTACTGGCGTTAACGTATTGGGCACTAAAGCAGATGCTTTATGTAAACAAGGTGTGGTTGATAGTGCTGAGTATTTGAAGTTAGCGTTTCATGATTTAAACCATTGGAAAATTCAACATATTGCTATTGCAATTGAGTGTTTATACCCTAAAATCTCACCCATGATTGAAAAAATGAAATTTAGTATTTCTAAATTACTGGATATTGCACCCGAAGATGTAGGTATTACCGCCACCACTGGCGAAGGACTGACTGAGTTTGGTAAAGGTAGCAGTATTCAAGTTTTTAGTATTGTTACGGTAACAAAATAATGAAAGATTTGCGTATGGTGTTTAAGTCTAGAATGCATAATATTCATTTTGTTGGTATTGGTGGTTCAGGCATGAGTGGTATTGCTGAAGTGCTTCATAATCTTGGTTATAACGTGTCTGGATCAGACATCAACCCTAACAAAATCACTGATAGATTGGAGGAAATGGGTTGTAAAATTTATCATAAACATCATAAAAATAATATAAAAAACGCACAAGTAATCGTTGTATCTAGTGCGATTAAGGATAACAATCCGGAAGTAATCAAGGCGCATCAACTTAACATTCCAATTGTACCTCGCGCAGAGATGCTGGCAGAATTAATGCGCTTTAGATTTGGCATTGCAATTGCAGGTACTCACGGCAAAACTACTACTACTAGTATTATCATTCACATGCTCAACATGGCTGAACTTGACCCAACCTATATTATTGGCGGGATATTAAATTCAAGCGGGATTAATGCCAAACTAGGTGAAAGTGATTATTTAATTGCTGAGGCGGATGAATCTGATGCTTCATTCTTACACTTACAACCCATGTTAAGCGTTATCACCAACGTTGATTATGACCATATGGCAACTTATGGCAATGACTACCAAAACCTAAAGGATGCCTTTGTCAGTTTTAGTGCTAATTTACCATTTTATGGCACTTGTGTTATGTGTATAGATGATGAAGGTGTAAATGAAATATTGAATGATATTCATCGTCCAATTATCACTTATGGTTTTAAGAACGGTGCTGATATTCAAGCCATTAATGTAGAACAAGTTGATATGAAAATGCATTTTGATGTTATTTATGATCAATGTACAAAACCATTCCCCATTAAACTAAACCTAATTGGTCGGCATAATA
Source organism: Candidatus Ruthia endofausta (assembly GCF_013342985.1). Lineage (NCBI taxonomy): Bacteria > Pseudomonadati > Pseudomonadota > Gammaproteobacteria > Pseudothioglobaceae (SeqCode) > Candidatus Ruthturnera > Candidatus Ruthia endofausta. The sequence continues at coordinate 74,011 of NZ_CP054490.1, read as the reverse complement.
TTCTTAACACATTAGCAGCGATTGGTATTTGCTGTGAACTTAATATTGAAATTAACATTATTCAAAAAGCATTGGCTAATTTTTCTGGTGTTGCTAGGCGACTTGACCATCATGGAAAATTAAATATCAACAATGCCCAAGTGTCTTTGTTTGATGATTATGCTCATCATCCGAAAGAAATTAGTGCCGTGTTTGAATCTCTTAAAGATACTTATTCAGATAGACGTTTGGTTGTTATTTTTCAACCACACCGCTATTCTCGTACATGTGATTTGTTTGATGATTTTGCTCTTACGCTCAGTAGCGCCGACGCCCTCATATTGCTAGACATATATCCAGTCCAAGAAAAACCCATTGCCCATATTAATTCTTCAACCTTGGCTGATGCAATTAGAAAGCACTCCAGCTTAGATCCAGTGGTGATAAAAGAGCCAGAAGAAATCTTAGCTGTATTGCCCAACCTTATTCACCATAACGATGTTTTACTCACCTTGGGTGCGGGCGATATCCACACTCTACCTGATTTATTAAAATCCAACTACACTTAAGGGATAACTGATTTGCTATTACGCAATGAGCCCATGAGTTTACATTGTTCATTTAGAACAGGCGGGTTGGCGCAAGATTTTTTTATTCCAAACGATTTAACTGATTTATCTACCTCTCTCAAAACCAATACCAAACCATTGTTATTTTTAGGATTAGGCAGCAATTTGCTTGTACGTGATCAAGGATTTGAAGGTGTAGTGATAAAACTAAGCAACCTAAAACAAATAAAAATTGAAAAAAATACGCTTTGGGTTGAGGCAGGTACAACACTGGCAAAACTATCTCGATTATGCCATACAAATAATTTATACGGTGGTGAATTTTTATCCGCCATTCCAGGTACTGTTGGTGGTGCACTAATGATGAACGCAGGTGCATTTGGGTCTGAATTCTGGCAATACGTTATTAATGTGACTACTATTAATCAATCGGGTGTTATATTTGAACGCACGAAAAATGACTTTGACATTGGGTATCGATACCTTCATGCTCAATACGCTAATGAATACTTTGTTGATGCAACATTGGAATTTAACCAAAAAAAACCTCAGCAAGATATCAAACAATTACTAGATAAGCGCAATCAAAATCAGCCAATTGGCAAGGCAAGTTGCGGCAGTGTGTTTAAAAATCCAAAAAATAATTTTGCAGCAAAACTGATTGAGCAAAGCCAGTTAAAAGGCTTTTGTATAGGTGGTGCTTGCGTGTCAAACAAACACGCTAATTTTATTATCAACCAAAATAAAGCCAGTAGTGCTGACATTATAAATTTGATTACCCACATTCAACAAGTCGTAAAATCAACCTTTAATATTGATTTAGAATTAGAGGTGGTGATTAAATGATTGCAGTGCTAGTGGGTGGAAATTCAGCAGAGAGAGTAGTTTCTCTTAAAAGTGGCGGGGCTGTTTACCAAGCGCTAATCAGCCAAAATATTGATTGTTTTAAATTTGATTGGCACGGGGATAACTTATCAAAACTTTGGCAACAAGAGTTTGATCAAGCCTTTATTGTTTTGCATGGTCGTGGTGGTGAAGACGGGTATATTCAAAAACAACTAGAAAACCGAGGTATTCGTTATACAGGGTCTGGCTCAAATGCCAGCCATAATGGCATGGATAAAGCACGCACTAAAATGATTTGGAAACAGCATAACCTCACACTTGCACCCTCTATTGTTGCAAGCATTAATCAATCCATTGAGCCTATTGACTTTCCACTGCCTTGGGCAGTTAAGCCCACTTTAGAAGGCTCTAGTATTGGCATTAGTAAAGTTGACAATCAGACACAATTAGATGAGGCACTAACGCTTGCTTGGCAATACAACCCACATGCTTTAGTTGAGCAATGGATTGAAGGTGATGAATACACAGTAGCAATTTTGGGCAATAAAGCCTTACCTGTTGTGAAAATTATGGCTGACCAAGGTTTTTACGATTTTGAATCAAAATACCACTTAAATAAAACTCAATACTTATGTCCTTGTGGTTTGAGTCCGTCCCAAGAGCAAGCATTACAAGCCATTGCATTTGAAGCATTTTTTGCTATTAATGCTAAAGGGTGGGGGCGGGTGGATTTCATTATTAATCAACATAACAAACCTTATTTATTAGAAATTAATACCGTTCCAGGCATGACGTCACGCTCATTAGTACCCATGGCAGCAAAAGCAATGGGCATAAGCTTTGATCAACTAGTCATAGCAATTATTAATGAAATATAAGCGTAGTAATAGACGCAAAAAGTCTATTTATCAAGCTGTATTTAAATTATTATCTATTATTGTTTTATTAGGGCTTATTACATGGGGTGTACAAAACATCCATCCGAATGAGTTCTTAAAAGTTGATATTAATTGGGACATTGATAAAGACCCTCCAGTCACACAGCAAACATTAAAACAACACATACTCCCCTTAATTACTGAGACATATCAACTGGATTTACACGAAATTAAACACGAATTAGAACGCTACCCGTGGGTAGCAGAGGCAGAAGTAAAGCGTCTTTTTTGGAATTTTATCAATATCAAAATCAGTGCGCAACAAATCAGTATGCGTTGGAAAAATAAAGACTGCCCGAATGATGCCAAAACACAAACCTGCCAAGGTTACATCTCCACCAAAGGAGAACTATTTACACCCGATAAAATCATCAAATCAGACGCCATCATCGCCACTTCAGCACATAATAAAGACATTGCAAAAACCCTATTTGATGATTACCAAATCTATCAAGCTATTATCAAGCCAATGGTCATTACATCCATCTTTAAAACTAATATTGATACTCTTTTTATTAAGCCTAATATTAAAGTCGTATTAGGCTACCAAAAACAGCAAAAACGACTCAAAAACTTTGTTAAAGTTTATAAAAAATTAAGACAATCAATTGCACACGCTAAGCTCAATCGCGCTACATTTGATATGCGCTACGCTAAAGGATTTAGCCTTAAGCTTTAGCATTTTGTTTAACAATAAGTTGGTAGCACAATGCCAAGCTAATCAATGTCCAATAAAACACAATGGCTTTAACTACCCACCCCAGTATATCAGGAAGTCCAGTTAGTGATACAAGGAATGAAAAAATCATATCCGCTAATGCTGGCAAAACAATCTGTAAAAAGAACAAGTTAGCTTGAGAGATGAAATTCAAATTCCGTTTGTATCTTGAAGGCTGATCAATAGCAATGTTAATAAAATTCAAGGTGATTGGAATTATCAAAAAATACATAATTAACTGCAAAAAAGCAATGCCGCTGATAATCACTGGCGCCATGGTTACCAAGCCAATAAACAGCGTTAGAGCAACAAAGCGAATAATTTTATTAAAATTAAGCACTGGCACAATCCCAGAAACGCTATTCTGACCCAAAATAACCAAGCGATACATATTGATTGAAAGCGTTAGATAGCCATAAAAAAACAACAATAAATATATCATCATATTGTCGGGTAGTTGAATATCAGCAACTTCCTTATTGCTAAAAACACTGTTCATTATGCTGAGTATATCAGGCAAAATTGCTAAAAAAGGAATAGAAATTAGTACTGGCAGAATAGAAACTTCTAGTATTTTTTTCCAATTCGTGAGTGAAAAAGCAACACTTGCTAGCATTATTTTATAAATCGGTAGTGCGTTCATATTTTTATTTCATATTAGAGTTAACAACGATGGTTAATTTTTGTTTAGGCTGTAGTGGTTTTTTAGTTGTCAATTGCTTCCATTTCCTAACCTGACTAACATGCGCCCCAAATTTATGTGCAATGATTGACAAATTATCGCCACTTTTAACGTAAGTAGGTAAATCTTTCTATCAATATTTATACCCACGTTGATTAACTTTGATAGGGTCTTTGGGTTTGGTTGAATTAGACTGCCATAATACCAATTTTTTACCCACTTGAAGTGGCTTGATTTAATAATATATGGTTCCACCTTACGATGTTTTTATCCAGATGAGTATTATACTGCCTAGCGATAGGCCATAAACTATCGCCACTAACAATAGTATGAATGACTTTAATATCTATTTTTTTGCATTCATTCTTTGCGCTTCTGGCAATGAATAATACTGGGTATTTTTTGTGAAATTGGCACAATCAAGTACCTACCCTACTTTAACCACATTGCCATGCAAATTGTTCACACTCTTAATCTGACTTATTGTGATGTTAAATTGATGGGCGATCTTGCTTAAACTCCATCGCCTTGATTAATTTGATGACGCACCCATTTCACTTTAGCTTCTTTAGGATGTTTGGCTAAATTCTTCTTAAAGGTTGCAATTTTATCAATCGGCAATAATAAATTATAATCTCCCTTACTTGACATTATCAACGTTTAAGCTCTGGATTTAAAGTATACAATTGCTCTAAATCTAACTGCGTCCATTCAGAAATTAATGCCAAATCAAATTGCGAATCAAGCTTAATGGTTTGCACTTGAGATGTATTACTAACTGTTATGATTATTTCTCCGTATCTTTCAGGATGCTTAATGAGTTGCGCCATACGAATAAGAAAATGGATAATAAGCCGATTCAACAATGGGCAACAAGGCGATTTTAATGGGTAGTCCAGCACATTCTACTTCTATTTTCATTAAATACAAATAAGGTTGTGCACGTTTGGTAACACGGGTTAAGTAATCAGGATTTTTTTAAACCAGGCAATATGCCAAAACAATTATTTTTGACTAAATGCGCTTAACGTATAGCGATTAGCAATATAGCACCAAAGGTCTTTTTCAACAACAAATTGCTAGTACTAATTTGAACTGGTTTTGGTGTTACTTTTACAACAATCGTTGAAACTATCGCACCCTCACAAGCAGTAAACAGCAAAAATGAAAGATATGAAAACCGTTTAAAAAACTTTAAGATTTTGAAGCACCTGCACATTTAGGCGAATCTGGCGCGCTATTTTTCATCTGCCACTCATCAGGCGTATAAGTGTGCATTGCCAATGCATGAATGTGGTTCATCTCTTCTTTAAATAACTGGTTAATAAAGCGATGCCTTTCAATCAATTTTAAATCATTAAAATAATCACTCACGACAATTAATTTAAAATGGGATTCACTGGCAGGGCCAGAATGATTATGAGATTCATTAATAACCTCAAGATGACTTGGACTTAATGCTGTTTGTAACTGTTCGGTCAAATGTTGTTGCATATTATTCATAACGCACCACCTTCAAAGGCAAATTCAAAAGCATCAGAAAAGAAGTCTTCTTTAAACATACCTCGCTTTACAAACGTATCTGCTACGGCTTTAACCATTGCTGGCGGACCACAAGCATAAACTTCATAATCGACTAAATACTCAAAATCAACCAATACGCTTTCGTGTACATAGCCTGTTCTTCCTTTCCAGGCACTATTTGCTTGTGATAATACAGGAATAAAACTAATATTTTCATGGCTTTTAGCCCATTGCTTAGGCAAATCGGTATACAAATCCTTTTCATCTCTTGCGCCCCAATAAATATGGATAGTTTGCTTAGATTTAGTTTCAATTGCATGTTCAACCATGGCTTTCACAGGGCCAAAGCCCGTGCCACCTGCCACTAAAATAATGGGTTTTTCACTTTTCTCTCTAAAATAAAAAACCCCCTTTGGTCCCTCAATTTTAAGCAGTGCCTTCTCTTGCAACTCATTAAAAACAAAATTGGTAAATTTACCATCTTCAATTAAACGCACGTGAAGCTCAATCAAGCTAGTATTACTAGGCGCATTGGCAATGGAAAAAGCACGGGGCTCAAAATCAGGGTGGATTAAATCAATATACTGCCCTGCCAAATATTGTAACGATTCAGAATCGGGAATTTTTAAAAACACTTGTGCCACATCATGATTAAGATGCTTGATGCTTTGTACTTTACAAGGCAAAGTTCTCACTTCAATATCTGCAACGCCGTCCAACTCGGCCACCACCAAAGCAACATCAGATTTAGCCCTACATTGGCACAATAAAGCCATGCCTTTTTCCACTTCTTCTGGAGTAATGCCAGAAGGTATTTCACCTTTATAACCAACTTCACCCTCAATAATAGTCGCCTTGCATTTGCCACAAAAACCTTTTTGACAACCATAAGGAAAATTTAACCCATGAGTCAATGCATCATTTAGAATATTATCCCTACCCTCAGTTTGGAAGATTCTACCGCTGACTTGATTTTCAATTATAAACATGTGTTTGTGTCTAATAAATTTTGTGCTGACATTATAATGTAGGTTGCGTTCTATTAATACCTAGTAATTAAAAGCTTTTTATGCCAATTCAAATCAACAAAACCGTGATATTCTTAATGGGTCCTACCACCTCAGGCAAAACTGATTTAGCCATTCAATTAAGCCAACAATTCAAAACTCGGCTCATTAGCGTTGATTCCGCCCTTATTTACAAAGGCATGGATATTGGTACTGCCAAACCAGACAAAGCAACTTTAAAGAAATACCCTCACCACCTAATTGATATTTGCAACCCGGAAGATTCATACTCGGTCTTTGACTTCACTCTCGATGCTAATAGACAAATCAAAACCGCTTTTGCCAATAACGAATTGCCCATTTTGGTAGGTGGCACATCATTCTATTTCCACGCATTAGAATATGGCTTATCTAAATTGCCAGAATCAAACCCAAAATTCAAAGAAAAATTCAACCAATTACTTAAAAGTAAAGGCACAATTGCACTACACCAAGACCTTAAAAAAATCGACCCTCAAGCCGCTAACAGAATCCACCCAAATGATGCACAAAGAATCACACGTGCACTTGAAGTATTTGATATAAGTGGCAAAACACTCAGCGAACTACAAGGCAACAAAAAACCCATTATTAACCACTCTATTAAAAAAATTATCCTTATGCCCGAACGAGACGAGCTACACACAAGAATTGAACAACGCTTTTTATCAATGATAAAACACGGTTTTCTAGATGAAGTCAAACACCTCAAACAAAATCCAAACTTCCACGAAAATCTATCTGTCATCCGCTGTGTCGGCTACCGCCAAGCATGGCAATATTTAAACGGTGAAATAGGCAAAACAGCAATGATAGAAAAAGCCATCATTGCTACCCGCCAACTGTGCAAACGCCAAAGTACTTGGCTAAATGGTGAAGAAAATGCCCTATTTTTAAAAAAATCAGACCTTGCAAAGGCGACCACATTTATCAATCCACAAGATAAATCTAAATAAAGTTTAGACTCACAACAGCCTAAATACTTCACTTCAAAAAAAATGCACTTATTAATAGTTGTTTGGAAACTTCAATGCTTTGAGTATTAACGATCCTAGAATGCTGGCTAATTGATAAACAATAACCACTTCATTTTTTTGTGCTATAGTTAATGCTACTTGAGCATCTAATAATTCTTGATTTACATCAAGCATGTCAAGAACGGGCTCGCTCACCTTGCTTTGCCTCCATGTAAACACCTTGTTTAGCAACCTTAGATGCTTCTACTTGCGTTTCTCTAACAATAATTTCCGAAGAGCTCTTAATATTAGCAGTATTTAAAGACAAACTTCCTGACACATAAGCTTGATTAAGTTTTTCATACGTTAATCTAAGTTGACTACGTGCAGCCTGAGGTTGGGTTATTTGAATAAGTTACATACAGCGCATCATTCAAAGAATAAAGTTTATTGCCCATGGCTAAACTGAAAGAACAAATTAATAAAACTAATAAAGGTATGATTTTCATGATAAATTACCAATAGATTTAATACGAAAAAAGAAGCTACTCACTAACAAGCCAATAACAGCGCCAATCAAGGCTAAAGGAATCGTCAACACAATAATAAGTGGTTTTAGATACGAGTTAAACTGTGCAACCAGAAAAATAATAATTAGATCAAGCACCATAGGAAGATTAGAAGAAAGTGCCTTTTGTGCTGTAATTAAGTTAGTTATAACACCATCGTATTCTAGCCAATAGTTAATGAGTAACGTTTTAGCTATCTTTTGAAGGTTATGATCCACCACTTCTTTAATTCTTTCGGCGGTCATGGTTAAAACGTTCAGCCTCTTCAGCTCGAAATAAAATAGAGATGATATTGTCTTCTTAACGGAACTCTGTAATAGGCAAGCCATTAAAATAAGATTCTAATGGTTCTGCAATATCAAGAGAACCTACACCCTGCACAACGAACATTTTGTTGGTTTATTTCTACAATAATTCTTTTGACGTTACTCAACTCATCGACATTCAGCACAATAAACCCTTTATTGTCAGAAGGGTCTAGCGATAATACAAACCTTGACCCGCTTAGCCAGAATAGCCAATATAACTAGTGACATGAGGAAATAACACCTTATTGTCCAAATGCTGGAAAATTGCCTCCATTTGTTTAGCGGTTTTCGTGCTGAACTATCTAAAGGCAATTGAACGTAAAGCAATACTTGAGATCTATCCGATTTTGGAAAAACTCTTGAGAAATGAAAGACATTAAATAACCAGAATCAACCAGCATAGTCAGCATCATACCAAGAAATAAAACACGGTAGCGTAACACTCAATGCAAAAAATCTCTCATAACCGTTATAGATTTTCTTCATCATTTGAGTGCTATTAGACCTCTCATTGTTATCTGAATTCGATTGTTTGCTTTTTTTGGAGTAATGCACAACGCTAAAATCCAAGAAAGTAATAAAGCGATTAAGATAACTAATGAAATGGGACGCGTATATTCGCCCGCAACATTCTTAGCCAATAATTAGCATTTGTAATACACTTACTGAAACACCGTATACGCTCACCAAATCTGACAATGGAGCAGCATCTTCTGAATTAGGAATGGATATTAAAGTGCTTTCAATATCTTCAAGACTGGGAAAGTTGCCAGTAGATTCAATGAGAAAACTTTTTAATATCTTCAACTTGGTATAAGACATTACGAATATGCTTGGACATATCATTCATAACAACCATATTAAACTCTTTATCTATGAATGCTACATGATGATGGCCCGGGGGGCCCCAAACTGATTATTAACTTGCGAAGGATGGGTGCCTTGAAGCAGCTCAGCTTGAGCTTGTAACACTTTATTACGAAGTGTTTGCCAAATGGATGCTAAGTCAAAGTATCGATCTTGTATTTCAACATGAATAATAGATTTTCCAGTAGAAGAAGTGGAGCGGATCTCCTTAATTTCAGCAATACTACGAATGTGTTTTTCTAGCTTTTTGGTGATCAAGTTTTCAACCCTTTCAGAACTCATTCCTGAATAGTGAGTAATAACCAAAGCTTCACGTATGGTAATTTCTGGATCTTCTCTTGCTGCTAAAGTAAAAGTAACTAATTGCACCATAAACTAATAACACGGTCAACATCATAAATACAAATACGCCGATAATCAAATACAATTTGCGTAAGATTTTTCATTAATTGTATTCTTTTGTGGTTACTTCTTTGAGTCTAACTTTTTGATTATCGTGCAAATGAGCATTGCCAGTAATGGCAATAATTTCCCCTGGTTTTAAACCAGAAGGTATAATAATTTCATGCTTAATAGCACTTGCAGTTTTAGTCGTACGTTTCTTTGACAATGCGCTTGTTTTTATCAAAGATAAAAACATAAGTATCTTGTGTCCCATCCATCGCCAGCAATAATAGCACTAGGTGGGACACATACAACGTTACCTTGATAAGTTCTGACTGTTCTTTTCGAGCGTAAAATCCACTTCAACACTCGTACCAGCACACAATACTTAGGTGTATTTTTCTGGTAACTAGAAAAGCGAAAGCTGAAGAGGCTTGAGTATTAATTTCTGTCACATAACCCTGTAGTGATAACTTTGGCTCAGCTGAGGAAAATATGGAGTATTCTTTATCTTTTTTTAGCTTGTTGATTAAAACTATTTTGAGCCTCTCCAAGTTCGGCTTGATTTTGCTTCAATTGACCAGCAGATGCCTTGCTAGTTAAAGCACAGCTTTGCTCATCTAATTCTGCAAGTGCATTACCTCGTTTAACTTAATCACCCAAGTTAGCATAAACGCTTTTAACTTTACCGTTCACTTCAAAACTCAATTTTGCATTTTCAGCAGATTGGAGTATGCCAGGAATACGACACAACTGCTGAAAAGTACTTTCTTGATTATCATCCGAACAGGACAACAATAACAAAGTACTGATAATAAGCGCAAGAGGTTTATCGTTTTTATATTATAACTATACGAGGATAACTTATTTTAAAACCGATTATTTTTTATTGTTAATGGCGTTTTAGTGACTTACAGCCCAATTTCTCATAAATCAAAACAATCAATAAAATTAAAGATAAAAATACTTTAGCTCGTTATAGACGTTAGAATAAATAAAGTAAAAGCAATGATTTATTGAAACAACTAAACCAAAGCAAAGTCAAAACAAACTAATTTATTATAAAGAGAAAAGGTTTTATTAATTAATGGGGGGAGTTGTAAAAGATAAGTAGGCTAGTTTTAGAAAGTATTAATAAACTTTACGATATTACCAGAACAGCATTCTTAAACATCTGCCCACGCTGTTCAAAATTATCAAACATATCAAAACTGGTACAAGCTGGAGATAGTAAAATTGCACCACTGTCAATTAAGGTGTTGGCGATATTGACCGCCGCTTCTATAGAGTTAGCATAGGTGACTTTTGCAGTGTGGATGTTGCTACCTAACTCTTTAGCACTTTGTCCGATTAAAACAACATTGGGTATATTATTATCAATCAATTCAAATAAAACAGTATAGTCTTCTTGCTTTTTGATACCACCTGCAATAAGTACAATATTTTCATATTTATCGATTAGTGCGTTCAGTGCTGTAATGGTAGCCAGGGCATTGGTGGCTTTTGAATCGTTGTAATAATCAATGTTTTGTTTCTTTACCACCCACTCAAGTCGGTGCTCTAGTCCTTTAAAGTTTTTAATGCTTTGTATCATGGAGGTTATTGGCAGTTTGATTTGGTCGCCTAGGGCAAGGGCTGCAAGTATGTTTCTTGTATTGTGTTCGCCAATCAATTGCGCTTCGTTAATACTCATTAGTACATCATCGCCTTTAAGTAGATAGCAGATGTCGTGACAAGTGACTGTGCCAAAATCATCTGCTTGCTTGGGTATGTTAATACTAAAGCGCTTGGCATTTTCTTTTGTGGGTGTGAGTGGTTCGTCTAAATTAATCACTAAGTGTTGACAGTATTGATATAAGCTTAATTTAGAATTGATATAATGTTTAAAATTTTGGTATCGATCAAGATGGTCAGGGGTGATGTTAAGCACAATGCCTACTATTAAATTCAGATGATGGGTGTAATCTAACTGATAACTGGATAATTCTAATACGTAATATTCTGTTTTTTCACTTAAACAATCCAGTGCAGGCGTACCAATATTGCCGCCCATAGCAACTTGTATACCTGCATTAGCAATCATTTGTGTCAATAGTTGTGTGACTGTTGACTTGCCATTAGAGCCAGTAATTCCAATAATAGGTGCTTTTGCAAATCTTGAGAATAATTCTATATCACTAACAATGGGAATGTTTTGCTCTTTTGCCCAAATAACAATGGATTCGTTTTGGGCAATACCAGGAGAGATAAAAATTTCATCAACTTTTTTTAATAAATCTAATGTCCAAGCCCCGAGAGTAGGGAGTGATTTTAAAAACGCACTGGAATATTTAGATAATAAAGGTGGATTGGTGCGACTGTCAGCAATTTTGTAGTCAATGCTTTGTTCTGATAAAAAACGAGCGATTGAAAAACCTGTTTTTCCTAAGCCTAAAACCAGTTTCATATGTTTATTTTCACTGTAAAATGATTGTATTTTACACTTTTAAATACGGAGCATGGATCATGAACACAAACGTCAGCACTCAAACGCGTAGCATTAGCATTAATAGCGTTTTAAAAAATACATACCAATTACTTTCTGCAACCTTATTATTTAGCGGGCTAATGGCTTATCTTGCCATGTCCTTAAATTTGCCACATTTTGGCCTTTTAATCACTTTTGGTGGTTATTTTGGCTTGCTATATTTAACTAATAAACTTAAGAATTCGAGTTACGGAATTTTAACAGTGTTTGCATTAACAGGCTTTATGGGACTTACATTAGGCCCTGTTATTGGCGCTTATACAACTACTTTTTCAAATGGCTCTGAACTGATTGCTATGGCAATGACAGGTACGGGTCTTATCTTTTTAGCGCTGTCTTTTTATACCATCACTTCGGGTAAAGATTTTAGTTTTTTATCTGGCTTCTTAACAGCGGGTATTATTGTGGCATTTTTAATAGGAATTGCTGCTTATTTCTTTACTATGCCAGTATTATCATTAACTGTATCTGCAGCATTTATTTTATTAATGAGTGGCTTGATTTTATTTGAGACTTCAAATATTATCCATGGTGGCGAGACTAATTACATCATGGCAACAGTAACACTGTTTATTTCAATTTATAACTTATTTTTAAGTTTATTACAGTTACTAGGTATATTTTCTGGCGAAAGTTAATCACTGACGAAAAAGTAGTATGATTGATAGTGAAGGCTATCAGATTAATACTGGCATTGTTATTATTGATAACAAACAACAAATACTTCTAGTCAAATGCTTTAAACAAGACTCTTGGCAATTACCACAAAGTGGTATTGACTTTGGTGAGAGTGAGTTTGATGCACTTTTTCAAGAGCTTAATGAAGAGATTGACTTCTCCTCTGAACATTTAAATGTTCTTGCTAAAACACTTAAATGGCTACGTTATGATTTGCCTGATTATCATATTAAACATAAACAAAAATCTGTGTGTATTGCTCAAAAACAAGTTTGGTTTTTGTTGCGTCTTATCTCAGATGAAAACAATATTAAGCTAGACATACATACACAAATAGAATTTGATGATTGGGCATGGGTAGACTATTGGCGCCCTATTGAAAATATGATTGATTTTAAAAAACCAATTTATGAAGATATGCTAAAAGCTCTAACGTCTGTATTTTTTAACAATCAACACAAAATTCTTAGATTGTTTTAGACAAATAAACCACCGTTCCGTTTAATAACTCTATAATATAGAAACATCCTATTGGTATAATGCCTTTTTAGTTTTATTGAAATAGGGATTATACTTGTGAATATTGGAATTTTAGGGCTGGGTACTGTCGGTGGTGGCGTGGTGAATGTGTTAAACAAAAACCAAGCACAAATTACGCGTCAATCTGGCGATAGTATTAACGTCACTCACGTAGCTGTAAGAGAGACAACCCAAACACGCATTTGCCCTACTAAACATCTTAAACTAACTCAAGATCCATTTAAAATTGTGAATGATGATGATATTGATGTCGTTTTAGAATTAATAGGTGGCACAGATTTGGCTAAAGATTTGGTTGAACAAGCCATTAAAAATGGCAAACATGTCGTTACTGCCAACAAAGCTTTAATTGCCATACATGGCAACGAACTGCTAGCATTGGCAAAAGATAACAATACACATCTTTTGTTTGAAGCAGCTGTTGCGGGTGGCATTCCTATTTTAAAATCTTTAGAGCAAGGTTTAAGTGCCAATCAAATTGAATTAGTTGTTGGCATTATTAATGGCACAAGCAACTTTATCCTAACTGAAATGCGCAACAAAGGTAGAGATTTTGAAGATGTTCTTAAAGAGGCGCAAGCACTGGGCTACGCTGAAGCTGACCCTACTTTTGATATCGAAGGTATTGATGCGGCGCATAAATTAGCCATTCTTGCCTCAATGGCATTTGGCTGTGAATTACAATTTAATCAAGTTTCAACACAAGGTATTAGCAAAATCAGTGGTGAAGATATTGCTTTTGCAGCAGAATTGGGTTACGTTATTAAACACCTAGGTATTGCTAAAAAACTAGATGGAAAATTACAAATGCATGTACACCCAACTTTAGTGCCTAAGACTCATCTACTATCCAATGTTGATGGTATTATGAATAGCGTATTAGTCAAAGGCAATGCAGTTGGTGAAACGCTTTATTATGGTGCGGGTGCAGGTGCTGAGGCAACAGCAAGTAGTGTTATTGCTGATTTGATTGATATTATTAAAGGTACTGTAAATCATGATGTTTTGGGCTGGCAATCATTAATAAACATTCCAAATTGCAAAACTGATGATATTGAAAGCATTTTCTACTTGCGTTTATTAGCCACTGACAAGTCAGGGGTTTTGGCAGACATTACAGCAACCTTGGCCAATCATAACATTAGTGTAGAGGCTGTTATACAAAAGCAAATTGACCAGAAAAATAATGCACACATTGCCATCATTACCAATCTTATCAAAACTAGTGAACTGAATAAGGCAGTGGCAGAAATTCAAACCCATAACTACATTCAAGAAGATGTTAAAATTATCTTTGTTGAAACACTTAATTAAGGAAAAAAAATGAGATATACAGGCTTAATTGAACGCTATAAAGACAGACTCCCTGTGGATGACAGCACCCGACTTATTAGCTTAGGAGAAGGAAATACGCCACTCATTCGGCTAGAAAATATTCCTAAAGAGCTAGGCAAAGATGTTGATATTTATATCAAATACGAAGGCCTAAACCCCACAGGTTCATTTAAAGATCGCGGTATGACCATGGCGGTTAGCAAAGCGGTAGAATCTGGCTCTAAAGCAATTATTTGCGCCTCTACAGGCAACACCTCAGCATCTGCTGCAGCTTACGCTGCTCGTGCTGGCATTAAAACGTTTGTGCTGGTTCCTAAAGGAAAAATTGCACTGGGTAAATTAGCGCAAGCAATGATTCATGGCGCAGTTATTATCCAAATCAAAGGTAACTTTGACGATGGTATGCGTTTGGTTAAAGAGGTGGCTGAATATGCACCGGTATCCATTGTTAATTCAATCAACCCATTTCGCCTACAAGGTCAAAAAACTGCTGCCTTTGAAATTATAGAAGAGCTTGGCTGCGCACCAGATTATCACTGCTTGCCTGTGGGCAATGCAGGGAATATTTCAGCCCATTGGATGGGATATACAGAATATCACAAAGAAGGTAAAGTAAACAATACACCTAAAATGGTTGGCTATCAAGCAGCAGGTTCCGCGCCTTTTATTAAAG
Source organism: Candidatus Ruthia endofausta (assembly GCF_013342985.1). Classification (NCBI taxonomy): domain Bacteria; kingdom Pseudomonadati; phylum Pseudomonadota; class Gammaproteobacteria; family Pseudothioglobaceae (SeqCode); genus Candidatus Ruthturnera; species Candidatus Ruthia endofausta. The sequence continues at coordinate 58,872 of NZ_CP054490.1, read as the reverse complement.
GCGTAATGATAGACAACCCCGAAACCATTGCAACTGCCATTCGTATTGGCCATCCCCAAAGTTGGGACTTGGCACACAAAGTTGAAAAAGAATCAGGTGGCTGGTTTGATTCATTAACCGATAAAGAAATTCTAAGTGCACAAAAATTACTCACTGAAAAAGAAGGGATTTTTTGTGAGCCTGCATCGGCAACCTCATTAGCAGGTGCAATGCATAACATTAAGAGTGGCAAAATTTTTGAAGGCTCTAAAATTGTTTGCACCTTAACAGGTCATGGCTTAAAAGATCCTGATACAGCAATTTCACAATACACCAATCAAATGATCAACATTAACCCAGTAATGAGTGAAGTTAAAGACGTTATTTTAAACAACATGTAGTTTTAACTAAAAAGTGATGACATTCAAAACCATTGAGCAAACCATTGGCAATACACCTTTAGTTAAACTTAAGCGGCTCGACCCTAATTCATCAAACACCATCTTACTCAAACTAGAAGGCAATAACCCTGGGGGCTCGGTTAAAGATAGAGCTACACTTAACATGGTGTTGAATAGTGAAAAACGAGATGAAATATCCCCTGGTGACACTTTAATTGAAGCCACTAGCGGCAATACTGGTATTGCGCTCGCTATGGTAGCAGCCATCAAGGGTTATAAAATAATCTTAATTATGCCTGATCATCTTTCACAAGAAAGGCGTGATGCCATGAGTGCTTATGGCGCTCAACTTATCTTAGTAACCAAAGATGAAGGCATGGAAGGCGCTAGAGATTTGGCTGATAAAATGGAAAAGCAAGGCAAGGGTAAACAGCTTGACCAATTTTCTAACCCAGACAATCCAAATGCTCATATCAATACAACTGCACAAGAAATTTGGCAAGATACACAAGGGTCAATCACCCATTTTGTCTCTGCCATGGGAACGACTGGCACGATTATGGGCGTGTCAGGTAGTTTGAAGGCAAAAGATCCAGCCATTCAAATTATTGGCGTACAACCCGAAGATGGCGCGCAAATTGCTGGCATTCGCCGTTGGCCAAAAGCATACTTGCCAAAAATATTTGACCGTTCTAAGGTGGATACCGTTATGGATATTTCACAAACTTCAGCAGAACAAACTACACGAGACTTGGCAACAATAGAAGGTATTTTTACTGGCGTATCTTCTGGCGGTGCTGTATCGGCAGCCATTGAATTGTCCAAACAAGTTAATAATGCCATTATTGTTACTATTGCTTGTGACCGAGGAGATCGTTACTTATCAACTGGATTATTTAGTTGAAAAGATATCTTTCACATCAACTTCCTAGTGGGCTAAAAACTTATATATCCTTAATACTGAGCAGTATTATTACTCTGGTTGCTATTGATTTTTTTCTTGCTTCTAGTGATTATACTCAACACATATTCAAGCATTTGATTGCCTCAAAGCCTTATTTAAGTCTTACCATTACGCCTGTTGTTTTTGTATTGATTGTTTATGTTGCTAAGTATTTTTGCCATTATGTTCAAGGCAGTGGCATTCCACAATTAATTGTTGCTAATGACTCTCGCAACAAATCTATACGTGAAAAACTCTTGTCATTTAAAGTTGACATTGGAAAAATTGTACTTATTTTTATGGGCATGCTTGGTGGTGCGCCTATTGGTAACGCAAAAATAACTAAAACGGCTTAACCGCAACAAGGATAACAACTCCTACTAATATCAGCACAGGAAACTCGTTAAACCAACGATAAAATACATCAGAGCGAGTGTTTTTATCAGCCTTAAAAAGGCCCACTAAATAGCCACAATAAAAGTGATATGTAATCAATAATATTACTAATAGTAACTTAACGTATAGCCAGTATTGAGTTGAATAATATGCCCAGCCATCAATAGTCATCCATAATCCTAATACACTAGCTAGGATGAAACTTGGCATCATAATACCTTTATAAAGCTTACGCTCCATCACTTTAAAACGCTCAATGCTAGGTTTGTCTTTGCTCATTGAATGATAAAGAAAAAGGCGTGGTAAATAAAACAGAGCTGCAAACCAAGTAATCACACTAATAATATGAAAAGCCTTTATCCACAACATATAATCTCCACTTTTTTAAAGCCCCTTCAGGGTAAACATACAGCATTCAAAGCACCCATTATAGTAAAATAAATCCACTTTAATTAACTTTCAATTTTCAATTGAAACAATATCACGAAATTCCTTACAACTATACCTCTTTTTCTGACAAAGAGATTGTGTGTCGTTTTTTAAGCGTTGATGCTTGGGATTTGCTAAACCAACTGTGTCAAAATCGTAATACAGGTCGAAATGCTAGAATGCTATTTGAGGTGCTTGGTGATATGTGGATGGTTAATCGGAATCCTTATTTACAGGAAGATTTAATTAAAAATAAGCGTCGTTGGCGAAGGCTCATACAAGCGCTATATTCTCGTTTAGAATCAATCAAGGCGCGAACTGATAATAACGCACAAGTCATTGAGCTTCTTAATCAGACAGATATTGCAGTGCGTAGTTTTAAACGGTGTTTGAGCGATTTTAAAAACAATAAACAACGTATTAAAAAAGCCTTACTTAAAGTCACAAACAACAATAACATTCGTTTTGATGCTTTATCACGCGCCTCGCATTCAACTGATGCGACCGATTGGCGAGTAGAATACCCCAGCGTGGTCATCACGCCAGATACCGAACAAGAGATATTACACATTGTTAGAACCTGTATCCATCTAAGTTTGACCATCATCCCTCGTGGTGGTGGCACAGGTTATACAGGCGGTGTCATTCCACTAAATACACAAACTGCTGTTATTAATACTGAAAAACTCAGCTTCATCGATAATATAAATACCACTAACGATATACATAGCGTTAATGTTGGTGCAGGCGTAGTTACCAAGCGCGTTAGTGAATTAGCCAGTCAACACAACTTAGTATTTGCAGTTGATCCAACTTCTCAAGATGCTTGCACGATTGGTGGTAATGTTGCTATGAATGCAGGCGGGAAAAAAGCCCTAAGATGGGGTACAACAATTGACAACTTGTTGTCTTGGAAAATGGTCATGCCAGATGGCTCATGGTTGCAAGTAAAACGCCTGAATCACAATCAAGACAAAATCCAACTGCTTGATAAAGTAAGTTTTGAAATACATACACTCAAAGATGATGCACAAACCGTCATCAAAACCAGAGTCTTAACCATCGATACTAATCATATACGTAAAAGTGGGTTGGGTAAAGATGTTACCAATAAATTTTTAGATGGACTGCCGGGCATTCAAAAAGAAGGTTGCGATGGGTTTATTACTTCTGCCGAATTTATCTTGCATCAACCTTTAGAGCATATTAACACGCTATGCTTAGAATTCTTTGGTCATGATTTAAAAGTAGCAGTGTCAACCATTGTTGATATTAAAAATAGTGTTGATAGCAATACTGATGTTGATCTTATTGGCATGGAACACCTAGATGCACGCTATATTAAAGCCGTGCATTACACCACCAAAGCCAATAAGTCGCAGTTGCCGAAAATGATATTGCTAATCGATATTAGTGCTAATAATCAGCACTCACTTGACACTCAAACTGAAAAAATTAAAACCATTACCTTGCAACGTGATGGTGAATGCTTTATTGCTAAATCACTCAACAAAAGAAAAATATTTTGGAAAGACCGTGCCAATACCGCTGCCATTGCCGCCCATACTAACGCTTTTAAAATCAATGAAGATGTGGTTATTCCACTGGACAAACTGGCAGACTATAACGACAGTATTGAGCATATTAATATCCGCTTGTCTATTGGCAATAAAATTGATACTTTAGCTGGAATTGAAGCCTACTTTAAAAATCTCAAACCAGAAAGCAATCTTATTAAAGACAAAATTATTTCTGCCTTAACTCTGTTGAATCAAATCAGCAATCAATGGCTAGATTTACTTAATCGTCTTAATGAGCAAAAAGTCTTCAAACAGATACAAACAGCACAGATTGTGGTCTCCTACATTAATGAATTCGCTCACCCACTTGATGATTTGCTCATGGGTGATGTCTTTATTGATATTCGCAACCAAGTCAAAGTCATTCATCAGGAATATCGTGAAGTGCGTTTATTTGTTGCTATACATATGCACGCTGGCGATGGCAATGTACATACCAACATTCCAGTACATTCTCACAATACAAAAATGCTACATAAAGCTGAATCTGTGGTGGATGAGATTATGCATTTGGCTTCAACTCTTGGTGGGATTGTCTCTGGCGAACACGGTATTGGCTTGACTAAATACCAATATTTATCCGACGAATTCAAGCAAGCATTTACCCAATATAAGGCAAAAATTGACCCAAATAATCACTTCAACAAAGGAAAGCTAATGCCAGGTAGTGGACTGGATAATGCCTTTACCCCATCATTACGCCTTGTTGAACAAGAGGCATTAATCCTTGAAAGTAGTGAAATTGGTGAAATTAATGACATGGTTAAATCATGTCTGCGTTGTGGCAAGTGTAAAGATGTTTGCACCACGCACGTACCAAAAGCCAATCTTTTATACTCACCACGCGATAAAATTATTGGCACTAACCTTATTTCTGAGGCCTTTTTATACGAAGAGCAAACCAGACGTGGTATCTCTGTTAACCATTTTGATGAGTTTGATGATATTGCTGATCATTGCACTATTTGCCATAAATGTGCAAGCCCTTGTCCAGTTAATATTGATTTTGGTGATGTCTCTATTAAAATGAGGTCTATCTTAGTCAAGCAAAATAAACGTCGCACCAATATCGTCTCAAAAGCCTCAATGGCTTATCTCAACATGACCCAACCTTGGCAGATTAAATTAACCAAAAAAGTGTTGATTGATTTTAGCTATAAAGTGCAAAATATTGCCTCAAGAATGGCGCAACCTTTTTTGTATAAAAAACCTAATAAAACCGTGGGCAAACCTAGTTTTAAAGTTGAACTTGTTACTTTGTTAGATAAACCGTTGCCTATAGACACTGGGCTTGCGCCTATACGTGAACTGCTCAATATTAATGATACCAACACCGTACCCATTTTTTCACATCCAGAAAAATCCAACACCGATTCATCTAGCGTTTTTTACTTTCCTGGTTGTGGCTCTGAGCGTCTTTACTCTCAAATTAGCCTAGCAACAATTGCACTACTTTACCATCAAGGTATTAAGGTGGTTTTACCGCCAAGTTATCTATGCTGTGGCTACCCTCAAAGAGCAAACGGGGATGAGGCTAAAGGTAAAGCCATTTCTACTAATAACCGTGTTTTGTTCCACCGTATGGCAAATACACTTAATTATTTAGATATTAAACATGTTTTAACCTCTTGTGGTACTTGTATTGATCAATTACTCAGCTATGAACTTAATGATATTTTTAAAGATTCTATCTTAACGGATATTCACGAATATCTACTAGAGCACAATGTTAAATTAAATGCAACAGATGAACAATACCTTTACCATGCACCTTGCCATGATCCAATCAAATCTGATGATTCTAAAAAAATCATCTCTGAATTGGTTAATCAAAACGTTATTAGTAATGATCGTTGTTGTGGCGAAGCAGGCACGTTTGCTGTCGCACGAGCAGATATTGCCAAGCAAGTTAAATTTAAAAAAGAAATTGAAATTAAAAAAGACTTAACTGACATTAAATTAAACAAAACTGTAAAAATACTCACCACCTGCCCTGCCTGTCGACAAGGCTTATCACGCTATAAATCCTCAACCAATATTGAGCCTATTTATCCAGTTGAACTTATTGTTGAACAAGAGCTGGGTAAACATTGGCAGAAAGATTTTATAAAATCAGTGCATATTGAAAAAGTTCTTTTGTGATACCATTTTCAAAAATGGCACTGGTTTTAACTCAAACCATGCCAAGCAATAATACTAATAACAATCGGCGCAATAATACCCACTAATACGCCATATTGGATATTTTGAGTCTGAGATACTAAGTAATTGCCTACTAAGTATTAGCCTGTTTAGAAACAACCCGCACAGCAAATATACTAATACCAAAACCTCTTAATGGTAATAAAATATTAGTGGTTGCATAATCCAGACTATCAAAAATATTTCTTTCCCCTAGCAGATAAACATCAGACCAATCATTGAATGATAATTTAACAACCGCGTGTCTTTTTGCAAATAAGAACCGTATACCATCATCGTCCCCATAGCCAAATAACGCCCCGCCACCGTTTTCACCTACGATATAAGGGAGCTTCCAAATATTGCCCAAACCTACAGCCAGGCTAATTGCAGCCAGTAAAAAAACACCTCGGTTTGATCATTATTGAGAATGACCTGTTATCTCTTACTTTCCAGTGTTAAAAAGTCCTTTCATTATTTCTAAGCTTTAACATACACCCAAACACCTTGTCCAGATTGAAACTTGCCTTTAATACGCTGATAAGCATCTACTCCATATTGATCGGATCTGAGTAACTTTGTTTGCGTTATTTTAAACACCACGCCATCAACGTATCATTCGCACTAGGAACAACAATTGGATGATGAGTTTTACCACTTAATTCAACAACCAGTACATCTTTAATTTTTATATGACGTAACTGATAATCCAATATTTGGTCTGCATAATCCTCTAACACACGTCCAAATATTTTTAATTGCACTGGTGTATTTTACAACGCTCCATAAGAAAAGAGTAATTCACTTGTACTCATTACACTTTTTCTATTGAGCTTGCCCAACACTTAAAATAATAAATTTATCCATATCGATTAATCGGCTAAAAGCCGTTTGAATATCTTTGGCGCTAATATTCCTGATTTTATCAGTAAAACGACTTAAATAATCAGAAGGCAAATCGTAAAAACCAATGATTGATAAATACGTTAAAATATTCGCATTACTTGCTATTTCTAAAGCAAAACCGCCAATGATATTGTCCTTACCGTCTTGTAGATACTGATTACTAATTGGATAATTTAGAAAATTTTCTAATGTTTTAATGGCAATCTTTTGAGCTTGATTTGCCTGTTCATTTTTGGTTTGTAATTTTATTAAAAAAAATCCATTTGACTTCATCTTAGTAAAATAACTCACCACCGAATAGGCCAAGCCTTTTTGCTCACGAATGTCATCACTTAAAATAGAAGTTAATCCACTGCCACCCAAAATATGATTGCCTAAATATAGAGAATAATAATCAGAATGTGCTCGATTAATGCCAGTTTGCCCTATTAACAAATGCGTTTGCTTAGATGGAAATTCAATATGGATATTTTGTGATTTTTTAAGCGTCTTAACAAGTGGGTTGCTCAGAGCTTTCTTGCCACTATTTAAACCATGGGATATTTGTCTAGCAATTTGTTTGGCTTTAGTTTTGCTAATATCACCCACCAAAGCAATGGTCAAATTTTTGGCCACATAATATGTCTGGTAGTGTTGAGTCAAATCAAGGATACAAATATTAGCAAGTGATGCCTTAGTGCCAATTTTCGTATGCTCGTAAGGATGTCCAGCAAAAACTGCCTTAGCAAAAGCAAGTGATGCTATTAAAGCAGGTGATTGTTTAATTTCTTTAATTGAACGCAAGGTTTGTTTCTTTTCACGGTTTAAATATTTGTGCTTAAATACTGGTTGAGTAACAGCTTCAGTGAATGTGTTTAACGCTACTTGCAAATTATCTTGACGTGTTAACGTACGTAGCGAAACAATTGCCATATCTTTTAAAGAGTGCGTGGAGAATTGCGCGCCTACCGATTCAAACAACTCAATAATTTGCTCCTGTGAATGATATTTACTCGTTGTGCCCAGTAAGCTATTGGTTAAAGTTGCCAAGCCAAATTTAGCACCATCTCTAGAACTGGCCGCATCAAAATTTAAGGCAATATCAAGCATGGGCAAGCCTTTGGTTTGTGCAAACAACACTTTAGCACCTTCAGGCGTTGTCCAGTGCATAATATTCAACTTAGCTTGTGTTTGAGTTGTTAATAACAACAAAATGATTAAAAATTTCATTTAGTGCCTTGTGGTATTAGCTCAACATAATTAAGCATATCAAAATCTAAATACTGCTCAGCAACATTAGCCACATCTCGAGTGCTTACTTGATTCATTTTAGCAACATAATTTAACAACTTATCAGTCTTCAATCCTACACTAGAGAGCATGCCCAAGTAGTATGATTGAGTAGAGATTTGGTCTTGTTCAAAAATAAAATCAGCCTCCAGTTGCACCTTAGTACGTCTTAATTCAGCTTCAATTAAATGTGGCTTTTCAATCAACTCCCTTACTTGAATCTTTATCATTTGAAGGATGTTTTGGCTACTAATTCCTTGTACAGGAACAAAACTAATGGTAAATAAAGTATCAAATTTATCATACAATCGATAACCCACACTAATGCCTGACACTATTTGTTGATTTCTCATTAATGCTTTTGATAAACCATTATCTAAAATATGAGCCAACATTTCTAGTTGATACGCTTTGTTTTCACTGTTTATTGTGGCCAAGCTTGGCACGTGAAAACTTATTGTATAAAATGGTAGCTCGGCCTTAAGTTTGAGCATTCGTGATTGTTTATTAAGTGCAATAGAGGGTCTATTTTTATTGTCATCAATGTTTGGATTGGCCTTGTATCCACCAAAATACCGAGTTGCGTATTCAATCACACGCTCTGGGTCAACATCACCCACTACAACCAGTGTTGCATTGTTAGGCGCATAATAGGTTTCATACCAATGGCGCAAATCAGACAAATGATAATTTTCTATATCTGCTTGAAAGCCAATAATAGGCGCATGATAGGCGCCTTTTGAGTCAAAAGAGATTAGTCGCAAATTTTCATATACTTTTGCATTAGGATTGTCCTCCACACGCAACCTACGCTCTTCAATCACCACCTGTCTTTCTTTGGTTAGCTCGGTATCAGAAAAACTCAAATGACGCATTCTATCCGCCTCCATCTTAATAGCAAGCTCTAGTTTTGATTGATGCATTTTTTGATAATAAACAGTGTAATCTTTCGAGGTAAAAGCATTTTCATCGCCACCATTACGTGCAATAATACGAGAGAATTCACCTGATTTATAATCACGTGAGCCCTTAAACATCATATGTTCAAGCATGTGCGAGATACCCGTTATGGGTTGAAATTCATCACTAGCACCCACTTTATACCAAAGTTGAGAAATAAACACAGGCGCACGACGGTCAGTTTTAATAATAATTTTTAAGCCATTATTAAGCATTACCGTGCTCACATTTGAGCCACTCAATCCTTCGGAAAATGCCAAATGGTGAATGAATAAAGCAATATACGCTATGAATTTAATCATCTTTTCCAATTAACCCTAAAACCAAACAACAACGCAATCAAACCATAAATCATCGGTTCAATATCCATAGACGATTTTGCCTGCCAATAAAAATACACAATGACCAATATAATAATCAAATAAATGGATTTATGTAACTTTTTCCAACGCTTGCCTAAACGACGCACCATTTTATTAGTTGAGATAATTACCAATAAAAACAACAAAATAAAGCCCTGTATATAAATGCGCGACCTCATTACTATAACCGCTAAACAATTCAGTTTTACGTTTTTCTGGATCGCGCTTGCCAGTACCAAATTCATAAAAATTATTATAATTGGTAATATTCTTTGAAAGAATTTGGTGCCAGTTCCTTGTCATAATCAGTTGATATCATCTTGTCAGACAAGCCACCACCTTGTACCCCTTTCTGCTGAACTTGAAAAAGCACTAAACCTTGCCAAGCCTACACCTAACCATGCACTTTGTTTAATAAAAGTTACGGCGATTAAGATAGTGAATCTCATCAGTTACATGGTATCCAGGAATTTTTTTCATCATTTATATTGCCAAAAGTGTTAATTTTATTATACGTCGTCAAATATACAAAGTTTCACTTTGATAAAAATAAAGAATAGTAAAATTAATTTTTTTTATACTTGAATTGTTATGTTTAATTTTTTTAAAAAAAATCAGTCTAAATCAGAAGGTTTAGACGCAGACAAGCCAGCTTCATTAAGACAACGTCTAAATAAATCTAGACAAAAACTAGGGTCTGGCTTATCTTCTTTATTATTAGGTAAAAAAGAAATTAATGACGATTTATTAGAGGCATTAGAAACCCTATTAATCACTGCTGATGTTGGCATTAATACCACAGATAAAATACTAGAGTCTGTACGTAAAAATGCCTCTAGAAACACCTTAAAAGATGCTGAAAACTTGTATCAATTCTTAAAAGATGAATTGGCTAAATTGCTCCTTGAAGATAACCAGCTTAATACTAATATTAATGAGACTTTTGTTATTCTAGTCGTAGGTGTTAATGGCGCTGGCAAAACCACCTTGATTGGCAAAATGGCAAAATCTTTTCAAAATCAAGGCAAGTCGGTTATGTTGGCAGCAGGCGATACCTTTCGTGCCGCTGCTGTTGAACAACTCAGAGTGTGGGGGCAGCGCAATAACACACCTGTTGTAGCACAAACAACGGGTACCGATGCAGCTTCAGTTATCTTTGATGCCTACCAATCAGCACAAGCTAAAAATATTGATATTTTAATTGCCGACACTGCAGGGCGATTACATACACAGAACAACCTTATGCAAGAACTAGCCAAAATTAAGCGTGTCATTGCGAAACAAAATGAAAACGCACCGCATGAAACCATGCTGGTTATTGACGGCGGATCAGGGCAAAATGTCATCAATCAAGCTAAAGAATTTAACAAAGCAGTTACTTTAAGCGGCATTAGTATCACTAAGCTAGATGGCACCGCCAAAGGCGGGATTTTATTTGCAATTGCCGATGAACTTAATCTGCCCATTCGTTATATTGGTGTAGGTGAAGAGATTAACGATCTTAAAGCTTTTCAATCCAAAGAATTCATCAACGCTTTGTTTGATTAAATGATATGATGAATTAAGAAAGAACGCATTTAAAAATAACACCATACTACAATCATACACCGAGATTTATCTTCAACCAAGCATTAAATTAACAGCCATAAAAACGATTATAGCGTTATCATTAAAAGCAATATTAGAATAGGTGAATAAGCCTACTTGCGAAAGCAAAATACGCTTTGGTACTAATTTAACCATGCCACTTGGCAACGACAACACTAAGCAACAAACCATTGCAAAACTTGGCATACAAGCCAAGCAAGCCGAACTAGGTATTAAGAAATTTAAACAAAATTTATCCTCTCAAGTGCTCACACTTAACGAATTAAATCAAGTACAAAAAACACTGACTACTGAGAACTTGATTATCGTAATTTGTGTCTTAAACGCGCTAGAGCGCATTATGAAATAGGGCTGGAAAGTGAGATTGGCGATGCGTCACTCACGCAATTCACTAATACAGAGTACAAATTAGCTAAAAACCAATTTGTTTTGCTGTTATTTATTACTATAAATAGGTCAGCATTAGCAATATACCTGGTTTCTAGCGAGGTTATACCCTGATTAAATCTGTTGGAAGTTCTGTTAAACAAGGTGATTTACTGGTACAAATTGGCAATACGCAAGCAAAATTAGAACTGGACTACCTAAAAAGCACTACAAAAAAACCTACCAGAAAAATTTTGACGACAAGCAGTTGGACCTTCAACAAACAGAAGAATTGTATGACCGCTTAGTCTCTTCACATAGAGATTATATAATTAATTTTTCAAAGCCAATTGAACTAAAAAAATACTAAATTTACGCGCCCATATCTGGCACTATTAAAGCCACACCTAATTTAAGAAACGCAACCAACACTAATAGCACCAAAAATGCTAATAATTTTAGAATAATTAGGGTGAAGCTATTTTCTGGTGTTTTGCTCAATACGTAGCATGGCCAACATCATCACAAGCATAATAAAAATTCCCAAAGCGACAGCGGCCATGCCTAAAGCAATAAAACCTATCATTTGTTGAGTTTTAACCGTGCCTATTTTTAATAAATTGCCTTGTGTTTTCTGGTTGACTTGTTGAGCAAATATCTGATCATGCCAGTATAATAAATCCTCAATATTAATTTGGCCATTTTCAGTATTAAGCGCTCGTTTGGTTAATTTTGCTAAAGATTGTACATAAGCCAATTGCAACATTTTTGTATAAGGATTAGACTTAATTCTAAGTAAGGCTGTTATTCTATGCTGCATGTTTGTTTTGTTAATAACTTCATCGGGCAACTGCTGTAAATGGCTAATAATCTGTTGAGTATATTTATCAAACTCGCGTATAAAACTATTCTCTTCATCTTGCTTTAATGATTGATTAGCATCTAAATAAGTCTTAATGTTGTCAGTTAGTGCGCGTGAGTTTTGATATTGGTCAAAATCAATCATTGGGTTTTCAATCTTGTCGCTAACTTGTGTGTTAATTTTTTCATAACTAACCACGCCTAATGCAATAACAGTTATTAATGAAACCAGTGCAAACAACAAGCCAATACGTTGCACTATAATAAAAAAGTTTTTCTCAATAAATCTCAACATGTTACTTACTCATATGGTTAAAAATATCACTAATTTTACCGGCCAATTCGACATCCAATTGGGTAACTAAGCCTTCACTATGTGTGATTAAATCAATCACAACGGTTTGATAAACATTTGACCAATGTGGGTGATGATTCATCTTTGAGGCCTCAATAGCAACTTGCGTTATAAAGCCAAAAGCCTGAGTAAAATCATTAAAAATAAAGGCTTGATGCAATTTACCATCAAGCATTACCCAACCTGATAATTTAAACAACATCTTTAAATTAGGTTGTGTGCTCATTTTTTAGCCTTTTAAAATATCTTTAGCACCTAATGATATTAGTTTGTTTGCTAATTCAACACCCAAAGTCTCTGCTTGAGAAACATGACCTAAAACCTGCTCTTTTAATATCACACCAGTATCAACATTACCCACCAAGCCTGTTAACGTTATTTGCTCATTATTAACCAAAGCAAAGCCTGCAATTGGCACCAAGCAACCACCTTCAAGGCGTGCATTCATTGCTCGTTCTGCACTTATTCTATAGGTGGTTTCAACATCAATCAAGGGCTTAATTAATTTTAGGATTCCTGTATCGTTTTCACGAATTTCAATACCTACTGCACCTTGCCCTATGGCAGGCAGGCTTTGCTGGTCAGAAATTTGTTGTTTAATTCTATCTTCAAGCCCTAGACGAATAAGCCCCGCACAAGCAAGAATAATACCATCAAACTCACCTTCGTCTAATTTTTTTAATCGAGTATTGATATTACCACGCAAATCTAGGATTTTTAAATCAGGTCGGATGGCTTTAAGTTGCACAATACGGCGCATTGAACAAGTGCCAACTTTAGCATTTTGTGGCAAATCATCAATACTAGAAAAATCATTGGAAACAAAGGCATCAAAGGGATTTTCACGTTTTAAAATTGCCCCTAACTCAAACCCTTGCGGTATTTCATAAGGCACATCTTTCATAGAATGCACGGCAATATCAGCCATGCCTTTCATCATACTAACTTCTAATTCTTTAATAAACAAACCCTTACCGCCAATTTTTGGCAAGGGCGAATTTAGAATTTGATCGCCCTTAGTGCTCATCTCTACCAAAACAACTGTTAGATTAGGATAGAGTTTTTCTAGCCTAGTTTGAACATACTCTGCTTGCCATAATGCCAATGGAGATTGTCGAGTTGCAATTCTTAGAGTTTTGTTCATGGTTAAAAGAGTTTATATTAAAATAGATCTATGTTTCGATTTTATCTATTGTTGCTTGTGCTTGTTTCTAATTTTGCTACGTTGCAAGGGTTTTACCACCACCACTGGCAAAAAATCTCTTAGAAGATGCTCAGTTAGTACGTAAAAACGAAGCACTCATTTTAATAATGTTTTCCACTCCTAACTGCCCTTTTATGGTATAAATTTTTACCCCACAGTATTTCTTATGGAGAATCATGCGCAAACTTAGGCAAAATAGTTGGCGTACCTAGTATGGATTATTATTGGACTAAGCTTGATAAGGTGATTGACAAATCAATCACTAAACTTAAACGACAATTAAAGGCAGAATTATGACGAGCGACACACAACATAAACGACATACAACAGTCCTCAAAGAGGCGTCTAGGCAAACAACACAAACCAATCAATCTTGGGGCGGGCGTTTTAGTGAGCCAACAGATGAATTTGTTAAAATTTTTGGCGCGTCAATATTCTTTGACAAGATTCTAGCACCTTACGATATTCAAGGCTCAATTGCGCACGCCACCATGTTGCAAGAAGTCGGTTTACTCACTAACAATGAAAAGAATCAAATTATTAAAGGTCTTGAGAAAATTCTAGATGACATCAAAACCGATAAATTTAAGTGGTCAGTAACACTTGAAGATGTACACATGAATATTGAGGCGCATTTGGTTAAGATGATTGGCGATGCAGGCAAGAAACTACACACAGGACGTTCTCGCAATGACCAAGTAGCAACCGATATTCGCCTTTATTTACGTGATCAAATTGATGATATTATTAATGAAATCAAGCGTCTACAACTAACACTAACTGATATAGCCGAAAAAGAAACCAATACGATTATGCCTGGCTTTACTCATCTTCAAGCCGCACAACCCATCAGTTTTGGCCATCACATGATGGCTTATTTTGAAATGTTAGCGCGTGATGTAGAGCGTCTACTTGATTGTCGGAAACGCATCAATTCAATGCCACTAGGTTCAGCGGCACTGGCAGGCACCACTTATCCAATTAATCGCACGCGTACCGCTGAGTTATTAAACTTTGAACGCATTTGCCTTAATTCACTTGATGGCGTGAGTGATCGAGATTTTGCCATTGAATTTTTATCCGCAGCAAGCATCATCATGATGCATCTTTCACGTTTTTCAGAAGAGCTTATTTTATGGTCAAGTGCGCAATTTAATTTTATCGAATTACCTGATAGATTTTGCACAGGCTCATCCATCATGCCACAAAAAAAAAACCCAGACGTGCCTGAATTGGTTCGCGGAAAAACAGGCCGCGTATATGGCAATTTAACCTCACTGCTGACGATTATGAAATCTCAACCACTGGCTTATAACAAAGACAATCAAGAAGACAAAGAGCCATTATTTGATACGGTTGACACCTTAAAAGCCTGTTTGCATGTGTTTGCAGACATGGTGCCAACCATTCAAACCAAGCGTAACAATATGTATAACTCAGCCAAACAAGGCTACACCACAGCCACTGATTTGGTTGACTATTTAGTTAATAAAGGGTTGCCATTTAGAGATGCACACGAAGTAGTTGGAAAATCAGTTGCTTACGGTATTGAGCACCAAAAAGATTTAAGCGAGCTTAGTTTGGAAGAATTACAAGCTTTTAATGATCGAATTGAAAATGATGTATTTGGAATACTCTCACTAGAAGGCTCATTAAATGCACGCAACCACTTAAGCGCAACTAGCCCCAACCAAGTCAAACAAGCCATCAAAATAGCAAGAGAAATTTTAAAATGATGCACGCCAAAAGTATTTCTTTCAAGGCGCGCATTGTCTTTGCAGGTACGCCTGAGTTTTCGGTAGACATCTTAGAAGCACTAATTAACGCCAAATATGATATTGTTGGCGTATATTGTCAACCTGATCGCCCTAAAGGTCGTGGGAGAGCATTAACAGCCTGCCCTGTCAAAAAAAAAGCATTAGAACACAACTTAAACGTTTTTCAACCTGAAAACTTAAAAGACAATAAAATTCAACAAATCTTAGCAAAACTCAATGCAGATGTGATGGTAGTAGTAGCTTATGGGCAAATATTGCCTGCTAAAATTCTCAATATGCCTAAGTATGGTTGTCTTAATATCCACGGCTCATTATTACCACGTTGGCGCGGCGCAGCACCTATTCAGCGTGCAATTTTAGCAGGTGACAAAACCACGGGCATCGGTATTATGCAAATGAATGAGGGCTTAGATACAGGCAAGATCTTACTTGAAAAAACCTGTCCAGTCACGCTCACTGATACAGCACAATCCTTGCATGACAAATTGGCCAAACTTGGTTCTAGTGCTATTGTTGAAGTCCTAGATAATCTTGGTAATTTATCGCCAATAGCACAAAGTAAAAACAACATCACTTACGCCAAAAAACTCGAAAAAGAGGAAGCATGGATTGATTGGACTCAAAGTGCGACACAAATCCATCAACAAATTAGAGCGTTTAACCCCTACCCTATCACCCAAACCTACGCATCAAGCAACAGGTTTGATATTAAAGTTCTACGTATTTTATCTGCCTCTGTAATAATAGCAAATAGCAATCACAACCCAGGTAGTATTATTAAATACAATAAGGGGGAGTGTATTGTTGCTACTGGAAATGGTGCGTTAAGCTTAGAAAATTTACAACTTTTAGGCAAAAAAGCACTTAATATCAAAGATTTTAGTAACGCCTATACACTTACTCAATTATTTTCGGATTAATCCGCTGAATGCTGTACCGTAATGCCTGCTTTTTATCCACTGGGCATGGCTAGTGCCATGATTATAAAACGTCATTGTTTTACTTTAAATATCTCACATTTTTTTGCCAAGTCATCATTGCTTTATATTTATGGTCAATTGAATCTGTTGCTATAAAAACATTCATTGATATTTGATATCTTCGCAAAAGCGGATAAGCATTTTCTGCAATTGATTGATAAGCATCATTAGCCGTTAGAACCACGCATTTATTTGGCAAGCGCCATTACCGTTCAAACGCTCAAGCATTGTTTTTAAGCTTAACACTTAAAAATTCATTGGCTTGCAGATATTACAAATGCTGTTCAAATAACTTAGGGCTAATTAATACTGGTTGATTTAGGCGTGACATCAGAAAGATGATGATACAACAAAACCACACAACTATTAGCACTTGCCAATGATAAAAACAACATCAATACAATAAATTTAAGCACCTTTAGTCCTCTTAAAGCCAATTTGGCGCCAAGCTTCATACGCCATAATAGAAGCGCAATTTGACAAATTTAAACTACGAGACCCATCTTGCATTGGTAAAGTAATACCCTTATATTGATTTAATATGTCTTGTGGAAGCCCTCTAGTTTCTGGACCTAAAAGTAGTGAGTCACCCGCTTGGTACTTAACGTCTGTATAAATGGTTTTAACTTTTGAACTAACTGCAAATAGCCTTTTAGGTTTTGCCTTCTCCAAATAGTCATCAAAATTGTCATATTCACTGACACGCATAAGTTCTTTATAATCCAGTCCCGCCCTGCGTAATTTTTTATCCTCCATTTCAAAACCGTAAGGTTTGATAAGGTGTAAATTTGCACCCATATTGGCACACAAGCGAATAATAGCGCCAGTATTGTTGGGTATTTCAGGCTCAAACAGCACTAAATTTAACATAATATTTCATATTGTACTTGAAATGTATTAATCATCCCATAGATAATCATTACACAACATAAAAACACAACAAACCCGTGAATATTGATAAACTAACCGCCCAATTTCAGCAAGACTTAGGCGTTGCACAATCTATCGCTGTTACGAAAAACAACAGTGCCATAGAGGCGGTGCATGTTCTAAGTGCCATGCTGCAACATACTGATAGTAGTGTTGGTAATCTACTACTCAACACTAATATTGATACTCAAAAGCTCAAACAAGAAATTGATAAAGAAATTGATACATTAGCCACGATTAACAATCCAAACGGTGATGTTAATATTTCTCAAAATTTATTACGCCTATTAAACACAGCTGAAAAGATAGCCAGTGATAAGCACGATATATATTTATCAACCGAACTATTCTTATTGGTCATCATTCAAGGTAATGATACAGCCACAAAACTATTAAAAACTGCTGGTGCAAATGAGGTAAGTTTAAACCAAGCAATTGACAACCTTAGAGGAGGTGAGAACGTGACTGATCAAAATGCAGAAAATAACAGAGATGCACTGAATAAATATACCCAAGATTTAACTCAATCAGCCATTGAGGGCAAACTTGACCCTGTAATTGGTCGTGATAGTGAAATTCGTCGTGCTATCCAAGTATTGCAACGCCGTACTAAAAACAACCCAGTACTAATTGGCGAACCTGGCGTGGGCAAAACTGCCATTGTTGAAGGCCTGGCACAACGCATTATTAATAACGAAGTGCCCGAAGGCATTAAAGGTAAGCGCGTCTTGTCATTAGACATGGCTGCACTGGTGGCAGGTGCTAAATATCGAGGTGAATTTGAAGAGCGATTGAAAGCCGTGCTCAAAGAATTAGAAGCCGAGCAAGGACAAGTCATTTTATTTATTGATGAGTTGCACACCATGGTCGGTGCTGGTAAATCTGATGGCGCTATGGACGCAGGCAATATGTTAAAGCCTACTCTAGCCCGTGGTGATTTACACTGCATGGGTGCTACTACACTAGATGAATATCGCCAATATATTGAAAAAGACTCAGCTTTAGAACGCAGATTCCAAAAAGTATTGGTGGACGAACCAACCGAACAAGACACCATTGCTATTTTGCGTGGCCTTAAAGAAAAATACGAGGTGCATCATGGTGTGGAAATCACTGATCCTGCCATTATTGCTGCTGTCACCTATTCAACCAGATACATTACCGACAGACAATTACCAGATAAAGCCATTGATTTAATTGATGAGGCTGCCTCACAAATTCGCATGGAGATTGATTCAAAACCAGAATCAATGGACAAACTTGACCGTAAATTGGTACAACTTAAAATCGAACGTATGGCGCTTAAAAAAGAAAAAGACAAAGCCTCTAAAACGCGACTAAAAGAATTGGTTGATTTAATTAAATCTCTAGAAAAAGAGTACGCTGATTTGGAAGAAATTTGGAGAAAAGAAAAATTAGTGGTTCAAGGTGCACATCATCTTAAAGAAGAACTAGAGCAAGCAAAAGCCGATTTAGAAAGCGCACATCGCAATAATGATTTAGCCAAAATGAGTGAACTTCAATACGGTATTATTCCTGAATTAGAACAAAAAATAGGTATCGCTGAAAATGCTGGTACGCAGCAAATGACCCTGCTTAGAAATAAAGTTACGGAAGATGAAATCGCCCATATTGTCGCCCGTTGGACGGGCATTCCTGTGGATAAAATGATGGCAGGCGAAAAAGACAAATTACTGCAAATGGAGAGTATTATTCACAAACGCCTAGTGGGTCAAGACAAAGCCGTTAAAGTAATTTCTGATGCCGTACGTCGTGCACGCAGTGGCTTATCTGATCCTAATCGCCCCGATGGCTCATTTTTATTTATGGGTCCAACTGGCGTGGGAAAAACCGAACTCACCAAGGCCTTGGCAGACTTTTTATTTGACACCGAGCAAGCCATTGTCCGTGTTGATATGAGTGAGTTTATGGAAAAACACTCGGTTGCACGTTTAATTGGCGCACCCCCAGGCTATGTTGGCTATGAACAAGGCGGCATGCTAACTGAGGCCGTGCGTCGCAAACCTTACTCAATCATTCTACTTGATGAGATTGAAAAAGCTCATCCAGATGTGTTTAACATTCTCTTGCAAGTACTGGATGATGGTCGCCTAACAGATGGCCAAGGTCGCACAGTTGATTTTAAAAACACTGTTATTATTATGACTTCAAACTTAGGTTCACACCTGATTCAACAAAACCCAGGTAAGGATATGTTCGCTGAACTTTCTAAGATTATCAACGAGCACTTTAGACCTGAGTTTGTCAATCGTATTGATGAAATCGTGATCTTTAAAACGCTAGGAAAATCCCAAATCAAAAACATTGCATTCAGACAAATTGAAATCTTATCAGCGCGCTTGGCTAAACTTAACCTTAAACTAACATTGAGTGACACAGTTATCAGTATGATTGTTGACAGAGGTTATGATCCTGTATTTGGCGCTAGACCACTCAAACGCACCATACAACAGTTGTTAGAGAATCCTTTGTCACAAAAAATTCTTGCTGGAGAGTTCTTATCAGGCTCAACCATTCATAGCGATGTTAAAGATGGACAAATCGTTTTCTCTTAATCAATTTTTATCTGGTTAACACACACAGGAGTGTTATACATACCCTACATACCCTCCTTTTTTGCTAATTAAAAAATACACTATACTTCAATCTAACCCCGACCCTCGCTCCTGCTAAACCAAGAGCTTACCACACCTCCAACGTGTCATAAATGCGAATTATTTTATCAGGAATTATTGTTCGTGATAAAATATAATTTTTTGAAAAAAGTAACACTTTGTGGCAAATAAGCAATCATTTTTCTATGTTTTAAGGTAAATTAAGCGCCAATTAAAATATCATTTGCTAAAGTGCTCAAACAAAAACGCAGAACACTCAATCTATCCCAAGGGGTTCTAGCAGAAAAATCAGAGCTTTCTATGCGCTCAATTTCATTATTTGAGTGTGGTAAAATAAAAGCCTTTGCTTTCTAGTATTTGCTGTATTGTGGGGGCATTAGAAATAAGTGCTACAGAATTAATATGCATCATAGGAAAAAGACTTACAAAATCAAAGGCTTGTTGTCAATAAATCAACGTGTGATTAAGTATATAATCGAGTGTCATGAGTGACTATACCAAAATTATAAAAAATGGTCTGTGGAATAACAACCAAGCCTTAGTTGCACTTTTAGGTCTGTGTCCTTTATTGGCAGTCACTAACAATATTGTGAGTGCAATCGGACTTGGGCTGGCAACTACTTTTGTTTTAGTAGCGTCTAATATAACCGTTTCTATTTTTCGTCATCAAATTTCAAAAGAAGTTCGTATTCCTATTTTTGTCCTACTAATTGCTTCATTTGTAACGATTGTTGAGTTATTGATGCAGTCATACTTTTATGATTTATATTTGATATTGGGTATTTTTGTACCATTGATTGTAACCAACTGCGCTATTTTAGGGCGTGCTGAAGCATTTGCTAGTAAAAATACTTGGGGGAAATCTGCACTGGATGGATTGATGATGGGTGTTGGTTTTTCTATTGTACTGATTGTATTAGGTGCAATGCGTGAACTGATTGGCAATGGCACTTTGTTTGAGCAATCTGCATTATTACTGGGTGATTTAGGTAATACGCTTAGTGTTACTATATTTGAAAACTATCAAGGTACTTTACTAGCCATCTTACCACCAGGGGCATTCATTGGTTTGGGGTTTATTGTGGCAATGAAAAACAGATACGATTTAAGAGGGGAAAAATCATGAAAAAATTAACATTATTACTAATCAGCCTATTAACACTAAGTACTTATGCGCAGGAAAAAGCCACTAAACAAATTCTTATTTACCCAATGTAGTTTTTATCTCAAAACTGCCCGTGGCAAGACTCAACTCGTTATACTCTTTTGCGTCACACGCTGTAGAGACGATTGGCGAGTTGGTTATGATTAACTACATTAAACAAAAATCAGCAGGTGATGACACCATCTTAATTATTGGTACACGTACACCTAATTGGCCAACCATTACGGGTGTTATTCCCACTGCCATTAACATTCCTTATACGCGTTTTAAAAATAAAGAAAAAGCACTAGAAATTATAGGAGACTTGTTAGGCGTTCAAATTGACGAATTACCTGATTTTTCTTATGCCAAAACTTTAGTCCTATATTGCAATGGCATCTGGTGCGGTCAAATACCAACTTCTGTAACGACGTTGCTTAAGTATAGTTATCCTACTGCTAAAATTAAATACTTTCGAGGTAGTATACAAAATTGGAAAGCATTGGGATTAACAACCGTTAATTTATAAATCTTGGTTACCATCCAGGATTATTTAAACAGTGACATAATTGATATTGCGCCACTATTATCTTTAGCCCTTAATAAAAGCCACACTCAACTTATTACCCATTATGATTATCAGCCCAATAATGAGGAAAAAACTCAACTTAATCAACTCATAAAACAAAGACAATCTGGTACGCCTTTTGCTTATTTAAATGGCACAAAAGGGTTTTATCATCTTGATTTTAAGGTTACCCCTAGTACGCTAATCCCCAGACCCGAAACTGAACTTTTAATCGACATTGCTTTGGGCTTGTTTGATAAAAATAAAATCTGTGAAGTACTTGATTTAGGCACTGGTAGTGGAATTATTGCTGTTACTTTAGGCGATAAAAATCCGCAATGGCACTTAACTGCAACTGACTTTTCAATTGATGCACTTAACATTGCCCAGCAAAATGCAAAAACAAACATTAACTTTCAACTGGGCAGTTGGTTTGAAGCTACGCCTAACCAAACATTTGATTTAATTATCTCCAACCCGCCTTATATTAAACAAGGCAACCCCTACCTTAATGATTTAAGTTTTGAGCCACAAAGTGCACTTGTGTCTGGCAAAGATGGCTTGGATGACGTTCGCACTATTATTGATAACGCACCACAATATCTTAATAAAAAAGGCTATGTTTTATTAGAACACGGCTTTGACCAACAAGAAGAAATCATACAGTTATTAAATCATGATTTTTTCAATATTCAAAAATTTAAAGACTATAATCAACAAAATCGCGCCGTTTTGGCACAAATTAAATAAAGGTAATCATGAAAAAAATAACACAAACACTCGTCATATTAATGCTAACTGCTTTTGTCACCACTACTGCTGGTTGGTTTAGTGATGATAACAATCAAAAGCAAATCAAGCAACAAAACTTTAAAGTTTATACCTTGAAGTTGGCCGAAACTTGGCCAAGCAACTTTCCTATTTTTGGCGATGCGGTTAAAAAAGCCGTTAAACTAGCGTTTGACATGTCAAACGGTCGTCTGGTTATTAAAATTGACTCTAAAAACAAACACAAAGCCCCACTTGGTATTTTTGACATGGTTAAGTCTGGTCAATACGACCTTGGCCATTCTAGCTCGTACTATTGGAAAGGTAAAGACATCAATACTTTATTTTTCACCTCCATGCCCTTTGGTATGACAGCAAACGAGCAACATGCCTGGTTTGAATATGGTGGTGGTCAAGAATTAATGGATAAAGTCTACGCTAAGCATGGACTAAGGTCTATTATCGGTGGCAACACTGGCAACCAAATGGGTGGTTGGTTCCAAGAAGAAATTAACTCAATTGAGGACTTACAGGGATTAAAAATGCGCATCCCTGGATTCGCAGGTGAAATCATAGCAAAGGTTGGCGCTAAACCTACCAATATTCCAGCAGGTGAGTTATACACTGCACTAGATCGTGGCACAATTAATGCCTTAGAATGGGTAGGTCCTTCGTTGGATTTAAGAATGGGTTTTCATAAAATTGCCCCTTATTACTACACCGGTTGGCATGAACCTGGCTCTGAAATGCAGTTTTTAATTAACTTGAAAAAGTTTAATGCATTGCCTAAAGACTTACAAGCCATCTTAATCACCTCAATGAAATTAGCTGCTTATGATATGCTGGCACGCTCTAATCATGAAAGCGCCAAAAACTGGGCAAGTATGAAAAAAGATTATCCTAATATCAAAATCAAAACCTTTCCAAAGTCAGTATTTGACAAGCTTAGAGCTGCTAATAAAAAACTCCTTACCAAGTTAGCTGCTAATAATTCACTGTCCAAAGAAATCATTCAATCACAAAAGAATTACTTAAAAAAGGCGCGTGCTTGGACAGCAATCTCAGATCAGGCTTATTTGAACTCTCAAACGCAATAATTAATCGTGGTGGATAAATACACAAAATGGTTAGAAAATCTAACCATTGGATTGCTTTTATTAACCATTTTTACCATTTTTATAGATGTTGTTCTAAGATACGCCTTTAACAATTCATCAATCACCATTCAAGAAATGGGTTGGCATTTGTTCTCAGCCATGTTTTTACTCGGCATTTCTTACACATTACAAAACGATGCTCATGTTAGGGTTGATATTTTTTATGCCAATCTTAGTGTTAAAAGACAGGCATGGATTAACCTTATTGGCTTTGTTATCTTCGTCCTACCCATTAGTGTCTTAATTATTTACAACGGCGTGGATTTTTCTTATCAAGCTTTTTTGTTAAACGAACAAAGTGGCGATCCCGGTGGTCTACCCTATCGCTTTATCATTAAAGGTGTCATCCCACTTAGTTTCATTTTGCTAATTATGTCTGGGCTTATCTTTGTACGTAACAACCTCAAAAAACTTAAGCTATGATAGGGCTTATTATGTTTTTAATCACCCTAATGCTACTAATGATCGGCTTTCCTGTGGCATTTACTTTTGCAGGTGTGGCGGTTATTTTTGGCGTGTTAAGCCAAGGCGTGGATTTATTTGCCTTTATGCCTTATCGCATCATGAACGTGATGCAAAATACAATTTTAATGGCAGTGCCTTTGTTTATTTTCATGGGCATTGTCTTGCAAAAAACCAAACTTGCCGAGCAGCTTTTAGAAGCCATGGGCGGGTTATTTGGCAATGTGCGAGGCGGTCTTGCTGTTTCTACTATTTTAGTTGGCTCATTACTTGCCGCCTCTACAGGTGTTGTTGGTGCAAGTGTAGTAGCAATGGGGGTTATTTCACTACCCGTAATGCTCAAGCACCATTACAAAAAAAATCTCGCCAGTGGCGTCATTTGTGCCACAGGCACGCTAGGACAAATCATTCCTCCTTCAATTGTTCTAATCATCCTAGCAGATGTCCTTGGCGTACCTGTGGGAGATTTATTCAAAGGTGCAGTGATGCCATCCTTAATACTGGTAGGTAGTTATATCTTATATGTGCTGATAATCGCCCAATTTGACAAACAAGCCACTCCTGCCTTTAAAGGCAAAAATCATGATTTAAAAACCCACACACAATACTTACTTGTCGCCAAAGCCATTCTCCCACCCTTGTCCCTGATTATTGCCGTACTTGGTTCTATTTTTTCTGGTATTGCTACACCCACTGAATCTGCCTCAATTGGTGCAGTAGGCTCTTTGGTATTAGCCACTCTCTATAAAAGACTAAACTGGGCAATGTTGCGTGAAAGCAGCATTGAAACCATCAAAATCACCTCAATGGTCTTTGCCATTCTAATCGGCGCAACTGCCTTTTCCATGGTGTTTACTTACAACGGTGGTGACACCCTAGTAGAAACCTTTATTATGCAACTCCCTGCTAAAGAAATGAGTTTTATTTTACTGTCCATGCTTATTATTCTCATTCTTGGATTTTTTATCGATTTTGTAGAAATCTCACTGATTATCGTCCCCATCTTCTACCCAATCGCCCAATCACTCGGCATTGACATGGCTTGGTTTGCCATCTTAATTGCTATGAATTTGCAAACTTCCTTTCTCACGCCACCTTTTGGTTTTAGTTTGTTTTATCTCAAAGGGGTTGCTCCTAAATCAATTCAAACAATGGATATCTATAAAGGTGTTATGCCCTTTATTGCTATCCAAATCATGGTTTTAATGAGTCTTATTTTATTTCCAACTTGGTATGGTTTTTCTGACTTTTAAGGCCTATTAATTTTCACTTTGTTGTTTATTCAATGTAGTAGAAAGTAAAAAAAAGTTGGTCTATAAGCCGGGTTCTGTAATAGATGGTCATTCATCTACGTATTTTGTTACCAAAACGCTTTAGCACTCTACCCGCCAACTCCGCGAGCAACATCATCATTGGCTTATTTGAGCTTGCTCCAAGTGGGGTTTACCTTGCCACATTTGTCGCCAAATGCGCGGTGCGCTCTTACCGCACCTTCTCACCCTTACCTATTAAAAATAAGCGGTCTAAATCTCTGCAGCACTTTCCGTTATGTCACCATACCTAGCTGTTAGCTAGCACTTTGTTCTATGGAGCCCGGACTTTCCTCTGAAAAATTAATCTCCAGCGACCATCCGACCAACTTCGGCGCTATTATACGCCAAGACTACATTTCTAAAATGCTTAAGTTGGTTCGAAAAAGATAGTTCCACTAAAACTCTAGCGACACACTTAGTAGGTTATTTGAATATCTTGAAAAATGCTGTGAATATTATTACCTTGAGTATCAATTGCGACTGTAACTGGCATGTCTTTAACTTCAAATTCGTAAATTGCCTCCATGCCCATCTCCTTAAATGCAATTTTTTTAGCCTTTTTAATAGACTTAGAAATCAAATAAGCCGCACCACCTACTGCAATAAGATATGTAACCTTGTGTTTTTTAATGGCTTGCATACTAGCTTCGCCACGTTCTGCCTTACCAATCATACCTAAAATATTGGTATTATCCAACAGCATATCAGTAAATTTATCCATACGCGTAGCAGTAGTAGGACCTGCTGGACCAATGACTTCATCACCAACGGCGTCCACTGGACCAACATAATAAATAAATTTATTGTCAAAATCTACACCATCTGGCAAGCCTTCGTCATTATCAAGCATTTGCTTAAGGCGTTTATGTGCCGCATCTCGTCCGGTAATAATTATACCTGTTAGCAACAAGGTATCGCCAATATTCCACTGAGCCATTTGCTTGCGGGTTAAACTGTTTAAATCAACTTTTTTATATTGAGAATAATCCATTTCTAATTGAGGGTGGCTATCCATATCCACTTCTGGCAATTGAGTCACACCTGAACCATCAAGTGAGAAGTGTAAATGGCGCGTTGCTGCACAATTAGGAATCATCGCCACTGCTTGAGAGGCGGCATGAGTTGGATAATCTTTAATTTTAACATCTAACACCGTTGTCAAACCACCCAAGCCTTGTGCACCAACACCTAAATGATTAATTTTATCAAATAACTCCAGACGTAGTTTTTCAAGGTTGCTGGGGTTCGATTTTTGTGCAATATCTTGAATATCGATAGGCTCCATCAAACTTTCTTTTGCCATTAACATAGCCTTTTCAGCCGTACCACCAACACCAATGCCAATCATACCTGGCGGACACCAGCCAGCACCCATGGTTGGTATGGTTTCTAACACCCAATCAACAATATTATCATCTGGCGCAAGTACGCTAAATTTTGCCTTATTTTCAGAACCGCAGCCTTTAGCTGCTACAATAAAATTAAGCTGACTACCTTTAACAACTTTCATGTGAATAACTGCTGGTGTATTATCTTTAGTGTTAACTCTAGTAAATAATGGGTCTTTTACAATTGAAGCTCTAAGAGGATTATCTGCATAGGTAAATGCCTGACGAACACCTTCATTAATCATATCTTCTAATGATAAATCAGCTACCCAAGTAACCGCCATACCCACTTCAACAAATACATTAACAATACCAGTGTCTTGACACATTGGGCGCTTACCTAAGGCTGCCATTTTTGAGTTAATAAGAATTTGTGTAATGGCATTTTTTGCAGCCTTGTGGGTTTCTTTTTCATAAGCATTGGTCATTGCTTGAATAAAATCAGGGCTGTGATAATAAGAGATATATTGTAAAGCATTAAAAATGCTTTCTATGACATGTTTTTGTTGAATTTTCATATTTACAAGGTGTTGATTATTGCTTAATTTTTACTGATTATTTATAGTATTATATCTCTTTATTTTACGAATACTTAACTGGGAATTTTTATGTTTGATTTTTTAAAAGGCCAAAGTCTTTCTATTGACTTAGGTACGGCTAATACACTGATTTATATGGATGGTGCTGTAGTACTTAATGAGCCATCAGTGGTTGCTATTCATAATGACAAAAGGTCGTTAGAATCAACCGTCATTGCTGTGGGTCAAGATGCTAAAAATATGTTGGGTAGAACACCTGGCTCCATTGAAGCCATCAGACCGATGAAAGATGGTGTGATTGCTGATTTTAAAATCACTGAGAAAATGCTACAGCACTTTATTCGTAAGGTTTTGCGTTCTGGCTTTTTTTCACCCAGTCCTAAAGTGCTTATTTGCGTGCCTTGCGGTGCAACTCAAGTTGAGCGTCGCGCTATTAAAGAAAGTGCTGTTGGTGCAGGTGCACGTGATGTTTATTTAATTGAGGAACCAATGGCGGCTGCACTGGGTGCAGGTATGGCTATTGAAGAAGCTTCAGGTGCTATGGTTATTGATGTTGGTGGTGGCACAACTGAAATTGCAATCATGTCACTAAATGGCATTGTATATTCTGACTCACTGCGCGTAGGTGGTGATGTGTTTGATGACACGATTGTTAAATTCGTGCGCCGTGAACACAGTATTATTATTGGTTACTCTACTGCTGAACAAATCAAAGAAGAGGTCGGTTCTGCTTTTAAATCAAATGCAATTAAAGAAATGCAATTTAGAGGTCGTGATGTTGCCAAAGGCATTCCAGTGAGTTTTAATATAACTAATACTGAAATTCGACAAGCCTTACAAGAACCACTTAAAATGATTCTTGGTGCTATTAGAACTGCGCTAGAGAAAACACCACCAGAGTTAAGCTCTGACATTGCTGAAAATGGCTTAGTTCTCACAGGTGGCGGTGCACTTTTGGACGGTCTTGATAAGCTTATTGGTCAAGAAACCAGTCTACCAATACGCATTGCTGACGATCCACTCACTTGTGTTGCTCGTGGTGGTGGTGTTGCACTTAGTATGATATCTGAACATAATGTGGGGTTTTTAGCTGCTGAGTAGTTAAATATTGATTAACGATTTATAAGGGTTACCAACATGAAGTTTCTTAAACTTTTTATCCCTGTCATTATCGCTATACTACTTATACTCTCTGATTATAAGTTCTCATATCTTAATCATCTAAGACAACCAATTGCAACCTTAATATCACCCATCTATATGATGGTAAATCTGCCTTCACAGATTTATATTTGGATTGATGAGCAAGGTACCAGCAAAAGTCAATTAATCAGAAATAATAATAATTTACATCGTGAACTATTAAAACTCAAAGCTAAATTACAAACCTACAACGCTTTAACGCTTGAGAATAAAAAGCTCCAAGCGCTTTTAGGTTCAAGTTATGCCATCAAGCAACAAAACTTTACCTTGGCAAGAATAAGTGCACTCAGCCAATCTAGACTGAAAAAACAAATTATTATTAACAAAGGTAGTAGTAGCGGTATCAAGGTTGGACAGGTTGCCTTAAGCGCTAAAGGCATTATTGGACAAGTATCGCGAACAACGCCACTATATTCAACCATATTAATGGCCAGTGACCCTACGCAACACGTGCCTGTTAAAAATGAACGTAGTGGTATTCGTGGTATTAGCAGAGGCGTTGCTGAGAATAATCATCTATTAGATGTTGAATTTATCGAGCCTAATTTGGACGTTAAAGTGGGTGATGTATTTCTAAGTAGCGCCATCGGTTCAAAATTTCCTAATGGATATCCATTAGGAAGAGTAATTCGTGTAGAAGAACACCAAAACGAGCCCTTTTTGCATATCCAATTAGAACCTACTCAAACACTAGAGCAACTAGAATTTGTCATTATTACGACCGATTAATCATGAACGCACAGCGCCCTTACATATTTCTAACTAAGATTACTTTTTTTGCATTAATTTTAAGTGTAATACCTCTAAATGATGTGTTATTAGATGCATCTGCATTTTGGTTGTTACTTTTTTATACCTATTGGTTGGTATATTTTCCAACCAAAGCCAAATTTTTTATTGCACTCATTCTTGGCTTACTTGTTGACGTTCTACATGGTGATATTTTGGGACAAAATGCCTTAGCACTCATATTGAGCAGCCTATTTATTAATAATGTCAAACAATCATTTTTTGTATCCAACCTAAGCACTCAACAAATCTATGTGTTTATATCTAGTAGTATTTATCTGGTATTTTTCTTACTAACTTTTGTATTAACACAAGGTTTTGTTATCAACTATTACTTATTTTTAGCGCCGTTTACTGGCGCATTGATTTGGCCAATCGTTCGGTTTTTATTATCAAAATGCAAAGTATAAATAATGCTCAACTTGAAAACAAAATACTCTTCTCTAGGTTGAGGTTAGCACTTATTTTTATATTTTTACTAACCACTTTATTAGTGATTAGAATCTACAATTTACAAATAGTAAACCATGAATATTACTTAGAAGAAGCTTTGGGTAACCAAATGCGTACTCTACCCATAACACCTAGTAGAGGAAAAATATTTGATCGCTATGATAATGTTTTAGCTACTAACAAGTTGGCATTTCGATTGACCTTAACACAAGAAAAAACTAAAAATATTGCTAAAACACTACAACAACTCAAACAATCTGGCTTTATCAACGATAATAACATCAAAAGCTTTAATAAAAATGCAAGGCGTTATCAAAAATTTCATAGCATCCCAATCAAATATAATCTTAATGAAACTCAGGTTGCAAAATTCTTAATTAGTAATGCTTTTATTGGTGTAGATATAGAGCCTTATTTTCATCGGATTTATCCCAATCAAGGTTCTAGCGTTCATGTCGTTGGTTATGTTTCTAGAATAACTAAGAAAGAGAAGCTTTTTTACGATAAGAAAAACTATTTAGGAGCCTTGTTTGTAGGTAAAACTGGCATTGAAAAACAATACGAAACACGATTGCATGGCACTAATGGCTTGCAACAAATTGAGCGAAATGTAAGTGGCAGAGTTATTGACACCCAAGTTATTAAACCTGCTATTGCAGGTGAGAATTTATATTTAAGCATTGACTTAGATATGCAAAAAAAAGCAGAAACATTACTTCAAGGCAAACGTGGTTCAATTGTAGTTATAGATGTCAGGAATGGGGAAATATTAACGCTAGTTAGTACGCCCATCTATAATCCAAACTGGTTTGTTAATGGCATATCACATGCTAACTATAACCAGTTGCAAACTTCAACAAATATCCCTCAGCTTAACCGCGCCGTTCAAGGGCTATACCCACCAGGGTCTACAATTAAACCCATGGTGGCTCTAGCAGGTTTGGAAGAAAATATTATTAGTAATAAAAGTAGCACCTTCTGCTCAGGTTATTACAAATTACCCAACGTTAAACGCAAATTTAACGACTGGAAAAAAACAGGACATGGATACGTAAATGTCAAAGACTCAATCGCACAATCGTGTGATGTGTTTTTCTATGATTTGGCAGATAAATTGGGTATTGACAAATTACACGATAATTTAGACTTATTTAATTTTGGCCGAAAAACAGGCATTGATATTCCCGGAGAAAGCGCTGGTATTCTACCCTCTAAAACTTGGAAAAATAAAAATAAAAATGAGCCTTGGTATCGCGGAGAGACCTTAATTACAGGCATTGGTCAAGGATTTATAGCTGTTACTCCTTTGCAGCTTGCAGTTGCCACAGCAGCGATTGCCAACAAGGGGTCTTTATTTCGGCCAACCTTACTTAAAAATACGCAAGTACCTGGCAATATAATCATTGAATCTAAAAAAGGTCGCCATATACAAATTCCAATTAAAAATATTCAAAATTGGGAAAATGTGATTGACGGAATGAAACAAACCATTTACGGCCCTAAAGGCACCGCTAGAAGACTCAATAAGGGTTTAACTTATACCTTAGCTGGAAAAACTGGAACTGCACAAGTGTTCGGCCTTGACGCTGAAGAGCAATATATTGCAGAAAAACTTGATGAAAAATTACGAGATCATGCTTTGTTTACTGGCTTTGCCCCTATTGAAAATCCAGAGATAGCCATCGCTATTATTGTTGAAAATACAGGCAATGGCAGCTCAAAAGCAGCACCAATTGCACGTCAAGTGCTTGATGTATATTTTGACAAGCAACTAAACAATACTTCGCCTTAATAAATCTCGCTCAATTGGAAATGTTAAGGTTACATCCATGCAGTAACGTGCTTTAAGTTGATTTAATTGTGGTTGGTTAATTTCATCGTATAAAATAATGATTGTTGCTGCAAAGACTCAATATTACTGACTCGGTCTCGGAACTCTGGATTGTGACTAAATTCAGCCACCAACACTTAGTAGGTATTTTTCTTAGCAAGTAATACAAATAAGACTTGAACAAAGTTAAGTACCGTCATTGAAGTAAAACTTTTCGTGGCGACATTTTCCTAACGAGTCATAGTTTCATCATAACGATTAACTTCAAAATTCTCTTGATTAAAATATTTAACTGTTTCATAGTTAATCAAACTGTCCACTGCATTCGTATTGGCCTCAGATTGCATGTCATTCATCTGATAACGATACTTCATCCGCCAAGTTGTGATAGCCAGTGTGAACCCGATATAAAAAACCACGGTCAATAATGAAATACCAGCAAAGAAAATATCATAATTCAGCCACAAAATACCAATCACTAAACATATCTCAAAAAACGAAGGAATAATGTTAAAAAAATCGACAACACAGGGTAGACATACTTTGAGTGCAACGACTAATAATCACAAGTAATTCCACCATTGCGGCAATCTAAATGAAAAAATAAACCCAGTGTATACAAGTGCTTAAACACAGCAAGTGCAATCAAATACATAGCGTGATAACGGACGCACGCAAAAATCGTATCACGAAGCTCATTAAATAACAAACTAGCAAGCCTTATAGTGCACCATAGGCAAAGAAGCAACCCTAATGACAAAATCAGCTAAGTTAGTTTGCTCTAAAGAGTCAACAATTTCTTTTAAAACAACAGGCACTGCAACATTGGCAAGTTTTGCGAAAATTAAAAACATTATTGCCAAAACAACGCGCACACGCATTTTTAATAAATAAGGCAAAAGCTTTTTTTAAAACCTTAAGATCTCTGGCCACGCATCATTTAATTGGGTGTTCAAATAAAGCCTCTATTACTCTTATTTCACTATAAGGATATTTAATATACAAAGGTGAGTGCATGGTAAATAGTCTATTCACAGCTAAATACTTGGTTAATTTGCTCAAGATCAAACCCACGTGATTGTAAAAAACGCTGTTGTTTAGCTTTTTCTTTATAATCTTTAGGTAATTGCTCGCCATATTTTTTTAATCTAACCCTTTTAGCAAGTTCAAAAAAATCAATGGTTGATAAATCAAAATCTTCAATACCTTTTTGTTTCAATTGTTGACTGATTAATACATCACCCTTACCTTGATTAGTGCGCATAAGTACAAACGCCTTAGAAAAGCGTTCATCGCTTTGATAATTATTTTGTGCTAGTTGCACTAATACTGGCTCTATTTCTTCAATAGCATAACCTTTAGTACTTAATTTTTGCGTCAACTCTAAAGCAGAATACTCACGCTGGACCAATAAACTTAAAATCTGGTGATAAGCTTGATTAATCGACGTCTTGATTGCTAACGTCCTTTTTCAATGTCTGCTTCTTTAGTTAGTAATTTTTCACGGATTTGTGTCTCGATTTTTTGACTGAGCTTAGGGTTTGATTTTAAATATTCACGAGCGTTATCTTTACCTTGGCCAATTCGCTCTCCTTCAACACTATACCAAGCACCTGCTTTTTCAACAAACCCGTGCTTCACGCCTAAATCAATTATTTCACTTTCAAGTGAAATACCCTCGTTGTAAAGGATTTGAAATTCTGCTTGTTTGAAGGGTGATGCAACTTTATTTTTTAATACTTTAACGCGTGTTTCATTGCCTAAAATCTCATCGCCTTTTTTAATCGCACCAATACGGCGAATATCTAAGCGTATTGAGGCGTAAAATTTCAACGCGTTACCACCAGTTGTGGTTTCAGGATTGCCAAACATAACACCAATTTTCATACGTAATTGGTTGATAAAAATCACCATGGTATTGGTTCGCTTAATGTTTGAGGTAAGTTTTCTAAGTGCTTGAGACATAAGTCGGGCTTGAAGTCCCATATGTGAAGCACCCATTTCACCCTCTATTTCTGCCTTGGGTGCGAGTGCTGCAACAGAGTCAATCACCACAATATCCACGCTACCTGAGCGTACTAACATATCCGTAATCTCTAATGCTTGCTCACCTGTATCGGGTTGTGAAATTAACAAATCATCCGTATTAACACCCAAACGTTTAGCGTATCTAGGATCAAGCGCATGCTCAGCATCAATAAAAGCCGCTGTACCACCTAGTTTTTGTACCTCAGCAATCACGTGCAATGTTAGCGTTGTTTTGCCTGATGACTCAGGACCATAAATTTCGATCACTCTCCCCTTAGGTAAACCACCAATACCTAGGGCAATATCTAAGCCTAAACTGCCTGTAGAAACTACCTCAATATTACTTTGAACTTGGTCATCGCCCAAAAACATAACTGAACCCTTGCCAAATTGTTTATCAATCTGTGCAAGAGCTGCTTTTAAGGCTTGTTTTTTTTCTTCATCCATGTTGTTTCTCCTAGGTAAAATATTGTCAATGTTTATGCAAAATATTCTCACAATTATATCTGAAATATGCCGGCAACTTTTTCAAAAAATGACACTCAAAACATGGCAATCGCACTCAAACTTGCCAGTCAAGGCATATACAGTGTAAAGTCTAATCCTATGGTCGGTTGTGTGATTGTAAAACATGCAAAAATTATTGCCAAAGGCTATCACCAAACCTTTGGCAAAGCACACGGAGAAATTAACGCCTTACAACAAATTAATCATCAAGCTCAGGACGCCACGTTTTACGTCACCTTAGAACCTTGTTCGTATCAAGGCAAAACTCCGTCTTGCGCACAAGCCATTATTGATTCAGGCGCTAAAAAAGTTGTTATTGCTATGCTCGACCCTAATCCACTAGTCAATGGTAAAGGTGTTGTTATGCTTGAAAATACAGATATTGAGGTTAAGATTGGTTTGTTAGAAAATGATGCATTAACTCTTAATCAAGGATTCGTCAAACGCATGAAAACCAATCAGCCCTTTGTGCGCTGCAAAATAGCCATGAGTCTTGATGGTAAAACCTCAATGAGCTCAGGTGAAAGCAAATGGATTACCTCAGAGATCGCAAGATTGGACGTGCAAAAACTACGTGCCAATCACCAAGCAATTATGACCGGCTCAGGAACAATTATTAGTGATAATCCTTTAATGACGGTACGTCTTGATGACGTCAGTCCAACACCACTACGTGTTGTGGTTGATAGTAAAAACCAAATAACAGATACCTCACTTAATATATTTAACACCGATGCACCAACACTAATCTTAAACCCAACTAACACTAAAACGCTTGACTCTGGCAAATTGAACCTTGATGATGTCTTAATCCAATTAGGCAATCAAGGCATTAACAATGTCCTACTTGAGGCAGGGCCTAAGCTGATTAGTGCTATGATTAAAAGTAACTTAATTGATGAGTTTGTTATTTATATGGCACCCATATTGATGGGTGGTGATGCCAATTCAATGCTTAATCTAATTATTAAAGATATGGCTCATAAAATTAAACTGAATATTATCGATATTAAAATGGTGGGTGATGACATCAAAATAACTGCCACTTTAAAATGAACAGCTTAACTAATAAAAATATCATCCTTGGCGTTAGTGGCTCTATTTCGGCTTATAAAGCACCTGATATTGTACGCCGATTACAAGATTTGGGCGCTCAGGTAAAAGTGATTCTTACTGAGGGAGGTGCTAAATTTATTACTGAATTATCCTTACAATCAATCTCAAAAAATAAAGTTCATTACAATTTATGGGATGAGGATGCTGAACTTAGCATGGGACATATTGAACTTGCCAAATGGACAGATGCTATTTTAATCGCGCCTGCCAGTGCCAATACCATCGCCAATATCGCTCTAGGAAAAGCTAATGACTTATTAAGTAGTGTCATTTTAGCAAGTAATGCAGCACTACTTATTGCACCTGCTATGAACCTAAAAATGTATCAATCTCATGCACTTCAAGACAACTTATTAACACTCATTAGTCGTCATGCAATCATCATTAAGCCAGAATCTGGCGAACAGGCTTGTGGTGATATTGGTATAGGCAGGCTCGTAGAGCCATTAAGCATTGCAAAACAAGTGGCTAAGCAGTTCATTAGTACAAAACTCACTGGTAAAAAAGTGTTGATTACTTTAGGTGCTACTATTGAAGCCATTGACCCAGTTAGGTTTATTTCTAATCACAGTAGCGGAAAAATGGGCATGGCATTGATTAATGCTTGTATTGAAATGGGCGCATCAGTGATTTGTATTTATGGCAATATCACCACAACTCTAAATGAAAAATCTAACAATATGCCCATTATTAGTGCACAACAGATGTATACCAAAGTTATGAATAACATTGCTGGTCAAGATATTTTTATTGCTTGTGCGGCTGTGAGTGATTTTTCTGTTAAAAATACAAAAAATCAGAAAATCAAAAAAGATGGAAAAAACCTAATACTTGAGCTCATTCCAAACAAAGACATATTGGCAGATGTCTGCAAATTAGGAAAAAAACCTATTTGTATGGGTTTTGCTGCAGAAACGCAAAATACGTTAAAAAATGCTCAAAAAAAGCTCAAAAATAAAGGCTGTGATGTCATTATCCTTAATGACGTTTCAAATACTGATTTTGGCTCCAATGTGGATGAAAATGAGGTGGTTTTTTTAAGTCAAAATTTAAACAAAAAAATAGCAAAAAATAGCAAAAAAAAAGTGGCAAAAAAAATCCTTGCAATCTTTATTAAAGAATACTTATAAACACCAAAAAATGCTATTAAATCAACACCCAATAGACTTACTCACAAAAGTGTGGATAAACATGTTAATATCTCATTGAAAAGTACTCAAATACGTTGATACATTGCACCTTTTTATGGTTTTGAATAAAAATTAATCAGTTAAAATTTTTAATTAAAAATCAATAACTTATATAAATTTATAAAAAACCAATAGCTGAAAAAATGTCTATCAATTGATTTGAGAACACTTTAGAGGAAAACTTAGCTGGTTTCACGTGTTAAACCAAGGATTTCAAGATATATTTAGTAATGATAAATCAATAATGACATGCTTTACAAAAACCCTTGATTAGTGTCAACTATTTATGCTAGTTTATAGTCTAAGTTTCTTGCTTGGTATCTTAGTATTTTCACTTAAAAATATCTTAATAATATTAAACTTTGAATGGGGTATAATCTTTGCTCTATTCTTTGCTATTTTCGTCACTTTCAAGAAACACGAAATACACTCTATTATTTGATACAGGCAACAGGCAGTGGCTACCCTTCTGGATTTAACATGGGAGATGCGGTCGTTATTCTCTACTTGCGCTCAAAACAAATTCAATATTTGGATAAAATTATTATTTCTAGTGGTTGTAAAAATAGATTTAATCATCCTGCTAAAATCGTTTTAGATAGATATAAAAACCATAACATTAATATTTTAAACACCAATTATGCTGGACAAATTAAGATTTTTCTAAATAAAGATATTACAATTAATCAATACAGGCAAGATTATACGCACTACTATCAGTGTCAATGCAACTAATGATAATGAATCTTACTAACTTGATCTTGAGCCAAGACATTCACAGCATCAATTAACTGTTGGTTAGGCGTCACCAAATAGGCTTTATTTAGCAACATACTGCCTCTTAAATTATTAGCAATATAAGAAATTTTAACTGGACAATTACCTTTGTGCTCAAGTAGCACTTTGACAAGTTTGTCAAAAATTGACTGGTGTTTGGTGTTTAATAAAACTTCAAAACCCTTGGCATAGCTCATTTTCACTTCTCCAATATTTTCAATTTTATCAACCACCACTTGCCACTGATTTCTAAAATCTTTATTAATTTTGCCTGAAATCACCACCACTTCATCAACAATAAGTTGCTCACTCACCGAACCTAGAGTTTTGGTAAATATCACAGCATTTAATAGCTTGACACCGTCTTCAACTGTAACTAGGGCAATTTGCCCACCACTCTTAGTAGCGCGATAACGCAGCTCTGAAATTAATGCCAATACGCGCACTTCTTTATTATTTCTAAAGACAACTTTAGAAGGCAGTGTTGCGCCAATATGCTTTAAATCAGCCTTGTATTCATCAGTAGGATGATCATCAAAATAATAGCCCAGTACGCTTTTTTCTAGTTGCAATCTTTCTTTAAACGAAAAACTTGGTGCTGAAAGATAATGCACCTCATATTCACTATGTTGTTTAGTATTGGAAAACAACCCACTCTGACCACTAGAATGGTCATTTTGCTTCTGTTCTGCTTGTCTAATAGCTATAGGGTAGGTTTTGATTAAACTTGCCTTATCCACGCCTAATACATCAAAAGCGCCACTATAAATCAACGCCTCAATGGCGCGCTTGTTCAAATAACGCTTTTCAATTCTAGAACAGAACTCAAATAAATC
The DNA here is from genome assembly GCF_013342985.1 of Candidatus Ruthia endofausta. Classification (NCBI taxonomy): domain Bacteria; kingdom Pseudomonadati; phylum Pseudomonadota; class Gammaproteobacteria; family Pseudothioglobaceae (SeqCode); genus Candidatus Ruthturnera; species Candidatus Ruthia endofausta. The sequence continues at coordinate 20,679 of NZ_CP054490.1, read as the reverse complement.
TTTGTAAGCGCCATTGGCATTACACTCAAATACGAGCGCATCAACCAACGCCCCACCCACACCTTTAATTGCACCAAGACCATATACAATTGTTTTTGCATCATTAATGCTAAATTCATAATTAGATTCACATACGTTTGGCCCATTAACCATCAAGCCCATTTGGCGCACTTCACTAATGGTAAATGAGATTCTCTCTGTATCGTCCATCATGCCGGATAAAACTGCCGCCATAAAAGGAGCAGGATAGTGAGACTTAAGCCAAGCAGTATGATAAGATACATAGGCGTATGCCACCGAGTGAGATTTATTAAAACCATAGCCTGAAAATTTATCAATCAAATCGAAAATTTCATTGGCTTTTTTCTCGTCAATGCCTTTTTCAGCAGCGCCTTTAACAAACACACTACGCTGACGACTCATCTCGCTGGCTTTTTTCTTACCCATCGCACGCCTAAGTAAATCTGCGCCACCTAAAGAGTAACCTGCCATTACTTGTGCTGATTTCATTACTTGTTCTTGGTACAAAAACACACCATTAGTTGGTTTAAGAATCTGCTCTAGCATCGGATGTGGATATTTAACCTGCGCACCATGCTTTACATTAATATAATCATCTATCATACCTGCATCTAATGGGCCTGGGCGATACAGTGCTAACATGGCAACAATATCTTCAAAATTATCCGCTTGCAGTTTCTTTAGATAACTACGCATACCTTCGGACTCTAATTGAAAAATACCTATTGTGTCACAACGTTGAAGCAACTCATAAACTTTTTTGTCATCCAATGGCAAAGCATCTAAATCAATCGGCTCATCTGACAAGCCTTTAGCGCTAATCAGTTTAACAGCCTTATGAATAACCGTTAAATTAGACAACCCTAAAAAGTCAAATTTAACCAAACCAACTGCTTCAACATCATCTTTATCAAACTGAGAAACTACGCCATCATTCTCACCATAACCTTTATATACTGGACAAAAATCACTAATCTTGCTTGGTGCAATCACCACACCACCTGCATGTGTACCAACGTTTCGCACTAAGCCCTCTAACTGCTTAGAAAGATCAATTAATGCAGTCACGCTTTCTTCCGAATCATAACGAGTTCGTAATTCCTCCGAGCCTCCTTCTTCAGGCTCACTCAAGGCTTTTTCAAGTGTCATTTTCAAATCATTAGGAATCATCTTTGATATTTTGTCACTAAACCCATAAGAATGACCCAGAACACGTCCCGCATCACGCACCACACCTTTAGCCGCCATCGTGCCGTAAGTAATAATTTGTGAAACCTTTTCATGACCGTACTTTTTGGACACATAATCAATCACTTCATCTCGACGATCAGTGCAAAAATCAATATCAAAATCTGGCATTGAAATCCGCTCTGGATTTAAGAAACGCTCAAATAACAATTCATGCTTAATCGGATCAACATTAGTAATTCTCAAAACATAAGCCACTAAAGAACCAGCACCAGAACCACGACCAGGGCCTACTGGAATGTCATTTTCTTTTGACCATCTAATAAAATCTGCCACAATTAAAAAATAACCTGGAAATCCCATTTGAATAATAACATCAAGCTCAAATTTTAAGCGCTGGTGATAAACCTGCGCATCAACTTTTAAGTTTTGTAAGCGCTGAATCAAACCACGCTCCGACTCTTCACAAAAAAACTGCTCTATGGTTAAGCCTTCTGGCACAGGAAAATCTGGCAAATAATTCTTTTTGAATAGCTCAAAATGCACATTGCAACGTTTGGCAATTTCTAATGTATTTTCTAAAATTTCTGGCAAATCAGCAAACAGTTCATGCATTTGCTCAGATGATTTTAAAAATTGCTGGTTAGAAAAATGTCGCTCACGCCGTGTATCATCTAAGAGACTGCCCTGAGAAATACAAATTCTGGCCTCATGTGCATCAAAATCACTTTCATTTAAAAACTGCACATCGTTTGTTGCCACAACAGCAATACCAAACTCAAGCGCCAATTCAACACAAAGATGTAAGTGTTTTTCATCAAACTCCCTTGAAGTTCTCTGTACACCTAAATAATAACGTTCAACAAAAGCAGTTTGCCAAAATTTAGCTTTTTGCTTAGCCTCAATCATTTGATTCGATATTAAATGTTTAGCTACATCGCTATAAATAGGTGTTGCAATCATAATCAAACCTTGGTTATAATCAATTAGTTGTTGCTGCGTTACACTAACACACTCAAACGATTGTCCTTGAGTATAAGACAAAGAAATCAATTCAGAAAGGTTAAGGTAGCCTTGGCGGTCTTGACACAATAATAAAACCGAATAAAACTCACCCTCTTTATCTTTGACATTAACTCTAGCACCAAATATTGGCTTGATATTAGCAGCAGTGGCTTTTTGATAAAATTTAACGGCAGAAAAAAGGTTGGACTCATCTGTTAGTGCAATTGAATCCATGCCAATTTCTTGTGCTTTTTCAATCAATTTTGGAATACGTACCAAAGAGTTCTCAACTGAGAATTCACTTTGACAATGTAGGTGCACAAAACCAGAATTAGCCATTAAGAGTAATTAAAATAAATTTGATGAAATACTTATTCATTTTACAAGTCTAAAGAACTTTTTTTTATTTTAAAAGTACTGAAAGTTTTCAAAAAATATATCAGACAGAGTAAAAATTATTGAGAATTTCTTACTGTTGATTAAAAAAAATTAATACAGGCTTTTTTAATCAACAAACAATAGATAAAAAATACCCTAATGTTGGGGTATTTTTTCTAATTCACTAGATTTCCTTAGAACCTAGGTCCAGCCGTTTTTGCTAATGCAGTTTGCACTGTTGCATTAATTGTTTGCTTATGAGCTTTATTCGCCAAAGTAATTGCCGCAACATTTTTACCTGCTTTATACAATTTTTTAGCTTTTTTAATCATTTTTCCAGTATCACGCCATGCCATATTTACAGCAAGATTGGCTTCATAACCAGTCTGTGCTGCTTTAATAGCAGACTTAAATGAATCAGAAGAACCATTATTCCAGTTATGCGAACCATCCAAGAAATCAGCCTGAACTGTTAAAGCAAATAGTGTCAAAGTTGTTAATAATACTTTTTTCATTAGTGTCTCCTATTTCCTATATCTATCAGCAGTGATTTCAAGACCATTGCTCATTGCTTGATGAAAGAATTCCATATTGCGAAACGCTTCTGTCTGAGCTTTTAATGGCTTAGCACGCATGTTTTTCAAACAACCACCATAACGACGGTGTAGTGTACCCATACTAGCCCATTTCGCACGATACATAGGTAGGTGAGTAGTATGACCTAACGCAGGTGATAAAATATCAGCGCGCGCTTTTTTACCTGCATTATACACATGACAATCTGCACAAGACATGTTGAACTGACCACGCTTAGCATAAAAGAAAACCTTACCCTCCTCATAAGCCGCCTTAGCGCCAGCAGACTCAACTTTTACGTTAATCTTTTGTCCAGCTGCTTGATCTGAAATCCAAGCACTAATACGAGCAATTTTACCTTTCTTAGAGCCTAGCTTCTTACCAGTTCGCTGTTGGTAACACTTCTTAATCGCACTTTCAAGTGTGACCACTTGCTGAGTTATTTCATCAAAGTATGGGTGTTTAACACGGGCTGCCGCTGGATCTTTAAGTGAGCTACACTTATTAAGGCCAAACTTCAAATACTCCTTGCCACCTTTCTCTACCGCTTCCTCATAAGGAGGAATACCGTCTAAGATTTCTTCGAATTGTTCTCTTGAACCTTGATCAACCGCATATACACCATTGGTATAGTCTGCAAATTCAACATTCGGAAAAATTGTTTTAAAGTGCTTAATAAAAGCTTTTTGGTCAGATGCAACATCAGCTGATGCCATACCAACCAACAAGCCTAAATTAGCCACTATGGTTACTAGTTTTTTCATTAATCTCTCCTCAGTAATTATAAACAGTTACTTAGACTTTATAGTCGCAGAACCTGTTTTACCTTTATTGTCTTTATACTTAAGTTCAATTATGTCACCCTTTTTACCAGGAACGTTAAACTTAAAATATGGGTTTTCAGAAATTGAGCTACCGATATCAGCGTCTACAACTTTGTTGCCATTGTGTAATATAACCATATTTTCAATATAGTTAGCTGGTACGATTTTACCTTTTTTCTTACGTAAGCCTGTCTCCATAGGGTGCTTAATTAAACACTTAATACCAATAACACCTTTTCTAGCCTTGGGCTTTAATTTAATATTTGCCATTTTTATATTCTCCTTTTAATATAATTAGTTAATTAACCGCCACAGCCGCCAATCGTTACTTTGACTTCTTGAGTTTTAGAAGTTGTTATACCGCCTGCTGTCACTAACGCTATCACTGGAGAAGTCTTACCCATCTTAACACGAGTAGAAACATAACCCTGAGCACCAGATAAATTAAATGAAGCTACTAAAGGGGTAGAATTACTCCTAATATAGAAAGAAATGTTTGTTACGCCTTTAATCTTAGAAGCATCCACTGTCATCGGCACTACTGCACCATTCTCAGCAATCTTAGGTGCTTTGAATTTAAATGAACCTTGAGCAGCACTTGCAACCGAAGCAGTTGCTGTATCTGATTTAACCTTAAAACTTATAGAATTAGCAAAAGCCATACTTGGTGTTAGTAAGCCTGCACCTACTGCTGTGGCAACTGCAGAACCTGCCATTGCACTTTTTAAAAATAACCTTTTTTTCATCCTGCTCTCCTTATTTTGAATAAATGAAATCTGTAATTTGATCAATTTGCTTCTCGCTTAACACTTGCTGCTTACCAAATGGAGGCATAATTGAATCTGGATTTTTAATAGTCGCATCCCAAATTTGCTTTCTTAAATCAGCCTTATTTGGAAATCTTGCTTTCATTGCAAGTAGTGGTGGTCCAATCGTTCCTGGTAAACTACCGCCTGGAATCATATGGCATGATAGACAATTGCCAAACTTTCGACTGAAAGTTACCTCTTCACCCGTCATCTCTTTAGCACCCACTTGTGTTGGCATCATAAATAATATTGCCAACGTCACGACTACTGAGATAGAAGAAATGGTTTTCTTCATGTTTCTCCCCTTTTTACATAAAAAAATAAATCCCTCAACAAGGCATTAAGCCTTGACGAGGAGAATGATATAGTACTTAAAAATACTTTGCAACTCTTTTATTAAAGCGTTATATTATAATATTCTAGGCTTCTAAAAGAAATGTCCGCGCAATATCCAATGTTTTATGACCTTATTTAAAGGTAACTTTTCATACCAACTGCAAGCAATGCCATTTATAAAAAAATCAATATTACTTGTTTGAGTTTAAAACGCATGCATTTACAGAGAAAAACTAAGTTATTCCTCAAAAGGAAGTAAAAAAATAACCAAACAACAAGAAATTATTTGGTTATTTTTTTCCACTTAAACTTGCTGTGCAGCCTTGATAAGTGCTTGAGCTTTATGCATAGTCTCATCCCATTCTGATTGTGCTATAGAGTCATAAACAATACCCGCTCCAGCTTGAACATAAAGCATTTGATCTTTAATCACAGCAGTGCGAATAGCAATTGCCATGTCCATACATCCATGCCAAGATAAATAGCCAATTGCACCTGAATAAATATTGCGTTTTAAAGGCTCAATCTCATTGATAATTTCTATAGCTCGTACTTTAGGCGCGCCACTGAGTGTACCTGCTGGAAAAGTTGCTTTTAAAACATCAATCACGCTCACATCGTCTTTAAGTTCACATTCAACGTTTGACACAATATGCATCACATGCGAATAGCGCTCAACAAACATTTTATCAGTCAATTTAACTGTGCCAGTTTTTGCAATACGACCTAAATCATTACGACCCAAGTCAATCAACATTAAGTGTTCTGCAATTTCTTTCTCATCATTTAATAAGTCTTGCTCCAATGCTAAGTCTTGGGTATGGTTTTTACTGCGCGCACGAGTACCTGCCATAGGCCTAACAGTTGCACGCCTATTACTATCTACACGAGTGAGAATTTCTGGTGAAGAACCGATAATCATAATATCATCTAAATTAAGATAATACATATAAGGCGATGGATTGAGGCGTCTAAGTTGTCGATATAACTCAATTGGTGGTGCTTTAAATGTTGCACTAAGTCTTTGTGAAGGAACCACTTGCATGACATCACCAGCCTTGATATATTGTTGAATAGTATCAACTGCAGCTTTATAGTTTTGCTCGCCAAAGCTAGAGATAAAATCTGCACTACTAAGATGATCAGATTGATAGTCTTTTTTAATTAAAGGCTGGTTAATCTGACGCTCGATTTCACTTAACCTTAATTGCGCATCTTCAAAACTTTGCTTGCTAGGATTAATGTGTGTTATTAAGAAAGCCTTATTGGCTAAATTATCAAATACCACCAAATCATTAGACACCATCAACATAATATCTGCAATATTAAGCTCGTCTTTTTGCTTAGCATGTTTTAATTTTAGCTCGATATAGTGAATAATTTCATAACCAAAATAGCCCACCAAACCACCATTAAACTCTGGCAAATTTTCAATTTTTGGTACCTTATATTGCTGTTGATATTGCTCAATCCATAGTAGTGGATCTTCTACAGTGAATGACTCAGATTGCTGTGAATTTTTCTCAATACAAACCTCATAACCAAATACCTTAATAACGGTTTGTGCACTCAAGCCAATCATTGAATAACGACCCCATCTTTCTCCACCTTGTACGGATTCAAAAAGATAAGAATAAGGTGTATCTGCCAGTTTTAAATACAAACCTAATGCGGTATCAGTATCTAAAATCACCTCCTTAAAAACGGGAATATGGTTATAGCCTTGTTCAACAAATTGATTGAAACTAGATTGATTCATATAAACAGTATTTATGTAGAAATTCCAAGTATTTTAAACCTTGTAATAAAAAAACCGCATCAATTTTGATTAATGCGGTTTTTTTATTTTTAAGAAAAAGTTAATATTACCCCTCTTGTGTTTGCCCCTCTGCTTCGTTTAATTGATCAGCCAATGCCTGCTGTGCATCAACTGTTTGCGTAATACTTGCAACATATTGAGCACGACGTTTTTGATGATGTTTAAAACCTATACCTGCTGGAATCAATCGACCCACAATCACATTTTCTTTCAAACCTTGGAGTGTATCCACACGTCCTGTTGTTGAAGCTTCTGTTAACACACGAGTTGTTTCTTGGAATGAGGCAGCAGAAATAAATGACTCAGTTGCCAAAGATGCTTTAGTGATACCCATTAGCAATCTTTGATAAGTGATTAAGTCTTTGCCTTGTGCTTCTAATTGCTTATTGGTTTCAATCACTCGACCATATTCAGCAGTTTCACCATTAACAAATGATGAATCGCTTGCATTAAGAACCTCAACTTTACGTAGCATTTGTTTAACAATCACTTCAATATGTTTATCAGAAATATTAACACCTTGTAAGCGATAAACATTTTGAACTTCTCTAACAACATAATTAGCCAACGCCTCAACACCCAATAGACGTAAGATATCATGCGGATTAGATGGACCATCTGAAATGACATCGCCTTTTTCAATTGTTTCACCATCAAATACGTTAATTTGACGCCATTTGTGAATCATCATTTCAATGGCTTTACCTTCTGCACTGGTAATAATTAAACGGTCTTTAGATTTGGTAGAGCTACCAAAACTAATAACGCCAGTTGCTTCTGCAAGAATTGAATGATCTTTAGCTTTGCGCGCTTCAAATAAATCAGCAACACGTGGTAGACCGCCCGTAATATCACTTGTTTTAGACAAATCTTTAGGAATTTTAGCCAATACTTCACCTGCTGCAATCACTTGATTGTCGTCTAAATTAATCTTAACAGTTGATGGTAGATAATGTGTTGATAGTACAACTTCAGAATCATTCTCCTCAACCATTTTAATTAACGGCTTTAGTCCTTTTGCTGCTGTTGATCTTTCGGCTTCATCAATCATCTCAAAGAAAGTTAAACCTGTCAATGGATCGGTATTTTTATTAACGGTCAAACCCTCAACAAAATCTACAAAAATCACACGACCTGCTTGTTCAGAAATAATAGGGTGTGTATGTGGATCCCAATCAGCAATCTTATCTTTTGCTTTAACCGCACCACCTTCTTGCACATGTACAATCGCACCATAAGGAATTTTATAACGTTCAACCTCTTGACCTTTGTTATTACGAATAGTCACTTCAGAAGAGCGAGAAATGACCACTAAATCATTATTTTCATTGGTAATCGATTTTAAATTTTCAAAGTGTGCAACACCGTCCGTATTAACATTGATACTACTAACTGCAGTAGAAGCAGATGCAGCGCCACCAATATGGAAAGTACGCATGGTTAACTGCGTACCTGGCTCACCAATGGATTGTGCTGCAATAACACCAATTGCCTCACCAACACCAATTTTATGACTACGTGCCATATCATTACCATAGCATGATGAGCACACGCCATAACGTGTATCGCAAGTGATAGCTGAACGTACTTTCATCGACTCAATGCCTAATTCATTAATCTTGTCTGAATCATCCAAGGAAACTAAATGACCTTTTTCTAAAAATACATTCGTTGAATCTGGCATTAATACAGCTTTTGCTGTCACTCGACCTAATGTTGCTGTACCCAAGGTTTGTACAATATTACCACCGTCAATCACTGCTTTCATAATCAAGCCATTATCGGTACCACAATCATCTTCAGTAATAACCAAGTCTTGTCCAACATCCACCAAACGCCTGGTTAAATAACCAGAGTTTGCTGTTTTCAGTGCTGTATCAGCCAAACCTTTACGTGCACCATGTGTAGAAATAAAATACTGCATGTTGTTCAAACCTTCACGGAAGTTTGACGTAATTGGGGTTTCAATAATTGAGCCATCTGGCTTCGCCATCAATCCGCGCATGCCTGATAACTGACGCATTTGTGCAGGGGAGCCCCTTGCACCTGAATCAGCCATCATATAAACCGAGTTAAATGAGGCAAGTTTTTGAGTCTTACCATCAGCATCAATAAAATCTTCAAAACCAATCTCGTCCATCATTGCTTTTGCCACTTTTTCAGAAGTACGCGACCAAATATCAATCACCTTGTTATAGCGCTCACCATCGGTCACAACACCTTTAGAAAATTGCTCCTGAATATCTTTAACTTGAACCTCTGCTTGTTCAATCATCATGGCTTTAGAGTCTGGAATAATCATATCATTTGAACAAAATGAAATACCTGATTTGGTTGAATATTGAAAACCCATATACATCATTTGATCAGCAAACATAACCGTTTGCTTTAATTCTTGCGTGCGGTAGCAAACATGAATTAAATTAGAAACTACTTTTTTACTAATGGCTTCATTGATTAAATCAAATGACAAGCCATTCGGCAAAATTCTTGAAAAAATCGCACGACCCACCGTGGTATCAACGATACGTTTAGTACTAGGCTCAAATTTACCATCAATTTTTTGATAATCCTGAATGCGTAATTTAACCTTTGCATGCAAGGTAACATTGCCAGATTCATGAGCGTTAAGCGCTTCGGTTGCATTTGCAAAAATTAGCCCTTCACCTTTTTGATTAATCATCTCACGGGTCATATAATAAAGACCCAAAATAACATCTTGCGAAGGCACAATAATAGGCTCACCACTAGCAAGGTGTAAGACATTATTAGACGCCAACATTAAGGTTCTTGCCTCTAATTGTGCCTCCTCAGATAAAGGCACGTGTACTGCCATTTGATCGCCATCAAAGTCAGCATTGAATGCACCACAGACAAGTGGATGTAACTGAATAGCTTTGCCTTCAATTAGTAGCGGCTCAAACGCTTGGATACCTAAACGGTGCAATGTTGGTGCACGGTTTAGTAACACTGGGTGTTGATGCACGACTTTTTCTAAAATGTCCCACACTTCTGGTGATTCGCTTTCAACCATTTTCTTAGCAGCTTTAATAGTTGAAGCCAAGCCTTTGGCTTGCAATCTATTATAAATGAATGGCTTAAATAATTCTAATGCCATTTTCTTAGGCAAACCACACTGGTGTAACTTAAGATATGGTCCACAAACAATCACCGAACGACCTGAATAGTCAACTCGCTTACCTAATAAATTTTGGCGGAAACGCCCTTGCTTGCCTTTAATCATATCTGATATAGATTTCAAAGGACGACGATTATTACCCATCACAGCACGACCACGACGACCATTATCAATGAGTGAGTCTACTGCTTCCTGTAGCATACGCTTTTCATTGCGAACGATGATTTCAGGCGCATCAAGCTCTAATAAACGTGCTAAACGATTATTACGATTAATTACGCGACGATATAAGTCGTTAAGATCCGAAGTCGCAAAACGACCGCCATCTAATGGCACTAAAGGACGTAAATCGGGCGGAAGAATTGGCAATACTTTTAACACCATCCATTCAGGCTTATTGCCAGATTGGATTAATGAGTTAACCAATTTAAGACGTTTATTATATTTTTTAAGTTTGGTTTGACTTTTTGTATTTAAACTGTCTTCGCGTAAATTAGCCGCTTCAACCTCAAGTTTCATGTCGGATAAAACATCTTGAATAGCCTCTGCACCCATTTTTGCATCAAACTCGTCATCACCATATTCATCTAGTGCATCAAAATACATCTCTTCAGTTAATAACTGCTTACGCACAAGTGGTGTTGAACCTGGATCAGTCACTAAGAATGCTTCAAAATAAAGCACACGTTCAATATCCTTGAGTGTCATATCCATCAACAATCCCAGACGTGAAGGCAAAGATTTTAAATACCAAATATGCGCAACTGGTGCTGATAATTCGATATGACCCATGCGCTCACGGCGAACTTTTGAATACGTTACCTCAACCCCACATTTTTCACACACAACGTTGCGAAATTTCATGCGTTTATACTTACCACACAAACACTCAAAATCTTTCATGGGACCAAATATTTTGGCACAAAACAAGCCTTCTCTTTCAGGCTTAAAGGTACGATAATTAATAGTTTCAGGCTTTTTAACCTCGCCATATGACCATGAACGAATCTTCTCAGGAGAAGCCAGCCCAACTCTAATTGCGTCAAAATCTTGCTCTTTTTGCTCTAACTTATGAATTTTTAATAAATCTCTCATTGAATTCTCCTAATTAGTGTTGTTCTAACTCAACATCAATACCTAACGAACGAATCTCTTTTACCAAAACATTAAACGATTCTGGCATGACCGACTCTGTTAAATTCTTACCATCAACAATACTCTTATACATTTTTGCTCGTCCTGCGACATCATCAGATTTTACGGTTAACATTTCGCGCAATGTATGTGCTGCACCATAAGCCTCTAATGCCCACACCTCCATCTCACCAAATCTTTGACCACCAAACTGAGCCTTGCCACTAAGTGGTTGTTGTGTCACTAGTGAATAAGGGCCAGTAGAACGCGCATGCATCTTGTCATCAACCAAATGGTTCAGTTTTAATATATGCATATAGCCGACGGTCACGTGGCGATCAAATGGCTCGCCTGTACGACCATCGTACAATTGTTCTTGTCCAGACTCTGGCAAATCAGCCAACCTAAGTAGTGATTTAATGTCTTCTTCTTTAATGCCATCAAATACTGGTGTTGCCATTGGCACGCCTTCACGAAGATTATTTGCCAGTTCAATAATTTCTTCATCACTAAATGACGCTAAATCTTCTTGCTTGCCATAGGAATTATAAACCTTGTCTAAGAAGTCTCTAATCTGTTTAACCATCTCAGTGCGTTTTTCGTCTAATATGGCAGCAATTTTATGTCCCAAACCTTTAGCAGCATAACCCAAGTGAACTTCTAATACTTGACCCACATTCATACGTGATGGCACACCCAATGGATTAAGCATAAAATCTATGGTAGAGCCATCTGCAAGATAAGGCATGTCTTCAACTGGAGATACACGTGAAATCACACCTTTATTGCCATGACGTCCAGCCATTTTATCACCCACTTGGAGTGTTTTACGAGTTGCTACGTAAACTTTAACCATCTTCATAACCCCTGGTGGCAATTCTGCGCCTTCGTTAATTTTGGCTTTTTCTTCTTCAAAAAATTTCTCAAACTCAACTTGCTTGGCTTTGGCTTGTTTAACCAATGCTGCTACTGCTTTATTAACAGTCGCATCTTCAACTTTAAGCTCAGCAATGTCTTTATTATCAAGTTTTTTCATCAACTTGGCGCTTAACTTTTCACCTACTTTAATATCACCAACAGTCTTACTTAGCATATTACCAGAAAGTTTCAAACGTACGCGACGGAAGATATCACCATCAATAATGCCAGATTCATCGTCGATGTCTTTTTTAATTCTCTCTAAACGTTCTGCATCAATACTTAACGCTCTGGCATCTTTTTCCACACGATCACGTGTAAATACTTGAACATCAATAACAACACCCGATTTAGAGGCACCAACACGTAATGATGAATCTTTAACATTGTTGGCTTTTTCGCCAAAAATAGCTCTGAGTAATTTCTCCTCAGGAGAAAGCACTGTTTCGCTCTTAGGGGTTACCTTACCTACTAAGATATCGCCACCTTTAACACGAGCACCTACATAAACAACACCCACTTCATCTAACTTAGACAGTGCTGATTCGCTAACATTTGGAATGTCTGCGGTAATCTCTTCAGGACCTAATTTAGTATCACGTGAATAAGCAGTTAACTCTTCAATATGAATGGTTGTATAACGATCTTCTTGCACAATCTTCTCTGAAATTAAAATTGAATCTTCAAAGTTATAGCCGTTCCAAGGCATAAAGGCAATCTTCATATTTTGACCCAGTGCTAACTCACCCATATCAGTTGATGGGCCATCTGCCAAAACATCACCAGCAGCAATTTTGTCACCGGTTTTAACTAATGGCTTTTGGTTAATACAAGTATTCTGATTGGAGCGTGAATACTTAGTCAAATTATAAATATCAACACCCAACTCACTTGCTTTAGTTTGTTTAGAATCTACACGAATAACAATACGTGATGCATCTACTGCCTCAACCACGCCACTATGTTTAGCAGTCACGCAAACACGAGAGTCCGTTGCTACAACACGTTCAATACCTGTACCAACCAATGGTTTTTCAGCTTTTAACACAGGAACAGCTTGGCGTTGCATGTTTGAGCCCATCAGCGCACGGTTCGCATCGTCATGCTCTAAGAAAGGAATGAGTGATGCTGCTACCGATGCAATTTGCTTAGAATCAATATCGATTAACGTCACTTCTGATGAATTTACCAAAACAAACTCATTCTTATGGCGACAAGAAATAAGATCATCCATTAACTTGCCTTTATCATTCACTATTGCATTTGCTTGTGCAATTGTATGCGTGATTTCATCAATGGCTGAGACATAAATCACCTCTTTAGTCACTTTGCCATTTTTAACCACTTGATAAGGGGTTTCTAAAAATCCATAGCTGTTTGTTTTAGCATAAACAGCCAATGTATTAATCAAGCCAATATTAGGGCCTTCTGGTGTTTCAATTGGACACAAACGACCATAGTGCGAAGGATGCACATCACGCACTTCAAAACCAGCACGCTCACGAGTTAATCCACCAGGGCCTAGCGCAGAAATACGACGCTTATGAGTCACACCTGACAAAGGATTTACTTGATCCATAAATTGAGACAACTGAGAGGAGCCAAAAAATTCTCTAACTGCTGCAGATACAGGCTTAGAATTGATTAAATCTTGTGGCGTTAATTCGTCTGTTTCAGCTAAATTCAAACCTTCTCTGACTGCTTTTTCAACTCTAACAAGGCCAATTCTAAACTGATTTTCAATCATCTCACCAATTGCTCTTACGCGTCTGTTGGCTAACGTATCAACATCATCAACAGAATCATTACCGTCTTTAATATTAATGAGTAACTTAATAACACTAATAATGTCATCATTGGTTAATACATGCTCACCTGTTTCAGACCCAATGCCCAAACGACGATTAAGCTTCATACGGCCAACTTTTGATAAATCATAGCGGTCATTTTTAAAAAATAAATTGTTAAATAGTAGATTAACCGCATCTTCAGTGGCAGGCTCACCCGGACGCATTACATGATAGATGGACATACGAGCTTCAATCTCGGTTTGCGTTTCATCTAAGCGCAATGTATCTGAAATATAAGCACCTGTCTCAGACACATTAATATAAAGGATTTCTATTTTTTTAATTTTATTAGTGTTTAGTAACTCTAATACTTCTTCAGAAATAACAGTATTGGCTGATATTAAAATTTCACCCGTATCTTTATCAATAATATCAGCAGAAATTACCTTATCAAGTAGATACTCTAATGGTGCATTGATTGATTTAATACCTGCTTTTTCCAATAACTTGACATGCTTAGCAGTAATTCTACGACCTTTTTCAACTACCACGTCTTGATTGACAACAATATCAAATTCTGCAATTGTGCGTTGCAGGCGAATCGGTGCCATGCTCAAATCACATGATTTGGCTTTTAATTTAATAATAGTCTTTTCAAAAAAGGTTTCAAGAATACCTTCACTACTTAGGCCCATGGCGCGTAATAATGTGGTGACTGGTAATTTTCTACGCCTGTCAATTCGAACATACAAATGCTCGTGATGGTCATATTCAAAATCCAACCATGAACCACGGTAAGGAATAATGCGTGACGAGAATAAAATCTTACCTGAAGAGTGTGTTTTACCCTTATCATGCTCAAAAATAACGCCAGGAGATCTGTGTAGTTGAGAGACAACAACACGCTCAGTACCATTAATAACAAAGGTACCCGTTTCAGTCATAAGTGGCAATTGTCCTAAATAAACATCTTCTTCAATAATTTGCTTAACTTTGCGCTTTTTCTTTAAAGTTGAAGCATTTTTATCAAATAAAACCAAATTTAATTTCACGCGTAATGTGGATGCAAACGTTATGCCACGTAACTTACACTCTTCAACATTAAATTTAGGTTCTTGTAATTCATAATCAACGTACTCAATTTGAGCATAACTATTAACCGCAGTAATCGGAAACACTGATTGAAAAACAGCATGTAAACCAACGTCTTGCTTAGTTTTGTTACCCGCTTGGATAAAACTATTAAATGAATCAATTTGGATTGCTAGTAAATCTGGTTCGGTCAAAATTGATTCTCTAGAACCAAAGTTATTTCTAATTCGCTTTCTTTCGGTGAATGAATAAGCCATGAATACCTCGTATTGAGTCGATCGTGTTATATAAAAAATTTCTTCTTAATCAACAAACTTCAATTGATATTTTTAAAAAACATTTCATTGAGTCTGTACACAAATAAAACTTAGAACCCCCGACAAGGGGGTTCTAAGTTTTTACGTTTAACTAATTATTTTAGTTTTACGTTAGCACCAGCTTTTTCAAGCTGTTTTTGAATCTCTTCAGCTTCTGCTTTAGACGCACCCTCTTTGATTACTACTGGCGCAGACTCAACCATGTCTTTAGCCTCCTTAAGACCCAATCCAGTAATACTACGAACCGCCTTAATGACAGCAACTTTTTTCTCACCAAATGAGGTTAACATAACGTCAAACTCATCTTTTTCAGCTACTGCGTCATCACCTGGGTCTGCTGCTGCAACTGGTGCCGCAACTACTGCAGCAGCACTTACACCAAACTTCTCTTCCATTGCTGATACTAACCCAACAACATTCATTACCGACATATCGGCAATTGCATTTAAAATATCTTCATTGGTTAATTTAGCCATGATATTTACTCCTTTTATTTATTTATGATTGCTTTTGATCGCAAACTACTGCCACTACTCGAGTCGCCTTAGTTGGCACCTCAATTAAGGTTCTAACTAGTTTCTCAACTGGTGCTAACATTAACGCCATTATGATACCAATTGCTTGATCTTTAGTTGGTAAGTCTGCAATGCGTTGAAGTTGATTTGATTCTACAAATTCACCTGAAACGCCCAAACCTTTAACGAGTAAATCTTCATTCTTCTTGATAAAATTTTTGAATACTCGTGCTACTGCACCTGGATCTTCTTGTGAAAAACCCAAAATAACGGGTCCACTAAGAACCGGCAATACACATTCGCATTCTGTCTTTATCAATGCTCTTTTTGCTAGTGAGTTCTTTACAACACGTAGAGTCACATCAGCATCAAGCGCACTTGAACGTAAATTAGTCATTTGCTCAACTGTCAATCCGCGATACTCAGCAACGCCAACAGAAACTGACACTTTTGCAAGTGAATTTACTTGTTCAACAACTGCTTTTTTTGCCATCAGATTTAGAGCCATTTACCTTCTCCTGAACAATTTAAAAAAGAAAGCCATCTTTCGATAACTTTCGCCACAGAGTATTTGCATACCCTCTACATAGGCAGATCGAAAAAATCAATCAATTAAACAAACATACCAGAAGATACGTTTGCACCTATGGTCTTTGAGGTCATGCAAGAAAAATCTTGCGACCCAAAGAATTCTCTTAAAGGTCTTTGCATCATCATGCAAAGACCTCTTTTAATAAAACTTAAATATCTACACTTGCTAAATCAACGCTAAATCCTGGCCCCATGGTTGAAGAAATACTTAATTTTTTAAAAAAAATACCCTTGGCTGAACTAGGTTTTTCTTTTTTAAGTGCTTCTATTAAAGCATTAATATTTTGCGTTAGCGCGCTTGTATCAAATGACGCTCTGCCAACACAGCCATGAACAATACTAGCTTTGTCAGCGCGATAACGCACTTGACCTGCTTTAGCATTATTAACAGCAGTTACAACATCTAACGTTACTGTACCGACTTTAGGGTTAGGCATCAAACCACGAGGACCTAACACTTGACCTAGACGACCCACAACACCCATGGCGTCTGGAGATGCAATCACCACATCATAGTTTAAATCACCGTCTTGCATAGATTTCATTAAATCTTCCATGCCAACAACGTCTGCACCAGCATCTTGTGCTTTAGCCACATTGTCACCTTGAGTAAATACAGCAACACGAACTGTTTTGCCCGTACCATTTGGTAAAAGCACTGCACCACGAACATTTTGGTCAGATTTCTTAGCATCAATACCTAAATTGATACTCACATCGATAGACTCATCAAATTTTGCTGTTGCACATTCTTTTAATAAATTTAAAGCGTCATTAATTGAATAATGCTTATTAGACTCAACCTTGGCTGAAATATTTTTTTGTTTTTTTGTTAATTTAGCCACTTGCTCCACCCTCCACCGTGATACCCATTGACCTAGCCGTGCCAGCAATAATATTAACTGCTGCATCCATGTCATTAGCATTCAAATCTTTCATCTTCATACTAGCCACTTCTTCTAATTGGACACGAGTAATATTACCCACTTTATCTAGATGAGGAAGGCTACTACCTCTTTTAATACCCGTTACTTTTAAGATTAACAAAGCTGCTGGTGGTGTTTTAGTTACAAAGGTAAAACTACGATCACTATAAACAGTGATCACAACGGGTACTTTCATGCCTTTGTCAATATCTTGAGTCTTTGCGTTAAATGCTTTACAAAATTCCATAATATTAACACCATGCTGACCCAATGCAGGACCTACAGGTGGTGATGGATTTGCTTCTTGTGCAGCCACTTGAAGTTTAATATAGGATTCAATTTTTTTAGCCATTTTTCTTCCTTGAGGCTTTGCCTCATTTTGGGTATTTATACCCGTTATAGGTACAAACGCCGATTAAGCTCCCCTGTTAAATCACAACTTTAAAAGTTGTTTGTCGTTTAAGTTTTCTCTACTTGTGAGAATTCCAATTCTACCGAAGTAGAACGACCAAAAATTAGCACCTCTACTCTCAATAAATTCTTTTCATAATCAACTGCTTGAACCAAGCCATTAAATTCATTAAACGGTCCATCAATAACTAAAATTTCTTCGCCTGGTTGATAAGCCACTTTAGGCTTAGGCTTGTCAGCGCCTTCTTGCACACGTGCAAGAATTTTATCAACTTCACGTTGCGTAATTGGAGAAGGTTTGCCTGATGAGCCGCCAATAAAACCAATCACATTATTAGTGTTTTTAACTAGCAACCAACTGGGTTCAGTAAGTTCCATATTCACCAACATATAACCTGGAAAAAACTTACGTTCTGCCGTTTTTTTCTGCCCATCTTTTAACTCAACAACTTGCTCAGTTGGCACCAAAACCTCACCTACCAAGTCTTCAAGTCCTTCTCTAATAACAGACCCTTCAATTGCAATCTTAACTTTCGCTTCAAAACCACTTCTTGCATGAAGCACATACCATCTTTTAGACATCTTAGCCCCCTCTTAATTTGTTAACAACTGCACCATCAACGAGAGTAGTGCATCAACTATCCACAAGAAAATAGCCACAATCACAACAGTAACCATAATCATACCTGTGGTTTTAATAGTTTCATCGCGTGTGGGCCACACAACCTTACGTAATTCAATTTTTGTCTCAATTAAAAATAAACTAAAACGCACGCCTTGGGATGATTTAAAGAACACAAAACCTGCCAACACAAGACTAGACAATAAAACCAATACTTTGTATAGCGTTTTATTTAATCCTAATGGGTCTAAATAAAACAACACAAGAGATGCAATTACAATTAGAACTGATACAATCATTCCTAGTGATGACTCTTTTACTTGTCTTTCTACTGCTTTAGTCACATTACATCCTTTAACATGGCAGGCAAGGAGGGATTCGAACCCCCAACCAATGGTTTTGGAGACCATTACTCTACCAATTGAGCCACTTGCCTATAAACCTTAAAGGCTTAGATATTTGTCCAAGCCAACTCTATTTTTTAAATCTGTTTAAGTTTTAACTTTTTTTGATTAATCCGTCACCTTAGAAACCACACCCGCACCCACCGTACGACCACCCTCTCTAATAGCAAATCTTAAACCATCTTCCATAGCGACTGGTGACAATAATTCTACTTGCATTTTCACGTTGTCACCTGGCATCACCATCTCTACACCATCAGGAAGCTGACAAGCACCTGTCACATCTGTTGTTCTAAAATAGAACTGTGGACGGTAGTTGTTAAAGAATGGGGTATGACGACCACCTTCATCTTTGGTTAAAATATAAACTTCGGCTTCAAACTTTGAATGTGGCTTGATTGAACCTGGCTTAGCCAATACTTGACCGCGCTCAACTTCTTCACGCTTGGTACCACGAAGTAACACACCGACATTGTCACCTGCCTCGCCTGAATCAAGTAACTTTCTAAATATTTCAACACCTGTACAAGTGGTGGTTTGAGTATCTTTAATGCCAACGATTTCTAACTCGTCACCGACATTAACAATGCCTGCTTCAATACGACCTGTTACCACAGTACCACGACCTGAAATTGAGAATACGTCCTCAATTGGCATGATGAAGGATTTATCTGTGTCACGCTTAGGGGTTGGAATGTAGGTGTCTAGTGCTTCTACTAATTTAATAATGGAAGGCACGCCAATATCTGAGGTGTCGCCTTCTAAAGCTTTCAGTGCTGAACCGAAGATAACCGGGGTGTCATCACCTGAGAAATCGTATTCGTCTAATAGCTCACGGATTTCCATTTCAACCAATTCAACCAATTCATCATCATCAACCATATCGGCTTTGTTCATGTAAACAACGATGTAAGGTACGCCTACTTGCTTAGATAATAGAATGTGTTCACGGGTTTGAGCCATTGGACCGTCTGTGGCAGCAATGACAATAATAGCACCGTCCATTTGAGCAGCACCTGTGATCATGTTCTTAACGTAGTCGGCGTGTCCTGGACAGTCAACGTGTGCGTAGTGACGAACTTCAGACTCATACTCTACATGGGCTGTTGAGATAGTAATACCGCGTTCTCTTTCTTCAGGGGCATTATCAATATCTGCATAATCTTTGAATTCACCGCCGCGCGCTTCCGCCATGACTTTAGTGATGGCGGCTGTGAGTGTGGTTTTGCCGTGGTCAACGTGACCGATTGTGCCGACGTTGACGTGTGGTTTGGTTCTTTTGAATTTTTCTTTTGACATTTTATTCCCCTTACTTATTTAATTTTTCAATCACTTCATCAACCACGTTTTTGGGCGCTGCCGTATATTTTACAAATTCCATTGAATAGCTTGCTCGACCTTGTGTCATTGAGCGCAAATCATTAGCATAACCAAACATTTCTGCTAAAGGGACTTCTGCCTTAACTTGCTTACCTGTAAGTATATCTTCCATCGCACCGACAATACCACGACGCCTATTAATATCGCCCATCACATCACCCATATAATCTTCAGGCGTTGAAACTTCAACCGCCATCATTGGCTCAAGTAATTGAGGATTAGCCATTCTAACACCTTCACTCAAGCACTTACTGGCTGCAATTTTAAATGCCATCTCATTTGAGTCAACATCATGATAAGAACCATCGTAAACAGTTACTTTAATATCAACTAAAGGAAAGCCAGCCAATACGCCATTTTTCATTTGCTCTTGAATACCTTTATTTACTGCAGGTACATATTCTTTAGGGATAGCACCGCCCTTAATTTCATCAACAAACTCATAACCAGCACCCGGCTCTTGAGGCTCAATTCGTAAATATAC